>NZ_JBSGUQ010000024.1:0-144478 GCF_053608005.1 Lentzea sp. NPDC055074
TCGCCCCACACGAAGCTCGCCCCACACGAAGCTCGCCCCACACGAAGCTCGCCCCACACGAAGCTCGCCCCACACGAAGCTCGCCCCACACGAAGCTCGCCCCACACGAAGCTCGCCCCACACGAAGCTCGCCCCACACGAAGCTCGCCCCACACGAAGGTCAGCCCCACGCCAACGGTCACCCCACACACCGGTCCCCACCTACGGACCAGGCGGCAACAGAACGCACCCCAACCCCCCGTACCCTGGACAACACCCCACGAATGCCAGCCCACCGAGAGGACCAGCGGTGCAACCCGGTCAGTTCGACATGCAGGCCCTGCTCCAGCAGGCCCAGTCCATGCAGCAGCAGATGGCAGAAGCCCAGCAGCAGCTGGCCGAAACGCAGATCACCGGCAACGCGGGCAACGGCCTGGTCACTGCCACGGTCACCGGCGGCGGCGAGTTGGTCGACCTGGCGATCGACCCGAAGATCGTGGACCCGGAGGACGTCGAGACCCTCCAGGACCTGGTGATCGCGGCGATCAAGGACGCGAACACCAAGGCGCAGGAGCTCGTGGAGCAGAAGCTCGGCCCGCTGGCCCAGGGCGGCCTCGGCGGACTGCTGGGCTGATCGCCAGCCCAGTGATCGCCAGCCCAGTGATCAGCACCCTGATCAGCCAAGAGATCGGCTAACCAGATGTACGAGGGCCCGGTACAGGACCTGATCGACGAGCTGGGCAGGCTCCCGGGCGTAGGTCCGAAGAGCGCGCAGCGGATCGCCTTCCACCTCCTGGCGACGGAGTCGGCCGACATCGAGCGGCTCCAGCACGCACTCCAGAAGGTCAAGGAGGGCGTGGTCTTCTGCGACGTCTGCGGCAACGTGAGTGCCGAGACCACCTGCCGGATCTGCCGGGACCCGAAGCGGGACCTGGCTCTGGTCTGCGTGGTCGAGGAGCCGAAGGACGTCCAGGCGATCGAGCGCACCAGGGAGTTCAAGGGGCGCTACCACGTCCTGGGTGGCGCGCTCGATCCGCTCAGCGGCGTCGGGCCGGACCAGCTCCGGATTCGGCAGCTGCTGAACCGGATCGGCACGGCCACCAACGGTGTCGACATCTCCGAGGTCATCATCGCCACGGACCCGAACACCGAGGGCGAGGCCACGGCCACCTACCTCGTCAGGATGCTCAGGGACTTCCCGGGCCTCTCCGTCACGCGGCTCGCCAGCGGGCTGCCGATGGGCGGCGACCTGGAGTTCGCGGACGAGCTGACGCTGGGGCGTGCGCTATCTGGTCGCCGCAGCATGTAGCGACGGCTCCACCGCGGCTGGGCGCGACTCGCCTGGTCGCGGTGGACGGCCCGTCGGGCGCGGGAAAGTCGACGTTCGCACGGGAGCTCGCAACAGAACTCGACGCCCAGCTCATCAGCACCGACCACTTCGCAACGTGGGACGACCCCACGACGAAATGGTGGCCCAGGCTGCAACACGCACTCGACGAAATCGCCCAGGGCAACGAGGGCAGATACCGGAAAACCGACTGGTCCCCAGGGTTTCCGTGCATCGGGGAAGGCGACGAGGTCGTCCTCACTCCACAAAGGACCATAATCCTGGAGGGCTTCTCCTCGGCCAGGAAAGCGAACACCCGCGCCAGCCTGAAGATCTTCGTGGACCACGGAGACGAACAGAGCAGACTGGAACGCGCGGTCAGCCGGGACGGCGAACACCAACGTGAGCACTTCATCCGTTGGCAGCAGTACGAACGAGGCTGGTTCGCGGTCGACGAGACCAGGGCCAGAGCTGACTACGTTGTCACGTCAAGCAGTTGAGCCTCGACCACCGAGGCCTCAGGCGTCCCGATAGCGCTGAACACCTCGAGTGACGTGGCCCAGTAGGACCGGGCGGAACCAGCGTCACCCAGCACGAACGACGCATCGCCTGCCAGCTGCAGAGACCGCCCGAACACCCACCGATGCCCGGAGTCGGAACCGACCGAGGCCGCCCGCAGAGCGCAGTCCAGCGCACCGGCGGCATCCGAGGTGTCGAGGTGGGTGCGCCCGAGAACGAGCAACGCCTCCATCTCGGCGAGCCGGAACTGCGACTTGCCGGCCTCGACCAGCGCCGCGGTGGCCGTCGCCAGGGCCTCCTCGTAACGACCGACCGCGCGGTAGGACGAGGCGAGGCCGCGGCGGGCCGAGCAGATGCCCCACGAGTAGCCCGTCTCCACCCCGATCGCCAGCGCGGACGAGAACTGCTCCAGCGCCTCCTCGTACCGGCCACCGCCCTCCAGGGCGCGGCCGAGCAGGTTCTGGGCGTCGCAGACGCTCTTGACGTTCTCCAGGTCCTGCGCGATCTGCATGGCCGCGGCGGCTTCCAGAGCCGCTTCCTCGTACCGGCCGCGCATGATCAGCGTGATGGCCATGCCCTCGTGCATGGTGTGGCCGAAGTTGCGGGCGGCCGCACGTTCGTAGAGCTCACGTGCGCGCACGAAGTAGTCCTCGCCGAGGTCCGGCTTGCCGCGCCACGCCTGCACCTCGCCGAGAGCACGCATCGAGTTCGCCTGCAGGATCCACGAGTCGAGGCGCTCGCCGTCCTTCAGCGCTTCCTCGAACGTCGACGCGGCCTGGTCGAGCTGGCCGAGCTGCATGTAGACGCCGCCGAGGTTGAACAGGGCGTTCGCCAGGAGCTGGGGCGCCCCCACCCGGCGGGCGATCACCAGGGCGCGTTCCAGGTGGTCGGCCGCGTGTTCGAGCTCGCCGAGGTCGATGTAGACGCTGCCCGCGTTGGACAGCACGGCGGCCTCGGCGCCGGGCAGGTCGATGTGCTCCTGCAGGACGATGGCCTGCTGGTAGTAGCCGAGCGCGTTGCGGTGCTGGCCGGTCACCCAGTACAGCGTGCCCAGGGAGGACAGCATGGCGAGCTGGCCGAGCTCGTCGCGTGGTGCGCGTGCGCCCTGCAGGCCCGCCTTCGCCGTCTCACGCCACTCCGCCGTCAACGACTGCGTGTAGAAGTAGCCGCGCAGGGCGTCGGCCAGCTGCCACGGCGAGTTCTCCGGGTCGCGCTCCACGGCGTGCGCCACCAGCGCGACCAGGTTCGCCCGTTCGACGTCGAGCCAGGTCAGGGCTTCGGTGGAGGTGCTGAACGTCCGGGGCACCACGCCGTCCAACGGGGCCGGGCGCGGGAAGCGGAACAGCGTCGACTTCATCGCCGAGGTGGCGTTGTCGACCGAGCGCACCGCCCAGTCCAGCAGCCGTCGCAACGCGAGCCGCGAGTCCGCGCGGCCCTCCTCGAACGCCAGGCGCTCGGCCGCGTAGTCGCGCAGCAGGTCGTGGAACTGGTAGCGGGACGGCGCGTGGTTCGAGATCAGGTTCGCGGTGGCCAGGCGGTCGAGCCGCCGGCGGGCGTCCTGTGTGGTCAGCCCCGACAGCGCCGCTGCCATCTCGGGCGTGAAGTCCGTGCCGGGAACCAGCGACAGCAGGCGGAACATCAGCGCGAGCTCGGGCTTCAACGCCGTGTAGGACAGGTCGAACGCCGCGTGCACGGCGACCCGTTCGTCGCCCTCGACGGCCAGCGCGGCGAGCCTGTTGCCCGCCCGCAGCTCCTCCACGTAGTCCGCGATGGACAGCTCCGGACGCGACACGAGGTTCGCCGCTGCGATACGCAAAGCCAATGGCAGATGTGCGCAGAGGGCCGCCAGCTCGTGTGCCGCGTCCTCTTGGGACGCCACCTCGTCCGCACCCAGGATGCCTGCGAGGAGTGACTTCGTCTCGTGCCAGTCGAGCACGTCGAGCCGGACGTTCGACGCCGCGTGCGAGACGGCCAGGCCGCGCAACGTGTCGCGCGAGGTCACCAGCACCGCGCACCCCGGCGAACCGGGCAGCAGCGGCCGGATCTGCTCGGCGGACGAGGCGTTGTCCAGCAGCAGCAGAACGCGCTGACCGGTCAAAGTGGACCGGAACATCGCCTCCTGCTCGTCCTGGTCCAACGGCACCTGGTCGGGCTCGGTGCCCAGGGCGCGCAGGAACCGCGGCAGCACGTCCACCGCGCTCAACGGCGGGCCGGGGGCGTATCCGCGCAGGTTGACGTACAGCTGGCCGTCCGCGAAGTCCGCCCGCATCCGGTGAGCCGCGTGCACGGCCAGCGCCGTCTTGCCCACGCCCGGCGGTCCGGCCAGCGTCACGACCGGCACGCCCTGCGCGGTCCGCAGCAGGGCCACGATCAGCGACACGGCCTCGTCCCGGCCCACGAAGTCGGGGATGTCCGCGGGCAGCTGTGACGGCACGACCCGTTCGGGCTTCGAGACCACGGCTGGGGCGCCGACCGCCGCCGTCACCGCGTTGATCGAGCCGGACAGCACCTGGCTGTGCACGCGCCGCAGCTCGTCACCGGGGTCGATGCCCAGCTCGTCGCCCAGCAGCCGCGAAACCCGCTGGTAGGCGGCCAGCGCCTCGCTCTGACGCCCGGAGCGGTACAGGGCCACCATCAGCTGAGCCCAGAACCGCTCGCGCAACGGGTGGTCGCTCGTGAGCCGCGACAGCTCCGCGACGAGCTCGCCGTGCCGGCCCAGCTCGAGATCGACCTCGACCCGGCGTTCCAGCACGTGCAGGCGGCGTTCGTTGAGCCGCGGCACCTCGTCGCGGTGCAGGATCTCGGACGGCACGTCGACCAGGGCCGGACCCCGCCACAGGCCGAGGGCGGCGGCGAACGCGGCCGAGCTGGCCTGGAGGTTCCCGGCGGCGCGCTCCTGCTCGCCCTGGTCGATCAGGGGTTCGAAGCGCATCAGGTCGATGGTCTTCTCGTCGACGTCGATCAGGTACCCGTCGGGCACGGTCTTGATCGGAACAGACGGTCCGAGCAGCTGTCTGAGACGCATGACATAGGTCTGCAGCGTCGCGCGCGCACGTGCGGGCGGATCTTCGCCCCAGACGTTGCCGGCGAGCTCGTCCACGGACACCGACGTGCCCGCGCGCAGCAGCAGCGACACCAGCAGCGCACGCTGCCTACCCGCTCTGACCAGCAGAGGTTCGGCGTCGAGGAGGACCTGGAGGGGGCCGAGCACGCGGAACTCGACCAGCCTGCTCATGCGACCTCCTCCGCGTGTCGTTGTTGTTTCTACAGCCTAGGAGAGCTTCTGACGCATCTGCCGTGCTCACGTTGGGTCAGCGGTCGTGCGCCGGACGTATCAGAATGCCTGGTCTAGTGGCCGGATCGTGACCTGAGTAACCCCGGACGGGGTATCTACAACGGTTATGGTCGGCGACCACACCGTGAGATGTGCGGATTGTCCAAGGGGTGTTTGATGGTCCACTCAGTAACGGCTCGCCGCCGTTGGGTTGCCGCGATCGGCTTCCTCAGCGTCAGCGCGCTCGCCCTGTCCGGTTGCGCGCAATCCCAGCGCGACTCAGGCGGCGGCGGCAAGGAAGGCGGGACGCTGACCTTCGGCGCCGCCGGCGCGCCGAAGCTCTTCGACCCGTTCTACGCGACTGACGGCGAGACCTTCCGGGTCTCACGCCAGATGTTCGAGGGCCTGGTCGGCTTCAAGCCGGGTACCGCCGAGGTCGAGCCCGCGCTCGCCACGAAGTACGAGCCCTCCGCGGACGGCAAGACGTGGACCTTCACCCTCAAGGAGGGCGTGAAGTTCCACGACGGCACGGACTTCAACGCCGAGGCGGTCTGCTTCAACTTCAACCGCTGGTACAACCAGAAGGGCGCCGGCACGAGCGACGCCGTCTCCCAGTACTGGCTGGACAACTTCGGCGGCTTCGCGAGCACGCCGGACAAGCCCTCGCTGTACAAGGCCTGCACGGCCAAGGACGCCAAGACCGCGGTCATCGAGCTGAACGAGGTCACCTCGCAGTTCCCGTCGGTCCTCGGCTTCACGTCGTTCTCCATCTCCAGCCCCGACGCGCTGAAGAAGTACGACGCGGACAACGTCCAGGCCGCCGGTGACGCGTTCACCTACCCGGCCTACGCGAACGAGCACCCGACCGGCACGGGCCCGTTCAAGTTCGGCAAGTACGACAAGGCCAACAACACCGTGGAGCTCGTGAAGAACGACGCCTACCACGGCACGAAGGCCAAGCTGGACAAGATCATCTTCAAGATCATCCCGGACGAGACCGCCCGCAAGCAGGCGCTCAAGGCCGGCGACATCGACGGCTACGACCTGCCGAACGCGGCGGACTGGGCCGGTCTGAAGACCGACGGCTTCAACGTCGCGATCCGTCCGGCGTTCAACGTGTTCTACCTGGGCATCAACCAGAAGAACAACCCGAAGCTCGCCGACCTCAAGGTCCGCCAGGCCCTCCAGTACGCGATCAACCGCGAGCAGCTCGTCAAGTCGCAGCTGCCCGAGGGCGCGAAGGTCGCGACGCAGTTCATGCCGGACACCGTCAACGGCTACAACAAGGACCTCAAGGCCGTCGGTTACGACGCCGCGAAGGCCAAGTCGCTGCTGGCCGAGGCCGGTGCCTCCGACCTGACGCTCAAGTTCTACTGGCCGTCCGAGGTCACGCGTCCGTACATGCCGTCCCCGAAGGACCTGTTCGGCGCGATCTCGGCTGACCTGCAGGCCGCGGGCATCAAGATCGAGGTCACCACGAAGCCGTGGAACGGTGGCTACCTCACCGACGTCGACAACGGCACCCCGGACCTGTTCCTCCTGGGCTGGACCGGCGACAACGGCACGGCGCACAACTGGGTCGGCACGTTCTTCGGCCGCACCGACAACCGCTTCAACACCGGTGTGTCCCCGTGGGGCGCCACCCTCGCGGCGGACCTGGCCAAGGCGAACTCCGAGCCGAACGAGGCCAACCGCACGAAGCTGTACGAAGAGATCAACAAGAAGATCATGGACGAGTACCTGCCCGCGATCCCGATCTCGCACTCCCCGCCCGCTCTGGTGTTGAAGTCGGACATCAAGGGTGTCGTCCCGAGCCCGTTGACCGACGAGAAGTTCGGCCCGGCCTCCAAGGGCTGAGCTGACTAGCTCCCACCACAAGAGAACAACGGGGTAGCTCAAGTGCTCCGCTACACCATTCGACGGCTGGTTCAGCTGGTCGGCGTGGTGCTGGTGCTCTCGCTGCTGCTCTTCGCGTGGATGCGACTTCTCCCAGGAGGGCCGGTTTCGGCCCTCCTGGGAGAACGCGCTACGCCGGAGTCGCGCGCGGCCCTCACCACCCAGCTCGGCCTCGATCAGCCGATCTTCGTCCAGTACTTCAAGTTCCTCGGTCGCGCGGCGACCGGTGACTTCGGCGTCTCCACCGGTGTCCAGCCCGGTGACTCGGCGCTCGAGATCTTCCTCCAGCGGTTCCCCGCGACGATCGAGCTCAGCTTCTTCGCGATCCTGCTCGCGATCGCGGTCGGCGTCCCGCTCGGTTACCTCGCGGCGAAGCGCCGCGGCGGTCTGTTCGACAACTTCAGCGTCATCGGCTCGCTCGTCGGCGTGGCCGTGCCGGTGTTCTTCCTGGCCTACGTGCTCAAGGACGCGGCCTCGGTCGGCCTCGGACTGCCCTCACAGGGCCGGCAGGGTGACATCGACGCCACCCGCGTCACCGGGTTCTTCACCCTCGACGGCATCCTCACCGGCGAGTGGGACGCGACGTTCGACGCGCTGGAACACCTGATCCTGCCGTCCATCGCGCTCGCCACGATCCCGTTCGCGGTGATCTTCCGGATCACCAGGGCGGCCGTGCTCGACGTGCTCGACGAGGACTTCGTGCGCACCGCCGAGTCGAAGGGCCTCACCGCACCGGTGATCCGCCGCCGGCACGTGCTGCGCAACGCGATGCTCCCGGTCGTCACGACGATCGGTCTGCAGACCGGTGCGCTGCTCTCCGGCGCCGTGCTCACCGAGAAGGTGTTCGCGATCCCCGGCGTCGGTCAGGCACTCGCCATCGGGTTCGAACGGCGTGACTACCCGGTGCTGCTGTTGCTGATCATCATGGCGACCATCGTCTACGTCGTGGTCAACCTCCTGGTCGACCTGTCGTACGCGCTCATCGACCCGCGCATCAGGACGAGGTGAGCGCAGTGGCACTCGGAGTCTCCAAGAAGGAAAAGATCGACGGCCTCGCCGACACCGCGGGCGTCTCGCTCGCGGCCAGCGCGTGGAAGCGGCTTCGCCGCAGCCCGGTGTTCCTCATCGGCGCGACGATCATCGGCATCTTCGTCGTGTTGTCGGTGCTCGCGCCGTGGCTCGCCCCGCACGACCCCGCCGAGAAGATGCTGATCGAGCAGGTCGTCAAGGCGCGCAACGAGATCCCGCCCGCTCAGCCCGGCCACATCCTCGGTGGTGACCTGCAGGGCCGCGACTTCTTCTCGCGCCTGCTGGTCGGCTCGCAGCAGACGTTGGTCGTCGGTGTCGGCGCGACGCTGATCGGCCTCACCGGCGGCCTGATCCTGGGCACGCTCGCGGGCGCGCTCGGCGGCTGGGTCGACTCGGCCGTCATGCGCCTGGTCGACGTCATGCTCTCGCTGCCGTCGCTGCTGCTGGCGTTCTCGATCGCCGCGATGTTCGCGCGGCCCAGCCAGTTCACCCTGATCCTCGCGGTCTCGATCGTGCAGATCCCGGTGTTCGCACGATTGCTCAGAGGCTCGATGCTCGCCCAACGGCACAGCGACCACGTGCTGGCGGCGACCGCTCTGGGTGTGAAGAAGGGCGCGATCGTGTTCCGGCACATGCTGCCGAACTCGCTCAGCCCGGTGATCGTGCAGTCCACGCTCGTGCTGGCCACCGCCATCATCGAGGCGGCCGCGCTGTCGTTCCTCGGCCTCGGCAATCCGGACGACCGGATCCCGGAGTGGGGGCAGATGCTCGGCGACGTGCAGAACGTCTTCGACACGCATCCGCAGCTGGCCGCGTACCCCGCGATCTGCATCATCATCGTCGCGCTCGGCTTCACGCTCATGGGCGAGACCCTGCGCGAAGCCCTCGACCCGAAGAACAGGCGGTGAGTCGTCGTGGCACTGCTCGAAGTTCGTGACCTCACCGTCGTGTTCCAGCGCAAGGGCGAGGAACCGTTCCGCGCGGTCGACGGCGTCAGCTTCGACGTCGAACCCGGCCAGACGGTCGGTCTCGTCGGCGAGTCGGGCTGCGGCAAGTCCGTGACGTCGCTCGCGATCATGGGTCTGCTGCCCAAGCGCGGCGCCACGGTCACCGGCACCGTGAAGTACGACGGCACGGACCTGCTGAAGCTGTCGGACAAGCAGATGCGCGACAAGCGCGGCAGCGAGCTCGGCATGGTCTTCCAGGACCCGCTGTCGTCGCTGAACCCGGTCATCCCGATCGGCCTGCAGGTCACCGAGGTGCTCGAACGGCACCGCGGCCTGGCCCGCAAGGAAGCGATGATCGAGGCGAAGGACCTGCTCGACAAGGTCGGCATCCCGGACCCGAACCGCCGGCTCAAGGAGTACCCGCACCAGCTCTCCGGCGGCATGCGGCAGCGCGCGCTCATCGCGATCGCGCTGGCGTGCCGGCCGAAGCTGCTGATCGCGGACGAGCCGACGACGGCGCTGGACGTGACCATCCAGGCCCAGATCCTGTCGCTGATGAAGGAACTGGTGCAGGACCTCGGCACCGCGCTCGTGATGATCACCCACGACCTGGGTGTCGTCGCCGGCCTGTGCGACGAGGTCAACGTGCTGTACGGCGGCAAGGTGGTCGAGAAGGCCATGCGGCACAAGCTCTTCGCCGAGCCGCGCCACCCGTACACGCACGGCCTGCTGGCCTCGATCCCGCGGCTCGACGCGGCACGGCACTCGAAGCTGACGCCGATCAAGGGGTCCGTCGCGGACAACATCCCGTGGGCGAGCGCCTGTGCGTTCGCGCCCCGGTGCCCGAACGCGCTGGACGTGTGCCGCACGGAGACGCCCGCGGAAGAGGACCAGCTGGGCCGCCTGCTCCGCTGCCACAACCCGGTCGTGCCGGGAACTCCCGCCGCCGAGGAGGTGCCGGTATGAGCGAGACCCTGGTTTCCGTCCAGGACATGAAGGTGCACTTCCCGATCAAGCGGGGCGTGTTCATGGACCGCACCGTCGGCTACGTCTACGCGGTCGACGGCGTCGACCTGGAGATCAAGCGCGGCGAGACGTACGGCCTGGTCGGAGAGTCGGGTTGCGGCAAGTCCACCCTCGGGCGGGCGATGCTGCGGCTCAACGAGCCGACCGAAGGCAAGATGATCTTCGACGGCCAGGACTTCTCCGCCCTCAAGGGTGAAGAGCTGCGCAAGATGCGGCGCCGGATCCAGATGGTGTTCCAGGACCCGCTGTCCTCTTTGGACCCGCGGCAGTCCGTGGAGTCGATCCTCATCGAGGGCCTGCGGGCGCACGGCCTGGACAAGGGCAGGGAGTCGACCAACAAGCGGCTTCGCGAGCTGCTCACGGCCGTCGGCCTGCCGACCACGGCGCTGCGCAAGTACCCGCACGAGTTCTCCGGCGGTCAGCGGCAGCGCATCGGCATCGCGCGGGCCCTGGCGCTGGAGCCGGACCTGATCGTCGCCGACGAGCCGGTGTCCGCGCTGGACGTGTCGGTGCAGGCCCAGGTCGTGAACCTGATGGAGGAGCTGCAGGAGCAGTTCGGCCTGACCTACCTGGTGATCGCGCACGACCTCGCGGTCGTGAAGCACATCTCCGACCGCGTGGGCGTGATGTACCTCGGTGGCCTGGTCGAGGAGGCCAGCTCCGAGGACCTCTACGCCGAGCCGCTGCACCCGTACACGCGGGCGCTGCTGTCGGCGATCCCGGTGCCGGACCCCGTCGTCGAGGACCGGCGTGAGCGGATCCTGCTCGCGGGCGACCTCCCGTCGCCGGCGAACCCGCCCAGCGGCTGCCGGTTCCACACCCGGTGCCCGTGGCGGCAGGCGACGAAGTGCGACACCGAACGGCCCGTGCTGCGCGAGCTCAGGCCGGGGCACAAGGTGGCGTGCCACTACGCCGAGCAGATCCAGTCCGGCGAGATCCAGCCGCACGAGGTGAAGCCCATCCTGGTGGAGGAGGGCGACGGCCTGTCGCCCGACGTCCCGCTCGTGGGGCCGGCGTCCGTCACCGAGGCGCTCAACCCGTAGTTCCCGTTTTCTCCGTCCGGGGCCGCCTTTCGAGGTGGCCCCGTTCGTTTCTCCAGGGCCTTCCGCTGTCCTCGTGCGATGGACAGTCGTGGCTCGATCCTCCTTCGCGCGGCGGAGATCGCCTCGGTCGACGGCCTCGAGGGCGTCACGATCGGGCGGCTCGCGGTCGAGCTCGGCATGAGCAAGAGCGGGGTGTTCTCGCACTTCGGTGCCAAGGAGGAACTGCAGATCTCGGCCGTGCACACCGCCGCGGAGATCTTCGCGCGCGAGGTCGTGATGCCGGGTGGCGCGCTGCTGGACCTAGCCGAGCGCTGGCTCGACTACTCGAAGCGCCGCGTGTTCCCCGGCGGCTGCTTCTTCGTCGTCACGCGCTCGGAGTTCGCCGCCAGGCCCGGCCGCGTGCGTGACGCGCTGATGCTCTTCAACCTGCGCTGGATCTCACTGCTGGAACGGCTCTGCGGCGACGCCCAGATGGCGTTCGAGGTGGACGCCCTGCTGGCGGCCGCGGACCGGTTCGCGGTGCTCTACGACGACGCCTCGGCGTACGAGAGAGTGCGGCTGGCGTTGCGCGCACGGATCGCCATGCCGACCGGGACGGAGAGGAGCGTGGCGACGCCGAACGACAACAGCATCGCGAGCCACGCCTCGTCGACGAGCTGACCGCCGATGTACCCGACGGTGGCGGGGTAGAGGCTCCACAGGGCCGACCCGACCGCCGCGACCGGCACGAACCGCCTCAGCGGCCACTTCAGCGCCCCCGTCAGCAGCGCCCCGACGATGCCGCCCGCCGGCAGGAACCGGGCCGCGATGAGGATCGTCTCGCCCTTGGTCGCGAGCTGGTCGGCCGTCCACACGACCATCGCCCGCGCCTTCGCGTTCTTGTTGACCTTGTCGAGGGCGCGCATCCCCATCCGGCGCCCTGCAGTAAAGTTGATCAAGTCGCTGACCAGGCAACCGACCGCGGCGACGAGCACCACCAGGTAGAGAGGCACCTCACCGGTCGCGGCCAGGACGCCGGCGCCGATGAGCACGGCCTCCGTCGGTGCCAAGGGCACGACGGCGACCAGGAACAGCACTACGAGGCTGGCGGCGGTGCTCATGATCGGTGAACGTACGTGACCCAGGTGAACAATCCCGACCTGGGTGTTTCTTCAGCGCGCCCACAGGAACCAAGTCGATCTAGGCTGGTCGTGTGCCCTTCACCCCGGCGCACCCGGCCGCCGTGCTCCCGCTGCGCCGGTACCTCTGGTTCCCCGGACTCGTGGCGGGCTCGGTCGCGCCCGACCTCGGCTACTACCTGCCGCTCCTGCCGACCCACGGGGTGCTCGGCGGATCCGTTGCCGCCGTGGTGCTGCTGCTCGCCGGACGCCTGCTGCTGCCCTCGCTGATGGCGTTGGCGCCCGCGTTCGTGCGGGCACGGGTGCCGAGTCCCGGAGTCTTCCGTCGGCCGTTCGTGCGCGCGGTGTCCGTTGTGGTGGGAGTGCTCACGCATCTGCTGTGGGACGCCTTCACGCAGACCGGCGGGTGGTTCGTGCAGCGGTGGGGCTGGCTGGACCTGTCCGTCGCCGGGCCTCATCGGCTCTACAACGTGATCGGGTACGTGTCGTCGCTCGGCGGCATGGCCGTGCTGGTCTGGATGGCCGCCCGCTGTCCGAAAGGGCACAACTGGCCGGCGTGGACAGGGCGCTCGCGGTACTGGGCCTGGGCCCTCGCCGGAGCCTGCGCGGTGGCCGGTGCGGTGTGGTCGTTGGCCGATCCGGTCAGCCAAGTCAGCCTCTACGACTGGGTCCGGCGCCTCCTGCTGGGTGTGATCCAGGGCATGTCCGTGGCGGTTGTCGTGCACGCCGCTCTGTGGCACCTCGGCGGCGCACGTCGTTGACGTGCCTCTTTGGCCGTCGTTAGCGTCCCGGTTCAATTGGGAAGCTTCTTTACCAATCCTTCGAGCCGCCGCCCTTCGCCCAGGAGGAACGAAGTGATCAAAAAGCACACCAGAGCTGGTGTCGCCATAGCCCTGTTCGCACTGGTGGTCCCTCAGATCGCCGGTTCCGGCACGGCCAACGCGGCTGATTCCCTGCTGTCCGCCAACAAGCCCACCACCGTCTCGTCCGTCGAGGCCGAGACCTTCGGCGGCGCCAACGCCGTCGACGGGGACTCGTCCACGCGCTGGGCGAGCCTCGAGGGCGTCGATCCTCAGTGGATCGCCGTCGACCTCGGCAGCACCGCCACCGTCTCCAAGGTCAAGATCAACTGGGAGGCCGCGTACGCCTCCGAGTACAAGATCCAGACGTCCGCGGACGGCTCGACGTGGAGCACCAAGAAGACCCTCACCGGTCAGAACGGTGGCATCGACGAGACGACCCTGAGCGCGTCCGGCCGCTACGTGCGGATCTACGGCACCAAGCGCGGCACGAGCTACGGCTACTCGATCTTCGACCTGGAGGTCTGGGGCAGTGGCTCCGGTGTCGTCGACCCGACGCCGCCGACCGCGCCCAGCGGTCTCACCGCGACCGGCACGACGTCCAACTCGGTCAGCCTGCAGTGGACGGCCGCGACCGACAACATCGGTGTGACCGGCTACGACGTCCTGCGCAACGGCAGTGTCGTGGGCACCCCGACCGGCACCACGTTCACCGACTCCGGGCTCGCGTCCGGCACGGCGTTCACCTACACCGTCAAGGCCCGTGACGCGGCCGGCAACCTCGGCCCGGCGAGCAACTCGGTGCAGGCGACCACCCTGCCTCCCGCTCCCGGCGACACCATCACGGTCGTCGCCGCCGGCGACATCGCGTCGCTGACCAACACCGAGCACTACGAGACGGCGAAGCTGATCGACCAGATCAAGCCGAACCACATCCTCACGGTGGGCGACAACCAGTACGACAGCGGCACGCTCACGGAGTTCAAGGCCCACTACGACAAGTCGTGGGGCCGGTACAAGAGCATCACCCGTCCCGCGACGGGCAACCACGAGTGGGAAGACAACCTCAACGGCTACAAGTCGTACTTCGGCGCCCAGGCCTACCCGAATGGAAAGCCGTACTACAGCTGGGAAGCGGGCGACTTCCACTTCGTGTCGTTCGACTCCCAGAAGCTCTACGACACCGGGAGCGACTCGACGCAGCTCAACTGGCTGAAGGCCGACCTCGCCGCGAACACCAAGAAGTGCGTCGTCGGCTACTGGCACCACCCGCGGTTCAACTCGGGCGAGTACGGCGACAAGTCCGTGATGGCCCCGCTGTGGAACGCGTTCGCGGACGCCAAGGCCGATCTCGTGCTGAGCGGTCACGACCACCACTACGAGCGGTTGAAGCCGCTGAGCAAGACCGGCTCGGTGGACACGACCAACGGCATGCGCTCCGCGATCATCGGCATCGGCGGTGACTACCTCTACTCCAACGTCAAGCCGCGCACCGGCGTGGAGAACTGGTTCGCGGACTCGCACGGAGTCGTGAAGTTCACCCTGTCCGGCACCTCCTACTCGTGGGAGGTCATCGACACGGCGGGCAAGGTGCGCGACAAGGCCGGTCCCTACAACTGTCGTTGATCCGCTCTGGCTGTTGATCGGAGGCCGTCGTGTACATCGCAACCGCAAGACAAGCCCCGGCTTCGGGTGGCACCGGCAGGATCGCGGGGAACGTCCTCGCGCTGGGCGCGGTGTCCCTGCTCACGGACGTCTCGTCCGAGATGGTCACCGCCATCCTGCCGCTGTACCTCGTGCTGGGACTGGGGTTCTCCCCGCTGCAGTTCGGTGTGCTCGACGGCATCTACACCGGTGTGACAGCGCTCGTTCGCGTTGTCGGCGGTCACGCTGCGGACCGCTGGCAACGGCGCAAGTTCGTCGCCGGACTCGGGTACGGGATCTCGGCGCTGGGCAAGCTCGGCCTGCTCGCCGCCGGGACCTCGGCCACCGCGATGGGGCTCGTGCTGGCCGGGGACCGGACCGGCAAGGGCTTGCGCACCGCGCCGAGGGACGCGCTGATCACATTGAGCAGCGAACCCTCGGCGCTCGGACGGGCCTTCGGTGTCCATCGCGCCATGGACACCGTCGGCGCGTTCCTCGGTCCACTGCTGGCGTTCTGTCTGCTGTGGACGCTCCCGGCCCGCTACGACGTGGTGTTCGTGGTGAGCTTCTGCTTCGCCGCGGTGGGTTTTCTGGTTCTGGTGCTGTTCGTGCGGGATCACCGGGACGTGCTGCCACGCGTCGCGGTGTCGCTGCGATCGGCGTTCGGGTTGTTGCGGTCCAGGCCGTTCCGGCGGGTCTGCCTGGTCGCGTGCGGTCTCGGGTTCCTGACACTCGGCGACGGGTTCATCTACCTGCTGCTGCAGAAGAAGCTCGACGTCGAGGTCGCGTACATCGCACTGCTGCCTCTCGGTACGGCCGGCGTGTACCTGCTCGCCGCCGTGCCGCTGGGGTCACTGGCCGATCGCGTGGGCCGGTGGAAGATCTTCCTCGTCGGGCATCTCGCCCTGCTCGGCGCGTACGTGCTGCTGGCCGGTGTCTCCGGGATCTCTCTGCTGGTCGGCGTTCTCGTGCTGCACGGGCTGTTCTACGCGTGCACGGACGGCGTGCTGATGGCCGTGGCCGGGCCGATGATCCCCGACGAGCTGCGCACGTCCGGCCTGGCCCTGCTCCAGACCGGACAGGTGCTGGCCCGTGCGAGCTCTTCCGTTCTCTTCGGTGCTCTTTGGACGTGGTTCGCTTGGTGAGGATCCTGATCGTCGTCGTCGCCGTGATCGCGCTGGGCGCCGGTGCCACCGCCTACGCCCTGCGCACTCCCGGCGCCGTGTCCGTCGCGGTGGAGGAGGGGCCGGTCGAGCTGTCGTCCGGGCGGCTGCTGTTCGTGGACGAGGTGAGCGGTCGTGTCGCCTCGGTGCCGTTGAGCGATCCTTCTGCCGCGCGCCGGGTGAGCTCGTTGTCCTGCAAGCGTTTCTACACCTCTGCCGGGCGGGGGCTGTGTCTGGCGGACGCGTCCGGTCCGCTGCCGGGGGCGGCTGCCGTGTTCGTCGACCGCGGGCTGGCGGAGCAGCGGCGCGTCGAGGTGGACGGCGTGCCGAACCGCGCCAAGCTGTCGGCGGACGGGCGGATGGCGTCGTGGACGACGTTCGTCACCGGTGACTCGTACTCGCAGGCGGGGACGTTCTCGACGCGGACCGCGATCCTGGACACCGAGACCGAGGTCTACGCCAGCAACATCGAGGGCACCCGGATCGCCGGCATGAAGACGGTCAACGACATGAACTTCTGGGGCGTGACGTTCGCGGCGGACGACCGCACTTACTTCGCGACGATGAGCACCGCCGGGAAGACGTACCTGATCCAGGGCGACGCGGTCGACGAGTCGGCGAAGTCGTTGCGGGAGAACGCCGAATGCCCGTCCCTGTCACCGGACGGCAAGCGCGTGGCGTTCAAGAAGCGCGTGCCCGGCGACGGCGCGCGGCCGTGGCGGCAGCACGTGCTGGACCTGACCACGATGGTGGAGACACCCCTGGCCGAGACACGGGGGATCGACGACCAGGTCGTGTGGCTCGACAACGACACCATCGCCTACGGCCTGCCGGGCGAGGGCATCTGGGCCGTGCAGGCGAACGGGGAGGGCGCGCCGCGGCAACTGGTGCCGCACGCGTCCTCCCCGTCCGTTGCCCTCGGTTAGCGGTTGGCGCGGTTGATCGCGCTCACGATCGCGCGGAAGCTCGCCGCGACCGTGGACGAGTCGATGCCGACGCCCCACAGCACGCGGTCGCCTACCGCGCATTCGACGTAGGCGGCCGCGCGGGCGTCGTCACCGGCGGACAGCGCGTGCTCGGCGTAGTCCAGCACCCGCACGTCGTAGCCCACCGAGGCGAGCGCGTCGACGAACGCGGCGATCGGACCGTTGCCCGAGCCCGTGATCTCCTGCTGGTCGCCGTCGATCATGAGCGTCGCGGTGATCTCCTCGCGGCCGCTGCCGTCCGAGCTCGCGCGGTGCTTCAGCAGGTACAGCGGCACCCGGCCGTGCAGGTACTCCTCCGCGAAGGCGTCCCACATCTCCTTCGGGTTGATCTCGCCGCCCTGTGAGTCGGTGACCTCCTGGATCACCTTCGAGAACTCGATCTGCAGGCGCCGCGGCAGGTCCAGGTGGTGCTCCTGCTTCATCAGGTACGCCACGCCGCCCTTGCCGGACTGCGAGTTGACCCGGATGACGGCCTCGTAGTTGCGGCCGACGTCCTTCGGGTCGATCGGCAGGTACGGGACCTCCCACTCGAAGTCGTCGACGTGCTGGCCCGCGTCCTTGGCGTCGGCCTCCAGGGCCTCGAAGCCCTTCTTGATCGCGTCCTGGTGGGACCCGGAGAACGCGGTGAAGACCAGGTCGCCGCCGTACGGGTGGCGTTCGGGGACCGGCAGCTGGTTGCAGTACTCGACGGTGCGGCGGACCTCGTCGATGTCGCTGAAGTCGATCTGCGGGTCGATGCCCTGGCTGAACATGTTCATGGCCAGCGTGACCAGGCAGACGTTGCCGGTGCGCTCACCGTTGCCGAACAGGCAGCCCTCGATGCGGTCGGCCCCGGCCAGGTAGCCGAGCTCGGCCGCCGCGACGCCGGTGCCGCGGTCGTTGTGCGGGTGCAGGCTCAGGATGATGGCCTCGCGGTTGGCGAGGTTCCTGGACATCCATTCGATGCTGTCCGCGTAGACGTTCGGGGTGGCCATCTCGACGGTGGCCGGCAGGTTGATGATCAGCGGCTTCTCGGGCGTCGGCTGGATGACCTCCTGGACCGCGTTGCAGACCTCCAGGGCGTAGCTGAGCTCGGTGCCCGTGTAGGACTCGGGGGAGTACTCGTACCGGAAGTCGGTCTCGGGGTAGTCCTGCTCCTGCTGCTTGGCGAACTTCGCCGCGTCCACCGCGATCTTCTTGATGCCGTCCCGGTCGCTGCGGAACACCACGCGGCGCTGCAGGATCGACGTCGAGTTGTAGAAGTGGACGATCGCCTTGTTCGCTCCGCGCAGGGACTCGAACGTCCTCGCGATCAGCTCTTCGCGGCACTGGGTCAGGACCTGGATCGTGACGTCGTCCGGGACGGCGCCGTCCTCGATGATCTCGCGGACGAAGTCGAAGTCGGTCTGGCTCGCGGCCGGGAAACCGACCTCGATCTCCTTGAAGCCCATGCGGACCAGCAGGTCGAACATCTTGCGCTTGCGGGCCGGGGACATCGGGTCGATCAGGGCCTGGTTGCCGTCCCGCAGGTCCACCGCACACCAGAGAGGGGCGGTGGTGGTCTTCTTGGTCGGCCAGGTGCGGTCCGGTACGTCGATGACCTCCACCAGCTCGTGGAACGGGCGGTAGCGGTGGAACGGCATGCTGCTGCCCAGCTGGCGGTTCCACGACTGCTGCGTGTCCGGGGCAGGGCGGGAGGGCTTGCGGATCCGGCTGGTGCCCGAGGAGTAGGCGTCTGCCGATTCGGCCGGAGTGGTGGTGAATGCCTCGTTGGAGGTCATGGGGGTTGTGCTCCTGCGGGTCGTTTACGGGAACGACCGGCGGCAACGCTGAGTCCCGCGACGGGGGGCCGGTCTGATCAGACCCCGTCACGGCAGCGAAGCAGGAGGGAACGCCACACGTCGGACAGACTAGTCACAGATCTGGGTCGGATGGAACTTGTAGACCGGATCGTGGGACGCCTCGGTCGGCCTCTGTCCCGTTCTCCGCCCATCTGAGAGGGAGCCCCACCGCTCGCAGCGCCTGGCGAAGACAGCTTGTTTTCGGCTTCGCAGGTGGGTTGACGTGCTCGTTCGCGCACGGGTACGGGAAGCAGGTCAACTTGCAAGTTTTGGCCTGCCCGTACCTGGGAAAAGTTCACGTATGGCCAGATTACGTACTTCCAGTGGCCGCGGCACGGCTTCGCGCGTGATCAGCGGCATCGGCGCTCTCTTCGCCCTCATCGAGGTGCTGTACATCCTGATGATCGTGTTGGGCGCGAACCAAGGGAACGCGTTCTTCAAGTTCGTCCAGTCCCTAGCCGAGCCTCTTGCGCTCTTCTTCCCCGGTCTCTTCGCAACGGGCAACTACAACCTCGACGTCTTCCTCAACTACGGTCTCGCCGCCGTGTTCTGGCTGGTCGTGACTGGTTTGCTTGCGCGTGCGGTGTCGCGCTACTGAGTAGTAGATTCCGGCGGTATGCGGACGCGTGTGGTCGGTATCGCCGCCGGAGTCATCAGCTGGGTCGGCCTTGCGCTGGCGGTCGTGCTCGTCGTTCACGTCGTGCTGACCGTCGGCGGGGCCAATCCCGGCAACGTCATCACCAGCACGGTCGCCTCCGTCGCGGAGCCGACCGCGTTGGCGTTCAAGGACCTGTTCAGTCCCTCTGACGCCAAGCTCCGGGTGATCGTCAACTTCGGGCTGGCCGCGTTGTTCTGGCTCGGCGTTCGAGCGATCGTCCTTAAGCTCGTTAGGCGCCTGAACTAGGTTCGTGAACATGGCGCGCGACGACTTTTGCAACAGCTGTGGCACTCAGTACGCCGACACGGCTGCTTACCCGCGTGGGTGCGGTAGCTGTGGGCACATGGTGTGGGCCAACCCCTCGCCTGTCGTGGTGTTGCTGGTGCCGGTGAAGGACGGGCCCCGCACCGGGTTGCTGACGGTGCGCCGGGCGATTCCTCCCGTGGGCGAGCTGGCGTTCGTCAGCGGGTTCATGGACCGCGGGGAGTCTTGGCAGCAGAGCGCCGTCCGGGAGCTTGAAGAGGAAGCGAACGTGCGGCTCGCGCCGGAGGACCTGCGGCCGTTGCACTTCGTCTCCACGCCGGACGGTGGAACGGTGCTGATGTTCGCCACGGCGCCCGCGATCAACGCCGAGGACATGCCGCCGTTCGTCCCCAACGACGAGGCGTCCGAGCGCACGATCATCTTCGACTGCGTCCCGCTGGCGTTCCCGCTGCACAACGAGGTCGCGACGAAGTACTTCTCAACTGAACTGTGACTCTCCCCAGATGCCGGTGAAGACCGTCTCGCTGAGGGGGAGTCGTGTGCGTTCGCGCTGCTCGCGGGCCTGGAGGTCCTCGGGGAGGTCGGACAGCGTGCCCTGCCGTCCCAGCGCCATGGCCACCAGCGGGCGGGCGTTGCCCGGCATCGCGAACCTCGTGTGGGCGGCCTGAGCGTCGAAGCCGCCCATCATGTGCGCGATCAGGCCGAGGTCGACGGCCTGGAGGGCGATGTTCTCCATCGCGAGGCCCAGTCCGAACTCGACGTTCGGGATGTCGCCCCGGTCGTCGGTGGTGACGACGCAGCCGATCAGCAGGACCGAGGCGCGGAAGGCCCAGGTCCTGTTGCCGCGCGTCAGGGTTTCGAAGATCGCGTCGAACGTCTCGCTGCCCCGGTGGCCCGCGATGAAGCGGGCCGGCTGGGTGTTGCCGTGGGACGGGGCCCAGCGGGCCGCCTCCAGCAGCGTGCGGAGCTCGGCGTCGGACACCGTCGCGTCAGCGTCGAAAGCCCTCGGGCTGCGGCGCTGGGAGATGAGTTCGTTCATCAGATCGCATACTGCCAAACGGCCAGGGAGTAGGCGCCGAACCACGCGCTGAACAGCGTCGCCAGGCCCAGGATCGTGAAGACCGTCGACGGACGGCGGCGCGCCAGGACCAGGGCCAGCGGGAGCAGCAGGGTGAAGGCCGGGAGCAGCAGGCGGGCCTTCGAGTTCATCAGGCCGTTCGAGCCGAGGTCCATGACCAGCACGCCGATGCCGTAGACGACCAGCGGCCACTCCATCCGGCGCTGGAAGGCGTAGAAGACCAGGACGATCGCGAACGCCAGGAGCCAGACCGTGCCGGTCTCGAGGAGCGAGCGCGGGTTGCCGAGGTGGCCCAGGGCGAAGTCCCAGGTGGCGGCGCCGCCGTCGAACTTCGAGCCCCAGCCGCGTTGCTGCACGCCGAACCAGCCCATGACGTCGCCGGTGCGGACGGCCACCCAGCCGAGGTACCCGAGCAGGCCGAGCGGGGCCAGTGCACCGCCCACCCACGCACGCCAGTCCTGCCGGTCCGCGAGCACCGCGACCAGTGCGGCCAGGCCGACCGCGACGATCAGGGCCGCGGCGGTCGGCCGGACGAGACCTGCCGCGGCGCAGCAGACGCCGGCGAGGATCCACCGCTTCTTCACGACGCCGACCAGCGCCCAGACGGCGAACGCGCAGAACGTGGCCTCGGAGTAGGTCATCGACAGCACGACGGCCATCGGGGACGCGGCGAAGAGCGTCACGAAGATCAGGCCCGCGCGCGTCGAGCCGTCGCGGACCACCCGGCCGAGGACGAACAGTCCGTACGCGCAGAAGATGCCGCTGATCAGGCTGACCGCGAAGGCCGCGCCGACGACGTCCACCCCCGGCAGTCCGTCGACCCAGCGGATGAGCGCGGGGTAGCCGGGGAAGAACGCCAGCGGGGTCTCGGCGGTGCGGCGGCCGAACGCGTCGTACGGAGGTGCCGGGACGCCGTTGTAGCCGCCCGACGCGATGCCGAGGAACCAGTCGCCGTCCCACGACCTCAGGTTGTCGATCGAGGTGTCGGTCTTGCCGGTGAGCCCGTTCTGGTACTCGACGACGAGCTGCAGCACGAACAGACCGACCTGGCGGACGATCAGGTAGAGGAGTGCCGGAGCGGTCCAGAGCGCGGCCGGATGTCTGAGCGCATCGGCCATCCGCGAGCGCGCACTGCTCTCAGGCACGGCTGCTGGGGCCTCCACGACATCGGCACTCGACGACACCCGGACAGAGTAGTCACGCGCATCACGGCTCCAGAGTCTCACCAGGTGGTCCGGGTAGGCTGCCTTCGACGTGGGGTTTTAGTCGCGCGAAGGAGGTCAGGTCGGTGGCGCTCGTCGTCCAGAAGTACGGCGGTTCATCGGTTGGGAGTGCCGAGCGGATCAAACGCGTGGCCGAGCGCATCGTCGCGACCAAAAAAGCGGGCAACGACGTCGTGGTCGTCGTGTCCGCCATGGGTGACACGACTGATGAGCTGCTCGACCTCGCCCGCCAGGTCTCGCCGGTGCCGCCCGCACGTGAGCTCGACATGCTCCTCACCTCCGGTGAGCGGATCTCGATGTCGCTGCTCGCGATGGCGATCAACTCGCTCGGCGCCGAAGCGCGCTCGTACACGGGTTCGCAGGCCGGCGTGATCACGACCTCGGCGCACGGCAAAGCCCGGATCATCGACGTGACGCCGAGCCGGATCCAGGACGCGATGTCCGAGGGAGCCATCGTGATCGTCGCGGGCTTCCAGGGCGTCTCCCAGGACTCCAAGGAGATCACCACGCTCGGCCGCGGCGGCAGCGACACCACCGCGGTGGCGCTCGCGGCGGCGACGAAGGCCGACGTGTGCGAGATCTACACCGACGTGGACGGCGTCTACACGGCCGACCCGCGCATCGTGCCGAACGCGAAGAAGCTCGACACGATCACCTACGAGGAAATGCTCGAGATGGCCGCGTGTGGCGCCAAGGTGCTGATGCTCCGCTGTGTGGAGTACGCCCGCCGCTACAACGTGCCCGTGCATGTCCGTTCTTCGTTCAGCAACAAGACCGGGACCATCGTGTCCGGTTCAGTGGAGGACCTTCCCGTGGAACAGGCGATGATCACCGGCGTCGCGCACGACCGGTCTGAAGCCAAGATCACCGTGACCGCCGTCCCCGACCACCCCGGCATCGCGGCCAAGATCTTCCGCGTCGTCGCGCAGTCGGAGCTCGACATCGACATGGTCGTGCAGAACGTGTCGCAGGCGGCGTCCGGTCGCACCGACATCACGTTCACGCTGGCCAAGGTCGACGGCCCGCGCGCGGTGGCGGCCCTGGAGAAGTCCCGTGGCGAGATCGGCTTCGACCAGGTCCTCTACGACGAGCACGTCGGCAAGGTGTCGCTGATCGGCGCGGGCATGCGCTCGCACCCCGGCGTCACGGCGACGTTCTGCGAGGCGCTGGCCACGGCCGGCGTCAACATCGACATCATCTCCACCTCGGAGATCCGCATCTCGGTCATCTGCCGCGACACCCAGCTCGACGACGCCGTCCGTGCCCTGCACGACGCGTTCGACCTCGGTGGCGACGAAGAGGCCGTCGTTTACGCAGGGACTGGACGATGACCGCCCCCGTTCTCGCGCTGGTCGGCGCGACCGGTGCCGTCGGCACCGTGATGATCGACATCATCAACACCCGTTCGTCCGTGCCGTGGGGCGAGATCAGGCTGATCGCGTCCCCGCGCTCGGCCGGCAAGAAGATCAACGTGCGCGGCCAGGACGTCGCGGTCGTCGCGCTCTCGCCCGAGGCGTTCGACGGTGTCGACATCGCGATGTTCGACGTGCCGGACGAGGTCAGCGCCGAGTGGGCGCCGATCGCCGTCGAGCGCGGCGCGGTCGCGATCGACAACTCCGGCGCGTTCCGGATGGACGCCGACGTGCCGCTGGTCGTGCCCGAGGTGAACGCGGACCAGATCAACTCCCGTCCGCGCGGGATCATCTCGAACCCGAACTGCACGACGCTGTCGATGATGGCGTCGCTGGGCGCACTGCACCGCGAGTTCGAGCTCAAGGAACTCGTCGTGGCCTCCTACCAGGCCGCTTCCGGTGCCGGTCAGTCCGGCATCGACCGCCTGTACGCCGAGATCGCGGCGCTGGCGGGCAAGGAGTCCGGTGTGTCCAGGGGTGACGTGGCCGAGGCGCTCGCCGCCGCCGGTCTGTCCGCCGAGGACTCGCCGTTCCCGGCCCCGCTCGCGCTGAACGTGGTGCCGTGGGCCGGTTCGCTCAAGGACGGCGGCTGGTCGTCCGAGGAGCTGAAGGTCCGCAACGAGGCCCGCAAGATCCTCGGCATCCCGGACCTGAAGGTCTCCGCGACCTGCGTCCGCGTCCCGGTCGTCACGACCCACTCGCTGTCCGTCCACGCGACGTTCGCCCGCGAGATCACGGTCGAGGCCGCGCACAAGATCTTCGAGTCGCAGCCGACGATCGTGCTGGTCGACGACCCGGCCGCGCAGAAGTTCCCGACGCCCGCGGACACCGTGGGCGAGGACCCGACGTACGTGGGCCGCGTGCGCCAGGCGCTGGACTTCCCGAACACGCTGGACTTCTTCGTGTGCGGTGACAACCTGCGCAAGGGTGCCGCGCTCAACACCTACGAGGTCGCGGAAGAGCTCGCGAAGCGCCTCTAGCCGATCGAGTCCCGTGTCGCCGCCAGGCCCCCGGTAGGGTCTGGCGGCGATGGGGGACATTGAGTGGGTGAGGCCGCCTCGGCTCGCAGAAGTCGTGGCCGCCTATCAGGGTTTCGCTTTCGGTGCGGGTGTCCGAACAGGACTCGTCGGCCAGCTGGTCGCGTGTTCGGCGGAGGACCCGGCGGAAGCTCTGGCGCAGTGGGCCTCGAAGCCCGGCGTGCAGGCCGATCTGGTGTCCCGGCAGGGTGCCCGTGACCTGGTCAAGAACTCCTTCCGCGGCACGGTGAGGTCGCAGGGCCCCGGAGCGTTGGTCTGGGCGCTGCCCGCCGCCGTCCAACGGCTCGACGCGGACCGGATCCGTGAGCTCGTCGCGCTCACCCACGGCCCGGACTCGCCGGCCGCAGACGCCGTGATCCTGCTGGCCACGCACCTCTTCACGCCTTCCGCGCTCGACCCGCCCGAGGCCGACCCCTGCACCGCCGCGGGTGCGCTGGCGCAGGCCGTTCGCGGTGAAGGCCGTGGTGTCGCGCGGGCCATCGCCGGTGCGCTCGAGGGCGGACCCGAGCACGACGTCCGGCTCGTGGCCGAAGAGCTGTACCGGAGGTCGTGGTGAGCCCGTTGACGCCGATGGAACAGCTGCTGCACGACCACGAGGGCGACGTGGAGGGTTTCGGGCACCACGCCGTGCACGGCGAGCTGCTCATCCCCGGCGAAGCTCTGATGACCGAGGCCGACGTCCTGCACGTCTACACCGACGAGTCGCGGCTGCCGGCGGGCGTCGAGCAGTGGATCCGGGTGCCGGTGCACACGATCCTGAGCAGGCTGGTGGCGTCGAAGCCGCGGCTGCACGTCAACCCGGGCCTGCCGTTCGAGGCCGAGTTCGACTTCGTGGAGCTGGCCGGCGCCGCCGCGGAGCACATGCGGATCTGCGGGTGCGGCGAACGGCCCTCCGCCACGCGGGAGGCCAGCCGGTGGGTCGACGGCGGCGGTCGCCGGTTCTTCGTGGTGCCGCACCAGAGCTCACGGCTGCGCGGCTGCCTGATCGGCGGCGCGATCGGTGACGCGCTGGGCGCCGACACCGAGAACCTGCCGATGGAGGTCGTCCGCGAACGCCACGGCCCGGACGGCATCACCGACCTGCCAGAGAAGCCGGACATCACCGACGACACCCAGATGACGCTGTTCACGTTCGAGGCGGTCATCCGGTCGCACGTGCGGGAACGGATCACCGGCGAACGCGAGCTCACCGCCGTCACGCAGAACGCGTACCAGCGTTGGCTGCACACGCAGAAAACGCCGTGGCACGAGGCACGCGGTCCCCACTCCACTGTGGACGAACCGGACGGCTGGCTCGTCGCGCACCGCGACCTCTTCCGCATGAGGGCGCCCGGCCTCACGTGCACGAGCGCGTTGCAGGAGTACGCCCGCACCGGCGAACAGGCCACGATCTCCAAGCCCGTCAACAACTCCAAGGGCTGCGGCGGCGCCATGCGGGTCGCGCCGGTCGCCCTCGCCGACGACGATCCGGCCGCGGTGTTCGCACTCGCGGCGGACAACGCGGCGCTGACGCACGGCCACCCCAGCGGCTACCTGTCGGCGGGCGTGTTCGCCGTCCTGGTGCACCAGCTGTTGCGCGGCAAGGAGGTGCTGGACGCGCTCGACGTCGCCGTCGACTCGCTGGTCCGCCGCGTTGGCCACGAGGAGGTCGTCGCGGGCATCGAGCACGCTCTGGAGCTCGCCGCGCTGGGCAACCCGAGCGTCGACCGCGTCGAGGAGCTCGGCCGTGGCGGTGTCGGCGACACGGCGCTGGCGATCGCGTTGTACTCGGTGCTCGCCACCGACGACCCGAACGAGGCGTTGCTGCTCTCGGTCAACCACGGCGGCGACAACGACTCGACGGCGTCCATGGCGGGCAACCTCGCCGGCGCGCTGTACGGCATCGAGGAGATCCGCCCGGACTGGGTGGAGTGCGTCCAGTTCCGGCAGGTCATCGACCGGATGATCGCGGACTGGGACCTGGAGAGGAGTCCGGCCGCGCCGGTGGGACAGGAGTGGTTCGTCCGCTATCCACCGACCTAGTGGCTCTAGGGTGAATCGCATGGCGGAGAGCGACGATCAGTACGACGCGTTGGGCGCGATCTACGAGCGTGCCAAACACATCCCGACAGGCCTGGCCGAGCGCGCGACGCTGCTGTCCGCGGTCGGTGACCTGCTGGGCCGCTCGGTGCTCGACGTGGCCTGCGGCACCGGGTTCTACGCCCGGCTCTTCCACGACCTGGGCGCGACGCGCGTGGTCGGCGTCGACTCGGCCGGGGAGATGATCGGCTACGCGCGCCACGTCGAACGACGCGAGCAGCGCGGCATCACCTACGAGCAGCACGACGCGACGGCGTTGCCCGTGCTCGGCGAGTTCGACGTCGTGACGGCCGTGTGGCTGCTCGGCTACGCGGACGACGAGCCCGCGCTCGACGCCATGATCGGCAACCTGAAGGCCAACCTCGCGCCCGGCGGCCGGCTCGTCGCGCTGGTGCCGAACCCGGACGCCGACTGGGATCTGCTCGCGCAGTACGGCCGCTACGGCTACGAGGTCACCCGCACGGGTCCGATGAACGTGAAGCAGCCGGTCACGGTGCAGGTGCTGGGCGACCCGCCGTTCGACTTCGACTCCTTCTACTGGGAGCGCGGCGTGTTCGACGCGGCGCTGAGCAGGGCCGGCCTCACCGAGGTCACCCGCCAGCCCGCCGTGACGCCGGACGACGAACGCGGCGACGAGTTCTGGGGCCCGCTGCGGCAGTCCCCGAGCTTCGGCGTCTTCACGGCCGTGCGGGGTGCCGCGTGATCGTTCTCGCGGTGGACCTCGGCACCACGGCGACCAAGGTCGTCGCGGTCGACGCGCAGGCCCGTGTCGTCGCCTCGACCGAACGCGCCTATCCCATGCGCACCAGCGGTCTCGAAGCCACGCACGACCCGCGGCAGGTGCTCGACGCCGCACTCGACGCGGTGCGCGAGCTGGCCTCTGACGACGTGCGCGCGATCGCGTTGACCGGCGCCATGCACTCGATCATGGGTCTGGACGCGTCGCTGACTCCCGTCACGGACGCCCTGAGCTGGGCCGACAACCGCGCGGTCGAGCAGACCGAACGCCTGCGGGGCACGGCCGAGGGGCGTGAGCTGCACCAGCAGACCGGTGCGCCGATCCACTCGTTCACGCCGCTGATGAAGCTCGCCTGGTTCCACGAGAACGGCGTCCGCGCCGCGAAGTGGTGCGAGATCAAGGACTTCGTGCACCTGCACCTGACCGGCGTGCTGGTCAACGAGCACTCGTCGGGCTCCGGCACGGGCCTGATGAACATCCACACCCTGCAGTGGCACGAGCCGTCGCTGGAGTTCGCGGGCGTCACCGCGGACCAGCTCCCGCCGCTGGTCGAACCGACGCACTCGACGCCTCTCACCGCCGTGATCCCCGGACTGCGGCCCGGCATCCCCGTGATCGTCGGCGGTGGCGACGGACCGTTGGGCAACCTCGGTGTCGGCGCCGCCACGCCCGGCGCGGGCGCGGTGTCGCTCGGCACCTCGGGCGCACTCCGCGTGGCCCAGCAGGGGCCCGGTGTCGACGCCGAGGGCCGCACGTTCAGCTACGCCATCGGCGAGGGCCTGTGGGTGCGCGGTGGCGCGATCAGCAACGGTGGCGTGGTCGCCCAGTGGGCCGCGGAGACGTTCAACGTCCCGGTCGGCGAGCTTTTGGGCCAGGCCGCAGACGTGGACTCCGACGGGCTCGTCGCGCTGCCGTACCTGCTGGGCGAACGGGCACCATGGTGGGACCCGACGGCGCACGCCGCGTTGCTCGGCCTCAGGCGCGAACACACCCCTCAGCAGATCACCAAGGCACTGGTCGAGGGTGTGTGTCAGCAGCTGGCGCTCGTGCTGGACGCCGTGCCGAACGTCGACTCGTTGCGGATCACCGGCGGTGCGTTCCGCGCGCCGATCTGGGCCCAGACGCTGGCGAACACGCTCGGCATGCCGTTGCACCTCACCGAGGACAGCGGTGGTTCGGCCGTGGGAGCCGCGCTGCTGGCGTGGCGGGCGTTGGGCGAGATCGAGTCGCTGACCGTCGACCTCGTGCAGCCCGCCCAGACGATCACGCCGGACGAGAAGCTGGTCGAGAGGTACGTGAACGCACGACCGTTCGTCGTGAAGGCCTACCGGGCGCTGGAAGACCTGTACGACGAATCACATCGTTAGCAAAGAAAACCTTTTGCCATCCGGGCGAGGATGACGAGGTGGACCTCGCCCCCTTCAAACACGTTCTGCTGCTGCCCAGAGTGCGGCCCCTGGCGCTGTTGATGTTCTTCGCGAGGATGCCTCCGGCGGCGACCGGCGTGATCCTGACGCTGCACGTCGCGGTCACGCTGGACAGGGGTTACGGGGCGGCGGGGCTCGTCGGGGCGGCGGGCACCATCGGCATGGGGCTCGGCGCCCCGCTGATGGGCAGGCTGATCGACGCGCGAGGTCTGCGGTCGATGCTGGCCGTGAGCGTGACGGCCTCGGCGGCGTTCTGGCTCGCGGCGCCGCTGATGGGCTACTGGACGCTGCTCGTGACGTCGTTCGGCGTCGGGCTGCTGGGCGTGCCGATGATGTCGATCGGCCGGCAGGTCATCACCGCGCTCGTGCCCGAGAGCCAGCGACGGGTCGCGTTGTCGGTCGACTCGATCTCGGTCGAGCTGTCGTTCATGGGCGGGCCCGCGCTCGGCGTGTTCGTCGCGACGAAGTTCTCCACGAACGCCGCGCTGGTGTTCATCGGCGTCTCGATCCTGGTCGCCGGGGCGCTGCTGTACTGGGCGAACCCGCCGATGGTGCACGAGGACGAGGTCGTCGACGGGCCGCAGCCCCGGCTGTTCGAGTGGATGCGCGGGCGGATCGTCGGCGTGCTGGTCGTGTGCGTCGGAGCGACGGTGTGCCTCGCGGGCATGGAGGTCTCCGCGATCGCGTCGCTCGAGCACATCGGCAAGCAGAGCTGGCTCGGCGCGGTGTTCTTCGCGATGTGCGCGGCGTCCATCGTGGGCGGCCTGGTCTACGGCGGCGTGAAGCGGGTGCCGAGCGTGCTGGTGCTGCTGGTCCTCATGGCCGCGTTGGAGATCCCGGTCGGCCTGGGCGATGGCAACGTGCTGCTGCTGTGCCTGCTCCTCGTGCCGATGAACCTCATGTGCGCGCCGTTGATCGCGGCCTCCGGTGAGCACATCAGCCGGCTCGCGCCGCCCACCGCCCGTGGCCTGGCCCTCGGCCTGCAGGGGTCGGCGTTCACCGTCGGCAACGCGATCGGCGCACCCGTCGCGGGCGTCGCGATCGACAGCGGCGGTGCGGCGGCCGGGTTCGCGATCGTCGGCGTGATCGGGCTGCTGGTCGCGGGCGTCGCCTGGCTGCTCGCCCGGCAGAGCAAACCTGTTGCCACCAGGGTGACGATGTCCTCGTGAACCTCGCCCCGTTCAAGTCGGTCCTGGCGCTGCCGGGGGTCCGTCCCCTGATGCTGCTGATGCTCTTCGCCAGGATCCCTCCGACGGCGGCGGGCGTCACGGTGACGCTGCACGTCGTCACCACGCTCGACAAGGGCTACGCGGCCGCCGGCACGGTGGGCTTCGCGACCATGGTCGGCCTCGGCCTCGGGTCGCCGTTGATGGGCAAGCTCGTCGACAGCAAAGGCCTGCGGTTCGTGCTCGCGCTGAGCCTGCTCGAAGGCGCGTTCTGGGTGACGGCACCGCTGATGGACTACTACGTGCTGCTCGTGCTCGCGTTCGCCAACGGGCTCGTCGCGGTGCCGGTGATGTCGATCGGACGGCAGGCGCTCACCGCGATCGTGCCCGAACCTCAACGCAGGCCGGCGTTCTCGCTGGACTCGATCTCGGTCGAGCTGTCGTTCATGGTCGGGCCCGCGGCGGGCGTGCTGATCGCGACGAAGTTCTCGACCGGCACGGCCCTGGTCGTGATCGGCCTGTCGATCCTGACCGCGAGCGCCGTGCTGTTCCTCGTGAACCCGGTGCTGCTGCACGAGGACGACGTCGTCGAAGGGCCGCCGCCGCGGCTGAAGGAGTGGCTGCGCGGGCCGATGATCGCCGCGTTGATCATCCCGTTCGGCGCCACGATGGTGTTGTCGGGCATGGAGATCTCGGCGATCGCCTCACTGGAGCGCACCGGTCAGCAGAGCTGGCTCGGGCTGATCTTCTTCGTGATGTGCGCGGCCTCGGCCCTCGGCGGACTCTTCTACGGGACTCTCAAACGCGTGCCGACCGGAGTGTTCCTGCTCGCGTGCATGGCGTTGCTGGAGATACCGGTCGGCCTCGGCGACGGCCACGTGTGGCTGCTGGCGCTGGCCCTCATCCCGATGAACCTCGCCTGCGCGCCGACGATCACGGCGTCGTCCGAGCTGATCGCCAAGAGCGCGCCGCCCACGGCACGCGGGCTGGCGCTGGGACTGCAGGGCTCCGCGTTCACGTTCGGCGTCGCCGCGGGTCAGCCGCTCGCGGGAGTCGCTGTGGACCACAGCGGACCCCCGCTCGGCTTCGTCGTCGCCGGAGTCGCCGGACTGCTCGTCGCCGGCGTCGGCTGGGTGCTGTCGCGGCAGCGTCAGGCGGTCTCGGCCACGTCCTGATCGGAGTTCGCCAGCGCGAAGCCGGTCCGCAGCGCGCCGACGGCCTCGGACACGGCCTCGCGGAAGATCCCGCCGATGCCGAGCACGTTCGCGAAGCCGTGGAACAGGCCCTCGTGCCTGCGCAGCACGACCGGCACGCCCTCGGCGGCCAGCCGTTCCGCGAACGCCTCGCCCTCGTCGCGCAACGGGTCGTAGCCCGCCGTCGCGATGTAGGTCGGGGGAAGGTTCGACAGGTCCTCGGCCAGCATGATCGACAGCCGCGGGTCGTGCCGGTCCTTGCCGCCCTCGGTGTACTGGTCGAGGAACCAGTCCATCTTCTCGTCGGTCAGGAAGAACCCGTTGCCGAAGACGTCCCGCGACCGGCGGCGCACCGACGCGTCCACACCGGGGTAGAAGAGCAGCAGGAACGCGAGATCGACCTCGGAGGCGTGCGCGGTCACCGCGGCCAGGTTGCCGCCCGCGCTGTCGCCGCCGAGCGCGATCCGCTTCGGGTCGATGCCCAGGTCCTCGGCCTTCGCGACGGCGTAGCGCAGCACCTCGGCGGCGTCGTCGGCCGCGGCGGGGAACGGCGCCTCGGGAGCGAGCCGGTAGTCGGCCGCCAGCACCCGCACGCCCGCCTCCTTCGCGAGGAACCGGCACAGCTGGTCGTGGCTGTCGAGGCTTCCGGTGACCCAGCCGCCACCGTGGTAGAAGATCAACAACGGGGAGCCGGCCGGCAGCAGCCGCGGTATGTAGAGCCGGCCCGCGAACTCGCCGATCGTGAGGTCCCGCGCACCCACTCCGGTGATCTTCGGGCCGGAGACGAGCTTCGAACTCAACTCCAGGTCTAGCCGGCTCTCGGAAGCTGTCCTCGTGCGCCAGTCCGTCCCCGACAGCTGCTGGAGCTTGAGCAGCAGCTGGGCCTCCGGGTGCAGGTACTGGCCGTCCAGGTAGATCGGGGTACCGGCGATGAGCCGGCGCACCGGGCCGGGGAGACCGAACGCGAAGCGCAGTGCACCGGCCAGTACGCCGGCCCGGAAGTTCGACATGTGTTTCAGGTTACTAGCGAGTAGCCCTGGATCTCCAGTTATCTGGAGGTGGAAGGATCGACGTCATGACGGTGACGGTGGTGGGCATCGGGGGCTCGATCAGGTCCGACTCGCAGTCCGAACGGGCGTTGCGAGTGGCTCTGGAGGGTGCTCGCGAACTCGGTGCGGAGACGATCCAGTACAGCGGCCCCGACCTGGTGCTCCCGTTCTACGACCCCTCCGTGCCCGACCGCACGGACGTCGCGCTGCGCATGGTCGAGGACCTGCGCCGGTGCGACGGCGTGATCGTCGTGTCGCCCGGCTACCACGGCACCGTGTCCGGTCTGGTCAAGAACGCCCTCGACTACATCGAGGACCTCCGCGACGACGAACGCCCGTACCTCGACGGCCGCGCGGTCGGCACCATCACCGCCGCGTACGGCTGGCAGGCCGCCGTGAACACGCTCTCCGCCGTCCGCTCGATCGTGCACGCCCTGCGCGGCTGGCCGACGCCGCTCGGTGCCGCGATCAACTCCGCGCAGGTCAAGTTCGACGGCGACGGCGCCTGCTCGGACGCCGACGTGGACCGGAACCTGCGGGTGATCGGCCGTCAGGTCGCTGAATTCGCGCTGCGCCGTCCCCTCTCGGACGTGAACTGAGTCACCATCGGGCATTTAAGTCGTGCACGATGCGTTCTCCCTCAGTGAAAGGCAATTTTGCCCACTGACTCGAGGGAGAGCGGAATGGAAGCGCTGTACACGGCTGAGGCGACTGCTTACGGCGAAGGCCGCAACGGCGAGGTGCGTTCATCCGATGGTGTGATCGACGAGGTGCTGTCGGTCCCCAAGGAGATGGGCGGCCCCGGCGGTGACGCGACCAACCCCGAGCAGCTCTTCGCGGCCGGCTACTCAGCGTGCTTCAACTCCGCCATCGCCGCCGTGGCGCGCGCCGGGAAGATTCAAGTTGCGTCTTCCGAGGTAACCGCCAAGGTGGGCATCGGATCCAACGGCGCCGGCGGCTTCCAGCTCGCCGTCGAACTCGCGGTGAAGATCCCCGGACTCGACCAGGCGGTCGCGGAGAAGCTCGTCGAGCAGGCCCACCAGGTCTGCCCGTACTCCAACGCGACGCGCGGCAACATCGAGGTGGCGCTCACCGTCACCGTCTGAGGAGGCGCGTTTCACATGGCCAAGAACCCGATCACCAGCCCCCTGGCTGACGCCGACCGCGATGCCGTCGGTGCCATCCTCCAGGCGACCCTCGTCGACCTCGTCGACCTCTCCCTGATCGGGAAGCAGGCGCACTGGAACGTGATCGGCAAGAACTTCCGCAGCGTCCACCTCCAGCTGGACGAACTGGTCGTGCTGGCCCGCAACGCCGCCGACCAGGTGGCCGAGCGCGCAGCAGCCATCGGCGTCACGCCGAACGGCACGGCGAAGACCATCGCCGCGTCGTCCGGCGTGCCCGAGATCGCGTCCGGCTGGCTGAAGGAGGACCAGGTCGTCACCGCGATCACGGACTCACTGGCGTCGCTGATCTCCCGCATGCGTGCCCGCATCGACGAGACGGACAAGCCCGACCTCGTCACCCAGGACCTGCTGATCGGCATCACGCAGGACCTGGAGCAGGCGCACTGGATGTGGCAGGCCCAGGCGGCCTAGCCCGTCAGCTCGACATCAACCGGCGGATGGCCCGTTCCTCGACGGAACGGGCCTCGTCGACCTTCCGGGCCAGCTCGTCGAAGTCGCCCCCGTTCGCGACCTCCGACCAGAGCGCGCCCGACTCCCGGAACTCCCGCCCCCCGGGCAGCCCGGCCTCGTCGAGGAACGCGGCGTACAGGGGCCGCGTCGCCCCCGGCGCCGTGTACTCGACCTCCAGGCAGTCGTGCAGCCGCTTCAGCACCACCGCGGGGTCGTCGGCCCAACGCTGACCCCAGCCCTTCTTCCCCGTGTCGCGCAACTGTTCCGCGAGCTTGCGCATGCCGGAGAACCCGAAGTTCACGTCGAATTTGTTGCCCAGCACGGGCCCAGTGAGGTGCTCGCAGGTCATCCTGACCGCTCCGGCGACGTCCGGGTAACCGCGACGCTCACCGATGCTGATCATCTCGTGCCGGCCGAGCCCCCAGCTCCTCACGAACTCGCTGACCGGCTGAACGCGCGTGCCGCGGTCGTGCACGGTGACCGAGTCATCGTCCACTCCGAGCACCCCGACCGGGTGCTTCTCCTTGCCCAGCAAGCAGATCACCGGCCCATCAGCAGCTCGCAACTGCTGCTCGGCCTTGCGCGCGGACGTCGTGGACGTGACCTCGTGCGCAATACCGGCGTGCATCAACGCGGTAGGAATGAACGGCGCCGGGTGGTGCCGCGCGACGATGGTCATCATCGGCGCGTGCCCCTCGTACTCGAACACGAAGTACATGAACCCGATACCGCCCGCGAGCCCGGCCAGCATCGCCTCGGACCACTCGTCGTCGAGCAACTCCCGCAACAACCACGAGTCATGCATCTGCCCGACAGGCCGCGCGTCCCCGAGAACGTGCCTGCGCGCGGTGCTGTACGACTCGCCCGTGCGCTCCATCCGGGCGCGAACCAGACGCTTGAACGACTTCTGCTCGGTCATGACGTGCCTCTCGCGGACGCGCACGAGCCGTTCCCCACGCCTCGCTCTGCTCGTCCGGGCTGCGTTCTCGCACACGACTGACCGGCGCCGGGAGGACAGCAGTCCCCTTTGCCTCCGCGACGCCGGCCAGCGTGGGTGACCGATCAGGAGGTGAGGCGCTCGGCAGCGCCGTCACCAGCCTACTTCCGGTGCGGGGTGATCGGAAGGGAGCCGCGGGCGGGCCGTGGGCGAGCCGGGGCCGCTGCGTTCGGGGTGCCGCTGCCTTTGGGGCCGCCGCGTTCGGGAGGTTGCCTTCGGGCGCCGCTGCCTTCGAGGTCGCTGCGTTCGGGCGGTTGCGTTCGGGCGGCTGCGTTCGGCGCGGATTCCGGAGGTGACCTGAGCTGACCGGACTGTGCTGGCCGAGGTGACTCGCCGGGTCGTGCTGGCCGCACCACGCTGGCCGGGTTGTGCTCACCGGATTGTGCTGGCCCCGGATTGTGCTTGCCGAGGTGGGCCGACCGAAGTGGGCCGACCGGGCCGTGCCGGCCGAGGTGGGCCAGCCGGCCGTGCCAGCGATGAGGAGTTCGCCTGGACGAGTCAGCCGAGGTGGACCTACCGAGGTGGGCAGCAGGGTCGTGCCAGCCAGGTCGCGCCAGCCGCGAACGTGCCAGCCGCGAACACCGTCGCGAGGCGGCCAGAACGAGTGCCGCCGGACAACCATCGCGGAGCATCGCTGCGCTGCTGCCGTGCCCGTGCTGCCGTGCCCGTGCTGCCGTACTTGTGCCGCTGCCGTACCCGTGACGCCGCCGTGCTCACGTCCCCGTGTCTCTGCCGTGTCCGGCAGGCCGTGCCCGAGAGACGTGCCCGAGAGACGTGCCCAGCAGACCGTGTCCGACAGACCGCGGCAACGTCGCGTGCACACCGCTCCCCGCGCGATTCCTCCTGACGCAACGCGCGAACCCCGAATTCAGTTCCCGAGTTGTCCACAGGCTATCCGGATCCGGAAACCCGCAGGCCAACGACCCAGAAGCCTGTGGACAACTCGCGATCATGGAAGTCAGCCGCGAGACACCCGGCCGCTCACTTCGCCAGGTGCCGCCGGGCGAAGTCCACCTCGGCCGCCGTCTGCCGGAGCGTCTCGGCGACCACCAGCGACCCGTGCCCGGCGTCGTAGCGGTACATCTCGTAGGAGTGTCCGCGGGCCGCGAGCGCGTCGAGGTAGTTGTCGATCTGCCGGATCGGGCAGCGCGGGTCGTTCTCGCCCGCGAGGATCAGTACCGGCGCGACGACCTCGTCGACGTACGTGAGCGGCGAGCACTCCTTGTAGAGTTCCGGCAGTTCCTCCGGGGAGCCGCCGAACAGCGCGCGGTCGAAGGCGCGCAGCGGTTCCATCTCGTCCTCGTACGCGGCGAAGTAGTCCGCGACGGGGACGCCCGCGACGCCCACGGCCCAGCGGCCCGGCTGGGTGCCGATGCCGAGCAGGGTCAGGTAGCCGCCCCACGACGCGCCGTTCAGCACGGAGCGCTCGGGGTCGGTCAGGCCCGACTCGACCGCCCAGTCGTGCACGGCCGCGATGTCCTCTAGCTCGGTGATGCCCGGCCTGCCCTCGATGGCGTCACGCCACTTCGAGCCGTAGCCGCTCGAGCCGCGGTAGTTCACGTGCACGGTGGCGAAGCCTGCGTCGAGCCACACCGCGCGGTAGGCGGAGAAGCGGTCCTCGTCGGAGGAGTGCGGGCCGCCGTGGATCAGGAAGACCGTCGGGAACGGGCCCTCGCCGTCGGGCTTCGAGACGAGTGCGTGCACGTCGCCGACGAACACGTCCTCCAGCTTGAACGACGTCGCGGGCTTGGCGCCGGCGGGCTCGACCAGCACGCGCTCGGTGCCGTCGGTGGCCAGCGCGCGGATGACCGTCGAGCGCTCGGCGGACGACCAGGAGTACTCGACCGTGCCGTCCGGGCGGACGCCCGCGGAACCGACCACGCCGGGAGCGGTGTCCAGAGTGGACAGTTCGCCGGTCGTGAGGTCGTAGCGGTGCACGGTGTTGCGGGCGTGGTGGGTGTGCACGACCAGCAGCGCGGACGCGTCCGGGTACCAGTCGGCGGCGACCTCGCCCGGCAGGTCGAGGACGATCTCCCGCTCGGTGTCGGCGGCGACGTCCCAGATCAGCAGTTCCTCGCGGCCGCGGCGCTCGTGCAGCACCAGCAGCCGCTGGTCGCCGCTGACCGGGCTGAACGAGATGGCGTCGAGGCCCTTGCCCTTGCCGTCCCACTTCTCGGCGACGGTCTCGCCGGTCTCCGCGTTCAACGCGCGCAGGGCCATGTGCCGGTTGTCGCCGTGCTCGGAGTGCGCGATCACGACGAGCGACTCGTCCTTGGCCAGCGCGGAGACGCCGGCGTCGTTGACGTGCTGGTAGAGCACCTCGCTCTTGCCACCCCGGGTCAGCCAGACCGTGGTGCCGTCGTCGGTCGACGCGGCCACGGCCGTGACGGTGCGGCCGATCTCCAGACCCGCCGGGTAGCCGGGCGTCACGTCGGCGACCGCGGGCTCGGCCTTGCTGCCGTCGGCCTTGAACGGCTCGCGCACCCAGACGCCGAACTCGTCGCCGTCGTGGTCGTCGAACCACCAGATCTCGGTGCCGTCCGGGTTCAGCGTGGCGTGCGACGTGCCGTTCGGGCGGTCGGTGACCTTGCGGTGCTCGTCCGTCGCGCGGTCCCAGGAGTAGATCTCCCACACGCCGCTGGCGTTGGAGACGTACAGGGTGCGGTCCGGCGCGTCGTCGGCCCAGCCGGGCAGGCTCATCCGCGGAGCGGTGAACCGTTCACGCCACCGGGCTTCGGCGGCCGGGTCCTCGAAGAGCTGTTCCGGAATGTCGGGAGAAGGGTGCGTGGTCACGCTTCAACACTAGAGTCAGAGGCTGCGTCTAGGGGGATTGCACATGACACAACCACCGCAGTGGGGTGGGCCACCTCACCGCCCGCCACCAGGCCACCCGCACCCGCAGCACTGGCCCCAGCAGCAGGGCCCGCCACCCGGCTGGCTGCCGCCCAGACCGTCACAGCTCGGCCTGCTCGCCGTCCTGAACTGGGTCCTCGCCGCCGGCATGCTGGCGATCGCGGCGTTCGTGATCATGAGCTTCCTGGTCTCCGGCGGCACGCTGGTGGTCGGCGTCCTGCTCGCCGCCGTGGTCGCGGGCTTCGGCGTGCTGAACGCGCTGGGAGCCCTGTCGATCAACCACCCGCACTTCCCGAACACCGTCGCCTCGCAGCTCGCGGGCGGGTTCACGGGCATCGTGCTGCTGGTGGCGCTGATCCGGTCGGTGCGCCGCGGCGTCGCCGAACTGGTGCCCGCGACGGCGTCGGCCGTCCTGCTCGCGGTGTGCGTGCTGAGTCTTGTCCTGGCGACGCGTCCGGCAGTGAAGCGGTGGATTGTCGCCAAGCATCAGCAGTCTTTGTCACATGGTCACGTGCCGCGCAACCGCCGCTGATTAGTTGAATCGAGTCAGAAAATCTAGGTGTGCGGTCCGGTGAGAGTTAACGTGGAGGCATGTCCGAAACGATGGAGCGCCTCACCGGGGCCGCGACGTTGGAGGAGGTCCAACGGATCGTCCGCACGACGGCCAGGTCTTCGCTGGTCGCGCACGGTGCGACGTTGGTGCTTCTCGACGGCGACCTCTGCTATTACGCGGACGAGGACTCGATGAGTCCGCTGTGGAAGGGGCAGCGCTTCCCGGCCGTGAACTGCATCAGCGGATGGGCGATGAGGAATCGTCAGACCGTGGCGATCAGGGACGTCCGAGTCGATTCGAGGATTCCTCAAGAAGCGTATCGGCCGACCTTTGTGCGAAGCCTTCTGATGGCCCCGATCCTGCGCCCGGAACCGCTCGGCGCCATCGGCTGCTACTGGGCCGTGCCGCACACCGCGACCCCGGCCGAGACCGAGACGCTGGAGTCACTGGCCCGCGAGGCCGGCGAAGCCCTGGAACGCTTCCCGGAGGGCCTGCCCGCGCGGGGCTTCCTCAGCTGACGTGCTGGAAGTGCGTCAGCGCCAACGGCTGCCGCAGGTACTCGTCCTCATCGGGGAACGTCACCGGATCGGTGCGCCACCGGGGACCCGCGTAGTTCTCGAGCGCCTGCTCGTCCCGCCACCGGCTCACGTACCGCACGCGCGACGGGTCGTCGAGGTCGACCAGCACCTCGTGACCTTCGAGTCCGTCGTACATCTCGGGGAACCCTGCGACGAGGTCCCGCACCCGTGCGACGAACTCCTGCTCTCGCCCCGGCTTCACCAGGGCCTCGGACACCCGCGTCAGCATGCACGCGAGCCTATTGCCGGCGGAGCTCCTCCTCGAAGATCCGGTCGACCTGCCGCGAGGCCCGGGACAGCGCCCTGACCGCGACGAAGACCACGATGAAAGCGACGGCGACCACGGCGGTCACCCAAGCCGATGTGAGCATGTAAACGATCCCCAGGGACTGCAGCACCACAATTGCCTTGGCCGCAATGACGATCCACGACCTGTGAGACGAATTGGCGGTGGAGGCGGAGTCCATCACAAGCATCTCCCGAGATATTCAACGTTGGCTGAACCACTGCCTTCGTCGTTTGGATCAAGACTGCCGTTACGCAACGTGAGTTGAACCGTCAACCTTCACTCTTAAGGGTTAACGCTACGTGGTCGTTTCGTAAAGTTTGGTGCAGAACGATGGCGCTGTGTCATGTAAGCACGGTCCCGTCTACGGCCGCGCGTGTCGAGTCGCGTCACACGATCGGGTGGCTTATCGGGAACCTTGATGTCCTTTTCCGTGACCAGAAAGGACCTTCGACTCTGGGGTGCGAGGGCCTTCTCAGGTGATCTCAGCAAACAAAAGCTGAGACGAATTCACAACTGAAGGATTCCTCTCGGTTCCGGCCACCGGTCATGATCTGACGCATGCACTGGTCCCGAGCCGACGCGTGGCTCCGCTCCCAAGCGCCCGATCTGCACGCCACGTTCCGGCCTCCGGCGACCGCCGCCGAGCTCGCCGCGGCCGAGAAGACGATCGGCGCACCGCTGCCGCCGGACCTGGCGGAGTGGTGGACGGCCTGCGGTGGTCTGGAGCTGGCGGACTACGCCCCGGTCGTCCCCGAGTACTACAGCCCGTGCGGCCTCGGCGCGGCGCTGGAGGTCCGCGAGATGATGATGCAGATCCGCCGCGAGGTCGCGGTCGATCTGCGGATCGAGGACGTCAACGGCCACGAGGCGCGCAAGCTGGCTGAGCCCGCCGGGTCCCTCATCGGCGATCTGTGGCTGCCGCTCTTCGTCCCGGTCGCCGTCAGCGCGGACGGCAGCTACCTGTTCGCCGATCTCCGCGAGGGACCTCTGCGCGGCTGCGTGATGCTGTTCGACAAGGTCGAGGGCGCCGACGAGGGGCCGTACTGGGAGAGCGTCACCGCGATGCTCGACGCGACCGCGGAGTGGCTGGAAGGAGACTTCGCCGCCGAGTGGCGCGTGTGAACCGAAAGCGCCGAAAAACAAATCAGCTCCCGTCCGCATTGCTGCGAGCAGGAGCTGATTTGTTTTATTCAGTCGGGGTGACAGGATTTGAACCTGCGACCTCTTCGTCCCGAACGAAGCGCGCTACCAAGCTGCGCCACACCCCGGCTGGGAACATGTAGAACTCTACATCATGTCCGCTCCAGCTCCGAATCGGACCCCCTCATTTCGCCCCTGACCAGGCGTAACGGGCCGGGGAACGAGGGTCAGCAGGGAAGCCTCCGGAGGGCAGCAGAAGCGCACTGGCGCGTACGGCGAAGTGCCCATGCCGGCGGACACGTTCATCCACATGTGCGAACCCCAGCGGGAAACGCCGCGGGCTCGGCCCCGGTCCAATTCGCAGTTCGTCACAACGGCGCCGTAGAACGGGATGCGCAACTGGCCGCCGTGGGTGTGGCCGGCCATCACGAAGTCGTAGCCGTCGGCCGCGAACGGGTCGAGGACGCGCGGCTCGGGGGAGTGCGTGACGCCGAGCCTCAAGACGGCGCTGGGGTCGGGGGTGCCCGCGATGTCGGCGTAGCGGTCGCGCTTCAGGTGCGGGTCGTCGAGGCCCGCGCAGAAGATGGCCTGGCCGTTGACCATGATGGTCTTGCGCAGGTGCGTGAGGTCTTCCCAGCCGCGCTCGATCATGCCGGCGCGCAGGTCGCGCCACGGGAGCGTCACGCCGTGGATGCGCTTGGTCTTGGACGACGGCAGCAGGTAGCGCACCGGGTTCTTGAGCTTGGGCGCGTAGTAGTCGTTGCTGCCGAAGACGAAGACGCCCGGCTTGTCGAGCAACGGGCCGAGCGCGCGCAACGTGCCGGGCACGGCGTCCTTGTGCGCGAGGTTGTCGCCCGTGTTGACCACGAAGTCCGGGTTCAGGTCGGCCAGGGCGGCGACCCAGCGCTGCTTCGACACCTGGTTCGGCGTCATGTGCAGGTCTGAGATGTGCAACACCCGGATCGGCTTGGCTCCGGGGGACAGGACCGGCACCGTCGCGGTGCGCAGGGTCCAGTGCCTTCTCTCGATTCCCGCCGCGTACGCGACGGTCGCGGCGCCGAGAGCGGTCGTGGCGAGGAGGGCGCGGCCCAGCTTGTTCACGCGTCAAGGGTACGGAAGGGCGTTAACTCGATCGGCGCGGCATCCGGCGGGCGGTACCGTTCTGCGCCATGGCGGACTTGAAGACGCGGCTGAAGAACGACCTGACTGTCGCGATGAAGGCACGGGAGACCGTCACGGCCGGCGCGCTGAGGATGGCGCTGACGGCCGTCACGAACGAGGAGGTCTCGGGCAAGCAGGCCCGCGAGCTCACCGACGACGAGGTCGTGAAGGTCCTCTCGCGCGAGGCGAAGAAGCGCAAGGAGGCCGCGGAGGCCTTCGACGGTGCCGGGCGGGCCGAGAAGGCCGAGCTGGAGCGCCAGGAGCTCGCGGTGCTGGAGACCTACCTGCCCAAGCAGCTCGACGACGCGGAGCTGGCGTCCATTGTGGACAAGGCGTACGACGCCGTCGCCGTTCAGCTCGGCGAGGCGCCGGGGCAGAAGCAGATGGGCCAGGTCATGAAGGCCGTCAACGCCGAGGTCGCCGGGCGCGCCGAGGGTGGCCGGGTGGCCGCCGCGGTGAAGGCCAAGCTGGCCGGCTGAACGACCGTGCCGCAGCGGCGGAGCAACCGCTGCGGCACCCCAGCTCAGAACGCCTTGTCGACCGCGTCCGCGAACTCGCCCATCGACCCGAACTCCAGGTCGTAGCTGTAGTCGCCGGACGGCTCCGGCGTCGCGCCCCAGCCCGGCCGGTCGTGCCGCCGGTTGATCCACACGGACGGCAGGCCCTCCCGCTTCGCCGGAACGTGGTCGTGGAACAGGCTCTGCGCCACGTGCAGCAGTTCCGACCGCTCCACGCCCAGAGAGTCCAACTCGCGATCCAGTGCCCGGAAGTGGTTCTCGGCCGGCTTGTACGCGCCGACGTCCTCCGCGGTGATGATCGCCGCGAAGTCCCCGCGCAGCTGCCGGTTGCTGCCCGCGAACCCGGCCCGGTGCACGTTGGACAGGATGATCAGCTTGTAACGAGAAGCCAGGCGCGCCAACGCGTCCGCGGAGTCGGGGAACGCCGGCCAGTCCGGCACCGAGTCGCCCAGCCGGTGCGCCCACTCGTCGCTCACTTCGCGCCCGAGTGCGGATCCCATGAGCCGGAACGCGGCAGCCAGCAGGTCCGGGTACAGCGCGGACGGCGTCGCGGCCTGTGCGGCCGCCTCCTGCTTGCCGTACGCGAGCAGCAGCTCTTCGTCGGACAGCGACAGCCCCGCGTCCCGTGCCCACGGCGAGAGCACCGCGGCGATCCCGGTCTCCCAGTCGATGAGCGTGCCGTAGCAGTCGAAGCTGAGCGCCTTGAACGTCGTCAGGTCCATGACAGCAAACTGTAGTACAGTTCAACTGTAGGGCAACTGAGTAAACTGGCCTCATGTCAGCCCTCGACGGTCTCGAAGTGCGCCGCACCACCACGGCCCAGCAGCTCGCCGACGGCCTCTCCGAACGGATCATGGCGGGTGCCTTCGGCCCTGGTGACAGGCTCAGGGAGAGCGCGATCGCGGCCGAGTTGGGCGTCGCGCGCAACACCATCCGCGAGGCCGTCCGCATCCTGGAGCTGACCGGCCTCGTGCGCTACGAGGTCAACCGCGGCGCCGTCGTCATCGCGCCCACACCCGAGAAGATCGAGGCGCTCTACACCGCCCGCGAACGCCTGGAGACCGCCGCGCTGGCCCGCACCCCGCGCCCGGAGCAGCTGGAGAAGATCACCGAGGCGTTCGACGCGCTCGTCGACGCCGCCCGGAACGACCCGCGCGAGATCGTCGACCGCGACCTCGCCTTCCACCAGGCGATCGTCGCGCTGCTCGACAGCACCCGGCTCGACGAGTTCTTCGCCTCGCTGACCAAGGAGCTGCGCTTCTACCTCACGGTGCTCTCGAAGCAGGAGACACCGGACGAGGTGATCGCCGAGCACCGGGCCATCCTCGACGCCGTCCGTCTCGGCGACCGCGACAGGGCGGTCGCCGAGATCCGTGCTCACGTCGACGTGAGCGTCGAGCGACTCAAAGCGATGCTGGGCTAGCGGTTCGGTTCGGTCGGCAGCGTCACCGGCGGGGGCTGGTTCGGGTCGCCGGGGCTGGGCGGCGGCTGGGCCGGGGGCTCCGACGCGACCGGCGGCGGCACGTACCCCGAGCTCACCGACAGCGTGATCACCGTGCCGCGCAACGCGTTCCCGCGCGGCGACTGGCTCACGACGGTGCCCTTCGGCTGCTCCGAGTTCACCGTCTGCTGGCTCACCTTGTAGCCGGCCTGGTCCAGGATCCGCGTGGCGTCGTTGACCTGCTTGCCGACGACGTCCGGCACCTGGATCTCGCGGCCGCCCTTGAGGTAGCGCTGCTCCACCTGCGGCAGCGCGGACACGGGCATGCCGCCGTGCATCTTCGTCATCGTCTCGAACCACGTCTTGGCCGGGATCGTGCCGCCGAAGATGTTGCCGCCGGGGCACAGCCTCGGTGTGCCGGTCACGCAGATCGGGCGGGGCGAGGTGCCGTCGTTGAACGTCTGCACCGCGCCCGCGAAGTCCGGGGTCGCGCCGATGAACGCCGCCGACTTGTACTCCTCGGTGGTGCCCGTCTTGGCGATCATCGGGCGGGTCCACTTGGCGGCGCGGGCGGCGGCCGCGGCGGTGCCGTTGCCGACGTCGTCCTTGCTCATGCCGACGGCGAGGCCGTTCGCGAGGCCCTCGGCGACGACCTGCTCGCACGGCGCCTCGTTCACCGGGACGCCCTTGCCGTTGCGGTCGAGCACCTTCGCGATCGGCGTGGGCGGGCACCACTTGCCGCCGCTCACGATGGTCGCCGCGACGTTCGCCAGCTCCAGAGTGGACACCGGCGCCGGGGAGAGCGTGAACGACGCGTTGCCGCCGTTCTGCTTGTAGAACTCCGTCTGCGAGATGCGGTTCTGCTTGTCCTTGGCCTTCGGGTCGGGCCGCGTGCCCTGCAGGTTCGTCGCCATCGTCTCGCGCATGCCGAGGCGCGAGGCCATGTCGACCACGGCGTCCATGCCGGTCTGTTCCTCGAGGATCACGAAGCCGGTGTTCGGCGACGTCGCGAGGGCCTGCTGCAGCGTCATCGACGACGGGTAGCTCGAGTCGAAGTTCGACAGGCAGTACCAGCGGGTGCCGGGCTCACCGGTGCTCGGGCAGCGCTGGGCGCCACCCTTGAAGACCCTGGACGTGTGCGAGGTCGGCGTCGGGATGACGTTCTCGATGCCGAGGCCCTTCTCCAGCGCCGCCGCGGCCGTGAAGACCTTGTAGACCGAGCCCGCGCCGAACTTGTTCTCCACGCCGCTGGGCAGGTCGTACGTCGTCTGGCGCAGGTCGGACTTCAGGCCGTAGTCGCGGTTCGCGACCAGCGCCAGCACGTCGTGGCGCTCCTTGCCGGGCTTGACGATCGCCATGGTGTTCGCGATGCCGTCGGTGTTCTTGCCGACGCCCGCCTCGGCCGCCTGCTTCGCCTGCTGGGTGGCTGCTCTGTCCAATGTGGTCTGAATGGTGTAGCCACCGGTGCGCAGCTGTTCCTCGCTGAAACCCGCGCGCTGCAGGTAGTTCACGACGTACGAGCAGAAGAAACCGTTTTCCGGGCCGGCGCCCACACAACCGTTCGGCGGAGTGCGGACCGGAGTCGCGAGACCCAGCCCTTCCTTCTTCGCCGCCTCACCCGCGTCGCGCGACAGCTTGTCGTTCTCGACCATCCTGTCGATCACTTTGTTGCGCCGGTCCAAAGCTTTGTCCGGATACGCTTCGGGGTCGAGCGCTGACGGACTGTTCACCATTCCCGCGAGCATCGCGGCCTGCGGAACCGTCAACTTGTCCGGAGTCGTGTTGAAGTAAGCCTGGGCCGCCGCCGCGATGCCGTAAATGGTCGAACCAAAAGGAACGACGTTCAGGTACCGGGCGAGGATCTCCTCCTTGCCGAGCTTGCGCTCGAGCTGCAACGAGATCCGCGCCTCGCGCATCTTGCGCGCGATCGTCTGCTCCTGGGCCTTGGCCTGCTCGAGCTTGTTGTTCCGCGCGACCACGTGGACCAGGTAGTTCTTGACGTACTGCTGGGTCAGCGTCGACGCGCCCTGCGACACCGAGCCGCTGACCTGGTTCGTCAGGCCGGCACGGATCGTGCCCTTCCAGTCCACGCCCTGGTGCTCGTAGAACCGGCGGTCCTCGACCGAGATCAGCGCCGCCTTCATGGTCGGCGAGATCTTCTCGGGAGGTGTCAGCACTCTGTACTGGTCGAACAGGTAGGCGATCGGGGCGCCTTCCTTGTCCGTGACCGTGGTGATCAACGGAGGATCCGTCGTCACGAGGTCGGCCGAGATGCTGTCCACAGTGTCGCTGGCTCTGTTCGAGACGAGACCTGTCGCGCCCACGACTGGGAACAGCATGCCGGCGAGGAGAACCCCAGCCAGCAGGCACAGGCCGAGCATCTTGAGCACGCCATTCCTGACTCGCACGCGGCTCAGCGTACGCCGTACACGAACGGGTGAAGGTGATCAGTAAGTGTCGTTACTCAGCATGAGTAGACATACGCACGACAGGTAACAGTCGGGTGACCCAGGCTTGGACAGGGAACCGAACGGCACTACAGTCCGTCAACGTCCAAGGAATGCAGCCGTAGCTCGAACGCTACGGCATCCGTGGCAGGGGTGTGGCGGATTTCCACATTTGGACAGCACTGAGGAGTGGGGGATATGAACCAGGGGGATTGGCGTATCAACGCTTCGTGCCGTGACGAAGAGCCGGATCAGCTCTTCGTCCGAGGTGCGGAGCAGCGCAAGGCGAAGCTCGTGTGCCTGGGTTGCCCGGTGCGCATGGAATGCCTGGCCGAAGCGCTCGACAACAAGATCGAGTTCGGGGTCTGGGGAGGCATGACCGAGCGCGAACGCCGTGCTCTGCTGCGCCGCCGTCCGGACGTCGACTCATGGCTCGAACTGCTCGACAACGCACGTCAAGAGCACGTCGAGGACACGAGGGTCAGCTAGGCGCTCAAAGCGTCTACTCGCCGGCGAGGCGGCGACCTATCTCCCGTAGGCCGTCGAGGTCGTGCACGTCAGCAGGCAATGCGGGCACGCCGACCAGCGAGACGCCGGGGTGGGCACGCGTGAACCGGGCCAGCAGCCGCTTCTCACGATCGGCGACTGCCACCCGGTCCGCGTGCAGCCGGAGCACTGCCGCGGCGAGCGGCGCGTCACCGGAGCGGTCGAGGTCGTCCGCTGCGGCCAGCGCCTTCGCCGCGGGCAGGTCCGCCGCCAGCACGGGGTGCGTCCTGTTCGCGACGAGCCCGCACAACGGCATCTTCTCGGCGCTGAGCCGCTCCACGAAATAGCTCGCCTCGCGCAACGCGTCCGGTTCCGCCGCCGCGACCACCACGAAACCGGTCCCGGGCGAGCGGAGCAGTTCGTACGTGCGCTGGGCGCGCTCGCGGAATCCACCGAACATGCTGTCGAAAGCCTGGACAAAAGTCGACGCGTCCTGCAACAGCTGGCCGCCGACGATCGTCGAGACGGCGCGCGTGAAAAGGCTGAAACCGGTTCCAACGATCTTGAGGAGCCCTCGGCCGGAAGCACGCGCGGGTGCCGACAGCATCCTGATGAACCGCCCGTCGAGCACCGTCGAGAGCCGCTGCGGCGCGTCCAGGAAGTCGAGCGCCGACCGCGACGGCGGGGTGTCGACGATGATCAGGTCCCACTCGTCCTGCGCCACCAGCTGGCCCAGCTTCTCCATCGCCATGTACTCCTGCGTGCCGGAGAACGACGAGGAAATGGTCTGGTAGAAGGGGTTCGACAGGATCTGGTCGGCCCGGTCGCGGCCCGCGTGGGTCAGCACCATGTCGTCGAACGTGCGGCGCATGTCCAGCATCATCGCGAACAGCTCGCCCTTGGGCTCGAAGCCGTCCACGACCACCTCGCGCGGGTGGTTGTCCAGCTCCCGCAGGCCCAGCGACTGGGCGAGGCGCCGGGCCGGGTCGATCGTCAGCACGACCACGCGCCTGCCGCGCTCGGCCGCGCGCAACGCCAGCGCCGCCGCCGTCGTCGTCTTGCCCACGCCGCCGGAGCCGCAGCACACCAGGACGCGCGTCTCCAGGTCGTCGAGAAGCGGGTCGAACTCGAGCTTGTTCATCGGACCCCCGCCGCGACCAGCGCCTCGGCCAGCTCGTACAGCGCGGCCACGTCCACCCCGTCCGTCAGGTCGGGCAGTTCCAGCGTCGGCAGGTCCGACTCGCCGAGCAGTTCCTTGGCCTCTTGTTGTGACCGCACCCTGATGGCGTGCTCCACCGTCTCGTCGACCAAACCCTCGAGCGTGAACTCGTCGAGGTCGAGCCCGGCGGTCTTCAGCCCCGCGCGCACCCGCGACTCGTCGAGCCTGCCCTCGGCGGCGACCGGCAGCGACCGGGCGGGCAGCCGCGCCGGCTGGACCCGGTTCACCAGCACCGCGCCCGGACGCAGGTCGGCGCCGTCCAGGTCGACGACGGCGTCCAGGGTCTCGCGCACCGGCATCTCCTCCAGCAGCGCGACCAGGTGCACCGCCGTGTCGCCGGAGTGCAGCAGCCGCACGACGCCCTCGCTCTGCCCCTTGATCGGCCCGACCTTCGCGAGGTCGGCCATGGCCTTGGTGACGTCGAGGAACTTGACCACGCGCCCGGTGGGCGGCGCGTCCAGCACGACGGCGTCGTAGAGGTGGCGGCCGTCCGGCCCGGTGCGGTTCACGCACTCCTTGACCTTGCCGGTCAGCAGGACGTCGCGCAGGCCGGGCGCGAGCGTGGTCGCGAACTCGATCGCGCCCATCTTGCGCAGCGTGCGGCCCGCGAAGCCCAGGTTGTAGAACATCGCCAGGTACTCGAGGAGCGCGGCCTCCGCGTCGACCGCGAGCGCGTGCACCTCACCGCCGCCCGGCGCGGACGCGATCCGTTCCTCCGAGTACGGCAGCGGGGCCCGGTCGAAGAGCTGGGCGATGCCCTGCCTGCCCTCGACCTCGACCAGCAGCACCCGGCGGCCACCGGTGGCCAGGGCCAGCGCCAGCGCGGCCGCGACTGTCGTCTTGCCCGTGCCGCCCTTGCCGGAGACCACGTGCAGACGGGCTCGGGTCAGCTCCTCGGTCCACGACGTCACACGTCCAGACTATGTGTGAAATCGGTCGAACGTGGATCGGTCGGTCAATCCACCATGGTGAGGAAGAGAACGGCCATGGCGGTTGCGGCGACCAGCGCCCAGGCCACGACCGACGGGAGCCACAGCGCGATGCTCGCCGTGAGGATGACCACGACCACCAGTCCGATCAACCCGGCCTGCAGGACCTGGGTGCGCCGGCTGTGCTTGCGATCACGTACCTGAGCCATGGCGACGAGCACCATGACCAGCCCGCCCACCGCGAACAGGCCGGTGGCGACGATCCGCCAGGTCTCCATGTGATCAAGGTAGCTCCAACCCGCGGAACCGCGCAGGCTCCGCTCGGGTGGCAAGTTAGGCTCCGCGCATGACGAAGTGGGAGTACGCGACCGTGCCGTTGTTGATCCACGCCACGAAGCAGATCCTCGACCAGTGGGGCGAGGACGGCTGGGAGCTGGTCACGGTGCTGACGAACCCGACCGGTGAGCAGCACGTCGCGTATCTGAAGCGAGTGAAGGCATGAGCACCTGGAGCGAGCGCCTGAAGGAGCTCGGCATCGAGCTGCCCGGCGTCGCCGCCCCGCTCGCCGCCTACGTGCCCGCCACGCAGAGCGGCCCGTGGGTGTTCACGTCCGGCCAGCTGCCGTTCGTGGAGGGCAAGCTGCCCGCCACCGGCAAGGTCGGCGCCGACGTCTCCCCCGAGGAGGCCAAGCAGTACGCCGCGACGTGCATCCTCAACGCTCTCGCGGCCGTGCATGCGCTCGTGGGGATTGACTCGATCAAGCGAGTCGTGAAAGTTGTCGGGTTCGTGGCCTCCGCCGAGGGCTTCACCGGTCAGCCGGGCGTCATCAACGGCGCCTCGGAGCTGCTCGGCGAGATCTTCGGTGACGAGGGCAAGCACGCCCGGTCCGCCGTGGGCGTGGCCGAGCTGCCGATCGGCGCTCCGGTGGAGATCGAACTGATCGTCGAGGTCTGAGTTCCCGGTCGTCGTCCCGGGTTCTGCTGAAGGGTGTGACATGTCGGACACGTGCCACGAACTGCTGCTGCGGCTCGCCGGACGCCTTCCGGACGACCTGCTGTGGCGGTATCGGGACTGGGCCGCCTCGGACGCGTACGCGGTGCTCGCGCGCTCGTTGCCGCGCACCCTTCTGCACGGACGCATCCCACTGACGGATCACGAGATCCGTCTTTTGCAGGACGCGCTGGTGCCCTACGGGGCGGAACCCGGTTACCTCAGTTCGGTCAAAGGACTGGACGAACTGCCTGCCACCGACTACACCTTTTCCCCGGAATCACCCGATCGGGTGCCGATGGGAGATTCCGCGACCGTCGTCCTCGGTGCCACGCTGCGAGGCCGGCACGGGGTCGGTGAAGTTCGCTCCTGCTGGCGCATCGGTCCCGAGGGGATCAACCGCGCCCTGCTGGTGGCGGCCAGCACCGGCCACGCCCGGCTGACCGGCGAGCTGCAGCGCGTTCTGCGGGCGTTGGGCGAGCACGACCCGTGTGTCGAGGTCGTGTCGTCCGGCATGGACCTGCCGCCCTACCACCGGGCGGCGCTGGCGGCATCGGAGCTGGTGTGCGCCGGCGCCGAGTCCGATCAGCACCTGGTGCTGAGCTAAGGAGAACTGACGTGACGAACGACGGTGTCGGCCTGCCGGTCCGTCTCCACGATCTCCTGCTGTCGATGGCCGGGCGCGTGGACGACGCCGCTCTGTCGCAGGCCCGCGAGTTCCTCGCGGTCGGAGAACTGGACCGCTCGATCGAACTGCTCGTCGGCACGCTCCTCGCCGGCAGCATCCCGGTGCTGCCGGACGAGCGCGCCGCCATCACGTGGATCCTCCACGAGGTCCGCTCGGACGCGTCGCTGACCGACCGCCTGCCGGTGGTCGAGATGCTGCCGTTCATCCGGCACCGCTTCACCTCCGAGACCGACCCGGCCTCGGACATCGCCGCGGACCTGTCCCGCGCGGTGTCGGTGCTGCCGGACATCCGCTCGGTGCGGTGCGTCTGGCGTTCGTCGCCGACGGGCTCCACGCCGGGTCCGCTGCCGCAGCGGGTCGTGCTCGTGGACATCGGTCCGCAGGGCTTCGCGCCCGCGACCGCCTACCGGGTCGACTCCGTGCTGCGCAAGGCGGGCGTCCGTGCCGCCGTCGAGGTCATGACGACCGGCGTGCAGCTCAGCGACTACCACGCCTCCGCCGTGACGTCGTCGCGCGCGGTGCCGATCTCCGGTGCCCCGGCCTCGCCGTCGATGGCCGACCACGTGGCGCAGCAGCAAGCCTGGTTCGACCAGCCTGCCGAGGAGCTTCCGGCTCCGGCGCCGGTGGCCGAGCCGACACCGGCGCCGGAGCAACTGGAAGAGACCGGCTCACGACGCACACGTTCCACACCGACGGCGCTGGAGGGCTCGCAGCCCTTCCCGCCCAAGCCCGTCAAGCGCATCCCGATGGCCTCGGCGGAGCCCGAGATCGAGACGCTGCCCGAGCCCGTGCCGATCAACCGCGCCGAGATCACCACCGAGCTCAAGCCCGACGAGCTGGCGGCCCTGCAGGCCGCTCTCGCCGAGCCGGCCGGTGAACCGTCCTCCGTGGACGCGAACCTCAGCGAGCGCGAGCGGGCCCTGCTGCAGCAGCTGCACGAGGAGCTGGCGCAGCGGGAACAGACCGGGTCACCGGGGGCCGACAGCGGCCGCTGGCAGATCGACCGCTCGTCGTCGCGTCAGTCGGCGTTCGGGGCCTCGAACAACGGCCACCAGCCTCAGTAACCGGTCCGCAGGTACTCCAGCTGGGCCCGCACCGACCACTCGGCGGCGGGCCACAGCACCCTGTCGACGTCCTTGTAGACGACCTCGACGACCTGGCGCGGGGTAGGTGCGCCGCCGAGCCGGTCGACGGCCTCGCGCACCTGGTCCAGCCGTTGCGTGCGGTGCGCGAGGTACCTCCGCGCGGCTTCGCCGGCGTCGGTGAGCTCAGGGCCGTGGCCGGGCAGCACCGCGGTGCCCTCCGGCAGCTCGGCCAGCAGCTTCAGCGACTCGAAGTAGTCGCCGAGCCTTCCGTCCGGGTGGGCGACGATCGTCGTGCCGCGGCCCAGAACGGTGTCGCCGGTCAGCACGGCCTCACCGTCGATCACGAAGCACAGCGAGTCGCTGGTGTGACCGGGCGTGCCCAGGACGCGGAGCTCCAGGCCGGAGCTGGTGATGACGGCGCCGTCCGTGAGGCCTTCCGAGCCGTGCGTGAACGTCGGGTCGAGCGCGCGCACCGGGGCCTTCACGAGTTCCGCGAACTCCCTGGCGCCCTCGGAGTGGTCGGGATGGCCGTGGGTCAGCAGGATCTCCGAGACCGGGCCGATCGCCGCGACGCGCTTCAGGTGGGCCTCGTCGAGCGGGCCGGGGTCGACGACGACGTACGACGTCGCGTCCGGGGCCTTGAGCAGCCACGTGTTGGTGCCGTCGAGCGTCATCGGGGACGGGTTGTCCGCGAGCAGCACGGCGGCGTGCGGCGTGACCTGGCGGAGCTCGCCGTAGCGCGGGTGCTCCGCGCGGGCGCCGATCAGCGGGGAGCCGCTCACTGGAACACCACCCGGATGACGTCGCCGTCGCGGACCAGCTTGGGGATGATCTTCTCGACGCTGCGCTCCTCGGCCATGACCTTCTCGACGCTGCCCAGCGCGCCCACCTCGTCGAGGGTGCGCCAGGTGGGCGGCATGAGCATGCGGCGGCCCTCCTGCGCGTCCGCGATGGCGTCCGAAGGCCTCTGCCAGGCCGCGTCGGACGCCTCGGTCGTCTCGCCGTCCGCGTTCTGGCCGTGCGGGAGCGCGGCGACGAAGAAGCGGGTGTCGTAGCGGCGGGGCTCCTCGTACGGCGTCACCCAGTTCGCCCACGGTCGCAGGAGGTCCGCGCGCAGGACGAGGTCGTTGGCCGCGAGGAACTGGGCCAGCGAGAGCTCGCGGTCGACGAGCTGCTGCCGGGCCCGGGAGTACTTCGCCGTGTCCGCGACGACCGACGTGGGGTCGGGCCCCGCGAGCAGGACGCCGGACTCCTCGAACGTCTCGCGCACGGCGGCGCACACGAACGCACGGGCCGTGCCCGCGTCGACGCAGAAGATCTCCGCCCACCACTCCGGCGGCGGACCGGTCCACGCGACGGACGTGTCGGCGTCGCGCCGGTCGACGCCCCCACCGGGGAAGACGCTCATGCCACCCGCGAACGCCATGCCCTTCACGCGGCGCAGCAGGAAGGCCTCGAGACCCTCGGCGCCGTCGCGGAGCAGGACCACGGTGACGGCGTCCCGTGCCTGCGCGGGTTGGGAGACCGGCTTCGCGGGTACCAGGTTCCCCGGCAAGGTCATGTCGTCGGGCATTCTCCGAGCGTACGACCGCGCTTACCCGAGGATGGTGTGATGGCGACGAACGTCTCCGGCTGCTTGGTGAAGATCCTGCTGTTCCTGCTCGGTGCCGTCATGGGCACAGGCCTCACCGCGGTGGCGGGCGTGGTGATGTTCGTGCCCGACACCACGACGGTGAGCAGCGTCGCTCCGACCACCGAGGCGCCGGGCATGTACGTGAAGAAGGTCGACCGGCTCGTGGGCGGCACCCACTACGAGGTCTGGCTCGGTCCGACACCGGACCGCGGCTACGTCGTGACGGTGCCCGGCGGGTGGGGTCACGAGCCGCAGCGGGAGACCTCCGACGCCGGCGTGCGCCTGAAGTTCGACAAGGGCGGCGAGATCTTCGTGCCCAAGGCCAGTTACTCCTGAGGCAGGATGGACCAGTGGAAGAACAGCTGCGCGTAGGACTGGTCGGTGCCGGCCCGTGGGCCCGGATGATCCACGCTCCCGGAGTCGCGAACCACCCCGGCACCAGGCTGACCGGCGTGTGGGCGCGCCGCCCCGAAGCGGCCGCCGAGCTCGCCGGTTCGTTCGGCGCGGAGCCGTTCGAGGACTACGCCGCGATGCTGTCCACTGTGGACGCCGTGGCGTTCTGCGTGCCGCCGGGCGTGCAGGGGCCGATGGCGATCGAGGCGGCCAGGGCGGGCAAGCACGTCGTCCTGGAGAAGCCGATCGCGGAGTCCGCCGAGGTGGCGTCGGAACTGGCCGACGCCGTCGCGGAGGCGGGCGTCGCGTCCCTGGTGGTCCTGACCCGCCGCTACGCCCCGGAGACCAAGGAGATGCTGGCCCAGCTGCGCCGCACCGGCGGCTGGACGGGCGCGGACAGCCGCTGGATCTCCGGCGCCCTGCTCGACGGCCCGTTCTCGAACTCCCCGTGGCGCCACGACAAGGGCGCGCTGGACGACGTGGGCCCGCATGCGTTCGACCTGCTCGACGCGGCCCTGGGCGAGATCACCGACGTGCTGGCCGCGAACGTCACCGACACCGGCCTGTGGCAGCTGATCCTGCAGCACGAGGGCGGCGCCACCAGCACCGTCTCGCTCTGCCTCTCGCTGCCGGTGCAGCCGCCGTTCGCGGACTTCACCGTCTTCGGCACCGAGGGCCACCGCACCCTGACGAACCGGGACACCCCGGCGTCGGAGTGCTTCACGAACCTGCTCGACGACTTCGTGGCGATGGTGCACAGCGGGACCACCTCGCACGAGTGCGACGTGCGGCGGGGGCTGCACCTGCAGCGGATCATCGACCTGGCCCGGAGCAAGGCGGGTGCGTGAGGTTCACGATCGACCCCGAGACGCTGCGTGAGGTCCCGGACGAGTACGAGGCGTGGACGCAGATCGGGGTGGCCGCGCGCATGCTCGGCCGGCTCGACCTGGCCGAGCAGGCACTCACCACGGCGTTGGAGCTGCGTCCCTCGACCGCCTCACGGCTGAGGCTCGCGCACGTGCACCAGTGGCAGGGCAGGTTCGCCGAGGCGCACGCGGAGTTCGCCCGGTGCGCGGACAGCGGCGAGATCGCCGACTTCGTGCACCAGCACTGGGGGAAGTGCTACTTCGACGAGGGCCGGTTCGAGGAGGCCCGTGCTCACTTCCAGCGGGCGCTGGACCTGCGTGAGGGCGGGGACCCGGCGCTGGCCGAGTCGACGCGGGTCGCACTCAGGGCGGCCCAGGCGCGTCTCGGCGGCTGAGCTCCCGTCCGAAATTGTCAGGGGTGCCCGCTAGCGTCCAGGACATGGACCTCACCGCCACGACAGCCGAGCTCGCCGGTGCCGCCGCCGAGGTGGCGCGGCTGCTGCCGACGAGGGTGTTCGACCCGGTGCTGGCCGGCGTCCGGCTCCGCGCGGGCACGGACGTCGAGATCGCGGGCAGCGACCAGGAACACGGCGTGCGGCTGACGGTGCACGCGACGGTGCACACCGAGGGCGAGGTGCTCGTGCCGGCGAAGCCGCTGGCCGCGACCCTCCAGGCGCTCGACGACCCGCAGGTGCGGCTCAAGGTCGAGGGCCAGCGGCTCGCGATCCGCACGCCGAACTCGCGGTTCGCGATCCCGCTGCTCGACCTCGACCACCACCCCGGCGTTCCGGAGCTGCCGCCGCTGCGGGGGCACGTCGACGCGGCGACGCTCAGGCTGGTCGCGGCGGTGGCGGGGGCCGCGAGCAAGGACGACGCGCTGCCCATCTTCACCGGCATCAGGATCCAGTCGGACGAGCAGAAGCTGCACGTCATGGCCACGGACCGCTACCGCATGGCCTACGCCACACTTCCGTGGGAACAACGAGGTCACCTCGACCTGTTGGTACCTGCGAAGGCGCTCGTCGAGGCAGCCCGGCAGGCCGAAGGCCGTGTCGCCCTGCACGCGAACGAGGACCGGATCGGCCTCGCCTGGGGCACCAACTCGATCTCCACCGCACTTCTGGCCGCTCCGTTCCCGGACGACCGGGCGCGCCGACTCCTGGAGGCAGTCATCGACAGCACGGTGCTCGTGGACGCCGACGCGTTGGCGCGCGCCGTCCGCAGAGCCACGCCCTACGGCGGCCCGCACCAGGCCGTGACCCTTCAGGTCGAGGACTCGGAGCTCAGGGTCAAGGGCAGCGACCCGCAGCAGGGCGAGTCGGAGGAGTTCGTCAAGGCCACGGTCGAGGGGGACCGGCTGACCAAGACGTTCCAGGCCCGCTACCTCGCGGACGCGCTGAAGGCGTTCGCCGGCCGGCGGATCGAGCTGAAGATCCAGGACGGCCTGCGCTCGACGGTGCTGACGTCGCCGCCGCTCGAAGACGGCGTCGAGCTCACGTACCTCGTGGTGCCGATGCGTTCGGTGGCCTAGCGGGGGCACGCATCTCGTGCGGCCCCACACCTCCACCCTCATCAGCCCGACAACGCGAAAGGCCGGCCCACTCCAGGCCGGCCTTCCGCTTCCACGTCTCTCAGCGCGAGGCGAGCTCCATTTCGGACCGCGCCGGCACCTCAGCGGGCACACCGCGCTGCACGGTGCCGCGCAGCAGCCAGACCGCCAGCGCGATCAGCAGGCCCGCGACGCCTGAAGCGATGAACGCCGGCCGCGTGCCGAAGTGCTCGATCAGCTGACCGGACAGGCCCTGGCCGATGGCGAGCCCGACGGTCACCGAGGTGATCACCCAGCCGAACGCCTCCGCGGCCATGCCGTTCGGCGTGACCTGCTCGATCGCCGCGGAGTGCGCGGTCGACTGCGGCGTGATCAGCGTGCCGACGAGGAACAGCGCCACCGCGAGACCGATCAGCGTGGCCGGGATCGCGAGCAGGAACGCCAGCAGAGCGAAGCCGCCCAGCAGCACCGGCAGGCGCAGGTGCATCGGGCGCGGCCACGGGCGCATGCCGTAGAGGACACCGAAGATCACCGAGCTGATCGACCACAGCGACAGCATCAGGCCACCCATCGAGGCGTGACCCGCGGCCTTCGCGAACGCCGGCACGGCCACCTCGACGAAACCGATCGTCACACCGAAGCCGAGCGCGGCCAGTGCCACGGTCCGCATGCCGGGGTAGGCGAACGCGCCGAGCAACGGACGTGGCGCCTGCACGACCGGGCCCCACGCGCGGACGACGGGGTTGAACGCGAACCACAGCGCGCCGACGACCATCAGCACGGAGCCGACGACGACACCGGTGCCCGCCCACGGCGCGGCCAGCAGCAGACCGGCGAGACCCGGTCCGAGGATGAAGAAGACCTCCATGCTGATCGCCTCGTAGGCGTAGCCCGCCATCCGCGTCGGGCCGGCCGGGACCATCCGCTCCCACAGCGCACGCGACGCCGAGCCCACCATCGGCTCGGTCGCGCCGACGCCGAGGGCCAGCGGGACCAGCACGAACACCGACGCGCCCGCCTCGACGGCGAGCACGGAGACGGTGACGAAGAAGGCGAACAGCCCGACCACCCAGAGCAGGGGGCGGGTGGGACCGAAGCGGTCCATCAGCCGGCCCTGGACGACGGACCCGAGCGCCACGCCCACCAGCGCCGCCGCCGAGACCATGCCGGCCACGGCGAACGACCCCGTCGCGCGCTCGACGTAGAGCAGCAGCGAGAGCCCGACCATCGCGATGGGCAGGCGGGCGAGCAGAGACGCGACCACGGGGCCGCGCATGCCGGGGGTCGTCAGGGCAGCACGGTAGTCGGACAGACGAGCGGAGTGGGACATGTGTACCAGTATGCCAAAGTTGGTACGGATGTACCAGATCGGGTGCGCAGGGTCACGATGGTTGCGATTGGGTCACAGGAATGGGATGACCGGGTGAAACATGCAACGAATCAGCCACACCCGAGGTCCTTGAGGGTGAAAGGGCTTGAGCAGTCGGGGTGCTGACGTGCGAAAGTTGACTCATCGACCGAGAGACCAACCTCTGGCCTGAGGGTCGGGGCCTGCGCGCCAGAGGGAGGGAAAGCACGGTTCGTCGGGGGATGGGCCGTGCACCACAAAGGACCGGTGCGCCACGTCGGGGGTGGCGCCCGGTCCTTTGTTCGTGGTCGCTGCTCCGCAGACTCCGCGCGAGTTCGCCGAGTAGCTGGTCATCCGCCCGCCGCTTCGCCCTGATTGGGCTTCGCCGAATCACGACGAAGAGGCGAACGGACGACCAGCGCGAACTCGCGAAAGCTCTGTCGCGGTGTGCGGGTCTTGCTGTGCTAGCGGGCGCGGCGCGCGAGGCGCTCCGGGTCCAGGATCAGCACGCTCTTGCCTTCGAGCCGCAGCCAGCCGCGGTGCGCGAAGTCGGCGAGAGCCTTGTTCACGGTCTCGCGGGACGCGCCGACGAACTGGGCGATCTCCTCCTGCGTCAGGTCGTGCGTGACGCGGAGCAGGCCGGCCTCCTGCGAGCCGAAGCGCTGCGCGAGCTGCAGCAACGCCTTGGCGACGCGGCCAGGCACGTCCGTGAAGATCAGGTCGGCCAGCATCGAGTTCGTCCGGCGCAGCCTGCGGGCCAGGGCCCTCAGCAGCTGCTCGGCGATCTCCGGCCTGTTGGTGATCCACTGACGGAGCGCGGGGCGGTCCATGGACACCGCGCGCACCTCGGTCACCGTCGTCGCTGTCGACGTGCGGGGGCCGGGATCGAAAATGGACAGTTCGCCGAACATGTCGGAAGGTCCGAAGATCCCCAACAGGTTCTCGCGGCCGTCCGGCGACTTGCGGCCGATCTTCACCTTGCCGGACTGGATGATGTACAGGCGATCGCCCGGCTCACCCTCCGCGAAGATGACATGGCCACGCGGGAACTCCACCGTCTCAAGGGTCGTCGCCAGCGCCTCTGCAGCTGCTGGGTCCACCCCTTGGAAGATGCCCGCTCGCGCCAGGGTCTCGTCCACCTCGTCCCTCCTAATCGACGCGACGGCACGCCTACCACCATCTTTGGTGGAGTCAGCGCCGTGCCGCCGATCACTGCGTTGCAGTCTAAGGGCTCTCTTGTGGATCGCCGCTCGGCTCGCCGTCTTACTAGGAACAACCCGACTGGCTCGATCCAGAGCCCAACGAGCCAGCCTACGCCATTTGGGTGGCCGTCAGCACCAGGCCGTCAGCGGACGCGCTTGCGCGCGCCACCGCGGCCCCGGCGACGGAGGCGGAACATGTCGAGTGCGCGACCGATGCCGTGTCCGTAGAGCGCCTTGACCTCTTCGGGCCTGGCGGACTCCAGGAACTCCTCGACCTCGTTCTCCTGCACGGCAACGTGCCGGAGCTTCGCTTCAACGCGCTCCATGAAGAGCGCGAAGAACATGATCACGATCGGAACGACGATCACAAGCCAGGCAGTCATGATGCTCCGAAGTGTGGCGCATGAGGGATTCGAGTGCGGATCTAGGGGTCGGTTCCGGCGTGTTGACTACTCTGGATCAGTGCCCGCAACCAAGAAACCGGAAACCAAGCTCGGCCTGACCCGAAGGGCCCGGCGCATGGTCCGCGTGCTGGCCGAGGGATACCCCGACGCGCACTGCGAGCTGGACTTCACCACTCCGCTCGAGCTCGTCGTGGCGGTCATCCTGTCCGCGCAGTGCACCGACAAGAAGGTCAACGAGGTCACCCCCGCGCTCTTCGCGAAGTACCCGACGGCCGCCGACTACGCCGGCGCCGACCGGACGGAACTCGAAGAGATGCTCCGCCCCACCGGTTTCTTCCGGAACAAGGCAACGTCTCTGCTCGGTCTCGGTGCCGCTCTTGTGGAGCAGCACGACGGGGTGGTGCCGGACACGATGGAGGAGCTGGTCAAGCTCCCCGGTGTAGGACGCAAGACGGCCAACGTGGTTCTCGGCAACGCGTTCGATGTGCCCGGGCTCACAGTCGACACCCACTTCGGTCGCCTCGTGCGCCGATGGGGCTGGACCGATCTCGACGACGCCGTGAAGGTCGAGCACGCCGTCGGCGAGCTGATCGAGAAGCGCGACTGGACCATGGCCTCGCACTGGATCGTCTTCCACGGCCGCCGGGTCTGCCACGCCAAAACCCCTGCTTGTGGCGCCTGTCTGCTGATGAAGGACTGCCCGTCGTACGGTCTCGGCCCGGAAGATCCGGACAAGGCGGCCAAGCTCGTGAAGGGTGACGAGAAGCCCCACCTGATCGAGCTCGCCGAGCGGGTTCGAGCCGGTGACAAACTGGTGGGGTGAACAACCGCACGCGCTGGCTCGCCGTCGTGCTCGTCCTCGGCGTGGCGGGTGTCGTGGCGCTGTGGCCCCGTGACGAGTCGCCGGGGCCGCCGCCCACGTCCACCCGCCCGACGCAGGACATGGCCGCATTGCGCGCGCAGGCCCAGCTCCGGCCGTGCGTGCCGGGGGCACAAGACGGCATCGGGGTGACGTGCCTCGGTGACGGCACCCGGACGGCCGTCGCGCTGAAGGGCCCGGTCCTGATCAACTTCTGGGCGACCTGGTGCCAGCCGTGCCAGGAGGAGCTGCCCGTGCTGGATTCCTACGCGAAGCAACCAGGTGCCGTGCCGGTCGTCCCAGTTCTCGTGGACAGCAGGGAGGCGGACGGCCTGGAGCTGCTCGCCCGGCTCGGCGTGCGGCTGCCGTCCGTTCACGACGCGGCCGACGAGCTGCGCAAGCAAGTCAAGGCGCCGATGACGCTCCCCGCCACGTATTACGTAGCAGCGGACGGTCAGGTCCGGCAGATCACCGATCCGCCGTACTTCACGGCACCGGAACAGGTGGAGAAGGCGGTTCGATGACGGAGGCGGTGGAGCCACCCGACTGGATGCTGCGCCTGGCCAAGGCCACCGAGGAGATCGACGCGACCACGTTCATGCGGGTCCCGCGGGCGCCGGAGGACGGCGTGCGCAAGGCGGCCGTGCTCATGCTGTTCGGCGAGTCCGAGGAGCACGGGCCGGACGTCCTGCTGCTGCGCCGCTCGGACACGCTGGGCTCACATCCGGGCCAGGTCGCGTTCCCCGGCGGCGCACAGGACGAAACGGACGACGGGCCGGTGGGCACGGCATTACGCGAGGCTTACGAGGAGACCGGTGTACTTGAGTCAGGAGTGAGACCACTTGCGACGCTGCCGGAGCTGTACGTGCCGGTGTCGGGGTTCGTGGTCACGCCCGTGCTCGCCTACTGGGAACAGCCGAGCCCCGTCGCACCTGTCGACCTGGCGGAGACCGCCGCGGTCGCGCGGGTGCCGGTCGCGCATCTCGCCGATCCTGCCAACAGGTTCCGGGTGCGTCACCCCGCGGGTTACGTCGGAGCGGCCTTCTCCGCGCCGGGCATGCTGGTGTGGGGCTTCACCGCGGGGTTGATCAACGGCCTGATCGCACTCGGCGGCTGGGAACAGCCGTGGGACGCGACCGATGTGCGTGACCTTGAACTAGCGTTGCGCGCTACACAGTGAGGCGGAGGTTTCGGGTTGAACTGGGTTGACCTGCTGGTGCTGGGCCTTGCCGCGATCGCCGCGGTCTCCGGGGCCAGGCAGGGCATGGTCGTCGCGCTGCCCGCGTTCGTCGGCGTGCTCGTCGGCCTGATCCTGGGCACGCAGATCGCACCGCTGCTCGTCTCCCAGTTCGAGAACGTCGTCACCAAGGTCGTGTTCGCGGTCGGCATCGTCGTGCTGCTCGTGGCGCTGGGCGAGACGATCGGCGTCTACATCGGCCGGACGATCAAGGCGAGGGTCAACGCGTCACCGTTGCGCGGCGCGGACAACGCGCTGGGCGCGATCGTGCAGGGCTTCGTCGTCTTCATCGTCGCGTGGATGATCGCGTTGCCGCTGACCTCGGTCGTCGGTCTTCCCGACCTCACCTCGTCGCTCAAGCAGTCGGTGATCCTCGGCAAGGTCGACCAGACCATGCCGCAGGCCGCCCGCGTGCTGTCCGGCGACCTGCAGAAGCTCTTCGACGTCTCGGGTTTCCCGCAGGCGATGGACCCGTTCAACCGCACGCCGCTGAAGGACACCGCACCACCGGACAACCAGCTCGCCGACTCGCCGGTCTCGAAGCGGCTGCAGGCGTCGGTGCTGAAGGTCCGCGGCCGTGCGCCGTCGTGCTCGCGAGCCCTCGAGGGCACCGGGTTCGTCATCGCGCCCGAGCGGGTCATGACGAACGCGCACGTCGTCGCCGGCACGAACGAGGTGACGGTCGAGGTCGGCCGCGGCCAGTTCGACGCGACGGTCGTCTCCTACGACCCGCGCACCGACATCGCCGTGCTCGCGGTGCCGGACCTGGAGGCCACGCCGCTGCAGTTCCGCAGCGACGAGGTGCAGCCGGGCGAGGACGGCATCGTGCTCGGCTACCCGCTCGACGGCCCGTACAAGGCATCGCCGGCCCGCGTGCGCGAGCGCATCCCGCTGCTGCGCGGCCCGGACATCTACGACGCCCAGACGGTCACCCGCGACGTCTACACCGTCCGCGCCGAGGTCCGCTCCGGCAACTCGGGTGGCCCGCTGGTCGACCCGAACGGCAGGGTGATGGGCGTGGTCTTCGGTGCCGCGGTCGACGACCCGGAGACGGGCTTCGTGCTCACGGCCCAGCAGGTGCAGGCGATGGTGCAGAAGGCGCCGACGCTGACCCGCCGGGCCTCCACCCAGGGGTGTGCCAGCTAGAGCCCGTGGCGGGCCGCGACGCCGTCGAGGACGTAGCCGAGGCCGGTCTCGAACCTCACCGCGGGGTCGCGGTCGACGGACTCGTGCATGACCCTGGCGAGCGTCGGGAACCGGCCGGTGGCGAGCATCCGCTGCATGTACGGCCCGGACGCCCGCTGCCACTGCTCCTCGGTCAGGCCGGACGAGCGTTCCGCACGCAGTTCGGTGATCTCGCCGCGCACGGCCCCGAAGACGTACGCCATCACCGCGCCGACCACGTCGAGCACCTGGTCGATGTCGTCGAACCGGACCGCGGCGAGCGTGGTCTCCATGTGCGTGAGCGCGTGCGGGCCCTGGTGCGGGCGGTTGCTGAGCAGGTCGATGAACCACTCGTGCCGCTTCGCCGCGTCCCGGATGCCGTGGGCGACGTGCCTCAGCCCCTCGCGCCAGTCCGCTGACTTCCCCGGTGGCGTGATCTCGCCGTAGACCTCGTCGACCATGAGGTCGAGCAGCTCGTCCTTGGTCTCGACGTAGCCGTACAGGCGCATCGGACCGGCGTTCAGGGCGGCGGCGACCTTGCGGAACGACACCTCGTCGAGCCCGCCCTCGTCGGCGAGCCTGATCGCGGCGCCCACGATCAGGTCCCTGCTCAGCGGGGTCGGGGACGGCTTGCTGGGCGGCTCTGGGCGGTCCCACACGGCTTCGTTCGGCATCGGACTGGACAATACAGCGTCTCATCGAGATACAGTGTATTGAACGATACGGCGTATTGAGGGGATGCGATGAGGACTTCGGTGTTGGTGGTCGGGGGAGGGCTGGCGGGAACGTCGGCCGCGTTGTTCCTGGCGTGGCGCGGGGTGGACGTGGTGCTGGTCGAGAAGCATCCGGGCAGCTCACCACACCCGCGGGCGGTCGGCTTCACGGCGCGGACGGGCGAGATGCTGCGTGCCGTCGGGCTGGAGGGCGAGCTGCCGCCGAGCCGGATGGCGAAGGGGTTCGGCGTCCGGCGGGTCCGGGTGGCGAGCCTCGTCGGTGAACGGTTCGAGGAGACCTTCTGGACGCCGCCCTCCGAGGTCTCGGCCACGGAGTACTCGCCGTCGACCGGCGTCGGCGTGGCCCAGGACAGGATGGAACCGCTGCTGCGCGACAAGGCCCGCGAGCTCGGCGCGGACATCCGCATGAGCACCCGGATGCTGAAGTTCACGCAAGACGAAGAGGGCGTCACGGCGCTCGTGCAGGGCGACGGCGAGCCGTACGAGATCCGCGCCGACTACCTGGTCGCGGCCGACGGCCACCGCAGCCCGGTTCGGGAGGCGCTCGGCATCACCCGCAGCGGCCGCGGCTACATGCACACCTCCCGCAGCGTGCTGTTCCGCGCGCCGCTCGACGAGTACCTGAAGGACGGCATCGGCCAGTTCGTCGTCGACGGCGTCGGCTTCCTGACCACCTACGGCGACGGCCGCTGGGTCCTGATGCTCGACGACCGCGAGTACACCGAGCCCGAGCTGCGGGAGAAGATCGTCCAGGCCATCGGCCGCGACGACCTGGAGATCGAGATCATCACGACCGGACGCTGGACGATCTCCGCCGCCGTCGCCGACCGGTTCTCGAAGGGCCGGGTCCTCCTCGCCGGCGACGCCGCGCACACGCTGCCGCCGAGCCGCGGCGGGTTCGGGGCGAACGTCGGCATCGAGGACGCGCACAACCTCGCGTGGAAGCTCGCGGCCGTGCTCGGCGCCGAGTCGCGTCCGTCCCTCCTGGACACCTACGACGCCGAACGGCGCCCGGTCGCCATCCTCTGCCACCAGCAGATCTTCGCCCGCAACGACGGCCACAACCGCGACGGCGAGCCGGAGGACGTGCCGCTGATCGACAACAACGCGATGCACTACGGCGTGCTGTACCGCTCGGCGGCGGTGCTCGGCGCGGGTCCGGAACTGCCGCCCGCGCAGCTGCCCGAGCAGTGGAACGGTCAGCCGGGCACGCGCGCCCCGCACGCGTGGACCGAGCCCGGGAAGTCCACTCTGGACCTGTTCCAGCGCGGCTGGGTGCTCGTCGCCGACCACCCGCAGTGGGAGGAGGCGACGGCAGGTCTGGCCGTGCGGTACGAACGGGTCGAGCGGCTGGAGATCTTCGGCCTGTCCGCGAAGGGCGCATCGCTGGTCAGGCCCGACGGCTACGTCGCCTGGCGTTCGGCCGACCTGCCCGACGACCCCGCCGAAACCCTGAGGGCGGCGTTCAGCTCAGTTTCTGCAGGAACTCCGTGATCAGCCTGCTCGTGGTGTGCGGCGCTTCCTGGTTCGGGAAGTGCCCCACCTCGGGCAGGTAGCGGAAGTCCGACTCGGGCCCGAGCCACGGCAGCGAGTCGCGCGCCGCGGACTCCAGCACGATCGGGTCCAGCGAGCCGTGGATCTGCAGCACCGGCACCTGCATCGGCTTGTCGACGGCCTCGGCGAACCGGCGGCCGTCGCTGCGCACCTGCGAGCGCACGGCCCAGCGGTAGTACTCCAGCGCGCTGTGGGCCACGCCCGGCACCGTCATGGCCTGCCGGCAGCGGCGGATGACCTCGTCGAACTCGGGCGCCGAGCGCCACTTCGGGCCGGACCACGCCGAGATCAGCTTGGCGACCTGCAGGCCGTTCTCGCCGGTCAGCCAGCGCTCCGGGTAGATCGGCAGCTGGAAGCGCAGCACGTGCGAGTTCGTCCGCGGATGCCTGCGGAACGTCCGGCGCGTCACCAGCGGGTGCGGTGCGGACAGCACGGAGATCGACGAGACCACGCGCGGGTGCAGGGCGCCGACCGTCCACGCCGTGGCGCCGCCCCACGCGTGACCCACGAGGTGCGCGCGCTGGGCGCCGAGTGCCTTGATCAGGCCCGCGACATCACCCGCGAGGGTGAAGCCGTCGTAGCCGCGCGGAGGCTTGTCCGAGTCGCCGTAGCCGCGCAGGTCGACGGCCACGGCGCGATAGCCCGCCTCGGCCAGTGCGGTCAGCTGGTGCCGCCACGACCACCAGAACTCGGGGAACCCGTGCAGCAGCAGCACGAGCGGGCCCTCACCGAGCTCGGCGACGTGCAGGCGGATGCCGTTGGCCGACACGTCGCGGTGCGTCCACGGACCCGCGACCCGCACGACGGACGGGTCGGGTTTGCGGCTCAGTTGTCGTCGCCCCTGCGCGTCAGTGCCGCGACGGTGTCCTTCGCGGCGGCGATCGACTTCTCGGGCGCCCTGATCTTGCGGACCTTGCGGTAGCCGAGGAACGCGAAGGTGACGGCCGTCACGATCATCAGTGCGAACACGAGCAGGAAGCCCAGCCACGTGGACCAGCCGAACCACGAGGAGAACCCGTACCCGAGGAACATGAAGAAGAAGAACAGGCTGAAGCAGAGGATCGTCAGCGCGACGATGAAGAAGACGCTGCCCTTCACGCCCTTCTTGATCTCGGCAGTGATCTCGCCCTTGGCGAGCTCGACCTCTGCTCTGACCAAGGTCGACACGTGGGCCGTCGCATCACGGACAAGACCGCCGATCGACGCCTCGGCCGTCGGGTCGTCTGCGGTCAGCGGAATCGACGCGATGTGCTCCCTGGTGGTCACCCGGACATGGTGCCATGAGCCCGGCTGCGACGAATGAGCAACACCGCGGCGAGCAGCGACGCGATCATCGAGGCGAGCAACACAGCGGCCTTCGCGGTCTCGGGTTCCGCCAGCGACAGCTCCGCGATCAGCAGGCTGACGGTGAACCCGACCCCGCCCAGCGTCGCCACGGCCACGATGTCGCGCGGCCCCGCACCGGACGGCCAGACCGCCATCTTGAACCACACCGCGAGCGCCGAAGCCCCCACGATCCCGATCACCTTGCCGACGATGAGCCCGGCCATCACGCCGATAGCGATCTTGTCCGAGAAGAGCTTGCCCAACGCCTCCGCGCCCACCGGCACACCTGCCGCGAACAGCGCGAACACCGGCACGGCCACCCCGGCCGAGAACGGCTGCAGCCGGTGCTCCAGCCGGACCGCCGGCGCCTCCTGCTCGTACGGGTCGCGCCGCACCCGCGTCAGCAACGCCAGCGCGACGCCCGCGATCGTGGCGTGGACGCCCGACTCGTGCATGAACCACCAGGTCGCGAGCGCGATCGGCACGTAGACCCAGGCGCTGGTGATCCTCTTGTGCTGCAGGAACCAGTACAGCGCCAGCAGCAGCACGACCGCGCCCGCCGCGAGCAGGTTGAACTTGGCGGTGAACAGGATCGCGATCAGCACGATCGCGCCCAGGTCGTCCACGACGGCCAGCGACAGCAGGAACACCCGAAGGCTCGACGGCAGCCCGGACGCCGTCAGCGCCAGCACCCCGAGCGCGAACGCGATGTCCGTCGCAACGGGAATCGCCCACGCCCGTTCGATCCCCGGCTGCCCCCAGCCGATCGTCAACGCGATCAGCGCGGGCACGACCATGCCGCCGACGGCCGCGATGATCGGCAGGATCGCCGCCTTCACATTGGACAGTTCGCCGACGACGAGCTCGCGCTTCAGCTCCAGCCCCGCCACGAAGAAGAAGACCGCCAGCAGACCGTCCTTGGCCCAGTCGCCGACCGACAACGGTCCGAGGTGGAGGTCGCGCAGTCCGAAGTAGGCGGGGGAGAGCGGCGAGTTGGCCCACACCAGCGCGACCGCCGTGGCCGCGAGCAACACGGTGCCGCCCACGGTCTCCGTGCGCAGGTAACGGGCGAAGTCAGCGATCTTGCGAGGCACAGGGCTCCCAGGGCGGTCGACAGGTACACGAATACTCGTGCCGACCAGACTTCCCGGCTCACCTAGATGCGATCTTAACGCGAACGGGCGCCCTCGAGTGAGGACGCCCGTCACGTTTGAAGCAGGATCAGTCTTCTGCCTTGCCCGACTGCAGACCCGCGGAGATCAGGTCCATGACCGACGAGTCGGCCAGCGTCGTCACGTCGCCGACCGTGCGGTTCTCCGCGACGTCGCGCAGCAGGCGGCGCATGATCTTGCCCGAGCGCGTCTTCGGCAGCTCCGGCACGACCATGATCTGCCGCGGCTTCGCGATCGGGCCGATCTCCTTGGCCACGTGGTCGCGCAGCGCCTTGATCGCCTCCGCGCCACCGGCGTCCGCACCCGCGCCACCGCGCAGGATCACGAACGCCACGATGCCCTGGCCGGTCGTCTCGTCGGACGCGCCGACGACGGCGGCCTCGGCGACGGTCGGGTGCGAGACGAGCGCCGACTCGACCTCGGTGGTCGAGATGCGGTGACCGGACACGTTCATCACGTCGTCGACGCGGCCGAGCAGCCAGATGTCGCCGTCCGCGTCGTACTTCGCGCCGTCACCGGCGAAGTAGAAGCCCTGCTCGCCGAAACGCGACCAGTACGTGTCGCGGTAGCGCTCCTCGTCGCCCCAGATGCCGCGCAGCATCGACGGCCACGGCTCGTCCAGCACCAGGTAGCCACCGCCACCGGCCGGGACCTCGACGCCCTCGTCGTTCACGACCTTCGCGCCGATGCCGGGCAGCGGGCGCTGCGCCGAACCGGGCTTGGTCGAGATCACGCCGGGCAGCGGCGAGATCATGATCGCGCCGGTCTCGGTCTGCCACCACGTGTCGACGATCGGGGCCTTGCCGCCACCGACGTTCTCGCGGTACCAGATCCACGCCTCGGGGTTGATCGGCTCGCCGACCGACCCCAGCACGCGCAGCGACGACAGGTCGTACTTGGCCGGGATGTCCGCGCCCCACTTCATGAAGGTGCGGATCAGCGTCGGCGCCGTGTAGTAGATCGAGACGCCGTACTTCTGCACGATGTCCCAGTGCCGGCCCTCGTTCGGGGTGTTCGGCGTGCCTTCGTAGACGACCTGCGTCACGCGGTTCGACAGCGGGCCGTAGACGATGTAGCTGTGGCCGGTGACCCAGCCGATGTCCGCGGTGCACCAGTACACGTCGGTGTCCGGCTTGAGGTCGAACACGTAGTTGTGCGTGTACGACGCCTGCGTGAGGTAGCCACCGGACGTGTGCAGGATGCCCTTCGGCTTCCCCGTGGTGCCCGAGGTGTAGAGGATGAAGAGCGGGTGCTCCGCGTCGAACGCCTCGGGGGTGTGCTGGTCGGACTGCGAGTCCACCAGCTCGTGCCACCACACGTCCTTGTCCGTCCACGCGACCTCGGTGTCGGTGCGCTTGACGACGATGACCTTCTCGACGGACGGCGCGCCGGCGACGGCCTCGTCCACGGCGGGCTTCAGCGGAGCCGGGTTGCCGCGGCGGTACTGGCCGTCGGTCGTGATCACGAGGCGGGCCTCGGAGTCCTGGATGCGGGTGCGCAGCGCCTCGGCGGAGAAGCCGCCGAACACGACGTTGTGCAACGCGCCGACGCGGGCGCAGGCCAACATCGAGAAGATCGCCTCGGGGACCATCGGCATGTAGATCGCGACGCGGTCCTCGGCGCCGATTCCCAGCGAGGTCAACGCGTTCGCGGCCTTGGAGACCTCGCGCTGCAGCTCGGCGTAGGTGATGGCGCGGCTGTCGCCGGGCTCGCCCTCCCAGTGGATGGCGACCTGGTCGCCGTGGCCGGACTCGACGTGGCGGTCCACGCAGTTGTAGGCCACGTTGAGCTTGCCGCCGACGAACCACTTGGCGAAGGGCGCGTTCGACCAGTCGAGGACCTGGTCCCACTTGGTTTCCCAGTGCAGCCTCTCCGCCTGCTTCGCCCAGAACGCCTCGCGGTCGGCCTTCGCCTCCTCGTACAGCGCGGGCTGTGCGTTCGCCTGTGCCGCGAACTCGTCGGAAGGCGGGAACGTCCTGCTCTCCGTGAGCAGGTTGTCCAGAGCGTTGCCCTGGCCTGGCGACTGCGTCATGGTGCGAGACCTCCTGGAAAGTCCAGACCTGTCGGGGATGCGGGTACTGACCGTAGTGCGAGCCAGTTCACTTCCGACAGGTTCCTCCCCAAAAAGGTTCAGACCAATCTGGGGAGGTCGGTTACACGGCTGTCATTGTGTAACCCGTTTTGTCTGGTCCGGGCACGTGTGGCGCGTTGAACGGGCGCAGTTGCGCGCTCAACGGTCCGTCCAGTGAGCTGGGTCACGGGTTTCACCTGGTCAGGTACTCTGCGCGACCGTGACCGATCCTCTCGCTCCGCTGCTTTCCTTGCCTGGTGTGGCCGACGCCGCGAACGCCGCCAAGGACGCCGTCTTCCAGGTGCACCGCCATCGGGTGAACCTGCGTGGCTGGGCCACGACGGCGGCGGAGGCGTCCGTCCGCGCGGCCCGCGCGTCGGCGGCGCTGGAGGGCGGTCCGACCGAGATCCCCGAGTCCGGCGAGGTCTCCGATCCGGTGCTGGCCGGGTCGTTGCGGGTCGCGGAGGCGCTGGGCGGGCTCGTCGCCACGTGGCAGCGCGCGCCGTTGCAGGCTCTCGCGCGGCTGCACGTCCTCGCCGCCGCGGACCTCACGACCGACGTCGGACGGCCGCGCGTCTCCGAGGACGTGTCGCAGCGGCTCGACATGCTCGGCTCGTTGGTCACCGGAGGAACGTCCGTGCCGGCGCCCGTCGTCGTCGCGGTGGTGCACGGCGAACTGCTCGGGCTGGCGCCGTTCGGCGTCGCGAACGGGGTGGTCGCGCGGGCCGCCGCGCGGATGACGTCGATCTCCACGGGCCTCGACCCCAAGGGCCTCGGCGTGCCCGAGGTGGCGTGCCTGCGGCGTTCGGCCGAGTACGAGGCCGCGTCTGTGGCGTTCGCGTCGGGGACGCTCGAAGGCCTCGCTCAGTGGATCCTGTTCGTGTGCTCGTCGCTGGAGGCGGGCGCCCGCGAGGCCAAGAGCATCGCGGACGCCGCACTCACCGGGTGACGTCGGCCAGGACCTCGGCGGCCTTGACCGCGTCCTCGTCCGTCACGTAGAGCGGGGCGAAGCCGAACCGCAGGATGTCCGGCGGCCGGTGGTCGCCGATGACGCCGCGGGCGATCAGTTCGTCCATGACGGCCTTGGCGTCCTGACAGCGCACGGAGATCTGGTTGCCGCGCTGCTCCGGCGTGATCACCTCGAGGTTCGTGAGCTTCTCGACGTGATCGCGGAACAACGCGGTCAGCTGGAGCCCGCGCTCGCGCAGTTCGGCCAGGTCGACGTCGTCCCAGACGTCCAGAGCGGCGTCGAGCGCCAGCATCGACAGGATGTCCGGCGTGCCGACGCGGGCCCGCACGATGCCGGGATCCGGTTCGTACGAGGGCTTCATGCCGAACGGTTCGCGGTGGCCGTTCCAGCCCGACAACGGGTTCTCGAACGTCGACTGCTTGTGCTTCGGCACGTAGATGTACGCCGGCGAGCCCGGTCCACCGTTGAGGAACTTGTAGGTGCAGCCGATCGCGTAGTCGACCTGCAGGGCGTCCAGTTCGATGGGCAGTACACCCGCGCTGTGGCAGAGGTCCCAGACCACCTGCGCGCCAACGGCATGGGCCTGCTCGGTGAGCGCCTTCATGTCGTGCAGCCGGCCGGTCCGGTAGTCGACCTGGTTGAGCAGCACCACGGCGGTGTCCTCGGTCAGGTCCAAAGAGGACGGATGCGCGGCGCGGATCTCCAGCCCGGTCAGCGAGGCCACCGACTGCGCGATGTAGCCGTCGGTCGGGAACGTCGACTCGTCGCACACGATCTCGCGGCGGCTGGTGCCCTTCACCGCGCCCATCAGCGCCTTGAAGACGTTGACCGACGTCGAGTCGCCGACGACGACCTGTCCGGGAGCGGCCCCGACGAGCCGGCCGACGCGGTCGCCGACCCGTTGCGGCGCCTCCCACCAGCCCTCGCTCCACGACCGGATCAGCCGCGTGCCCCACTGGTGCTTCACGACCTCCCGCATGCGGTCGGCGACGTGCTTCGGTGCCGCGCCGAGGGAGTTGCCGTCGAGGTAGATGACCCCTTCGGGGAGGTCGAACAGCTCACGCCTCACACGTAACTCCTCGCGGTCCACAGCTCGGGGAACACCGCTCGTTGGGTGCGCTTCTCCAGCCATGCAACACCAGCGGAGCCACCGGTGCCGACCTTGGAGCCCATCGAACGGCGGGTCGCCAGCAGGTGGTCGTAGCGCCAGCGCGCGAACTCCTCGGCGATGTCGGTCAGCGCCTCGCCCAGCTCCAGCAGGTCGCGGTCGGTGCCGCGGTAGATCGCCGCCCACACCTGCTCGATCTCGGCCGACGGCTCGTAGGCCTTGGTCAGGTCGCGGTCCAGCACGGCCTGGGGGATGTCGAAACCCTTGCGCTGCAACGCCGCCAGCACGTCGTCGTAGAGCGAGGGCAGGCCCAGCGACCGCTCCAGCTGGTCGTGCATCGCGGGCACGGCCCGGTGCGGCACGAGCATCGACGCGGACTTCTCGCCGAGCAGGAACTCCATCTCGCGGTACATGCCCGACTGGAAGCCCGAGCCCTCGCCGAGCGCGTCGCGGAACGAGTTGAACTCGGTCGGCGTCATCCGCGCGATCGGCCGCCACGCCGCGGACAGCGCCTGGAGGTGCAGGTCGGAGCGCCGCAGCGTGCGCACCGCGGCCCTGAGGTCGTCCGCGCGCAGCTCGGTCTGGGCCTGCCGCCACTCGAAGCAGAGCAGGCCGAAGTACAGCTCCATCACCTGCGTGATGACCAGGAACGACATCTCGCGGGGATCTTTGGACCACTGCTGTTGAAGGGTGTGCAACACCGACGCGTGCACGTAGTCCTCGTACGGCGTGGTGCCGCCGAAATCCAGCTTGGGGGACACGGGGCAGCTCATGCCGTAAATCGTCGCTCGTGCGGCCCGTCACCTGAATGGGCGACGAAAGGCGTTCGCGCCGAACTTCTTCCGAACGCAAAACAGATCGCCGAGTAGCTTTGCGTTCATGTTGGACGAGGTGGACAAGGCCCTGTTGGAGGCGCTCCAAGAGGATGCGCGCCTGTCGTACAACGAGCTGGCGCGCCGGGTCCACGTCTCCCCGCCGACGGTCGCCCAACGGGTCCGGCGGCTCGAGAACATGGGCGCGATCACCGGCTATCGGGCCGTGGTCGACCCCACCGTCGTCGGACGTCCGGTCGTCGCGTTGGTGCGCATGAAGTGCTACGGCCCCCGTTGCATCACCGTGCACCCCGAACTGCTCGACGACCTCCCCGAGGTGGTCGAGGTCGTTCGGCTCACCGGCGACATCTGCTCGGTCGTGAAGGTCGTCACCACGAGCATCGTGGAGCTGGAGCGGCTGCTGGTCCGGCTGGCCGCGCACGGGGAGACGTCCAGCGCGATGGTGCTGTCGACGCCGATCCCGTGGCGCCCGGTGCTGCCCGGCTAAAACGCATCTGAGACTCCAATTAGCTAGCCTCTGCCTGGTGAGGCTGACCAAGAGCACCGACATCGCGCTGCGGATCGTGATGCGGCTGGCCGTTGCGGAGACGAACAGTCTCGTCTCGTCGAGCCCGACCACCCGGGAGGTCGCCGAGGTCATGGGCGTGCAGTACACCCACGCCGCGAAGGTCGTCGCCCAGCTGCAGCACCTCGGCGTCGTGGTGGCGCGCCGCGGCCGGGGTGGCGGTCTGGCGCTCGCCGAGAAGGGACGTCTCGTCTCGGTGGGGTGGCTCGTCCGCGAACTGGAGGGCGCCGGCGACGTCGTCGACTGCGAGGGCGACGTGCCGTGCCCGCTGGCCGCGGCCTGCCGGTTGCGACGGGCGCTGCGCCAGGCCCAGGAGGCCTTCTACGCCTCACTCGACCCGATCAGCGTCGAGGACCTCGTCGCCGCTCCCACCGGTCCCTTGCTGCTGACCCTGGAGCTGGGCCGGACCTAGCCGGCCAGCCGGTCCAGGGCGTTGCGGACGTGGCCCTTGGTGTCCTCCAGGGCGGCGGCCGCACGTTCGGTCGGTTCGCCCGACAGCAGGTGCACGAGCGCCACCTTGAGGTCGCCGGACGCGTCCACCAGCGCCTGCTCGCAGGCGTTCTCGGGCTGGCCGGTGGCCTCGTGCAGGATCCGGATCGTCCGGCCGCGCAGCTTCGCGTTCGTCGCGCGCATGCTGACCATCAGGTTCGAGTAGGTGCGGCCGAGCTTGACCATCACGGCCGTGGAGAACGAGGTCAGGACCAGCTTCTGGGCTGATCCCGCCTTCATCCGCGTGGAGCCGGCGATCGCCTCGGGGCCGGTGTTCAGCGCGACGAGGACGTCGGGCGTGAACGGCACCGACGCGTTGTTCGAGACCAGCACGGTGTGGGCGCCAAGCGCTTGCGCCTCTTCCAGTGCGCCGATCACGAACGGCGTGCGCCCGGACGCCGCGATGCCCACCACCAGGTCCTTCGACGTGGCGTGACGGCGGATCTGGGCGGCGCCGGAGTGGTCCTCCACCTCTTCGACGGCACGGACGAGGGCTTCCGGACCGCCCGCGTGGTGGGCGACGAACCAGTCGGACGGCGCGTTGAACGTGGGCACGAGCTCGGCGGCGTCCAGCGTCGCGAGGCGCCCCGACGTGCCGGCGCCGACGTAGTGCACTCGGCCGCCGGACATGATCGCCGCGACGCCGAGGTCGACGGCGCGGGCCAGCTCGGGCAGTGCCTCCGCGACCGCCGCCGGGACCGTGCGGTCCTCTTCGTTGATCATGCGCAGCACGTCGATCGTGGGAACCCGGTCGATGTCCGTGGTGCGCGGGTTCCGTTGCTCGGTCGGAGATTCCACGCGCACCACCACACCGTTCCGGGGGGAGATCATTTAGTCGTCTCCCGCGGCCGCCTCCGGCCGTCTGGTCTGGCACCGAGCCGGTGTCCGGACACCGCTTCGTAGGTCGCCTCCAGCGCCGTCTTCGCCGTGTCGACGTGGTGCTGGGCGACCCCGATGAACAGACAGTCGATGACGGTGAGCTGGGCGATGCGGCTCGCCATCGCGCCGGAGCGGAACGTGGTCTCGCGCGCGGCCGTGGTCAGCACGTGGTCGGCGATCTCGGTGATGGGCGAGCGCGGGAAGTTCGTCAGCGCGACGGTGGTGGCGCCGGTCTCGCGGGCGACGCGGAGGGCCTCGACGGTCTCCGCGGTCGAGCCGGTGTGCGAGATGCCCACGGCGACGTCCGCCTCGGTCAGCACGGCGGCCGACGTGAGCGCGATGTGCGTGTCGTTCCACGCGAAGCAGGTGAGCCCTATGCGGTGCAGCTTCTGCTGCAGGTCGAACGCCACGAACGCCGAAGCGCCGAAGCCGTAGACGTCCACCCGGCGGGCGCCCGCGACCGCTTGGACGACCTTGTCGAGCGACTCGACGTCGAGCTGCTCGGCGGTCTCCTCGACGGCGCGGGCGTCGGCGAAGGCGACCTTGCCGACGACCTGCTTGAGGTCGTCGCCCGGTCCGATGTCCCCGCCCATGTCGTGGTTCGCCCTGGCCTGGCTGCGGGCCGTGTCGGCGGCGAGCGCGATGCGCAGCTCCGGGTACCCGCCGACGCCGATCGCCTTGCAGAACCGCGTCACCGTGGTCTCGCTGGTGCCCGCCTGCTCGGCGACCTCGGTGATGCTGCGGTGCGCGACCGTCGCCGGGTTCTCCAGGACCACCTTCGCGACGCGCTGCTCGGCGCGCGCGAGACCCGGCAGCAACGACCGGATCTTCACCAGCGGACTGGACTCGGCACTGCTTTCAGTGGACACGTGGGAAACTTACTAACCGCCACACCGACGGTCAACGGAGTGTGTCCGAAAGTCACTCTCTCGGCTCGGCTCAGTGGACGTCCGGCTTCATCCGGGTGGACACGGCGATCCGGTTCCACGCGTTGATGGTGAAGATCAGGGCGATGAGCTGCGCGAGCTCCTCTTCCTCGAAGTGCTTCGCGGCGTGGGCGTAGACGTCGTCGCTGACGTACTCGTGGCTGCTCAGGACCGTGATGGCTTCGGTGAGGCGCAGCGCGGCCTGCTCCTTCTCGGTGTAGATGTCGCCGGCCTCCTCCCACGCGTTGAGGAGGTAGATGCGGGCTTCGGACTCGCCGAGCTTGCGGGCGTCGGCGGTGTGCATGGCGATGCAGTGGGCGCAGTGGTTGAGCTGCGACGCGCGGATGCGGACCAGCTCGGCGAGCTGCTCGTCGAGGCCCTCCCGTGCCGCGGCGTCCAGCGCGATCATGGCGCGGTAGACCTTCGGGGCCTTCTTCGGGAAGGTGATGCGGTTCGTCATGAGGAGAAATCTATGACCCGGATTGGCCCTGGGCATGGTGCAATCCTCACGTGGAAACCTGGGCCAATCTCGACTTCCACCTGGATCTGTCCGGTCCGGGCGGCCTCCGGCACCGGTTGACGGCGTCGCTGCGGGAGGCGGTCCGGTCGGCCCGGCTTCCGCCCGGGACCAGGCTGCCCGCCTCGCGGTCGCTCGCCCTCGACCTGGGGATCGCGCGGAACACCGTCGCCGAGGCGTACGCGGAGCTGGTGGCGGAGGGGTGGCTGACCGCGCGCCAGGGGTCCGGAACCGTGGTGGCCCAACGGGTCGCGCCGCCGCAGCCGGTGAAGCGCTCGCCTCCCGGCGCGGACGTGCGGTTCGACCTGCGGGTGAGCACACCGGACGTCAGCGAGTTCCCGCGCGCCGAGTGGATCCGGTCGACGCGGCGCGCGGTGATGGCGGCGCCCTCGGAGGCGTTCGGGCCGGGCGATCCGCAGGGACGGATCGAGTTGCGGACGGCGCTGGCCGAGTACCTGGCGCGGGCACGAGGCGTGCGGGCCGATCCCGGACGGATCGTCGTGTCCTCGGGGTACGGCGGTGCCGTCCAGATGTTCAACCGGCTGCTGAAGCCGCCCGTGGTCGTCGAGGAGTACGGGCTCGACTTCCACCGGTCGCTGTGGACGTCGACGGTGCCGTTGGCGGTGGACGACCACGGTGCGAACACCGAACAGCTGCCCGACGACCTGCGTGCCTGCGTGCTGACTCCCGCGCACCAGTTCCCGTTGGGCGGTCCCTTGCACCCTCGACGGCGTGCATCGGCCGTGGAGTGGGCACGGCGCGTGGGCGGTCTTGTGCTGGAGGACGACTACGACGGTGAGTTCCGCTACGACCGGCAGCCCGTCGGTGCGGTGCAGGGGCTGGACCCGGAGCACGTCGTCTACCTGGGCACGTCCAGCAAGGCGTTGTCGCCGGCGTTGCGGATCGCGTGGATGGTGCTGCCGGACCGGTTCGTGGACCCGATCCTGGAGCTGAAGACCGATCGCGAACAGCACGTCAGCATGCTCGACCAGTTGACGTTGGCGGACTTCCTGGAAGCCGGGTCCTACGACAGCCATGTGCGGCGGATGCGGCTCAAGTACCAACGGCGGCGTGACCGGCTCGTGGAGGCTGTTTCGCCCTACGCGTCCGTGTCCGGCATCGCCGCCGGGATGCACGCTGTGCTCGACACACCGCATGAGAACGCGATCGTCGAGACCGCGCGCGAACGGGGGATCGAGGTCAGCGCTCTCTCGTGGTTCCGGCACGAGCTGAGCGACGACGACCGCACGGGGATCGTGGTGAGCTTCGGAGCGCCCGCGTTCCCACGGGCGCTCCCGCTGTTCACCGAGGTGCTAGCGGCGTGCCACTGACCAGCCCTCGGCCGTGACGTCGCCCCGTGCGTGCACGTAGACGCCGCGGCCGTTGTACTGGCCGGCCTTGGTGTAGACGAACCTGCTCTTCACGGGTTCCGTTGCCACCCAACGACGTCCGGTCGTCGTGATGGTGCGGGCGTCCTGCCAGTCCGTGCCGTTCCAGTGCTGGATCGTGAGCTTGTCGCCCTTGTCGACGTCGACGAAGACCTCGACGGGGCGTTCCGCGGTGAGCGTTCCGCCGGAAGTCGTTGCCCGCCACTGCTTTCCGCCTGCCTTCACGGCGAGTGCGTTGGCCAGGCCGTCCGCCGCCGCGCGACGGGCCGGGTTGACGCTGCCCCAGTCACGGCTCGGGTGCACCCGGTTGGTCAGCAGGATCGCGATCGAGCGCGAGGCCTTGTCGATCACGAACGACGTGCCCGTGTACCCGGTGTGACCCGCGGTTCCCGGTCCGCTCAGCGCACCCATGTACCAGCGCTGGTCGAGCTCGAAGCCGAGGCCGTGGGCGTTGTCCGGGAACTGCTGGTTGAAGTTCGTGAGCATCAGCTCGACGGAGTGCTCGGTGAGGATCCGGCGGCCTGCGTACGTGCCGCCGTTGAGGATCGTCTGGCCTAGGACGGCGAGGTCTTTGGCCGTGCCGAACACACCGGCGTGGCCTGCTACTCCTCCGAGGGACCACGCGTTCTCGTCGTGCACCTCGCCACGGACGATGCCGCGCGGTGGTGCCGTTTGGAACTCCGTGGCGGCCGTGCGGTCCTTCGCCGTCGGGTTGTAGCCGGTGTCCTTCATGTTGAGCGGCCTGGTGATGCCTTCCCTGACCGCCTGGTCGAGCTTCTTGCCGCTGACCTTGAAGACCAGCTCTCCCAGCGTGATCAGGTTCAGGTCGGAGTAGAGGTACGTGGTGCCGGGCGTGGACTTCGGCTTCACGTCCATGACGGCCTTGATGCGCGACGGGGCGTCCGGGTACTTCTGCCACAACGGGATGAACGGTTCGAGGCCGCTCGTGTGTGTGAGCAGCTGCTTGACGGTGATGTTCTCTTTGCCGTTCACGCCGAACTCGGGCAGGTAGGTGGCGACGTGTTCGTCGATGCTCACCCGGCCCTGCTCGACCTGCTGGATCACCGCGATCGACGTGAAGAGCTTGGAGATGGACGCGAAGTCGAAGATCGTGTCCTTCTGCATCGGGACGCGTTCTTCTTCTGGCAGCTGGGTTTGCTGGTCCTCGTAGAGCACCGCGTAGCCCGTGCGGTCGTGCGTGACGATCTTGCCGTCGTGCACGTACATGGTGACGGCGCCGGCGTAGAGCGGTTTGCCGTTGGCCTGGGGTTTCGTGAAGTCGCGGAGCTGGCGCAGGGCCGCGCTGACCGGCTCCGGATCGAGACCGGCCCAGAACGGGTTCGACTGGCGCAGCGTCGTCCACTGGTGCGCGAAGCCGTCCTGGGGCTGGTCGAAGTGGCCGGGTACCGCCGTCGTCACGAGTGCGACGGCCAGGGCAGGGATGAGCATGGCGTCCTCACCGGTAGCGCAGGTAGGGCAGGCGGGTGCGGCGGAACTGCTGGAGCTCGTGGTGCCACGCGCCGGTGATCTCGGCCAGGGGAGCCTGGGCGTCGATCATCGTCCGCAGCCGGTCGGAGCCGCTGAGCTTGTCGATCCAGTTGTCGGGGCGCCACGCGAACACGCCGGGGTACAACGACTTCGCGGTGATCAGCATTGCGACGGCGGCCTGGATGGCGTCGAACCTGCGCGGGTCGGTGACGTGCAGGGTGACGCCGCCGCAGGCCTTGCCCTGGAACTTGTTGAACGTGGGCGAGAAGTAGGTCTCGCGGAACTGAACGCCCTGCAGGCGCAGGGCGTTCAGCGCCTCGGCCCAGCGCCAGTCGATGCCCGGCGCGCCCACGGTCTCGAACGGGCGGGTCGTGCCGCGGCCCTCGGACAGGACCGTGCCCTCGAACAGGCACGTGCCGGGGTAGACCAGCGCGGTGTCCTGCGTGGGCATGTTCGGGCTCGGCGGGACCCACGGCAGACCGGTGTCGAGCTGGTTTCGGCGCCAGTTCCGGATGTTGACCACTTCGAGCTCGGTCTTGAGCTCGAACTCGCCCTGGAAGTAGCGGGCCAGTTCGCCGACCGTCATGCCGTGCTGCTGCACGATCGGTTTCAGGCCCACGAACGTCGCGTAGGCCGGGTCGAGCTGCGGGCCGTTCGCGGAGCCACCGATGGGGTTCGGGCGGTCGAGGACGATGAAGTCCAGGCCCTCGGCCGCCTCCATCGCCTGGTACAGCGACCAGATGTAGGTGTAGAAGCGCGCGCCCACGTCCGCGATGTCGAACACGACCGTGTCGATGCCCGCCTTCACGAACATCTGCCTGATCTTCGCGGGACTGGCCTGGTACGTGTCGTAGACCGGGATGCCGGTGCGCGGGTCCGCGTAGTCGCCCTCGGAGCCGCCGGCCTGTGCTGTGCCGCGGAAGCCGTGTTCCGGTCCGAAGACGGCGGTGGGCTTGGCGCCGTGCGCGACCATCGAGTCGACGACGTGCGTCTGGTCCTTGAGGATGCCCGTCGGGTTCGTGAGCACGCCGACCTTGCGGCCCTTGAGCTTGCGCCAGCCGTCCTTCGCGAGCTGCTCGGAGGCGGTGGCGAGCTGCGGGGCCGCGTCGGCCGTGCCGGCGCTTGTCGCGGCGAGGGGAACGGACAGGGCGCCTGCCGCGAGAAAGCTCCGCCTTCTCACCAGGTCACCCCGTGTCCGAACGGGTAGGGGGTCGGGCCCGGCACGTCGACCGGGAGCTTGCCGACCGGCTTGACCTCGCCGAGCAGGACCCTGGCCAGCGCCTCCATCGAGACCGTGGTCGTCGAGTAGGTGGCGAGCCACGTCGTGGCGTTGCTGTGGGCGACGTCGTACGGGTTGGCGGTGGCGGCCGCGACGACGGGCTTGCCGGTGGCGACCAGCTTGTTGATCAGGTCGACCTGGGCGGGCCTGGTGCTCGCGTTGTTCGTCAGCACGACGATCTTGTCCGCGTTCGCCGCGGCGGCCACCGCCTGCTGGACCTGGGCGGCCGTGGGGCTGGTCGAGGTGACGACCTTGGTGCCCTTGAGCCTGGTGGCGAGAGCGCTCGTGGTCGCTTCGCTGGTGCCGACGACCAGGGGAGCGGTGGCGTTGAGCGGGAGCGCCTGGCCGTCGTTGCGGACGACCGTGATGGTGCGGTCGGCGATCTGCTGCGCCGCCTGCGTGTTGGAGCCGACGACCTGGTCGACCTTGTTCACGTCGACCTCGGCGGTGAGCATGACGCCGCGCAGGAGCTTCATCTTGAGGATGCGCAGGACGCTCTGGTCGATGCGCTGCTCGGTGATCTCACCGCTGCGGACGGCCTTGACGACGCTGTCGATCGCGACGCCGAGGTTCGGCGGCATCAGCAGCTGGTCGACGCCCGCCTTGATGGCCAGCACCGGGATCTCCGCGTCGGAGTGCAGCTTGCGGACGCCCGCCATCTCCAGCGAGTCGGTGACGACCACGCCGTCGTACTTCAGCTCGTCGCGCAACAGGCCGGTGATGATCTTCGGGCTGAGTGTGGCCGGGTTGCCCGACGGGTCGATCTGCGGCACCTGGATGTGCGCGGTCATGATCGAGTCGATCTTGGCGGCGATGGCGGCCTTGAACGGCGGCGCGTCGATCTGGCGCCACTGGTCGAGGCTGCGGTTCGAGACCGGCAGGGCGGTATGGCTGTCCTCGGACGTGTCGCCGTGGCCGGGGAAGTGCTTGGCCGTCGAGGTCACCGAGGTCATGTCGAACCAGCGGCGGCCCTCGTAGCCCTTGACCTGGGCGGCGACCATGTCGGCGGCGAGCTTCGGGTCGCTCGAGAAGCTGCGCACGCCGATGATCGGGTTGGCCGGGTTGGAGTTGACGTCCGCGTCCGGCGCGAAGTTCTGGTTGATGCCCATCGCTCGGAGCTCCGAGCCCGTGATGCGGGCGGCCTCCTCGGCGTCCTTCGTGCTCCGGCCCGCGCCGAGGGCCATGTTGCCCGGCAGCTGGGTGGCCGGCGGGCCGATCCGCGTGACGACGCCCATCTCCTGGTCGATCGAGATGAGCAGCGGGATCTTGCTGGCCTTCTGCAGGCCGTTGGAGAGCTCCGCGATCTGCCTGGGGGTGTCGATGTTGTCGCGGCTCGAGTTGTTGAAGTAGATGACGCCGCCGGGCTGGTACTTGCGCACCATGTCCGCGGCCGTCGCCACTCCGAAGTCGGGCTGGTTCTTGGGGTGCGGGACGTCGGCGGCCTGGCCGTTGACGTACGTGACGAAGAGCTGGCCGACCTTCTGTTCCAGCGACATCCCGCGGAGCGTGGTCACCGAGGCGTCCGCTCTCGCCACCGGCGTGAGGGCGACCATGGCTGTGACCAGCGTCAACGCGGCGATTTTCCGCACTTGGAAGTGCCTCCCGGTGATGTTCCCACAGATAACTGGCGTATTTCGCAAGTTACTCACGGCTGCGAGGTGGGTCAACGGGTGGCCATTGTGCCGTTCGGAGGGTTTTCCTCGAAACAAGCAGACGGGGCACCCTCGAGAGGGTGCCCCGTCTTCAGCGCGGGCTTGCGAGTTACCAAGCGTGCAACTCCAGTCGTACAACCCTGGCCTCGGCGTCCGGCGTCCCGGTACGCAGGCCCTAGACGACAAGCCTCCCGCGGCGTGCTGCGCGTGGGTACTCGAAGTCCGCGCACGGAGCTTGGCCGGGGTGGATCCTGACTTCTCTTCGTCTGGTCCCTGGCCGACCCGAGGTCCGCACCACCCATTTAAGTGGGTGGGCCCGGTCACAGCAAGGGCTCGGACGGGTGCACCGTTCAAGCCACGTTCAGTAGTGAAAGTACTGGCGTTTCTGGATTTGTGAGCTCGTGTTCGCGTTCGGGTACCGCCGGGCGGGCGGTGCCGTGCACTCACCGGGGCACCACGTGCGCGGGGTGTTGCCGCTACTCGCCGGTACCCATCACTTCTCGGTGCTCTGTGCCCGCGGGGGCTTGACTTCAGCCGTTGCCGCGCTTGCGGCGCAGGCCGTACCAGGCCGCTCCGGCCGCCGCGACGGCACCGAGGCTGATCGCCGTGACCGCGACCGCCTTGCCCGACGGGGTGGGGATGCGGCCGCGCAGGCTCACCGGGTCGACGAACTGCTGGATCGGCCAGTCCTTCTCGACCGCGATGCGGCGCAGGCCCCGGTCCGGGTTCACGACCGTCGGGTGTCCGACGACCTCGAGCATCGGCAGGTCCGTGACGCTGTCCGAGTAGGCATAGCTCTTCGCGAGGTCGTAGCCGTGCTCGGCGGCGAGCTGCTTGATCATGACCGCCTTGTTGTCGGCGGCGCAGTAGAAGTCGACGTCGCCGGTGTAGCGGCCGTCCAGGATCACCATCTTCGTGCCGACGCTGTAGTCCGCCCCGATCATCTGGGCGATGGGGGCGACCAGCTCCGCGCCGGAAGCGCTGATGATGACGACGTCGTGGCCCTCGGCCTTGTGGTCGGCGATCAACTGCGTCGCCTCTTTGTAGACGAGCGGGTCGACGATGTCGTGCAGCGTCTCGCTGACGATGCTGCGGATCTGCTCGACGTCCCAGCCGGCCGCCAGCGCCGTGATGTGCGCGCGCATGCGGTCCATCTGGTCCGCGTCCGCGCCGGCGAGCATGAACACGAACTGCGCATACGCGCTCTTCAGGACCGCGCGGCGGTTGATCAGCCCCTCCTGGAAGAAGGGTCGGCTGAACGCCAGCGTGCTCGACTTCGCGATCACGGTCTTGTCGAGGTCGAAGAAGGCGGCGATCCGGCTCATGTACATCAGCTTAGGTGTACTCGTCAGTAGGCCGTTCGGGCGGCATTTCGTTCGTGTACGAAACCCTTGTGCGCCACGGTTACCGAAACTTGGCCCTCGGCTGTTGCGGAAGTTGCGCGCGGCACTGGCGCATGGGGATACAGTAGGAGAGTCCGGTTCGACGGACGGGTTCAGTCCGACCCCCCGGGACTGAACCATTGACGACCCCCGTCCCTCCCCCCTGGCGGGGGTCGTCCCATATCCAGACCCCGTTTCCTCGTGGGTGTGACTGGACCTCTGCCTCTCTTCGCGGCCTCGTCTCCGCGGCGTGCGCCCAACCCTCCAGAGTCGCACGAGGGCCCGATAGTTCCGGTCTCCCAAGGCTTCCAAGATCGCGACTTGTCCACAGCCGCTGGTTTGTCCACATGTGGATCTTCACCCCGTTGTGTCGTTCATCACGAGCGGCCACGGTCGATCCATGACCCACCCCATCGCCCTGCTCACGGACCAGGACCTCCTCGACGAGGTCCTCCGAGTGGCCGCCGCGGCCGACTGCCCGCTCTCCTGCGCCCCCGACGTCACCTCCCTGCGCTCGCAGTGGCACACGGCCCCGTTGGTCCTCCTGGACCCGGCAGCGGTCTCCGCCTGCCTGGACGCGGGCTTCCCCCGCCGCACAGGCGTCCTGGTGGTGCACGGAGGCGATCCGCCCTGGGCCCCGGCCGTGGCCCTGGGAGCGGACGGCGTCCTGGAACTCCCGGTGGAGGGCCGCTCCCTGGTGACGGCACTGACCGACCTGGGCGAGGGCCCACCATCGGACCGGGGCAGGGTCGTGTCGTTCATCGGAGGCAGGGGAGGCGCGGGAGCCTCGACCCTGGCCATCGCCTGCGGCCGGGAAGCGGTGGCCCTGGGCGGCGAGGCGATGCTGGTCGACTGCGACCCGCTGGGCGGAGGCATAGACCTGGCCCTGGGCACCGAGTCGGACCAGGGAGCCCGCTGGCCGGGCGTGCACGCCACCGGCGGCAGAGTCCCGATGTCGGCCCTCCGAGCAGCCCTCCCGACCTCGGGCAACCTGAGCGTCCTGGCCTGCGACCGAGCAGCCCCGGACCCAGAACCGGCGGCGGTGGCGGCAGTCCTGGACGCAGGCCGCCGGGCGGGCTGCACGGTGATCTGCGACCTCCCCCGCTTCCCCACACCCTCGGCCTCGGCGGCCCTGGACCGCACAGACCTGACGGTCCTGGTGGTCCCCGCAGAGGTGAGGGCCACAGCGGCAGCCAGCAGGGTGGCCACCCACCTCCTGACGAACGGCCGCAACCTCCGCCTGCTGGTCCGAGGCCCGTCTCCGGGCAACCTCCAGCCGTCCGAGATGGCCGAGGTGATCGGCGTCCCCCTGCTCACCTCGATGCGCCCGGAACCGGGCCTGGCCGAGGTCCTGGAACGGGGCCGCTTCCCGCGCAACCCGAAGGGCCCCCTGGCCACCGCGGCCAGGGTGGTGCTGAAGGAGCTCCGCCCATGACGGCCGCGCCCGTTGTTCTCGACGAGGCCGAGTACCTGGCGCACTGCCCGACAGACCCCGAACCCGAGCCGGCAGACGAAGTCGGCTGCGGCTGCGTGCCGGTGTTCCGCGATGACCCGGTCCCTCCTCCCCGCCCGGCGTCCGAACCTCGTTGCGCTGAAGGGCTTCCGGTCCCAGCCCGCGCGCCACGAGATCCGTTCGCACGGAAGGAGAGCCAGTCGTGATCCTCCTTCGCATCCTCGGCCGGATGCTGCGCAACCTCGTCGTCTACGGCCGCCTCTACCCACCCCGCTACGTCTTCAAGAAGGAACCGAAGTGAACCGCTTCCTCATCTGGTGCCAGGAAACCTGGCTTCGCTTCATGGGCCGCGAGGTCACTTACGGCCGCCACGCCCGCCGCCCGGAGGCAGCGACCTGACCTCGCCGGCGGGGTCGCGTGATCGCCTCGCGGCCCTTTCCGTGCTCCCCGGGGTGACAGCCGCCCCACCGATGCCTTGTCCTAGGAGGAACCCGCCGTGACCATCCGACCTCCCGCATCTCCCCGCACCCAGTCCGCGAGGTGCGTGACATGACCTCCGCCCTGAGACAGCGACCTGACTCCGTCGGTGCGTTCACGTGATCGCCTCGCGGCCCTTCCCGTGCTCCCGGGGTGACAGCCGCCCCACCGATGCCTTGTTCCAGGAGGAATCCGCCGTGGCCACTCGACCTCCCGCGTCTCCCCGCACCCGGTCCGCGAGGTCACGCACGCCCGCCACGCCCGCCGCCCGGAGGCAGCGACCTGACCCCGTCGACGGGTCGCGTGATCGTCCCGCGGCCCTTCCCGTGCTCTCGAAGTGACCGCCGCCCACACCGATGCCCTGTCCCAGGAGGAATCCGCCGTGATCACCCGACCTCCCGCATCTCCCCGCACCCAGTCCGCGAGGTGCGTGACATGACCTCCGCCCTGATCGACCGAGTACGCCATCGCCTGGCCGGCACCGACATGGAGATGACCGCAGCCGTGGTGGCCCACGCGGTCCGCTCCGAAGCAGGCGGCGTCCTGGCCGACTCCGACGTCCTCGAAGCCCTCCAGGTGCTCCGCCAGGAGTTCAGCGGCGCCGGTCCGCTGGACCCGCTGCTGGACGACCCGGGCACCACCGACGTCCTCGTCACCGCGCCCGACCAGGTGTGGGTCGACGGCACGACGGGCCTGCACCGCACCGGCATCACCTTTCCCGACGAGGACGCGGTCCGGCGCCTCGCGCAACGCCTGGCGGTGGCGGCGGGCCGGCGGCTCGACGACGCCTCGCCCTGCGTCGACGGGTGGCTTCCGGGGAGCGGAGTGCGGTTGCACGCGGTGTTGCGGCCCGTAGCGGACAGCACGTGTCTGTCGCTGCGCGTCCTGAGGCCCGCGACCCACGATCTGCGGGCGCTGCAGGAACTCGGCACGTTCGACGCCGAGATCGCGGAGACGTTGCGGCAGATCGTCGGGAAGCGCTTGGCGTTCTTGGTGACCGGCGGGACGGGGTCGGGCAAGACGTCGTTGTTGTCGGCCTTGCTGGGGTGTGTCTCGCCGGCGGAACGCATCGTGTGCGTCGAGGACGCGAGTGAGCTGAACCCCGACCATCCGCAGTTCGTGCGGCTCACCGCGCGGCCGGCGAACGTCGAGGGGGCCGGCGAGGTCACCACCCGGCAGTTGGTGCGGGAGGCGTTGCGGATGCGGCCCGACCGGATCGTGGTCGGCGAGGTGCGCGGAGCCGAGGTGCGGGAGTTGCTCACCTCGTTGAACACCGGGCACGAAGGTGGCGCCGGGACGTTGCACGCCAACTCGCCGGCGGAGGTGCCCGCACGGCTTGAGGCGTTGGGCGCGTTGGGCGGGCTTTCGCCGCAAGCCTTGAGCAGTCAGGTTTCGGCGGCCCTGCGGGTCGTATTGCACATGCGCCGGCACGAGAACCGCAGGTATCTCACCGAAATCGGGGTGTTCGAGCAGGAGCTCAAGGTTCGTCCTGTCTGGACGAGAGAGGCCGGATGGCTGGCGAAGGAGTTGCTGTGCTGAGCCTTCTGCTGCTGGCGACGGCCCTGCTCGTCTGGCCACAACTCAGGTCGATCCGAAGGCTCAGGCCGCAGGCCAGGAGAGAAATCGTTGTACCGCAGTACCTCTGGCTGGCAGCGGCGGCGACGCTGACCTACCTCGTGGCGGGGATCGGCGGACTGATCGCCGGAGCGGTGCTGACGGTGACCGTCCGGAGGATCCTCGAGCGGCACCGGCGAAGCAAGGCGATCAGCCAGGCGACCGAAGCGTTGAGCAGCGGGCTGGGCGGCGTGATCGACGAGCTCCGAGCGGGTGCGCACCCGGCCCAGGCGGCGGAAGGAGCCGCGGCGGACACCCCGGCGCCGGCCAAGGAGATGCTGAGAGCCGCGGCGGCCGCGTCGAGGCTGGGTGGTGACGTGGAGCGGACGTTGCGGGAGATGAAGCCGCCGTTGCTCGGCAAGGCGACCGACCAGTTGGCCAAAGCGTGGCACGTGTCGGCGAAGCACGGGGTGGCGTTGGCGGACGTTCTGGACGCCACCAAGCGCGATCTCGACCAACGGGCGGCGTTCGAGCGGCAGGTGCACGCGCGGATGGCCGGGCCGAGGGCCAGCGCGATGGTGCTGGCGGTGATGCCGGTTCTCGGCGTGTTGCTGGGGGAGTTGAGCGGTGCCAGGCCGTTCCACGTCCTCACCGGCACCGGAGCCGGACAGTTCCTGCTGGCACTGGGCGCGGTGCTCGTCGCGGCAGGGGTGTGGTGGACGCAGCGGATAACGGAGGTCGAGCCGTGACGTTCCTGCTGCTCGCGTTGGCGGTGCTGGTGGCGCCGCCGCCACGACGATCGATTGATCGCTTCAAGCCCAGGGCCCACGACTCGCCGCGCCACGAAGAAGAGCCGGACGGTCCGTTCGAACGGGCCGCGGCCTGGGACCTGCTGGCCGCCTGCCTGAAAGCAGGGTTGCCGGTGCCCACGGCGATCCAGGCCGTCGGGATGAGAGAACTCGCCCAGGTCGCGGAGCTGCTCAGGCTCGGCGCCGACCCGGTCACGGCGTGGGCCTCCGCGCTCGATCGCCCGGAGACGGCACTGCTCGCCAGGGCCGCTCGGCGGACGGCGCGGTCAGGGGCGGCGCTGGCCCGGCAGACCGCCGAGCTCGCCGAGCGGACCAGGGCCGCGGCGGGTGACGACGCCGAGGCCAGGGCGCAGAGGGCCGCGGTCGCGGTGGCCGCGCCGCTCGCACTGTGTTTCCTGCCCGCCTTCCTGTGCCTCGGCGTCGCGCCGGTGGTGCTGGGGCTGGCCGACCAATTCCTTCGATAGGAGAAGCAAATGGAACTGCTGCAGGACGACAGCGGTATGAGCACCGTGGAGTACGCGATCGGGACGTTGGCGGCGGCCGCGCTTGCCGGCCTGCTGTACGTGCTCGTCACCAGCGACTTCATGGTGAAACAGATGGAAGAGCTGATACAGCGTGCGCTCTCTTCGGTCTGACGACCGGGGCATGGTCACGGTCGAGGCGGCGATCGCCGTGTCCGCGTTGTTGGTGGTCATGTGGTTGGGGGCGAACGGGCTGACGGCGGTCACCGAGCAGATGCGGTGCACCGACGCCGCGAGAGAGGCAGCGCGGCTCACGGCACGCGGTGAACGGCAGCGCGGAGAAGAGGCCGTCAGCCGAATCGTGGGTGCTGCCAACGTTGTGATCGACGAACAAGGCGATGCGGTCGAGGTCGTGGTCAGCAAACGCGGGCCGCTGGGCTTACCGCTCACCGCGCGGGCGTTCGCCGTGCCGGAGCCGCGATGAACGGCGAACGGTCCGGTTGCGACCGGGGTTCGGCTGCGGTGAGCGGCGTGGTGGTGATGTTGTCGCTGATCATCGTCGTGGTGGCCGGTGCGCGGGTCGGTTCCGCGGTCGTCGCGAGGCATCGGGTGACCGGTGCGGCCGATTTGGCGGCGCTGGCCGCGGCCGCTCGTCTCGTCGACGGCGAAGAAAGTGCTTGTGAGCAGGCAAAACTCGTCGCATCGGAAAACCGGGCCGAGCTGACGGGCTGCGCGGTGAACGGATGGGAGGTGGTTGTGGAGGTGTCGGCGGTTACGCCGTTCGGCCCGGCGAACGCCCGTGCCAGGGCAGGTCCGGCTGAAGATCGGGCCGTTTGGAGCACGACGAGCGGTCGGCTCACAGCGGTGAGCGGACTCACACTCCTGCCTGGACATGCTGAACGGTGATCGAACCAAACGCGCGGAGTTCAGTTGCTCGGTCACGCAAAGGACGTTCGCCGTTCCGTAGCTACCAGTTGTCGAGCGGGGGTTACGGAGGCTGGTGCCGGTGTCGTTAGTTGTAGTGGCGGCACCGACGCGGTGTCCCTACGAACACCGGCACCACGTTGATGTCGAGTCAGAGCCTGGGAAGAAGGCGACGGAAGATGGATTGGTCGGACAGCTGGCGCGGGGCCTTCCGCATCGAACTGCGTGCCGAGGCCGTGAGCCTCGCGTACCGCGGTTGGCCTGTCCTGCCCGGCACCTACCCGGCCGGTTCTGAGAACGGCGTCACGAAGTGGGCGGGCCGCAGCGGCCTCGAGCTCCACGGCCCCATCCCCGTGCACCGCGACTGGGTGGACCGCATCGGGACCAGCCCCGACCAGGTCGCCACGTGGTGGGCGGGCCGTTCGTACAGCCTTCTCGTCGCCACCGGCCACGTGGTGGACGCGATCGAGGTCGGCACCGACCTCGGCCGTCGCGCGGCCGTCGCACTGCGGCAGATCGGTGTTCCCGTGCCGATCGCCGCGACCCCGTCCGGCCGCTGGATGTTCCTCGTCAAGTCCGGCTCGACCCTCAACACCGAGCTGGCCAACAACGCGGACGTGCACCTCTACGGCAAGGGCGAGTACATCCCGCTGCCTCCCACCACCATGACGCACGGTGTCGTGCACTGGCGGGTCAAGCCGCAGGTCTGCGGCTGGAACCTGCCGGACGCGCACGTCGTGCAGGACGCACTCGTCGCGGCCGTGCACGCCCCGGCGAGCTACCAGCTCGAAACCGTCTGACACACAACTAAAAGCCCGGCCGTGTTGGGTGTCGTCGTGGACTCTCCCCGACAACCCCGAAGGCGATGCCCTGCACGGCCGTTCCACCAAGCCCGGTCCGATGACCGGCCTCCGCACCCCGCACGTCGGGGGCCGGCAGAGGATCGGGCGAAAAGCCGAACACGCACCCCGAAGGACAGCCTCCCGCACCAGTGACCGGACCGAGGACGTTAGTGGCAGAGCACCAGCTCTGCCGCGGTCGGTGAAGCCGGCTCCTCCCCGGAGTTCGTCAGAAGACAGTCGACACCGTCGCCTCCCGCGTGTCCTGTCGAGACGAACGAACCAGATTCCACCGATGTTCCAAGGGATCCGGTCACGAAGCGGTAGCAGGCGGGAACACAGTGTTCGGCACGTGGAGAGCGCGGCGGGGGTACCCGTGAGCCCCCGCCGCGCCCACGAAAGCTAGAACCGGAGTCCCTCCGCGTAGACGGAGAAAGCCAGGGTCTCCTCCATGGATCCGGGCCGCGGTACCGCATCGGCGTCCCAGCCGAGGTCCCGGTCCTGCAAGACCTGCTCGATCAGCGGGTGCCACCGCTGATCGAGCATTTTCTTCGCCCACACCAGGGCGCCGCGCTTGGACTCCACTTCTCCCGTGTGGATGGTGTAGAGCGTGCGGCAGTAGGCCGAGACGATGTAGCGCTGCGACCAGGCGTTGCCCATCGGCGCCCACTCGCGGATGCCGTCGAGCACGTGCGGCAGCTCGGCCCGCATCGACGAGCGCAGCACGGACGCGGGCACCTCGTCGACGAGCGACGTGATCGGCGGACCGTCCAGCACGATGCCGTGGTGGCGCAGGATCCAGCGGGCGTGCGGGCTGTTGCAGTGCAGGTCCCACACCAGGGTGCGCGTGCCGTGGTCGTTGAACAGCCACGGAACCCCGAGGCCCGCCACCGAACGCAGCGACTCCACGTCCGCGTAGGAGCCCTCGATCTCGGTCGACCAGCGGCCGGGACGGGTCGGGAGCTCGTCGTGCAGGGCGCGCAACCCGGCTTCGCGATCGCCGGACGGGAGTTCGGTGCAGGCGACGATGAAGTCGCAGTCGCTGTGGACGTCGCCGGCGCCCAGGGCGAACGAACCCTGGAGGTACGTGCCGACGTAGGTGGGGCCGAGGATCTCGCGCTGGGACGCGACGAGGTCGGCGAGCAGTGCGTTCAGGTCGGAAAAGGGCGTGAACAAGGCAACTCCTGAAGAACCCGTGGCCGAGGTGGACGAGGGCGCGGCGGAGCCTCGACCGCGCGAGCGCGCGTCAGGTCGAGGGGCAGGCCGCGCGGAACGCACGACGGGCATCGGGCTCGTCGCGCACGAAGGCGCGACGGAGATCCGGCCCGCCGTGCACACGGGCACGACGGCATCCAGCTCGCCGTGCGCAAGGGCACGACGGGCATCCGGCTCGTCGCGCCTAGGAGCGACGGGTCCGGTCAGCGGCGTAGCAGCTGCTTGCGGTCACACCACCAAAGTAGCCGGGCGCGGGCCACCCGGTCAGGCGATTTTGCCGAGCACCACGTCCAGCACCAGCACCGCACCGGCCTTGTCCAGCGGGTCGTTGCCGTTGCCGCACTTGGGCGACTGCACGCACGACGGGCAGCCCATCGGGCACGAACAGGCGCTGATCGCCGCCCGCGTCGCCGAGAGCCACGCCCTCAACGCCGAGTGGCCCCGGTCGGCGAAGCCCGCCCCGCCGGGGTGGCCGTCGTGCACGAACACCGTCGGCATCCCCGTGTCCGGGTGCGCGGCCGTCGACACCCCGCCGATGTCCCACCTGTCACACGTCGCGAACAGCGGCAGCAGACCGATCGCCGCGTGTTCGGCGGCGTGCAGGGCGCCGGGGACGCGTTGGGCCTCGACACCCGCGGCGAGCAGCAGTGACTCGTCGACCGTGTACCAGACGGCTCGGGTCCGCAGCGTCTGCTCGGGCAGGTCGAGCGGGATCTGGTCGAGCACCACGCCGGACGGCAGGCGGCGCAGGTAGCCGACGACCTGGGTCGTCACCTCCACCTCACCGAGCGACACGGACACGCCGCCGAAGTCGGTGCGTTCCACCTCGCGCACCACGGTGATGTCGACGCAGTCGCGCGGCTGTGTCGTCCACTCCGGGTCTTCGCGGTGCACCATCGCGAGGCCGCTGTCCAGGTCGAGCTCGTCGACGACGTACGCGCGGCCCTGGTGCAGGTACACGGCACCGGGGTGCACCTGCCAGCACGCCGAGCCGGGGTCGACCGTGCCGAGCATGCGGCCCGAGTCCGCCTCCACGACGGCCACCTGGTCGCCGCCGGAACCGCGGATGTCCACACCGGCGTGCGGCCTGTCGTGCGACGCCCAGTACCAGCCGGCAGGGCGCTTGCGCAGCAGTTTCTCCGCCACCAGCTCGGCCAGGACGGCCTCCGCCAGCGGGCCGCCGAAGTCGGGGAGGCAGGCCGGGGTCAGCGGCATCTCGGACGCCGCGCACGCCAGCTGCGGGCCCAGCACGTACGGGTTCAGCGGGTCGAGCACCGTCGCCTCGACCGGGCGGTCCAGCACCGCGGCCGGGTTGTGCACCAGGTACGTGTCCAACGGGTCGTCGCGCGCCACGAAGACGACCAGCGCGCTGTCGCCCGACCGGCCCGCACGGCCCGCCTGCTGCCAGAACGACGCCAGAGTCCCGGGGAAACCGGCCACCACCACCGCATCCAGGCCGGCGATGTCGACACCGAGCTCCAGCGCGTTCGTGGTCGCCACCCCGAGCAGGTCGCCCGTGGACAGCGCCTTCTCGAGCGCGCGCCGCTCCTCCGGCAGGAACCCGCCCCGGTACGCGGCCACGCGGGGCGGCAGCTCACCGTCTACTTCGGACAGAATGCGCTGGGTGCCCAGCGCCGTGAGCTCGGCACCCCGGCGTGACCGCACGAAGGCCAGCGAGCGCGCGCCCTCGATGACCAGGTCGGCGAGGATCCGCGACGTCTCCGCGCCCGCCGACCGCCGGACCGGCGCGCCGTTCTCACCCTCCAGAGAGGTCAGCGGGGGTTCCCACAACGCGACCGTGCGCGACGCACGCGGCGAAAAGTCGTCCACGACAGCGGAAACGGGGACGCCGAGCAATCGTTCGGCGGACCCAGAAGGATCAGCCACTGTGGCCGATGCCAAAACGAAGATCGGATCCGCGCCGTATTTCCGCGCGACCCTTCGCAGCCTGCGCATCAACAACGCCACGTGCGAACCGAAAACGCCGCGGTAGGAATGGCACTCGTCGATCACCACGTACTTCAGCCGCCGGAAGAACCGCAGCCATTTCGGGTGCTGCGGAAGGATTCCGCGGTGCAGCATGTCCGGGTTGGTGAAGACCCAGTTCGCGTGGGCCTTGACCCAGTCGCGTTCGGCCATCGGGGTGTCACCGTCGTAGGCCGACGCGCGCACGCCCTTGATCCCCAGTTCCTCGAGCGACCGGAGCTGGTCCGCCCCAAGGGCTTTGGTCGGGGACAGGTAGAGCGCGGTGGCCTTCGTGTCCGCCAAAAGAGTGGAAAGCACCGGCAACTGGTAGGCAAGTGACTTGCCCGACGCCGTGCCCGTCGCGAGGACCACGTGCTGCCCGGAGAACGCCAGCGACGCCGCCTCGACCTGGTGCCGCCACGGCTCGCGCACCCCCGTCTCGACGAACGCCTCGACGACCGCGGGAGCCGTCCACGCAGGCCACTCCACGTGATCTGCCTGCCGCAACGGCAGATCACGTGCGTGCGTGAGGGGTGACTCCCCGGCGGGCACTCCCGCCAGCACGCGGTCCAGCAGCCGCCGTCCCTGATCCACCACGAGGCCGAGCTTCGCATACACCACCGACAGTCCCGGCCGGGCCATGCTCGACTTCCTGCGCAGATAACGGTGTGTGCACGGATCGGGACGTTTCGTTGCCTCGTTGCAACCAACCCCTAGACTCCCCGCTCATCGCATCCAATGAGGGATGCGTCACGTCGCGCTGGGCGGCTGGTCTGCCTTGGCGCTGCACATGGCAACTCACCAGGAGGACGGATGTCCCGGCAATTCCTCGCGGAGGGCCTCGAGCTCTCCGGGGGTGATCGCGGCGTCGTAGCCGTGGTCGCCGTGGTCGCCCTGGCTGCTCTCGCCGTCGGGTACGTGCTGCTCAAGGAGGTGCTGGCCGCCGGCCAGGGCACCGACAAGATGCAGGACATCGCCAAGGCGGTTCAGGAGGGCGCAGCGGCCTACCTCAACCGGCAGTTCCGCACGCTCGGCATTTTTGTCGTGATCGTGTTCGTACTGCTGTTCGCGCTCCCGGCAGATGATTTGGCCGAGCGAATCGGTCGATCTTTGTTCTTCATCGTCGGTGCGGCGTTCTCGGCGACCATCGGCTACCTGGGCATGTGGTTGTCCACACGCGCCAACGTGCGTGTCGCGGCCGCCGCGAACGAAGAAGGCGGTCGTGAAAAGGCGACGCGCATCGCGTTCCGCACTGGTGGTGTGGTCGGCATGACCACGGTCGGTCTCGGCCTCTTCGGTGCGGCGCTCGTCGTGTTCGTCTACACGGGTCAGGCCCCGAAGGTCCTGGAGGGCTTCGGTTTCGGTGCGGCGCTGCTCGCGATGTTCATGCGTGTCGGTGGCGGCATCTTCACCAAGGCCGCGGACGTCGGCGCCGACCTGGTCGGCAAGGTCGAGCAGGGCATCCCCGAGGACGACCCCCGCAACGCCGCCACGATCGCGGACAACGTGGGTGACAACGTCGGTGACTGCGCCGGCATGGCCGCGGACCTCTTCGAGTCCTACGCCGTCACCCTGGTGGCGTCGCTGATCCTCGGCACCGTCGCGTTCGGTGTGCAGGGCCTGCTGTTCCCGCTGATCGTTCCCGCGATCGGTGTGCTGACCGCGATCATCGGCGTGTACACGACGAAGGCGAAGGCGGGCGAGAACGGCCTCGCGGCCATCAACCGCTCCTTCTACATCTCCGCGGTCATCTCCGCGGTGCTGTGCACCATCGCGGCGTTCGCCTACCTGCCGAGCTCCTTCTCCGACCTCAGGGGCATCAGTGACGCGGTGAAGGCCACCAGCGGCAACCCGGCGCTGATCGCGTCCGTCGCGGTGATCATCGGCATCGTGCTGGCCGGCGTCATCCTCTGGCTGACCGGCTACTACACCGGCACCGAGCACAAGCCGGTCCAGGAGGTCGGCCAGACCTCGCTGACCGGTGCGGCCACGGTGATCCTGTCCGGCATCTCGGTCGGTTTCGAGTCGGCCGTCTACACCGCGCTCGTGATCGGTGCCGCCGTGTACGGCGCGTTCCTGCTCTCCGGTTCGGTCGTCATCGCTCTGTTCGCGATCGCGCTCGCCGGTTGTGGTCTGCTCACGACCGTCGGCGTCATCGTCGCGATGGACACCTTCGGCCCGGTCTCGGACAACGCGCAGGGCATCGCCGAGATGTCCGGTGACGTGCACGGCGAGGGCGCGCAGATCCTCACCGAGCTCGACGCGGTCGGCAACACCACCAAGGCCATCACCAAGGGCATCGCGATCGCGACGGCAGTGCTCGCCGCGACGGCGCTGTTCGGGTCCTACAAGGACGCGATCGACCAGGCCGTGGCCAAGGTCGGCAACCTCGCCGGCGACCTGCCGATCTCGTTCACGAACGTCGTGTTCAGCCCGAACGTGCTCGTCGGTGTCGCCATCGGCGCGGCCGTCGTGTTCATGTTCTCGGGCCTCGCGGTCAACGCCGTGACGCGCGCCGCCGGTGCCATCGTGTTCGAGGTGCGCCGTCAGTTCCGCGAGAACCCGGGCATCATGGACTACTCGGTGAAGCCGGAGTACGGCCGTGTCGTCGACATCTGCACCAGGGACTCGCTGCGCGAGCTCGCGACCCCCGGCCTGATGGCCGTGCTCGCCCCGGTCGCCGTCGGCTTCGGTCTCGGCGTCGGCCCGCTGGCCGGTTACCTCGCGGGTGCGATCGCGACCGGCACGCTCATGGCGGTCTTCCTGGCCAACTCCGGTGGTGCCTGGGACAACGCCAAGAAGCTGGTCGAGGACGGCAACCACGGTGGCAAGGGCTCCGACGCCCACGCCGCCACGGTCATCGGTGACACCGTCGGCGACCCGTTCAAGGACACCGCCGGTCCGGCCATCAACCCGCTGATCAAGGTCATGAACCTGGTCTCGGTGCTGATCGCGCCCGCCATCGTCACCTTCTCCATCGGTGACAGCGCGTCCGACCCGATCCGCATCGCGATCGCGGTCGTCGCGGCACTGATCATCGTCGCCGCGGTGGTCGTGTCGAAGCGTCGCGGAACGTCGATCACGGACACCCCCGCGGAGGTCGTGAGCAACGGCGCCGCGTAGTTCCGGCACCTCTGGTCGGGGTACGTTCGGGTCTTCCCCCGACGTACCCCGACCGAGGAGTTCCGACATGAGGCGCAGCCTCGTCGCCACCGCCGCTGTAGCCGCCCTCGCGCTGGCCGGGTGCACCAACGGCGGCAACTCCGGCACTTCACCGACGCCCACCAGCGGCGCGGCCGACGCCGCCGCCGTCGCCTACATGGACAAGGTGTGCGGCGCCGCCTCCGAGTTCGCCAAGATCGAGAAGACCGCTCCCAAGGTCGACCCCGGCGACCCCGGCAAGCTCAAGGCCGAGATGGCCGCGTACATGGGCCAGCTCGCCGACGCCTTCGCGAAGTCGGCCGAGGGCCTGAAGAACGTCGGCCCGTCGCCCGTCGCGGGTGGTGAGCAGGCCGTCACCAAGATGGGCGAGACGTTCACCTCGCTCAGCACCGTCTTCGCCGACGCCAAGGTCAAGGTCGAGCAGGCGGACGCGAACAACGCCACCGGGGGCCTCCAGGCCGCCGGAGAGGCCATCGCCAAGCTCTCCGAGCTCGCGGACCCGTTGCGCGACCTCAAGGACGTCCCGGAGCTGCAGAAGGCCACGCAGTCCGCGCAGAAGTGCCAGGAGATGCAGCGCCTCAACGTCACGCCGACGAGCTGACCGAGGCCGTCCGGAGTAACTTCCGGCCCATGCGCCGCACTCTCATCGCAGTCATGACGAGCTGCCTGCTCGCGGTCACCGCGTGCAGCAGCGGAGGTTCACCCGCACCCGCCGCCAGCGAGGCGGACGTGGTGGCGTGGATGGACAAGGTCTGCGGCGCCGTCGACGGCACCGTGAAGGCCATGTCGGACGAGCCGCCGATCGACATGACGGACCCGTCGAAGCTCAAGACGGGCCTGTCGGACTGGCTCGGTTCGAAGGTCTCCGCGGTCGACAAGTCGATCGCGGACCTCAAGGGGCTCGAGGACGGTCCCCACCCGAAGTCGAAGGAGCTCGCCACCGCCGCGCAGGACGGCATGGGCCAGATCAGGACCCTGCTCGCGGACACCAGGTCGAAGCTGGACTCGTCGACCGACTCGACCCAGGTCGTCACCGCCTTCACCGAGATGGTCGGAAAGGCGAGCGAACTGGAGAAGGCGGGCGCCGACGTGCAGAAGAAGTTCGACGAGACGGGCCTCGCGGGAGCGGCGCAGAAGGCGTCGAACTGCAAGGGCCTGCAGGCGTCACCGCCCAGCTCCTGACCAGCTGCTATAGGCCGACCGGGTCGCTCGAACGGGTACTGTTCGGGCGGCCCGGTCCGCTGTTGGAGACTGGTCCTCGTGAGGCCACCCCTGCTCGCCGCCGTGCTGACCGCCGCCGCTGTGCTCACCGCCTGCGGAACGGACGCCGACAAGCCGATCACCGACGCGCAGAGCCAGTGGGTCGACGCCTTCTGCGGCGGTGTCCTGCCGGGCCTGGAAGCGGGCCTGGAGCTGCGCGCACTGGACCCGGCGAACGTCCCCGAGGTCAAGGCGGCGTACCTGAGGCTCGTCGAGGCCAACACCACCGCGTTCACCGCGGCCGGGAAGAAGCTGAAGGAGCTCGGCGCACCCGAGGACGACCTGAAGGCCGTCCACGAGCGGCTGCTGAAGTTCGTCGACGAGTCCGCGAGGTCGTACGGGAACGCGCAGGCCCCCGTCCAGAAGCTGGAACCTGATGCCCGGTTCCTGGAAGGCGCCGAGAAGGCGTTGACCGACACGAACGTCGTGACCAGCCCGGAAGACCTCCGCGCCACGTTCCAGGAGCTGCAGAAGCGGCCGAAGTACTCCGACGCGCTGGGCCGGTCGAAGCCCTGCCTGGAGATCAGGTCCAAGGGCCAGGAGCTCGGCCAGCCCCAGTAGTTCGACCGGCGTGGTCACACACGCACCACTGGTCACAGTCGAACGTGTGTTCTACCCTGTTGGCCGTGGTTGGGCAGCTGTCCTTCTTCTCGGCCGAGGCGCGCAGCCCGGCCAAGGCGGACCTCGCCGGCTTCCTCTGCGGGCCGGGTCAGGCCGTCAGCTTCGCGCGCGGCACGGCCGCCCGCGTGTACACCGAGCTGCGCGACGACTGGCGGCTGCGTCCCCTCAAGCAGGCCTGCGCCGAGCGCGGCGTCACCACCGAGCTGTGCGTCAACGAGGCGGGCACGCACTTCGTCCGCACGCCGTTCCGCACGGATCTCACCCCTCTGGCCGCCCGCTGGCTGGACGGATCCGTCAAGAAGGTGCCCGCGGACTTCGAGCTGAACGGAGCAGTGCTGCGCGTCTGGGCGCTCGCCGCGGGCAGCTGGATGGAGTCCGCCTACCTGCTCGGTTTGGACCCCAACGCACCGCAGACACACCTGCCGTTGCAAAATGCCCTGCTCGCATCCGGACTTCCGTGCACCCTGGTAGGGGCACCGGCGTTGCGGGTGACCGGCCGGCGACGGCTGGCGCGGCTCGCTGAGCTGGTCGGAAGCCCTCCGCAGGGAGTGGCGATGAGCACCTGGCCGGCGGCCTGAGCGGGCGGTCCGGCAAGGTTGTGTCACTCTGTCTCGTCGTACAGGCGTCGCAGACACACGACGGATGGTGTGCTTTTCGGCCGACGCTGGGCAACACTGGCGGGCCTGGGAACCGGGTTTGGAAGAGAGCGGGACGGCGAGTGGCTGGATCGACACGGGCGAAGAAGAGCAGCGGAGGCGGGGGCAGCACCCGACGACTGGTGATCGTCGAGTCGCCCACGAAGGCGCGCAAGATCGCCTCATACCTCGGCGCCAACTTCGTCGTCGAGTCCTCCAGGGGACACATCCGGGACCTGCCGCGCGGTGCCGCCGACGTTCCCGCGAAGTTCAAGGGCCAGGCCTGGGCCAGGCTCGGCGTGGACGTCGACCACGACTTCGAGCCCCTCTACGTGATCTCCGCGGACAAGAAGTCGCTGGTCACGGAGCTCAAGGAAGCCCTGAAGGACGTCGACGAGCTCTACCTCGCGACAGACGGTGACCGCGAGGGTGAGGCCATCGCGTGGCACCTCCTCGAGACGCTCAAGCCCAAGGTCCCGGTCCGCCGGATGGTGTTCCACGAGATCACCGAGTCCGCGATCCAGGCCGCCGCGGCCAACCCCCGCGACCTCGACCAGGACCTGGTCGACGCGCAGGAGACCCGCCGCATCCTCGACCGCCTCTACGGCTACGAGGTCAGCCCGGTCCTGTGGAAGAAGGTCATGCCGAAGCTCTCGGCCGGCCGCGTGCAGTCCGTGGCGACCCGCCTGGTCGTGGAGCGCGAACGCGAGCGGATGAAGTTCGTCTCCGCGAGCTACTGGGACATCTCCGCGCAGATGGACGCCGGTGAGCAGGCCACGCCGCGTCAGTTCGGCGCGCGTCTCGTGGCCGTCGACGGCACGAGGCTCGCCACGGGCCGTGACTTCGGCTCGGACGGCAAGCTGACCGGCAAGGCCGACGTCACCGTGCTCGACGAGCAGCAGGCCCGCGCCATCGCGGCCGGCCTGCAGAACGCGCCGGTCAAGGTCTCCTCGGTCGAGGAGAAGCCGTACACGCGCAAGCCGTACGCGCCGTTCATGACCTCGACGCTGCAGCAGGAGGCGGGCCGCAAGCTGCGGTTCTCCGCCGACCGCACGATGCGCACGGCGCAGAAGCTGTACGAGAACGGCTACATCACCTACATGCGCACCGACAGCACGACGCTGTCGGAGACGGCGATCAACGCGGCCCGCACGCAGGCCACGGACCTCTACGGCGCGCAGTACGTCGCGGACAAGCCCCGCCAGTACACGCGCAAGGTCAAGAACGCGCAGGAGGCCCACGAGGCGATCAGGCCGGCCGGAGAGGTCTTCCGCACGCCCGGCCAGGTGGCCGCCGAGCTCGACTCGGACGAGTTCAAGCTCTACGAGATGATCTGGCAGCGCACCATCGCGTCCCAGATGGCCGACGCACGGGGCAACACGACCAGCATCCGCATCCAGGGCCGTGCGGGCACGGGCCAGGAGGTCACGTTCGCCGCGTCCGGCCGCACGATCACGTTCGCCGGCTTCCTCAAGGCCTACGTCGAGACCGTCGACGCCGAGGCCGGTGGCGAGTCGGACGACGCGGAGTCGCGCCTGCCGCTGCTGGTCAAGGACCAGGACCTGACGATCGCGGAGCTGTCCGCGGACGGCCACACCACCTCGCCGCCCTCGCGCTACACCGAGCCGTCGCTGATCAAGACGATGGAGGAGCTCGGCATCGGCCGTCCCTCCACCTACTCGTCGATCATCAGCACCATCCAGGACCGCGGCTACGTGTGGAAGAAGGGCGCGGCCCTTGTGCCGTCGTGGGTCGCGTTCGCCGTCGTCGGGCTGCTGGAGCAGCACTTCGGCCGGCTGGTCGACTACGACTTCACCGCGGCGCTGGAAGACGAGCTGGACGGCATCGCCGCAGGTCGTCAGGGCCGCACGAACTGGCTGTCCGGGTTCTACTTCGGCGGCAGCATCGGCCCGGACGGCTCGATCGGCCGCTCCGGAGGCCTGAAGAAGCTGGTCGGCACGGGTGTCGAGGACATCGACCCGCGTGAGATCAACTCGATCCCGCTGTTCAGCGATGCCGAGGGCCGCACGGTCGTCGTGCGCGTCGGCCGCTTCGGCCCGTACCTCGAGCGCGAGGTCGACGGCGCCGCGCAGCGCGCGAACGTGCAGGACGACCTGGCGCCGGACGAGCTGTCCGCCGAGATCGCCGAGAAGCTCTTCTCGACGCCGCAGGAGGGCCGGTCGCTCGGCACCGACCCGGTCTCGGGCAACGAGATCGTGGCCAAGGAGGGCCGCTTCGGCCCGTACGTGACCGAGATCCTGCCCGAGCCCGCCGAGAACGGGTCGACGTCGAAGGCGAAGGCCCCGAAGCCGCGCACCGGCTCGCTGTTCAAGTCGATGGACCTGGCCTCGGTCACGCTGGAGGACGCGCTGAAGCTGCTCTCGCTGCCGCGCGTGGTCGGCAAGGACCCGGAGACCGGCGCCGAGATCACCGCGCAGAACGGCCGCTACGGCCCGTACCTGAAGAAGGGCACGGACTCGCGGTCGCTGGTCGACGAGAGCCAGATCTTCACGGTCACGCTCGAAGAGGCGCTCAAGATCTACTCCGAGCCGAAGAAGCGCGGCCGTGCCGCCGCCGCACCGCCGTTGCGCGAGATGGGCAACGACCCGGTGTCCGGCAAGCCGATGGTGATCAAGGAGGGCCGCTTCGGCCCGTACGTCACCGACGGTGAGGCGAACGCGTCGCTGCGCAAGACCGACAGCGTCGAGTCGATCACCGACGAGCGCGCGGCCGAGCTGCTGGCCGAGAAGCGCGCCAAGGGGCCGGTCAAGAAGAAGGCTCCGGCCAAGAAGCCGGCGGCGGCGAAGAAGCCCGCGGCCAAGAAGGCTCCGGCCAAGTCCAAGAGCTGACGCCGAGGAGGTGGCGGTGCCGATCAACGAGTTCGGACCCGACGGGACCCAGGCCCCGCCGCCTCCCAGGCTGTACCCGGACCCCCTGTCGGGTCTGGTGACCGCCGACAGCTTCGTCGCTCCTCAGTGGACGTCTTCCAGCTCACGTGTGGCGGTGCCGACACCGCCCGCGCCCACCGAGGAGATGCGCCAGGCGATCTACGCCCAGATGCAGCAGGAACAGCGGCGGCCGCGTGGACGGGCGCCGCGCGCACCCCACCAGTACGCTCCGCAGCAGTTCGCTCCGACGTACCAAATGTCTGCGCCGCAACAACAACAGCAACCCCAGCAACCCGCCCAGCAGACGAGTGGCGTGGCCGCGTTCATCGGCTGCCTGCTCGTCATCGGGTTCTTCGTGCTGGTCCTCGTCGGCATCCTCGGAGCGATCTTCAGCTAGCTGTGCTCTGAGTCCGCCAACCTGACTCACCACATCCGGTTACGCTGACCGCACGGGAGTGGCGACTTAGGGGTGACTGAAATTCAGGACGCGGACACACCGGCGACCGAGGCAGGCCAGGCAGGGCAGGCCCAGTCCAGCGTGTCCACGGTTCACCGGCTTCGATCGGTACTCGCCATCCGCCCGTTCCGGCGGCTCTGGCTCGTCACCTACCTGTGCAGCGTTGGTGACTGGCTGTCACTTCTCGCGTTGACCGGTCTGGTCTCCACGATGATGAAGAGCTACGAGTGGCAGTCGTTCGCGCTGCCGCTCGTCGTGCTCACCCAGCTGCTGCCCGGCATCCTCTTCGCGCCCATCGGCGGCGTGCTCGCGGACAAGTTCGACCGCCGCAAGGTCATGGTGATCTGCGACGTCCTGCGCGGCTCGCTGTTCATCTCGATCGCGCTGGTCGGCTCGCCGATCTGGCTCTTCGTCGCGAACTTCCTGGTCGGCTGCTGCGCGATGCTGTGGATCCCGGCCAAGGAGTCGGCGGTCCCGAACCTGCTGCGCCGCCCGGACCAGGTGGAGTCGGCGAACCAGCTCGGCCTGGTGATGACCTACGGCATCTCCACCATCAGCGGCTTCGGCCTCTACTCGCTGATCTCGGGCATCCCCGCGTACCTGAACCTGCAGGGCGGGAACCTGGAGTTCAGCATCGCGACGATCGCGGTGGTGATCAACGGCCTGCTGTACTTCACCTCGGCGATCCTGGTCGCGACCCGCCTGCCGGAGCTCTCCGGCCGCGTCTCCTCGACCCGCAAGAAGGACGACGAGGACAAGCTCGGGTTCATCGCGATGTTCCGCGACGGACTGAGGTTCGCCGGCAAGACGCCGCTGGTCCGCGGCCTGCTCATCGGCATGATCGGCGCGTTCGCCGCGGCCGGTGTCGTGATCGGCACGGCCAAGCTCTACGCGTTGTCGCTGCTGGGCGGCGCCTCGACGTTCGGCCTGCTGTTCGTCGCCGTGTTCATCGGGCTCGCGGTCGGCATGGCGACGGCACCGCGGCTGGCCCAGCGCCTCGCCTACAACCGCCTGTTCGGCGTCACGATCGTGCTCGCCGGCATCTCGCTCGCGCTCGTCGCGTTCGCTCCGCACCTGTGGATCGCGCTGCTGACGGTGGCGCTGGTCGGCGCGTGCGCGGGCGTGGCGTTCCTGACGGGCCTCACGATCGTGGGTTCGCAGGTCGAGGACGACATGCGCGGCCGCACGGTCGCGCTGATCCAGACGTTGCTGAAGGTCGTGCTGTTCGGTGCCTCGGCCGGCGCGCCGCTGCTGCTCACGTTGCTGCAGAAGCGGCAGATCAGTGTGTTCGGCCACCCGATGGAGGTCGACGCGAGCCGTCCGGTGATGGTCGGTGGCGCCGTGATCGCGATCGTGCTGGGCCTCGTCGCGTACCGGCAGATGGACGACCGCCGCGAGGAGCCGGTGCTGTCGTCGCTGTTCGCGGCGATCCGCGGCCGCAGGCACACCAAGGGCATGCTGATCGCGGTCGAGGGCGACACCCGTGAGGACACGTCGGTGCAGGCCCGCCGCCTGGCCGCCGCGTTGCGAGCCGAGGGCCTCGAGGTGCTGCTGGCCGCCGACCCGGAACACGACGAACGCCGCCTGCGCACGATGTTGTCGTCCGTCGAGCTGGCAGGCGTGCGCGCGCAAGCTCTCGTAGCCGCCGCCGTCCGTGCCGATGTCGTCGAACGGCAGGTGCGCCCCGCTCTGGACAGCGGCAACATCGTGGTGATGGAGCGCTACGTCGACTCGCCGCTCGCGCACTTCAGCGCCACCAGTTCGCTGGAACACCAGGAGCTCGAAGGCCTGGTCGACTGGGCCACCGGCCGGTTGCGCCCGGACCTGACGATCCTGCTGGACCGCCCGACACCGGACGGCAAGAGCATCGGCCCCGAACACCACTGGCGCGTGCAGAGGCTGCTCAGCGAGATGGCCGCCGCGGACCCCGACCGGTACGTCGTGGTCGAGGCGGAGGGCGACGTCGACGTGGTGGCTGACCGGGTCCGTTCCGCCGTGATCCCCCTGCTCGCCGCCCGCCCCCGCCGGGTCCCCGAAGCCGCGGTCTGACACCCCGCTGGAAGACTGGACCCATGAGCGTGTGGGACGAGGTGGTCGGCCAGCCCGACGCGGTGGCGACCCTGTCGGCGTCCGCGGAGGCCGCGGCCACGATCGTCGCGGGCGGCACCCCCGCGCCCGGCGTGATGACCCACGCCTGGCTCTTCACCGGCCCGCCCGGCTCCGGCCGTTCGTCGACCGCCCGCGCCTTCGCCGGCGCGCTGCAGTGCGTCGTGACGGACGACCGCCCCGGCTGCGGTGAGTGCAGCGGCTGCCGCACGACGTTGCACGGCACGCACGCCGACGTGCGCGTGGTGGCGCCCGAGGGCCTGTCGATCTCCGTAGCCGAGATGCGGTCGCTGGTCCAGATCTCCGCCCGCCGCCCCACCTCGGGCCGCTGGCAGGTCGTGATCATCGAGGACGCGGACCGCCTCACCGAGGGCGCGGCCAACGCGCTGCTCAAGGCCGTCGAGGAACCGCCGGAGCGCACGGTCTTCCTGCTCTGCGCACCCTCCGACCACCCGGACGACGTGTCGGTGACCATCCGCTCCCGCTGCCGCCTGGTGTCGCTGGGCTCGCCCCGGCCCGCCGCCATCGCCTCGGCGCTGGAGGCCGTCGACGGGGTGTCACCCGAGATGGCGCAGTGGGCGGCCTCGGTGTGCGGCGGGCACGTCGGCCGCGCTCGCCGGCTGGCCGCGGACGAGCAGTCGCGTTCCCGGCGCGAGGCCGTGCTGAGGGTCCCGCTGGCGCTGCGCAAGCCCGCCGATGTCTTCACCTGCGCGGACGAGCTGATCAAGGCCGCCGAGGACGACGCCTCCACCGCCAACGAGTCGCGCAACGAGGCCGAGCGCGAGGCCCTGGAGACCGCGATGGGCGCCGGTGGCACCGGCAAGGGCACCGCCGCCGCCACGCGGGGGGCCAAGGGCGCGTTGAAGGACCTGGAGAAGCGGCAGAAGTCCCGCGCCACCCGCACGCAGCGCGACTCGCTGGACATGGCGCTGGTCGACCTCGCCGGTTTCTACCGGGACGCGCTGGTGACCAAGACCGGGTCGGAGGCCGCGCTGATGCACCCGGACCGGGCCCAGGACTCCCGCACGGCCGCGGCGCAGTGGTCCGCCGAGTCGATCCTGCGGCGGATCGAGGCCGTGCTGGCCTGCCGGGAGGCGATCGAGGTCAACGTGAAGCCGCGGATCGCCATCGAGGCGATGGTGACGACGCTGCACCGGGGCTGAGCCTTGGCGAGGCGTGGCGCGCGTTCGCTGGTCATCGGCGCGGACCGGTTCGTCTGGACGGTGCGCCACTCCTGCGACGACGGCTGCCGTGAGGTCGTGAGGGTGCGCCGGGAGGGGGGACCTGGCCACCTCGTGATCGTGTTCCGCGCCGGCGACGGCCGCCTCGTCGCGGACGGCTTCATGCACGCGGGCGAGGTGCGGCGCGGTGGCCGGAGCCTGAACCTCAACCGTCCCGGGGTGATCCGCGCGTTGCTCGACGAGGCGGGGTGGCGAGTGGCCGACCTCGACGGCTGGGACCTGTTCGACGCGGTCGCCGCGCGTTCAGGGCCACCCGAGCGCGGCTGACACCTCGTCCGCCGCTCGCAGCACCCGCGGCCCGAGCGCGATCAGCTCGGACAGCGAGTGCTCCAGGGCCAGTGAGGACGCCGACAGCCCGCCGATCACCGCGCCGGAGTGGTCCCGGATCGCGGACCCCACGCAGCGCACGCCCACCTCGTTCTCCTCGTCGTCGAGGGCGAACCGCGAGCGCCGTACCCTCGTCAGCTGCGACATCAGCCGGGCGGGCGAGGTGATGGTGCGCGGGGTCCGGCCCGGCAGGCCGGTGCGGGTGACGTAGGCCTCCAGCTCGGACGCGCTGAGCGAGGCCAGCACGGCCTTGCCGATGGCGGTGCCGTGGGCCGGCAGGGACATGCCCATGCGCGACGCCATCCGGTACGGCCGGTCGGCCTCGAACTTGTCGACGTAGACCAGCTCGTCGCCGAAGAGCACGGCCAGGTGCACTGTGCAGTCCGTCGACTCCTGCAGTGCGCGCAGGGACGGCCGCGCCCGCTCCACCGTGTCCAGGGGCCGCAGGACCTTGCCCGCGAGGGCGAGGACGCGCGGGCCCGTCAGGTACCCGTCCGATCCCGGGGTCGCGAAGCCGCGGTCCACCATCGTCTGCAGCAGGCGGTGGACCGTCGACTTCGGCAGGCCGGTCACCCGCGCGATGTCCGTGATGCGCGTGTGGTCGGCGAGCGCCTCCAGCACGGCGAGCGTTTTTTCGACGGCGGTATCGGTCATCTCGCCAGCCAGCCTCCGTCCACGACCAGAACGTGTCCGGTCACATAATCGGACGCGGCGGACGAGAGGAACACCGCTGGGCCCACCAGGTCCTCCGGCGTGCCCCAGCGGCCCGCCGGGATCCGCCCGCGGATCGCGGGCTCGCGGTCCGCGTCGGCGCGCAGGGGAGCGGTGTTGTTCGTTTCGATGTAGCCCGGAGCGATGGCGTTGACCTGCACGTTCGACTCCGCCCACTCGTTCGCGAGCAGCTTGGTCATACCGACCAGGGCGTGCTTCGAGGCGGTGTAGGCCGAGACGAGGATGCCGCCCTGGAACGACAGCAGGGACGCGATGTTCACGACCTTGCCGCCGCCGTTGGCGATCATCTGACGGCCGCAGAGCTTCGAGATCTCGAACGCCGAGTCGAGGTTGACCGCCATGATCCGCTGCCAGTCGGACAGCGAGACGTCGACGGCGGCGCCCCGGTGGATGGTGCCGGCGTTGTTGACCAGGACGTCGACGCGGTGCTCGGCCAGGACCGGTGCCAGCGCGGGCTCGACGGACGCCGGGTCCGAGAGGTCCACCGAGACCGTGGCGACGGCGGGTGCCACGTCCGACAGGTCACCGCGGCCCACGAGGACCAGCGAGGCGCCCACGTCGTGCAGACCGCGGGCGATGGCCCTGCCGATGCCAGTGCGGGCGCCCGTCACCAGAGCCGTCTTGCCTTCCAGGGAGAAGCTCATCGCAGCTCCGTCACGGCGACCTGGTCCATGTCGTCGTAGGCCTGGTTCTCGCCGCCCATGGCCCAGACGAACGTGTACGAGTGCGTTCCCGCTCCACTGTGGACAGACCATGACGGGGAGATGACGGCTTCCTCGTTGCGCACCACGATGTTCCGCGTGTTCTGCGGTTCGCCGCACAGGTGGATCACGCGGTGCTCCTCGGGCAGGTCGAAGTAGAGGTAGCACTCGGTGCGGCGGTCGTGGGTGTGCGGCGGCATGGTGTTCCAGACGCTGCCGGGCGCCAGTGACGTCACGCCGAGCACCAGCTGCGACGAGCGGATGCCGTCGGCGTGCACGAACTTGCGGATCTCACGGCGGTTCGAGGTGCTCTGGTCGCCCGCGTTCATCACGTCGACCTCGTCGTAGCGGGCCACGGCCGTGGGGAACGAGGCGTGCGCGGGCGTGGAGAAGAGGTAGAAGCGGGTGTCCTCGCCGGACGCGTGGAACTCGACGTCGACCGCTCCCCGGCCGATGTAGAGGCAGTCGCGAGTACCGAGTTCGTGTTCGGTTCCGTCCACGGTGATCGTCCCGGTCCCGCGGACCGCGAGCACGGCGAGCTCGCGCCGTTCGCAGAAGAACGTCGACCGCAACGGGGGAGCGCTCTCGAGTTTCAGCGACTTGCCCGGTGACGGCGTCGCACCACCCAGCACGATGCGGTCCTCGTGCGTGTAGACGGTCCGGACCTCACCCGGTGCGAAGAGGTCGTCCACGAGGTAGTGCTGCCGCAACCCGTCCGTGTCGAAGCCCGGCAGCTGGGCCGGATGGGTCGAGTGCCTGATCTGCATCGGTGGATGCCTTCCGGTCTGGCGGCGGAGGACACCGTGTCCGCCGCCCATGGAACTACGTTCCGCGAGACGGAACAAGCCCTGACCGGAAGGTTCGCTAGCCGCGCGCCCTGCGCCTGGCCGGCAGCGCCGCGAAGATCACCACGCCCGCGAGCAGCAGAGCCGTGCCGGTCCAGAACAGCGGGATCGAGTTGTACGCGGCGTTCGTGTAGGCCAGCGGCGGTGCGCCCTTGGGTGGCGCCGCCGGCGCGCCGGGCTGCGCGGGCACGGTCGTGGGCGGCTGCGACGTCCCGCAGATCACGCCACCCTGCGGTGCCGCGGCCCGCACGATCTGCTCGCCCAGCGAGATCTGCGCGAGCGCCGAGGGCAGGCTCGGCAGCTTCAGCTTGTCCGTCGGCAGCACCTGCACGTCGAGCATCCGGGCCGTGGCGCCGAGCTGGAACCCGCTGAACCCGTTGCCCGTGAAGGCCGCCTTCTTCTCGTTGAGTCCCGCGATCTGCAGCTTGACCACGACCAGGTCCAGCAGCAGCGGGATGTCGAGCGTCGGGTGCGCGGCGTCGAGCGTGCCGAGGTCCTTGCCGTTCTGGCTGACCTTCAGCACCGGCGCGGTGTACGTGATCTTCGAGGTCTTCTCGTCACCGGTCGCGGTAGCCGTGAGCGTCGGAGGCGTCGCGACGTCGATCTTGATGCCACCCGCCAGCTCGACGCTGACCGCGCGCATCGTCGACGTCGACTCGACCGCCTTGTTCTTGCTGCCCGGCAGGTCGACGAGCTTCACGACCGAGCTCGCCTCGAACGCGTCCGGGACGCTGATCAGGCTGGTCTTCACCGGCAACGGCACCTCGGCCGGCAACGCGCTGAGCACCTCGAGCCCCGCCAGCGACGTCTTCGCCGAGGCCAGCGGACTCACACACGGCCCGACCTTCTCGTCCCACCGTGCGTGCACGCTGCCGTTGAGCAGCTTGAGCTTCGCGAGCGGCGTCTCCGGGATCGGCAGCCCACCGTTCGCGGGCTGCGGGTTGTCCGGAATCGCCGTCTGCACCAGCGTTCCCGGCGACTGCGGAGACCGCCCCGCCACCGCGAACCCGAACGGGTTGGCCTGCGTCACGACCCGCTCGGTGCTGAGGAACGCCTCGGTGTTGACCTGAGCGCTGGCGAGCCCGAGCCCGAACTCCGTCACCGACTGCTTCGGCAACTGCTCACCGAGCCCCGGCAGGATCGTGCTCGTGGGCACCCCCTGCGGCCCGAGCCGCACGACGCTCAACCCGGTCCCGGCGTCACCCACGGCGTGCGCGAGCGGCTGGGGCCCGTTCGGCGCCGACGCCGGCGGCTGGTTCGGGTCACGCGGCCCCGGCACCGGAGTGGTCGGGGGCTGCGCGAGCGCGGGCGTCGCGACGAGCGCGAGCAGCAACCCGGCCAGCGGCACGGACAACGAGCGGCGCATGAACCTCTCCCCGGCGGTTAGGAGGTGGTGACGTCGGTCACGGTCCGTACAACGATGCCGACCCCCGTGAGTAACGCGGTTGCGGGTCGGTTATAGTTATCGCGTCTCGCCGCCTTAGCTCAGTCGGCCAGAGCGGCTCACTCGTAATGAGCAGGTCATCGGTTCGATTCCGATAGGCGGCTCGGTGAGACGGAAGGGCCAGGTCACTCGTGACCTGGCCCTTCTGCTTTGTCGCGGTCGAGTCATCCGGTTTCCGCGAACCCGCCGCTCGTCAGACTGGCGATGAGGAACTGCTGGCGAGGATCGCCGTGGCGGGTGTAGAGGTGCGGGATGTCGTGCACCGTCGTCCCGTCCGGAAAGTCGAGCGCGTGCCCGGTCGCCACCGACTGGATCACGTAACCCAGTCCGTCATCGCTCCGCCCGAACCGCCATCGCTGGTGACGTTCGGCGTGGCGTCCCCACATGCATGGCGTGCGGGACAAATCGTCGTACGTGCGCGCGTCGAGAGCGAGCTTGTTGGCCGCGGAGACGATGACGTACTCGCCCCAGTGCTGTGTGCGCAGGAAGTGCCATTGCTGGTGCGGGTACCCGTGGGGATGCCACATGATCGGCTCTGCCCCGTTGTGCTCGTGCAGGCCGGTGTCCAACGCGAGTCCGTTGCTGCGGTTGATGATGACGAATGGTCCGAGTTTGCGTCTTGAGAAGCTGCGGAACGTTCTGGTGCCCTCGACGCTGACGATTCCGATGCTGACCTTCGCCTTGATGCTGCTCTCGCCCTCGCCCACTCCTGCTCACCTTCTTGTCACCGAGCCGGTTCGCGTCCCGGCCGCACGCGTCACGTAGTCGCGACAGTGACGCTCGTCGTTACCTTCGGTGCGCGGTCCTGTGCGTGCTTACGCTGGTGCCATGGCTGTGATGCACATGAGGAACGGCTCTTCCAGATGGCTCGTCGTCTGGCTCGAACCGTGGGGTGAGGACCGCTGGCTGGAGCGCGGCGAGAGGTTGTGCATCCGCACGGACAACAACGGCGAGAAGCTCGCATTCGACGTCGAGTACCACGCGAATGACGAAGAGCGTGCCGACGGGATCGAGAACGTGACCATCTACGTCGAGAACTGTTCGTACGACATCGACGTCACCGATGAAGAGGGCAACCACGTCGAGTGCGGGCACAAGCGTCCCCCGGAGATCGACCGGAAGTGGGGAGAGCGCCGGGCCGCTGCGGAGGCGGAGCTCAACCGCACGTCGTGAGTGCCTTCTCCAACGCCGAACGTTCCGCCGGCGCCACCGACAGCTTGTAGGCCGTCTTCACCGTCACGTAGATCCGCCCGTACGAACACGCGTACCCGGCGTTGGGCGGCATCCACTCGTCGGGCGTCTTGTCGCTCTTCGACTGGTTGACCTTCCCCGACACCGCCACGAGGTTGCGCAGGTCGTTGGCCGCGGCGAGGCGCTGTTCGGGTGCCCACGAAGCCGCGCCGCTGCGCCACATCTCGGCGAGCGGGACCACGTGGTCGATCTGGATCTTCGACACGCTGGTCACCTGCGTGGCGGTGTAGGGGTCGTCCAGGGTTCCCGACTGGACGCCGCAGCGGCCCGGTTTGCGTTCCACGGCCGTCAGGTCCCTGGCCAGGACCTGGCTCCGCTGGTCGCAGCCGTCGCCGTCGGTGTCGTACCAGGGCTGGCCGAAGACGCAGGCCTTGCCGTCTGAGCAGTCGCGCTCGTAGCCGCTCAGACGGCCTGGTGTGGCAACGGGTAGCGCCGCGAGAGAGGTACGTGCGGCCGCGGCGTCGAGGGTGCCCGTCGGTACCCGGTCCACCTGTGCCGCGGGGGTGGTGGTGAGGGGTATCGCGGAACAGCCGGTCAGCAGGACGATCAGCAGCAACCAGCGCATGAGTGGGAGATACCCGCTGCACAGGCCGTGATGGCGGCCCAACGGCGTAATTCGCCTCTCCCGCCGTCACGCCGACAGGACTATCTTGAACGCCTCAACGGGCTCCGCAGGTGCTTCGGCACGATGATCACGCGGCCCCGCAACGGGTTCGCGGACGGCCTCACGCCGGTACGACACGGGGTGCGGCAAGCTGTGCCGCTGCTCGACGGTCACCTGGGGGTGACACCCGCCCTACTCGAAGAGGTCGTCGACACGTGGATCTGCGCACCATGATGAAGTCCATCGCGGCTGTCGCCGTGCTCCTGCTCGCGGGGTGCTCGAGCGAGCCCGAGATGCCGCCGCGCGAGTTACCGCCCGCCGGCGGGCAGCTCGACTACCAGCTCGGCGGCGCCTACCAGCCAGACGTGCCGGTCAAGATCGTCGTGCGCGACCGCAGCAAGATCATTGACGGGCGGCGCTACAACATCTGCTACCTCAACGCGTTGCAGACGCAGCCGGGCAAGATGGACGGCGGGCTCGACTGGTGGCGCGCGAACCACGAGGACCTGCTCGTCAAGAAGCCCAACGGCGAGGTCGCGATCGACCCGGAGTGGGCCGAGGGAATCCTGGACATCTCCACGGACGACAAGCGCACCCGCATCCTGGAGATCCAGAAGAAGTGGATCAAGGACTGCAAGACGGCGTTCTACAAGGGCGTCGAGCCCGACAACCTCGACTCCTACACGCGGTCCGAGGGGGCGTTCGACCTCAACGCCACCAAGGAGTTCATGAAGGCGTTCGTCCGGTACGCGCACGAGCAGGGGCTCGCCGTCGCGCAGAAGAACGCCGCCGAACTCGGCACGGCCGGCAAGAAGGAGATCGGCTTCGACTTCGCGATCGCCGAGGACTGCCAGGCGCGCGACGGGTGCCGGTCCTATCAGGACGCGTTCGGCAACGACTTCTTCCAGATCGAGTACACCGAAGAGGGCTTCCGGAAGTCCTGCGCCGATCGCGGCGGACGGGTGTCCGTGATCCGCCGCGACCGGAACGTCGTGCCGTACGGGCACGACGACTACGTCTACGAGGTCTGCCCGCCGACGGTCTGACTCAGGAACTCCTGCCACTTCTCGCTCTGCCCGGTCGCGTCACCGAAGAGGTGGTGGCCGACGGCGTTGGTGCCGTGGAACCGGTAGATGCCCTCCGGGCCGCGCACACCGAGGAAGTTGTGCAGGTCGTGCTCGACCAGGTAGTCGACGACGCCGTTGACGCCGAACGGTTCCAGCGCGACCTCGTCGCCGACCTTCGCGCCTTCGGGCACGCCGAGCGCCCTGAGCAGCACCGGCCAGTTGTTCGCGCCTTCGGGCTGCTCCGGCCACTGGGCGAACACGTACGTGCCGGGCCTGCCCGCGAAGTGCTTCACGTACTCGGCCATCGTGAACAGGTACATGTCCCAGCCCTTCGACTGCTGGTCGACGAACTCGTCGCCCCAGCCGTCGGCGAGGATGCCGGTGTGCACGAACCGCAGCACGGTCGTGCCCTGGTCACGGCCCTCGACCAGGTACTCCATCGCGTGGAACGTGCCGTCCTCGCCCTTGTCGCTCTGGTAGGCGAGGTGCTTGCCCGGCTCCCAGGCGGTGATTGTCGAGGACTCCTGGAAGAAGCCCAGGTCGAGCGTCATGCGGCCGCCCACGCGGCCGTCGACGGTGTGCGGGCCCATGAACCACGAGTCGATGCCCGGCCCGGTCGCGATGGCGTCCCAGACCTGCTCCGGGGTTCCGTCGACCTCGACTTCCTTGCTGATCTCGAACTCGTAGGTCACGACTCGTCCTCCCTGGACGCGTTGGCGTTCACGCTCGGATGCAGGGCGACGACGACGCGATGCGGTCGCCCTCCTTCTGCCTGTTCGTCGTGGTACTTGGCGACCAGCTGCGTCATGAACCCGGCGAGCTCCTCGGCGAACGCCGCCCGGTCCGCCGCCGTGGCGAAGCGGACCTCGCCGTCCAGCGCGAAGGTCGCGAGCCGCTTCTTCGCCTTGGTCGCGCCCGTGAGCAACGTGCCGACGTCGCGCACCAGCCTGGCCGAGACCGCGAGCAGCCACCGCGCGGACAACCGGTCAGGTGACCGGGCCGGGTCGGGCTGCACGGCCGCGAGGGCTGTCGGGGAGATGACGTAGGACGCGGCGGTCGCCTGCAGCAGGCGCTCGTTCACGTTGCCCTTGCGCCGTTCCTCGACGAGCTCCACCAGACCGTGCTGTTCCAGCGTGCGCAGGTGGTAGTTCACCTTCTGCCTCGGCAGGCCGACCTTCGCGGCGAGCATCGTCGCCGATCCGGGCTCTGCCAGCTCCGCGAGCAGTCGTGCCCGCACCGGGTCCAGCGACACCTCGGCCGCGGACGGGTCTTCGATCACCGCCACTTCGAACATGGGTCCAAGGTCGCACCGAAAACAAAATTAGTCAAGAACTGAGTTGCTGTCGGTGGCTTTGCTCCACCTGGGTGGCGTTCGAGCCGGTACCGTAAGCGATGTCTCGATTGGTCGTTGCTTGTTCGCAACCCTTGAGGAGACAGATGATCACGATGCTGGTGCTGACCCTGCTGGCTCTACCGTTCGCTCTGACCGCGGCCAACGTCGGCAGACGCCGGTGGATCCGCAAGAGGGGCGTCGCGAGAGTGCGCGCCGAGCTCCGCGGCTTCCACGCGGAGCTGGCACGACAGGGCCTGAGTCACTTCTCCGGGCGCTGAACCGCGCTCGTCGACGGGGAGATCCTGGTGACGACGTCGCCGTAGCGGTCCAGAAGCGCGGCCGTGACGGTCTCCGGGGTACCGAGAACGCAGAACTCGGCCAGCACCTCGTCCGTGATCAACTCGCTCATCTCCGCCCACTGCTGCCGCCGTGACATGCGGTGCAGCTCCTCGTGCAGCGCGCCCCACCCGTGCAGGTCCAGCACCGGCCGGTAGGCGGGCGTCGACCCGTAGAACGCGATCTGCCGCTTGACGTCCGCGACCTCCTGGTCGTTCGTCGCGGCGAACACCGGGCCGCTGATCTCGAAGCCCTCCAGCGTCTTCCCGGCCTTCTCCCGGCCGCGTGCCAGCGCCGGCAGCGTCACCTCGCGCAGGTACCGCTCGGTCGTGAAGTTGTGGCACAGGAAGCCGTCCGCGACCTCGCCCGCCACCTCGGTCATCAGCCCGCCGACGCCCGCGAGGTAGATCGGCGCGGTGCCGTGCGGGTTCGGGCCCGGGTCGAAGAACGGCGTCATCAGCGTGTGCTTGTAGAACTCGCCGCGGAACGCCAGCCGCTCGCCGGTCTCCCAGGCGTGCCAGATCGCGCGGATCGCCAGCACGAACTCCCGCATGCGCGCGGCGGGCTTGCTCCACGGCATCGAGAAGCGCTTGGTGATGTGGGCCTCGACCTGCGAGCCGAGCCCGAGGTTGAAGCGGCCGCCGGACAGCAGCCGGAGGTCGTTCGCCGTGGTCGCGACGGTCATGGGGTTGCGCGCGAACGCCACCGCGATCGCCGTGCCGAGCTCGATCCGCTCGGTCGCCGCGGCGGCACCGGCCAGCGCGAGGAACGGGTCGTGCTTGGTCTCGGCGAGCCAGAACCCGTCGTAGCCCTGGTCCTCCGCGCGCTTCGCGATGGCCCCGGCGTCACCGGGGGTGTAGTCGACGGCACTGCTGTCCAGCTTCATGCCGCTGAGGTTATTAGCGGTAGCGCGATTCGCAGGCGATGCCGTTGCGGTTCTCGTCGAGCTCGACGCGGTAGCCCGGCTGGCCCCAGTAGAGCGGCGCCGCGCCGGCCCTGCGCGCGTCGTCGCAGCTCGCGTAGAACACGGGCTTCGGCTTGGGCGGTGCGGGCGGCTTCGTCGTCGTGGTCGCGACGGGCGGGGGCGGCGGAGGAGGCGGGGGAGTGGTGGTGGTCTCCAGAGCGTCCTTGCCGCCGCACGGCGTTCCCCACAGCCCCATCGGAACGCGCTGCGCGGCCCCTTCGGCCTCCCGCTGGCCCGGTGTCGGGGTGCCGGTGGTGCGGCCCGCGCCGTTGCCCAGCGCGAGCAACGCGTAGTCGGTGCCGTCGGTGAGGCTGAGCGCGCCGGTGGTCCGGTCGTAGCGGACCTGCTGGTTCAGCAGCATGGCCTTGGCGAAGCCGGCGGCGGCGTCGGCCCAGCACGGTCCGGGCTGGGCGAGGCCGCTGACCTCGGCCTTCGAGCCGTCGGAGAGCATCACGGAGCGTCCGTCGACGATCGAGGCCACGCTGATGCCGAGCTGGGCCGGAGGCACGGTGGCCGACGTCGACGACGCGGTCACCGGTGTGTCCTCCGCCGGCTTCTCGACGGCGACGGGCCTCGACTGCTGCACCTGCGCGGCACATCCCGCGGTGAGCAGGACCAGCACGACTCCGCCCACACTTCTCCACCCCGACATAGCCCGCAATAGTGCCTGCCCGGAGCGGTGTGGCCAAGGTTACGTATTTCGATCGGATCGGTTCACTTCGAGTTCGAACCGAAATACGGAGATGCCCAGTTCAGCGGGCGGGCTTGAGCGTCCAGACGACGGTCATCTCGCCCGTGGTCACGCCCTCGGCGTTGCTGATCGTGATCGTCACGGGGAACTCGGGCCGCGTGCCGGACTCCAGCTCGGCCAGGATCTCGTCCGCGGAGCGTCCCAGCACGGCCTCCGCGCGCATCGGGCCCATCGCGATCTTCTTGTAGGCGATCTCCGCGCGGACGGCGAGCGGCGTGGCCTTGCCGAGGTGCGCGGCGAACGCGGCCATCACGACGGCGCCGGACGCGGACTCGCCGAGGCCGAACATCATGGCGGCGTGCGGCCCGCCGATGTGGTTGTGCAGCTCCGGGGTGTCCGGCAGCGACGCGACGATGCGGCTGGCCGAGACCTCCTCGAACTCGATGCCCGTGGTCTTCACGTAGGGCACGGCCTGCTTCATGGCGTCGGCGATGAACGACACGTCTTGGCTCATGAGAGGGATGCTACCGGCGAGTAACCCACGCGGCTACCCGTCGGTAACCACTACTCGTCGCGTCCGTACCACTCCTCTGTGGAGTGAGACTCGGAACTCACTTGCAATTCGGTGGACCGGGATGGATGCTTGTACCGAGCAACTAGTTGGGTGATACAAGCAACGAGGTGTCAGATGGTGGATCCGGGCAGGTGCACAGGCGTCGACAGCGGTGTCGATCCCGAGCACGAGCTCGCGGACCGGGTCGGAATGGCGATGGTGCGGCTCAACAAGATGCACGCGCAGGTCGCCCACCAGATGGCCAAGCAGGGCATGGACAAGTCCGCCTTCGTGCTCCTCGCGACGCTCTCCGGTCTTGGGGAGTGCCGCTCGAGTGCGCTAGCGGAGGCGGTGCTCTCCGACCCGTCCACGGTCAGCCGGCAGGTAGCCGGGCTGGTCAAGGACGGTCTCGTGGAGAGGCACGCTGACCCGGCCGACGGTCGAGCCAGCGTTCTCGCGGTGACAGAGGCGGGACGCACGCTCATCAGGAACCGGCGCCGGCAGCGCAACGAGGCCATCGAGCGGATGTTCGCCGAATGGCCGGAAGAGGACTTCAAGGTTTTCGCGGAACTGTTCGAGCGCTTCGTCCACGACTACGAGCGCACGGTTCCGGCGTTCATGACCGACCGCGGGACGGGGACCCGCGCAGGAGGGGAAGACTAGAAATGTCATCAACAACCGATGCGACACCCACGCCAGGGGTCTCCCTGACGCATCGCCAGATCATGACGATCCTGTCCGGTCTGCTGCTGGGCATGTTCCTCGCGGCGCTGGACCAGATGATCGTCGCCAGCGCGATGAAGACCATCGCCGACCAGCTGCACGGGCAGACGCTGCAGGCGTGGGCGACCACCGCCTACCTGATCACGGCGACCATCACGACCCCGTTGTACGGCAAGCTGTCGGACATCTACGGGCGCAAGCCGATGTACCTCGCGGCGATCTCGCTGTTCCTGGTCGGCTCGCTGCTCTCGGGCATCGCGACGTCGATGTACGAGCTCGCCGCGTTCCGCGCGGTGCAGGGCCTCGGCGCCGGCGGTCTGATGTCGCTGGCCTTCGCGATCATGGCGGACATCATCTCGCCGCGGGAGCGCAGCAAGTACTCCGCGTACTTCATGGCCGTGTTCGGCTCGGCCAGCGTGCTCGGCCCGGTCATCGGCGGTGTGTTCGCCGGTCTCAACACCTTCCTCGGTGTCACCGGCTGGCGCTGGGTGTTCCTCGTGAACGTCCCGATCGCGCTGCTCGCGCTGTTCGTCGTGGCCCGCGTGCTGAACATCCCGCACCAGCGGGTGAACCACCGCATCGACTTCGGCGGCGCCATCGCGCTGACCGTCGGCCTGGTGCCGCTGCTGATCGTGGCCGAACAGGGCCGTGAGTGGGGCTGGGCGTCGGGCCTGTCGATCGCCATGTACGTGATCGGTGTGATCGGCCTGGTGGCGTTCGTGTGGGTCGAGAACCGCATGGGCGACGAGGCGATGCTGCCGATGCGGATGTTCCGCAACCACACGTTCTCGCTCGGCAACACGATCAACTTCGTGCTCGGCATCGGCATGTTCGGCGGCATGGTCTCCATCCCGCTGTACCTGCAGATCGTCAAGGGCGTCACGCCGACCACGGCCGGTCTGATGCTGCTGCCGATGACGTTCGGCATCATGTCGGCCACCGCGATCGCCGGCAAGGTCACGTCGTCCACCGGGCGCTACAAGATCTTCCCGATCATCGGCGCCGGGCTGATGGCGACCGCGTTGTTCCTGCTCAGCACCATCGGCACGGACACGCCGAGCTGGCTGGTCATGGTCTACATGTTCGTCATGGGCGCGGGCCTCGGCCAGTGCATGCAGACGCTGCTGCTGGCGATCCAGAACGACGCCGAGCCGCGGGACATGGGCGTGGCGACCGCCTCGGCGACGTTCTTCCGCCAGATCGGTGGCACCGTCGGTACCGCGGTGTTCCTGTCGATCCTGTTCAGCACGGTCGGCGACAAGATCGCGGAGGGCTTGAGGTCCGCGATGCAGACCGACGCGTTCATGGCCGCTCTGAGGCAGAACCCGGAGTTCGCGAAGACGCTGCAGAGCGGGTCCGGTGTGGACATCAACAACACCGAGTTCCTCAACAACCTCGACCCGGTGCTGGCCAAGCCGTTCCTCGACGGCTTCTCCAGCGCGATCGACACGGTCTTCCTGACCGGCGGCATCGTGATGATCGCGGCGTTCGTCCTCGTGTGGTTCCTGCGCGAGAAGCCGCTCTCGACCCGCTCGGGCCTGGAGCGCGTGGCGGACGCGGAGTCCCTCGCGGTCTGAGGCCTGCGCAAAGCACGAAAAAGAGGGGGCTGCTCCGTGCAGCCCCCTCTTTTCGCGTGTGCCTAGTGGAAGCTCTCGCCCCGCGCCTCGGCGTCCTTCAAGCGCTGGTAGGAGCGCTTGATCTCGGCCTCGGCCTCGGTGCGGCCCACCCAGGACGCGCCCTCGACGCTCTTGCCCGGCTCCAGGTCCTTGTAGACCTCGAAGAAGTGCTGGATCTCCAGGCGGTCGAACTCCGCCAGGTGGTGGATGTCGCGCAGGTGCTCGTGGCGCGGGTCGTTGGCCGGGACGCACAGAACCTTGTCGTCGCCGCCCTTCTCGTCCGTCATGCGGAACATGCCGATCGCACGAGCGGCGATCAGGCAGCCGGGGAACGTCGGTTCCTGGACGAGGACGAGGGCGTCCAGCGGGTCGCCGTCCTCACCCAGGGTGTTCTCGATGAACCCGTAGTCGGCCGGGTACTGCGTCGACGTGAACAACGTGCGGTCGAGGCGGATGCGGCCACTCTTGTGGTCCACCTCGTACTTGTTGCGCACGCCCTTGGGGATCTCGATCAGGACGTCGAATTCCACTGGTCCTCGCTCATGTAGCCCATTCGTGATGCCCACTAGTGTGGACCACGACGCCTTGTCAACCCTCATCGGAGCGGCGGTTGACGGGTGTGAGATTGCCCGTACCGAGTTGACGGAGGCCCACTTGCCGGACGAGCCCCAGTGGCCGACCGAGGACGACGACGCCGAGTCGGTCGCCGCTGCAAAAGAGCCAACGGTGCAGGTCAGCCGCCCGTCCGTCGACCAGCCGACGATGCGTTTCCCGCTCGCCGCCGTGCTCTCCGCACCGTCCACACCGGAGCCGCTGCGCTCCTCGCCGGTCCGTTCCCTCCCGAACGCCGACGGCTCCGGTCATGCCACGCCGGGTGTGCCAAAGGCCGGTTCCGGCGGTTCCGGCGGGCCTTCCGGTGAAGCCGCCGGTGGGAAGTCTCACGGGGCGATTGGTCCAGAAGTCGGCCAACCTCGGGCCCTCCCGGTGCGCGTCGAGCCGAAGAACGACCAGATCCGCGTCGTGCCGAGGCCCGAGCAGCGCACCACGGAGCTCTCGGTGCCGCCCGCCAAGACCGCGCGCGTCGACCAGCTCCCGCACCTCGACCAGTCGTGGTTCGACCAGACCGTCAGACCCGATCCGCAGCCCGCGCCGCCTCCCCAGGCCCGCCCCGAGCCGCGTCCGGAACCGACCAGGCGCGTCGACCAGCTCCAGACCCAGGCGCCGCCGCAGCGCCAGGAACCGCAGCGCCAGGAACCGCAGCGCCAGGAACCGCAGCGCCAGGAACCGCAGCGCCAGGAACCGCAGCGCCAGGAACCGCAACGTGCCGAGCAGACCCGCCCGGTGCCGCCTCCCCGCCAGGAGCCCCGCGACCTTCCCGTCACCGGCTACGAGGAAGAACCCGAGGACCGCCTCGCCGACGAGCCGAAGAAGAGCCGCAAGCCCCTCTTCGCCGTCCTGAGCCTGCTGGTCGTCGCGGCCCTCGCCGGCGCCACCGTCTACGCCGTCCAGGAGTTCGGCGGCACCGAGGCGATCGAGACCAGGCCCCCGGCCGCTCCCGCGAACGTCCAGCCCCTGGTCAAGGCCGCCACCGCGGGTGCACCGGCGCCGACCCCGGCCGGCGTGCAGCGCGCGTTGGCGGGCCCCGCGGGCAACAGCGCGCTGGGCACGGTCACCGGCAGCGTCATCGACCCCGCCAGCGGCACCGCGCTGTGGCAGCAGGGCGACACCACGCCCGCGACGCCCGCGTCGAGCCTCAAGATCCTCACGGCCGCGGCGGCGCTGCTCAGCCTCGAGAAGACCGACCAGCTGTCCACCAAGGTCGTCCAGGGCGCGGAGCCCGGCACCGTGGTGATCGTCGGCGGCGGCGACCCGACCATCTCCGGCACGCCCGGCAGGTCGGTCTACCCCGGCGCCGCGACCCTCGACGACCTGGTCGGCCAGGTCAAGGCCAAGGGCCCGGTCACCAAGGTCCAGTTCGACCTCGGCCGCTACACCGGCGAGGCGCTCGGCCCGCAGTGGGAGAGCGTCGACATCGCGGGCGGCTCGGTCGCGCCGATCGTGCCGTTCATGCTCGACGGCGGCCGGGTCGACCCGTCCAACGTCAACGGCGCGCGCACGGGCAGCCCGGGCCAGGCAGCGGCGGACGCGTTCGCGCAGCGCATCGGGGCGCCCGGTGCCACGGCGGGCACGGCTCCGGCCGGCGGGCAGCTGCTCGGCGAGATCAAGTCCGCGCCGATCGAGCAGCTCGTCGACAACATGATGCAGATCTCGGACAACGTGCTGACCGAGGCGATCGCGCGCGAGATCGCGGTCAAGACGGGCAACGAGCCGTCGTTCGCGGGCGGCGTGAAGGCCGTGCGGGACGTGCTGACGAAGAACGGCTTCGACCTCACGACCGCGAACTTCGTGGACGGCAGCGGGCTGTCCGCCACGAACAAGATCCCGGCCAAGCTGCTCACCGACGTGCTCACCGCCGCCGCCAAGCCCACGCTGGACGACGCGCGCACCGCGAAGCTGCGGCCGTTGCTGACGGCGCTGCCGGTCGCGGGCGGCAGCGGCACGCTGGCCGGTCGCTACGGCGGCACCGCGGCGCAGGGCAAGGGCTGGGTGCGGGCCAAGACCGGCACGCTCACCGGCGTCAACGCGCTCGCCGGCATGGTCGTCGACGTGGACGGACGGGTCCTCGTGTTCTCGTTCATGTCCGCGAGCGCCCGCAACCCGGAGACCGAGGTCCGGCCCGCGCTGGACGTGATGGCCGCTGCGTTGCGGGGTTGTGGCTGTTCGTAGCGGGCCGTGCGCAGGTAGCGTCGGAAGCGTGAACGGCGCGACGGAGGCAGAGCTCGGCCCGGTGGACTGGGAGCTGGCGGTTTCGACCGCCACGCGGCTCGTCCGGCCGGGCCCCGTGATCGGCAAGGACGAGGCCGACCACGTCGTGGGGAGACTTCGCGAGCTCGCGCCGCAGGCGGAGGTGCACGTCCGCGAGCTGACCGGGCTCGGCCAGGGCCTGCCGCTGCTGCCGGGCGAGGTCGTGGACAGACCGGCGTGGGTTGCGGCCGCGGCGCAGGGCCTGGCCGCGCTGACGGGGCCCGCGATGCCGCGCCAGACAGGGCCGATGGCGGGCATCCTCGCCGGGACGGCCGGGGTGCAGGCGGGCGTCGTGCTGGCGTTCCTGTCCTCGCGCGTGCTCGGCCAGTACGACCCGTTCAGCCCGACCGACCAGCTCGCCGGACGCCTGCTGCTGGTCGCTCCGAACATCGTTGGGGCGCAACAGGCCCTCGACGTGCCGGACGACGACTTCCGCATGTGGGTGTGCCTGCACGAGTGCACGCACCGGCTGCAGTTCACCGGCGTGCCGTGGCTGCGCAGGTACTTCTCCGACCAGGTCACCGCCCTGCTGTCCTCAATGGACGACGAGCGCGCGCCCCTGACCGACGTGCTCCGCGACTTCCGCACCAAGCTGCGCGAGGGCGACGGTCCGATGAGCCTGATCGACCTCATCCAGTCGCCGCAGCAGAAGGTCCTGCTGGACAAGCTGATCGCACTGTCCACTTTGCTCGAGGGCCACGCCGACCACGTGATGGACGCGGTGGGGCCGTCGGTCGTGCCGTCCGTGTCGACCATCCGCACCCGGTTCAGCGCGCGCCGCAAGGGCGGCGGCCTGCTCGACCGGATCCTGCGCACGGTGCTCGGCGTCGAGGCGAAGGTGCGCCAGTACGAGGAGGGCGCGGAGTTCACCTCCTACGTCGTCGAGCGCGTCGGGATGGACGGCTTCAACGCGATCTGGACGTCCGCCGAGACGTTGCCGACGCGGGCCGAGATCGCCGAGCCGATGAGCTGGCTGCGCCGCGTGTCGCCGTGAACGGACCGGTCGCCGAGATCCGGACGGCGGTCCGCGCGTTCCTCGATCTCGTGCAGCCCGAGGCCGTGACCGTCGCGGTGTCCGGTGGCGCCGACTCGCTGGCGCTGGCGGCGTGTGTCGGACGGCTGGTGCCCGGCGCGTCGGCCGTCGTCGTGGACCACCAGTTGCAGCCGGGATCGGCCGAGGTGGCGTTGCGCGCCGCCCGGCAGTGCTCCGAGCTGGGGCTCGTGGCGCGCGTGGAGCCCGTCGTGGTGTCCGGGCCCGGTGGGCCCGAGGCGGCGGCCCGTGCGGCCCGCTACGCGGCTCTCAGGCCGTCGGCCGGGGTGGTGCTGCTCGGGCACACGCTGGACGACCAGGCGGAGACCGTCCTGCTCGGACTCGGCCGCGGCTCCGGGCCTCGGTCGATCGCCGGGATGCGCGCGTTCGACGCGCCGTGGGGGCGGCCGCTGCTCGGCGTGTCCCGGGCGGTGACGCGTGCTGCCTGCGCGGAGCAGGGGATCGAGGTGTGGGAGGACCCGCACAACGCCGACCCGTCGTTCACCCGTGTGCGGCTTCGCAGCGAGGTCCTGCCGTTGCTGGAGACGGTGCTGCAGGGCGGTGTCGCGTCGTCGTTGGCGCGCACGGCCGCTCAGCTGCGTGAGGACTGTGACGCACTCGACTCTCTCGCGGAGGCTTTCGCCGGCGACTGCTGTGCCGTTGGCGACATCGACGAGTTGCCCGTGGCGCTGCGACGCAGAGTGCTCAGAACGTGGCTGATCGACGAGGGCGTGCCTGAACTGTCCGATTCGCACCTGCGACGTGTTGACGCACTGGTGAGTGAATGGCGCGGTCAGGGCGGTGTCTGGCTACCTGGCGGCTTTGTCGTGCGGCGTGCGCATGGCAGGCTCGTTGTGGAACCACAGTCTTAAGCAGAGGGGACCTGTCCGTGTACGACGGCGACATCGCATCCGTGCTCATCACCGAGCAGGAGATCAGCGACAAGGTCACCGAACTCGCCAAGCAGGTCGCGGCTGATCACCCAGAAGGTGACTCCGACCTCGTGCTGATCACTGTGCTCAAGGGCGCCGTGATGTTCATGGCCGACCTTGCCCGTGCGCTGCCCGTTCCGGTGCAGCTCGAATTCATGGCCGTTTCGTCCTACGGATCCTCGACCTCGTCCTCGGGCGTGGTGCGGATCCTCAAGGACCTGGACCGCGACATCGCCGACCGCGACGTCGTGATCGTCGAGGACATCATCGACTCGGGTCTGACGCTGTCGTGGCTGCTCAAGAACCTGCAGTCGCGCAAGCCCCGGTCGCTTCAGGTCTGCACGCTGCTGCGCAAGCCCGACGCGGTCAAGGTCGAGGTGCCGGTGAAGTACGTCGGGTTCGACATCCCCAACGAGTTCGTCGTGGGATACGGGCTGGACTACGCGGAGCGGTACCGGGACCTGCCCTACATCGGGACGCTGGACCCGAAGGTCTACTCCAGCTGAGCTTCAGGTCGAACGAGAACGGGGCGCTCCCACACCGTGGAAGCGCCCCGTTCTCGTTGTCCGGTCAGCAGTTCGGACGGCACCGCCGCTGCGACACCGCGTCGAGCAGCACGGCGCGGATGTCCTCCGGGTTCGGCGCCTGGTAGGCCTTGCCGCCGGTGGCCGCCGAGATGGCGCGCAGAGCGTCCATGTCCACCTGGTCGCCCAGGCCGACCATGATGACCGGGACGGGCCTCGCGGGGTCGGACTCCCGCTTCAGCGTCTCGATCAGCGCGGCGGTGTCGATCGACGAGATGTCGTCGTTGCGGCCGTCGGTCATCAGCACGACCGAGTTGACCTTCGAGGCGTCGTAGCCGGACAGGACGTGCCGGTACGCGGCCAGCGTCGTGTCGTTCAGGGCCGTGCCGCCGCCGACCAGGCCCGGGAGCTGGGAGGCGCCGGCCTCCAGGCGCTTGCGGCGGGTGACGCCGGCCAGGGGTTCGCCCAGCGGACCGATCGGGACGAGCTCGATCCAGTCGTTCGGCGGCTTCTTGTCGGTCGAGAACGCCCAGAGACCGATGGCCGTGGTGTCCGGGAGCATCGACAGGGCCGTCATGGACGCCTCGGTGGCGGCCTCGACCCGCGTCTTGCCGTTGCCGCTCTTCTCGATCATCGAGCCGGAGACGTCGATGACGGTCAGCATGCGCATGTCGAGGCTGATGGCGCCCCACGTGCGCAGGAGCTCGGAGACCTGGTCCGCGTTCGGGGTCTCGATCAGCTTCACGTCGCCCGCCTGGACGCCCTCGACGTCCGTCGACCACTTGGCGGGGGCGGCGCCGTTCACGGTGCGGAAGCCCGCCTCGCCGAAGCGCTTCGAGGTCTCACCGGAGCGCAGGACCTTCTCGAACTCCGCCGCGGCCTCGCCGATGCCCTCGGTCTCGTTCGGGCGGGAGACCCGGACCAGGGGGTAGTCGAACGAGAGCGTGCCCTCCTTGGGCGGGGCGCCCAGGACGGCGTTGTCCTTCATCGAGCGGTTGTTCGCGACCACGGACTGCTCGGTGGCGGCGAACAGCGGCGCCTTCTCGGCGTCCGTGGTGACCTTGCCGAACGCGTCGCGGACCGACGGGACGGCGCTGCGGCCCACGCGCAGGAGGGTGCCGACCAGTTCCGGTTTGGGAGTTCCGTCCGCGTTGCCCAGCAACGTGCGGATCACGAACAGCGAGGCGAGGCCCTCCGACGTCATCGTCGGGTCGCTCATCGAGATCTGGACGCGCGGGTCCACGACCTTCGCCCACGAGACGGGCGTGACCGGGAAACCGATCTTCGACATCGCCTGCTCGGAGCCCGCCATCACGAGCGGGCTGGTCGCCAGCGAGGGCTTGATGTCCAGCTTCGGGGCCTCCGGGCCGGTCTCGGCGGCCTGACGCTGGGCCTCGGCGGCCCACATCGAGGAGTCCGGGATCCAGAGGGAGTGGGGGTTGATCTGCGCTGTCGGGAGCTCGTTGGCCACGTCGGCCGCGTTGCGCGACTCGACCTGGACCTGGACGCACCGGCCGCGCACGACGGGTTGTGACCGCTGGTAGTCCTGGGCCGCCGCGTTCACCACGTCGAGCGCGGCCGGGGTCACGGCCACCTTCAACGGCAGTGCGCCGGAGCAGTCGGCACCGCTGGTGACACGCAGTGCCACGACCGTGACGCCCGCCGCCGCGACCACGCCGAGCAGGGCGCCCAAGGGGATGGCAACCCGCCGGAACAATCCAGGGGACGTATGACGTGCTGACATACAGTTACTTACCTTCGGTCACGTGTTCACTCTTTCGAGTGGCGGGGGAACACTCGGGGGATGAATGAGGATGACATGTGACCGCCAAACGTACTGAGACGGCGTGACCTGCGTCACTCGTCTGGGCGGCGGTATTTGTTCCGGATGAACCAAACTGCGTGAACATGCGTGGTGGGGGTCACCCGCGGGAACCCGCGACCGCCCTCGCCCGTTGGTTGCTCAGTACCCGGCCAGCGAGCGGTAGGCTGGTCGGACGCGGTATGTGGGTCTTCCACTGCCCGACGCGCAAGTCAGGGAGGGTCGAGGCCGCCCCCGGCCGTAAGTGCATGGACCGCAAGCGCCTGCTTCGCAACCCGCTGCTGTGGATCGCTGCGGTGTTGCTGCTCTACTTCGTCTTCACCGTCCTCTTTGACGACTCGCGGGGCTACCACCCCGTGAAAACGTCTCAAGCGCTCCAACAGGTGCGGGACGGCAAGGTCAAGGAAGCCACGATCGAGGACAAGGAGCAGCGTCTCCGACTCACCCTCACCGACGGCACGACCTTCGAGGGCAGCAACCGCCTGATCACGCAGTTCCCGGCCAGCTCGACGGACGAGATCTTCACCGTCCTCGACCAGGCCGGCAACAAGCCCACGGTCGAGACCAAGGTCAGCCAGGAGTCCATCCTGATGCAGATCTTGATCTACCTCGTGCCGCTCGGCCTGTTGTTGCTGCTGCTCATGTGGATGATGAACAACGCCCAGGGCGGCGGCAACCGCGTTCTGAACTTCGGCAAGTCCAAGGCCAAGCAGTTGTCCAAGGACATGCCGAAGACGACGTTCGCCGACGTCGCCGGTGCCGAAGAGGCCGTCGAGGAACTGGAAGAGATCAAGGACTTCCTCCAGAACCCCGGCCGCTACCAGGCGCTCGGCGCGAAGATCCCCAAGGGCGTGCTGCTCTACGGTCCGCCGGGAACCGGCAAGACGCTGCTCGCGAGGGCCGTCGCCGGTGAGGCGGGCGTGCCGTTCTACTCGATCTCCGGTTCCGACTTCGTCGAGATGTTCGTCGGTGTCGGTGCCTCTCGTGTGCGCGACCTGTTCGAACAGGCCAAGCAGAACGCGCCGTGCATCATCTTCGTCGACGAGATCGACGCGGTGGGCCGCCACCGCGGCGCGGGTATGGGCGGCGGTCACGACGAGCGCGAGCAGACCCTCAACCAGCTGCTCGTCGAGATGGACGGCTTCGACTCGCGCGGCGGGATCATCCTGATCGCGGCGACGAACCGTCCCGACATCCTCGACCCGGCCCTGCTGCGTCCCGGTCGCTTCGACCGGCAGATCCCGGTGTCCCCGCCGGACCTGAAGGGCCGCAAGCAGATCCTCCGGGTGCACTCGAAGGGCAAGCCGCTCGCCGCGGACGCGGACCTCGACGGCCTCGCGAAGCGCACCGTCGGGTTCTCCGGCGCCGACCTCGCGAACGTCATCAACGAGGCCGCGCTGCTCACGGCCCGCCAGAACGGCCACACGATCGACGGTGCCGCTCTGGAGGAGTCGGTGGACCGCGTGATCGGCGGTCCGGCCCGCAAGAGCCGGATCATCTCCGAGAAGGAGAAGAAGATCACCGCGTACCACGAGGCAGGGCACGCCCTGGCCGCGTGGGCGATGCCGGACATCGACCCGGTCTACAAGGTCACGATCCTCGCCCGAGGCCGCACGGGTGGTCACACCCTCTCGGTGCCGGAAGAGGACAAGGACCTGATGACCAGGTCCGAGATGATCGCGCGACTGGTGTTCGCACTGGGTGGCCGTTCCGCCGAGGAGCTCGTCTTCCACGAGCCCACGACGGGTGCGTCCAACGACATCGAGCAGGCGACGAAGATCGCCCGCGCGATGGTCACCGAGTACGGCATGAGCGCGAAGCTCGGCGCCGTGAAGTACGGCCAGGAGCAGGGTGAGCCGTTCCTCGGACGCTCGGCCGGTCGCCAGTCGGACTACTCGCTGGAGGTCGCGCACGAGATCGACGAGGAGGTGCGCAAGCTCATCGAGGCCGCGCACACCGAGGCGTACGAGGTGCTCGTCACCTACCGCGACGTCCTCGACGACCTCACGCTCGAACTGATCGAGAAGGAGACCCTGCACCAGAAGGAACTGGAGCGGATCTTCGCCCGCGTCGAGAAGCGGCCGCGCATCACCCAGTTCAACGACTTCGGTGACCGCAGGCCGTCCGACATCCCGCCGATCAAGACCCCCGGCGAGCTCGCCAGGGAGCGCGGGGAACCGTGGCCGCCCGTCGTCGAGGACGTCATCGAGGAGGAGCTGAAGCAGGAGGACGAGGCCGCAGCCGCGGAACCGGCCACCGAGCAGCTCCCGACGACGAACGGCTCGAACGGCGCCCACCAGCCCGGTCAGCCTTCGAACCAGGCGGGCCCGCCGAACTACGGCGCCCCGCCCGGATGGACCCCGGCGACGGTGCCCGGCGGCAAGCCGCACAACGTCTGGGAGCCGAAGAAGCCGCAGCCCGACCAGGACGAGCGGCAGTGACCGAGCAACATCAGCTCGACGGAGACGCCGGCCTCACCCGCAACGGGGAGGCCGGCGTCTCCGCGCGGCGGGTCTTCGACCCCGCCCGGGCCGAGGCTGCGGTGCGTGAGTTGCTGCTCGCGTGCGGTGAAGATCCCGACCGGGAAGGGTTGCGCGAGACACCCGCACGGGTGGCGCGTGCCTACCAGGAGTTGTTCGCCGGTCTCTACACCGAGCCGGACAGCGTGCTGGAGAAGACGTTCGACGAGAGCCACGAGGAGCTCGTCCTCGTCACCGACATCCCGATGTTCAGCTTCTGCGAGCACCACCTGCTGCCGTTCCACGGCGTCGCGCACGTCGGGTACATCCCGAACGAGCACGGCCGCGTGACGGGGCTGTCGAAGCTCGCGCGGCTCGTCGACCTCTACTCGAAGCGGCCGCAGGTGCAGGAGCGGCTGACGTCGCAGGTCGCGGACGCGCTCGTGCGCAAGCTCGAACCGCGCGGCGTGATCGTCGTGATGGAGGCCGAGCACCTCTGCATGGGCATGCGCGGTGTGCGCAAGCCCGGTTCCCGCACCACGACGTCAGCGGTGCGGGGGTTGCTGCGCACCTCCGCGTCCTCACGGGCGGAGGCGATCGAACTGATCAGGGGCCGGATCCGGTGAGTTCTCTCCCCAAGCCCGGCCGTTGTGTCGTGATGGGCGTGCTCAACGTGACGCCCGACTCGTTCTCCGACGGCGGTCGCTACATCGACCGGCGGGACGCGGTCGCGCACGGCGTCGAGATGCACCGGCGCGGCGCGGACGTGATCGACGTCGGCGGCGAGTCGACCCGGCCCGGTGCCGAGCGCGTCGAGCCGGCCGAGGAGATCGCGCGCATCGTCCCGGTGATCCGGGCGCTGGTCGGCGAGGGCGTGCCGGTCAGCGTCGACACCATGCGGGCCTCCGTCGCCGCGGCGGCGCTGGAGGCGGGCGCGTCGATCGTGAACGACGTGTCCGGTGGCCTCGCCGATGCCGAGATGGCCGCAGTCGTCGCCGCCGCCGGTGTGCCGTACGTGCTGATGCACTGGCGTGGGCACAGCACGGAGATGGACGCGCTGGCGACGTACGACGACGTGGTGACGGACGTTCGTTCCGAGTTGCTGGAACGCGTCGAGGCCGCGCTGGCCGCCGGTGTCGCGGAGTCGTCGATCGTGCTCGACCCCGGTCTGGGGTTCGCGAAGCTCGGCGACCACAACTGGGAGCTGTTGCAGCGCCTCGACGAACTGGTGGAGCTCGGGTTCCCGGTGCTGGTGGGGGCGTCGCGCAAACGCTTCCTCGGCACGTTGCTCGGCAACCGTCCACCGGACGGCAGGGAGGACGCGACCGCGGCGGTGTCCGCTCTGGCCGCGTTCAACGGAGCGTGGGGTGTGCGGGTGCACGACGTCGACCGGACGCTGGACGCGGTCGCCGTCGCCGGTGCGTGGAGGCGGGGACATGGCTGACCGGATCGCGTTGACGGGCCTGCGGGTCCGGGGCAACCACGGGGTGTTCGAGCACGAGAAGCGCGACGGGCAGGAGTTCGTCGTCGACATCACGCTGTGGCTGGACCTCTCGGCGGCGTCCCGCACGGACGACCTCAAGGAGACGTACCACTACGGCGAGCTCGCCGAGATGGCCGCGGCGATCATCGGCGGCGAGCCGTACGACCTGATCGAGACGGTGGCGGGCAAGATCGCCGACGCCGCGATGGCGGACTCGCGGCTGCACGCCGTCGAGGTGACGCTGCACAAGCCGTCCGCGCCGATCCCGCTGACGTTCGACGACGTGTCGGTGACGATCCGCCGATCGCGCAGGCTCGCGGCGCCGGTGAAGGAGACCCGTTGAGCCGCGCGGTTCTCTCGATCGGCTCGAACCTCGGCGACCGCTTCGCCTTCCTGCAGTCCGTGGTGGACGGGTTGCGCCCCTTCGTGATCGCTGTTTCGCCGGTGTACGAGACGGCGGCGTGGGGCGTCGAGGACCAGCCGGACTTCTTGAACGCCATCGTGATCGTCTCCTCGGACGACGTCGACGAGTGGGGCTGGCTGCGGCGCGGTCAGGCGCTGGAGAACGCCGCCGGGCGCGTGCGGGAGAAGCGCTGGGGACCGCGCACGTTGGACGTGGACGTGGTTTCGGTGGACGGGGTGACCTCCGACCACCCCGAGCTGCTTCTGCCGCATCCTGGGGCGTTTGAGCGCGCAACAGTCCTGATCCCGTGGCTCGACGTGGAGCCGGACGCGGTGCTGGCGGGCCGCGGACCCGTTGCGGGCCTGGAGTTCTCGGCCGAGGGCGTGCGCCGGCGCGACGATCTCGTGCTTTCGGGTTGGATGGACGAGTGAAGTTCACGCGTCCCCGCGACCTGGCCGCCGTTGCGATCGTCGGCGGTCTGCTCGCTCATCTGCTGCTGCGGCTCACGTACGACTCGTTGCCGCCACTCCCCGTGATGGCCGGGTCGACGTTGTTCGTCATCGCGGTCGTCGAGGTCGTGTTCGCGTTCTCGTTGCGGGCCAGGATCCAGCGCCGTGCGGGAGCGCGTCCGGTGCAGCCGCTGACGGCCGCCCGAGCGGTCGCGCTGGCGAAGGCGTCGTCCGTTCTGGGCGCTTTGATGTTCGGTGCGTGGGCCGGGTTGCTGATCTTCGTGATCCCCGCCCGCGACTCGTTCGCGGCGGCCTCGAACGACCTGGTGGCAGCGGTTGTGGGGATGATCGCGGCGGTGGCGCTGACGGCGGCCGCGCTGTGGCTCGAGCACTGCTGCAAGACGCCGGAAGAGAGTTCCGGGAACGAATAGATACCCGGCCGTAGGTCTCAGTCACATAACTACGCGGTACCGTAGTGCGCATGACCGGGCGAGGCGCGTCGACCGACGACGAGCAAGATGATCACGGTCGTGGCTCAGGGCGATTGCTGTTGGTAGCCGCATTGGCGCTCGCCCTCGTGGCTGCGGCGGTGCTCGTGCTGAGCGACAGCGCCCGGATGCTGCGTCTGGCCGTGGTAGCCGCGTTGTGGGCGGCTCTGGTGGGTGCATTCCTCGCTGCCAAGTACCGCAAACAGGTCACGGAGCGCGACGACGAGGTGGCCGACCTCCAGTCCGTCTACGAGCTGGAGCTCGAGCGCGAGGTGGCCGCTCGTCGCGAGTACGAGCTCGAGATCGAGTCGGAGACCCGCAAGCGCATCGAGGAGGAGTCGCGCGCGGACATCGAGGCCCTGCGCGCCGATCTCCACTCCCTGCGCGACAACCTCCAGGCGTTGCTGGGCGGTGACGTCCTCGTCGAACGCGTCGCGCTGCGCGCCGAGTCGACCCGCCTGCGGTCGATCGGCTCGGAGGCGGCCCGGCTGGCCGCGGCCCCCGAGCAGCGCGTCATCAACGCCAAGCCCGTGATCACCGCGTCGTCGTCCGTCACGGCCGAGAAGCCGTCCGAACGCACCGAGCTGATCGAACGCGTCGCCCTCGACGCCAAGCTGCAGGCCCCGCGCCGTGAGCCCGCCCGTCCCGAGCCGGTGCGCCCGGACCCGGCCAGGAACTCGCCGCGCCCGCAGCCCGCCGTCGTCCGCCGCGAGCCCGTGAAGGCCGCGAAGCAGGAACCGGCACGTCCCCAGCCCCGTCCCGGCGCCGCCGCGGCGTCCGTGTCGGCCCGCCTCGGCAACGCCGCGGCTCCCCAGGTGCCGCAGAAGGCCCAGCCGCCCAAGGTGGCGCCGCCGCCGACCGTGAAGGCGCAGCCCGTTCAGGCGCAGGTTCACCGCACCGAGCGCGTGCAGAGGCAGCCGCAGCCCCCGGCCCGCACCGAGGCGCTGTCGCGTCCGGAGCAGGCCCCGAAGCCCCCCGTCGCGAAGCCGGTGGAGCCCCGCAAGCCGGAACCGCGTTCCCGCGTGGCCGAACGCACCGAGATGATCGACCCGAAGGCCCTGCAGGGTGGCGGCCGCCGCCGGGCGGACGATCGCTCGGCTCCGACCCCGGTGCAGGACAGCGGCTCGTGGGAGACCCTGAAGCCCGACGCCCCGGCCGCGAGCACGTCCCGCCGCCGTGCCGACGAGCAGCCGTCCCGCCGCACCGCCTCCGAGGACTCGCTGGTGTCGCTGCCCCCGGTGGGCCGCCGTTCCGCGTCCGAGCAGTCGTCGGCCAGGCTTCCCGCGGTGACGCCCCGGCGTTCTCCCGCGGAAGAGGCCCCGGTTTCGGGCCGTCGGGTCGCCGAGGACTCGTCGACGCGCCTGCCCGTGGTCTCGACCGGGCGTCGTGCCGCGCCGGAGGACCCGTCGGGTGCGCACGCGGACGGCAAGTCGGTGAGCGAGCTGCTGGCGTCGTTGGGCGGGGGAGACGCGCCTCGCCGGCGGCGTCGTCGCGACGACTAGCTACTTGTCGATGTCCCCGACGATCACGGCGAACGAGCTCAGCACCGCCGGCAGGTCGTCCACCTTCGTGCCGGGCAGGAGTGCCGACAGCGCCTGCACGTTGTTGAACGACGGCGTGCGCAGCTTGAGGCGCCACGGCGTCTTCTCGCCGCGTGACGACAGGTGCACGCCCGAGGTGCCCAGCGGCGCCTCGACTCGCGTGTAGACGGAGCCCTCGGGTGCCTTGATGGCCTTGGGCAGCCTGAGGTTCACCGGTCCCTGCGGCAGCTGATCGAGGCACGCCTGTGCCAGTTCCACCGACTTCTGGACCTCGTCGACCAGGCACCGGACGCGCGCGGCCGCGTCGCCCTCGGTCCGGAGCACGGGTGTGAAGCCCAAGGTCTTGTACGCGGGCAGCGGGTCGTCGCGGCGCAGGTCGAAGTCCACGCCGCTGGCCCGGCCGATGGGGCCCGTGACGCCGTAAGCCAGGGCGTCCTCGTGCGGCAGGACGCCGAGTCCTTCCAGCGCCCCGAAGTCGACGGAGAGCGTCTCTGTGTCCACAGTGGACAGAAAGTCGGCGACCCGTGCGGTCCAGCCCGCCGGGACGTCCTCGCGCAGGCCGCCGATCCTGTTGAACATGAAGTGGATGCGTCCGCCCGACGCCTCCTCCATCAGCGCCTGCACGCCCTCGCGGTACTTGGCGGCGTTGGGGGACAACGGGGTCAGGAAGACCATGTGCGCCATCAGGCGGTTCAGCTCGCAGAGCAGGGCCCGCAGCCATTGGGCTCGGGCCGGGACGTCCATGCCCGTCATGCGTTCCACGGCGAGGGCCACGGCCAGTTCGTTGCAGAACGCCGAGAGCCAGTCGTGGCGGTTCGCGAGGGTGAGGACCTGGCGGTAGTCGCGGACCTCGAACAGCTTCTCGGCGCCGCGGTGCAGGTGGCCGACCAGTGGTTCCGCCGCGGTGATCACCAGGTCCGGCGTCACGGTCAGGCGCAGGCGGTAGGCGCCGTGGGCCGACGGGTGCAGCGGGCCCAGGTCGATCACGCGGTCGACGCCCAGGTACCGGGCGCCCGCGCCCACGCCGACGGTGATCTGCTCGCTCACCCGAGCATGGTTTCACGAGCCGCGGTGGCGCTCAGGCCCTGGTGATCGCGAAGAAGAAGCAACCGTGCGACACGCTCCGGACCTGGACCGACTCGATCGAAGGATCGTTGAACAATTCGACAACCTTACGATCGAACGATCCCGGCTCCACCACCTCGCCGTCATGGATCTGACCTGCGGCGTTGTAGGAACGTAGGATCCGGGGATTGTTCAACAATCCGACAGGGAGACGATCCAACGAAGCGCCACCCGGACACTCCACATGCGTGAACACAGGGCCGACCTCCGCGTACGGACCCTTGCCAGAGGAAGGCGAGTAGCGGAACAGCCACACCGCCTCACCCTCCGACGACTTCCGCAGGCAGCACCGCAACGGCACCCCGGGCTCGGAGGCGCGGTACTCGCGGCCGGGGTCGGAGAACGAGTCGGACGGAGACACGGTGTGGATTCGCATGCCTCAACGATCGCCGTCAGCCCTCCGAACAGCTGGCGGGATTCGGACGCCAGGGTGGCAACGAGGGCAACAGGTCCGACAACGCCACCCCCCGCCCGTGCAACAACCACCCGAACGCCCCCAGCCCGTCACGAGCCCGCAGCTCCGCGATCCGTCCAGCACGCGAAGCGGACTCCAACCACTCCCACCCGGACCCCGAGACGTCCTCCCTCAACCCCAAGGCCCCCAACGCATCCCGCTGCGACACGAGCACGAACTCCCCGCCGGCCGCAGCCGCACAAGCATCCAGGGCGACGTGCGCGGTGATGTCGCAGGAGCCGTCGAACACAGGCGGAACCTGCCGCCCGTCCCGATACCCGGTCAGCGAGAAGTGCCGCGACGACACCAGATGCCCGTAGTCGATCGCCAGCGCCGCCCCGCGCACCGACGACACAGCGGCTGCCCACGCCGCATCCCGAGGCGCGCCCACCTCAGCCATCTCGCCGTCGGCCAGCGCCGGCCACCACCGTGCGATCCACGGATCGTCGGAAGGCCCGGTCACCACGGGGCACGGGATCGCGTCGAGCCACTCGTGCCCGACCAGCAACCCGACGCACGGCGGCACGGTCGTGGTCCACCGCACCCCGGGCAGGTCGACGGGAGGACCGACCTCGACCGCGGTGACCCGAAGCCGCGAAGCGAGCGACCCCGGCCCAGGCGACCCCGGCCCCGGGGACTTCGCCGCTCCAGCCCTCGCTGACACCAGCGACCGCACCGCGAACGCCAGCTCACCCCCACCGGCCCCGACGTCCACGAAGTCCAGGACCGGCGGAAACCCGAGCGCGGCGTCCACTCGCGACAGCAGCGTCACCAGCGCTTCCGCGAGCTCCGACCCGACCAGCGGCGACGTCCGGAAGTGCGACGAGGGCTTCTCGCCGCGCGCGAAGAAACCACCCGGCCCGTACAGCGCGGCGTGCCAAGCGGCTTCCCAGTCGAACATCGGACAAGTGTGCATCTAAGGTCATTTCCCGTGACCGACGCCGACCTGACGCCGACGCCGACGAAGAAGCGCATCGAGCAGCGCCGCTGGACCGTCCTCTTCCCGGTCGTGGCGCTGATCGCGCTCGCCGCGGCCGGCCTCGTGCTGTTCGCACTGGGCACGTCGAGCATCGGCATCGAGCCGCTGCTGGTCGGTGCCGCCGCGGCGCTGATCCCCGTCGCGTTCGTGGTGAGCGCGTTCCTGTGGATCGACCGCTGGGAACCGGAACCGGCGAAGATGCTGCTCTTCGCGTTCGTCTGGGGTTCGTGCGGCGCGACGATCAGCTCGCTCGCGTTCAACCAGACGTCCAGGGTGCTGGGTGATCTGCTCGGTCAGGACGGCGCGACGTTCACCGCCGTGATCGGGGCGCCGATCGTCGAGGAGGCCACCAAGGCCGCGTTCCTCATCGCCGTTTTCGTCCGCCGCCGCCACGAGTTCGACGGCGTCGTGGACGGCATGGTCTACGCCGGCATCACGGCCGCGGGCTTCGCGTTCACCGAGAACATCTGGTACTTCGGCCGGGTCTTCCTGGAGGACGGCCTCGGCAACATGGGTGGCGGCGTCGTCGCGCTGTTCGTGCTCAGGGGTGTTCTCTCGCCGTTCGCGCACCCGCTCTTCACGGCCATGACGGGGATCGGCGTCGGTGTCGCGGCGACCACGAGCAACTCCACGGTCCGCGTCCTCGCGCCGATCGGCGGCTATCTCACGGCCGTCGGGCTGCACTCGCTGTGGAACTTCTCGACCACGGTCGGCACCGGGTCCGCGTTCATCAACCTGTACTTCCTGATCATGGTGCCGGTGTTCGCCGGCGCCGTCACGATCGTGGTGTGGCAGCGCAGACGCGAGCAGCGGATCGTCGCGGGCCAGCTCGCCGCGATGGCGCAGAACCGGTGGATCGCCAACAGCGAGGTCGCCCTGCTCGCGAGCCTCAACGGCCGCCGGAACTGGCTGCGGGCGGTCAAGCGCAAGTCGGGCGAGGCGTCGGTCAAGGCCGTGAAGAGCTACCAGATCGCCGTCACCGAACTGGCCTTCCTGCGGCACCGCATAGAGCAGGGAACGGCCGGTCAGAGCGCCGAGCAACGCCACGGGGTGCTGCTCGACTCACTGCACGCCGCCAGGGCCGCCGCCCGTCGGTGAGTCCGGTCACCGACGGGCGAAAGCCGGTCGGTGCGGAGCTACCCTCGGCGGCGTCGTCTGGTACCCGCACAAGGGACTGGAACGTCAGAAGGAGTGAGTCGCATGGACGCGACCCCACGTCCGGCGAGGCTCGCCGTCGGTGTCATCTCGGCAGGCCGCGTCGGCTCTGTGCTGGGTGCCGCGCTGGCCAGGACGGGCCACGTGGTGACCGGCGTCTCCGCCGTCTCCCAGGCCTCCCGCGACCGCGCGGACGACCTGCTGCCCGGCGTCCCGATCGCCGACCCGACCGAGGTCGCCGCACGCGCCGACCTGGTGCTGCTGGCCGTGCCGGACGACGCGCTGGAAGGCCTCGTCAAGGGCCTCGTCGCCACCGAGTCGCTGCGCGCGGGCCAGATCGTCGTGCACACCAGCGGCGCGCAGGGCGTGCAGGTCCTCGAACCCGCCGCCGAACTGGGCGCGCTCACGCTCGCGCTGCACCCCGTCATGACCTTCACCGGACGCTCCGAGGACCTGCAGCGGATGAGCGCCGCGTGCGTCGGCGTCACGGCCGCGGACGGCGACGAGGTGGCCTGGAGCGTCGGCGAGGCGCTGGTCGTCGAGATGGACGCCGAACCGGTCCGGGTGCCCGAAGCCGTCCGCCCGCTCTACCACGCGGCGCTGGCCCACGGCGCGAACCACCTGATCACGCTGGTCCGCGACGCCGCCGACCTGCTCACGAACGCCGGCGTCGCCAACGCCGAGCGCCTGCTCGGGCCGCTGCTGTCCGCCGCGCTCGACAACGCGCTGCGCCACGGCGACCGTGCCCTCACCGGTCCGGTCGCCCGCGGCGACACCGGTACCTTGCACAAGCACCTCGGCGTGCTCGCCCAGCAGGCACCCGAGACCCTTCCCAGCTACCGCGTGCTCGCCCGCCGCACCGCCGAGCGGGCTGAACACTCCGGGCTGCTCAAGCCCGACGCGGCCCACGACGTTCGCACCACTCTCGAGGACTGACGTGACGAAGCCACTGACCAAGGACGACTACCGCCCGGACGACGTCACGGTGCACCGCGACCCCGCTCGGCTGAACAGGGTCGTGCGGACCCTGCGCAACGCCGGGCGCAACGTCGCGCTCGTGCCCACGATGGGCGCCCTGCACGCGGGCCACCGGCAGCTGATCCGCGAGGCCAAGGTCATGCAGAACACGGTGATCGTGGTGTCGATCTTCGTGAACCCGTTGCAGTTCGGGCCGAACGAGGACCTCGAGAAGTACCCGCGCCAGTTCGAGTCCGATGTGGACATCTGCCGCGAGGAGCGCGTGGGCCTGGTGTTCGCGCCGTCGGTCGAGGACATGTACCCCGAGGGCGCGCAGGTCACCGTCCACCCCGGACCGCTGGGCGACGAGCTCGAGGGCGTCGTGCGTCCCGGCCACTTCGCGGGCGTGCTCACGGTCGTGTCGAAGCTGTTCAACATCGTGCAGCCGACGTTCGCGGTGTTCGGGCAGAAGGACTACCAGCAGCTGCAGCTCATCGACAAGATGGCGCGCGACCTGAACTTCCCGCTGGACGTCGTCGGCGTGCCGACCGTCCGCGAGCACGACGGTCTCGCGCTGTCGTCGCGCAACGCCTACCTGACCCCGGAGCAGCGCCACCACGCCGTGACGCTGTCGGCCGCCCTGACCGCCGGCGCGTACGTGTCGGCGCAGGGCGGGGACGCGGTGCTCAAGGCCGCGCACGAGGTGCTGGCGCAGACGCCCGAGATCGAGCTCGACTACCTGGAGCTGCGCGGGCCCGGCCTCGGTCCCGCGCCGGAGAACGGCGACGCCCGGCTGCTCGTCGCGGCCCGCGTCGGTTCCACCCGCCTGATCGACAACATCGCGGTGTTGCTCGGCGAAGGCGACGAGTAGGGGGAATGACATGTTCCGCACGATGCTGAAGTCCAAGATCCACCGCGCGACGGTGACGCAGGCAGACCTGCACTACGTCGGTTCGGTGACGGTGGACGAGGACCTGATGGAGGCCGCCGACCTGCTGGCGGGCGAGAAGGTCGCCATCGTCGACGTCACCAACGGCGCCCGCCTGGAGACCTACGTCATCCCCGGCGAGCGCGGCACCGGCGTGCTGGGCATCAACGGCGCGGCGGCGCACCTCGTGCACCCCGGCGACATCGTGATCCTGATCGCGTACGGGCAGATGGACGACGCCGAGGCGCGCGCCTACAAGCCGCGCGTCGTGTTCGTGGACGCCGACAACAAGGTCGCCGACCTGGGCACCGACCCCGCGCACGCCCCCGAGGGCTCCGGTCTGGTGAACGGCTCCACGAGCGCGCCTTCTTCTGAGACCGTTGAGGCGACCGCGCTCGACGCTTTGATCCAGGCCGAGAACTGAGGAACATCACGTGCTGCTCGCCATCGACGTCGGCAACACCAACATCGTGCTCGGTCTGTACGACGGGGTCGGCGACTCGGCCCCGCTCGTGCGCGACTGGCGGATGCGCACCGACGCCAGGATGACCGCCGACGAGCTCGCGCTGACCATGCGCGGCCTGCTCGGCGAGTACGCCGACAAGATCACCGGCATCTCCGCGCTGTCCACCGTGCCCGCGGTGCTGCGCGAGCTGCGGGTCATGCTCGGCCGCTACTACGACGCCGTGCCGAAGATCCTGGTGGAGCCGGGCGTGAAGACCGGTGTCCCGCTGCTCGTCGACAACCCGAAGGAGGTGGGCTCGGACCGCGTGATCAACACGCTGGCCGCGCACCACCTCTACGCGACCTCGTGCATCGTCGTCGACTTCGGCACGTCCACGAACCTCGACGTCATCTCGTCGCGCGGCGAGTTCCTGGGCGGCGCGCTGGCACCGGGCATCGAGATCTCGGTCGACGCCCTCGCCTCCCGCGCCGCCCAGCTGCGCAAGGTCGAGCTGATCAAGCCCCGCAACGTGATCGGCAAGAACACCGTGGAGTGCCTGCAGTCCGGCATCGTCTACGGGTTCGTCGGCCAGGTGGACGGGCTGGTGCGCAAGATCACCGAGGAGCTCCAGCAGACCGACCCCGGTCCCGTGACCGTGATCGCCACCGGCGGCCTCGCGCCGCTGGTGGTCTCGGAGTCCTCGACGATCGCGCACCACGTGCCCGACCTGACCCTGCTGGGGTTGCGCATGGTCTTCGAGCGCAACATGCCCGCCGTCACTCGCTGACGCGCACCATCCGGAAGACCTCCGCGCGCAGGGGGACGTCGAACGGTCCGTTCGACGTCTCCGGGTGCCCGCGGAGGAACGCCAGCATCTTCTCGGTGATGGCGGCCCGTTCCTCGTCGTCGATGACGAGCATGCGCGAGTGCGTGTTGATCCACGCGACCGCCGCCTCCGGCGAGTCGCGGTGGTGGGAGTGCGGGAACGCGGCGCGCTCCTCCGTCGTGAACGAGGGGTGCGCCATGATCGCGACGGGGTCGTGCCGCTGCGACTCGACGCTGCTCAGCGACACCTGCTCCAGCTCGCGCACCCAGTCGACGTCCGTGACCGGCTCGGTCCACATGGCCGCCAGCACGCCGCCGGGACGCAGCACGCGCGCGATCTCCGGCAGCGCCTTCTCCTGGTCGAACCAGTGGAACGCGGTGCCGACGAACACGGCGTCGACGGTCTGGTCGGGAACGGGGATGTGTTCGGCGTGGCCCGGCAGCGCGCGCACGCCGTGCACTCGGCGCACCAGCTCGGACAGCATCTGCTCGTTGGGCTCCACGGCTGTCACGCAGTGGCCCTCGGCCACCAGGCCGCCGGTCAGCTTGCCGGTGCCGGCGGCGAGGTCGAGCACGTCCAGTCGCTCGGTCCTGTCGCCCAGGGGCTCCAGAGCCCACCGGATCGCCGCCACGGGATAGTCAGGCCGGTGTTCGGCGTAGGCCCCTGCCTGCGCGCCGAACGAGTCCGCTCGCCTCGCGTGTAGATCCATCACCCCAACTTAGTGAGTGGACCGGTGTCCAGAATGGTCTGGTGGGTGTTCTTCGGGGCGCGGACGAGCCGGTTCGCACGTCTGACGTAGTGGCTGATCACCCGCGGGCGGGCCCCGTCCGCGATACCAGCGGACCGTGCACCCGTTCGGCTCCAGGCAATTGAGCGGTATCACCGGCGGAACCGTGCCGGGGCTAGCGTGATCGCGGGTTCAGCAGGTTCAGCCCTCCGTGCACGGCGTCGGCGTGTTGCGGCGCACCTCGTGAAACAGGTATCCGGTTCGCTTTGTCCTCTCGGGTGTCCGTACCCTTCTCCGCGTGAGTGAGCAGCCGAAGCAAAACCTCGTGACCAGCGAAGAAGACCTGCCAGAGCAGATGCGCGTGCGCCGGGAGAAGCGTGCGCGGCTGCTCGCTTCCGGTAAGGAGCCGTATCCCGTCGAAGTCGCGCGCACGCACACGTTGCGCGAGATTCGCGACGCCCACCCCGAACTCGAACCCGACACGCAGACCGGCCAGCAGGTCGGCGTCACCGGCCGCGTGATGTTCATGCGCAACACCGGAAAGCTGTGCTTCGCGACGTTGCGCGAAGGCGACGGCACCGAACTGCAGGCGATGCTGAGCCTCGCCGGAGTCGGTGAAGAAGCGCTTTCCGAGTGGAAGACCGACGTCGACCTCGGTGACCACGTTTTCGTGAGCGGTGAGGTCATCAGCTCACGTCGTGGCGAACTTTCCGTGATGGCCGACGGGTGGCAGCTGACGTCGAAGTCGTTGCGCCCGTTGCCGGTAGCGCACAAGGAACTCGGCGAGGAAACCCGCATTCGTCAGCGTTACGTCGACCTGATCCTCAGGCCGATGGCGCGTGACACTGTTCGGACCCGTGCGAACGTCGTTCGTTCTCTGCGCGACTCGTTCCACCGGCGTGGATTCCTCGAAGTCGAGACGCCGATGTTGCAGACGCTGCAGGGCGGTGCCTCCGCGCGTCCGTTCATCACGCACTCGAACGCGCTCGACATCGACCTGTTCCTGCGCATCGCGCCGGAGCTCTACTTGAAGCGCTGCGTCGTCGGTGGGATCGAGAAGGTCTTCGAGATCAACCGCAACTTCCGCAACGAGGGTGTGGACTCGTCGCATTCGCCCGAGTTTTCGATGCTGGAGTACTACGAGGCGTACGCCACGTACGACTCGAACGCGGTACTGACGCGCGAGCTGATCCAGGAAGCGGCGGAAGCTGTCACGGGTTCTCAGATCGTCACGTTGGCGGACGGCAGCGAGTACGACCTCTCGGGTGAATGGACGACGCTCAGCATCTACGAGTCGTTGTCCGAAGCTGTTGGTGAGGAAATCACCCCCGAGACGCCGGCCGAGACGCTGCGCAAGCTTTGTGACCGCCACGAACTCGAGGTGAACCCGAAGTTCGGGCACGGCAAGCTGGTCGAGGAGCTGTGGGAGCACCTGGTGTGCGACTCGCTCTACGCGCCGACGTTCGTGCGGGACTACCCGGTCGAGACGTCTCCGCTGACCAGGCAGCACCGCAGCAAGCCTGGTGTGGCCGAAAAGTGGGATCTGTACGTGCGCGGATTCGAACTCGGCACCGGTTACTCCGAACTGGTGGACCCGGTCATCGAGCGGGAACGCCTCGAAGCACAGGCGCGTCTTGGTGCCGCCGGTGACCACGAGGCCATGCCGATCGACGAAGACTTTCTGCGATCACTGGAGTACGGAATGCCACCGAGTGGTGGCGTCGGAATGGGTATCGATCGGCTCCTGATGGCCCTCACCGGTCTGGGTATCCGCGAGACCATCTTGTTCCCGCTCGTTCGCCCTGAATGAGTAACTTTCCGGATGTCGATAGGTGCAATGCGGCACCCGTGCGCTAACCTGCCTCGCAGAAGGCTTTAGTTGGCGACGCGGGTGACCGCGCATTCGGGGTCCTGGAGGATACGCATGGCGCAGAAGGTCACGGTGACCCTCGTCGACGATCTGGACGGTTCCACTGCTGAGGAGACCGTCGAGTTCGGACTGGATGGTGTCGCCTACACGATCGACCTTTCCTCGGGCAATGCGGGCAAACTGCGGGACGCTCTTGCCGACTTCGTGGGAAGTGCACGTCGTGCCGGTGGACGCAAGCGGCTTGGACCGGGTCGTCCGGCCGGTGCGGTGAAGGCGCGTCCCGCCTCGGCGGATCGTGAGCAGAACCAGGCCATTCGCGAGTGGGCCCGCAAGCAGGGCATGAAGGTGTCGGACCGCGGCCGCATCCCGGCCGAGGTGCTCGACGCCTACCACCAGCAGGGCTGAAATTCGCTAAAACACGAAGGGGTTCCGGGGAAGATTCCTCGGAACCCCTTCGTGCTTTCTGAGTGACTGATCAGCTACCGGCTGCCTCCGGAAGGCGGAACGGTGCGATCCAAACGAGATCGTGAACACTCTTGCTGCTGACTTTTTAGTTGACCCGACAACGGGTTGGTTGAACATTCTTTCGGGTTCTTCCGAGTCGTGTTCCCGAGCTCCGCGACTGTCCGATGTGACCAGAACCGGTGCCCTGGACCCCGGTGTGACCAGGCGGTTCGGTTAGGCTTACCTCTCCTGTGTGGATCGAGGAGGGTGGGCCTTGGGTCGTAGGTCGTTGGGCCTGCTCTTCCTGCTGGTCGTGCTGGTCGCCGTGTGCCTGGCGAGCATCGCGGTCGGCTCGAAGGAGATCCCGCTGTCCGGGGTGTGGCACGGTCTCTTCACGCCGACCGGTGTCGAGGACGACGTGGTGATCCGCGAGCTGCGGATCCCGCGCACGGTGCTCGGCATCGCGGTGGGCATCGCACTCGGTGTGGGTGGCGCTCTCATGCAGGGCCACACGCGCAACCCGCTGGCGGACCCCGGCATCCTCGGCGTCACGCACGGCGCGGCCCTGGCGGTCGTGCTCTCGATCTTCCTGCTCGGCGTCAACTCGCTGGTCGGCTACATCTGGTTCGCCTTCGCCGGCGCGATGATCGCGAGCGTCCTGGTGTTCCTGCTCGGGTCGGCCGGGCGGGGTGGTCCCTCGCCGGTGACGCTGGCGCTGGCCGGTGCCGCGGTCTCCGCGCTGATGAACGGCCTGGTGTCGGCGATCGTGCTGCTCGACCAGCAGTCGCTCGACGCGTTCCGGTTCTGGCAGGTCGGCGCCATCGCGGGCCGCGACCTGACGGTGCTGACGCAGGTGGCGCCGTTCCTTCTCGCGGGGCTGGTCATCGCCGCGTTCAACGCGCCGGGGCTCAACGCCATGTCGCTGGGCGAGGACGTGGCGAAGTCGCTGGGCGTGAACGTCCGGCAGACGCGGTCGCTGGGCATCTTCGCCATCACGCTGCTGGTGGGCGGGGCTGTCGCCGCGTGCGGGCCCATCGGGTTCCTCGGGCTCGTGGTGCCGCACGTCGCGCGCGCGTTCACCGGCCCCGACTACCGCTGGATCCTGCCGTACTCGGCACTGCTCGGCGCGATCCTGATCCTGTTCGCCGACATCGTCGGCCGGGTGGTCGCCCGCCCGTCCGAGGTGGAGGTCGGAGTGATGCTGGCGCTGATCGGCGCCCCGTTCTTCATCTTCCTGGTGCGGCGCAAGAAGCTGGTGAAGATTTGACGACCGCTGTGAAGACCCCCGCTGCCAAGGCGCCCGCTCTGCGCGTGGGCGCGGCCTCGTTCAAGCTGCGCCGCCGGCCGATGCTGGTGGTGGCGATCTCGCTGGTCGTGCTGGCGGCCGTGCTGGTCGCCGACATCATGGTCGGCGACTTCCCGCTGACCGTGACCCAGGTCGTCGACACCCTGCTCGGCGGAGGCACGCGCCGCGACCAGTTCGTCGTGATGGAACTGCGGATGCCGCGAGCGCTGACCGGCCTGCTCGTCGGCGGTGCCCTGGGCCTGTCAGGCGCGATCTTCCAGGCCATCGTGCGCAACCCGCTGGCCTCACCGGACATCCTCGGCGTGACGTGGGGAGCGGGCGCCGGTGCGGTCTCGGTCATCACCTTCGCGGGCTCGCTGGGCGTGGTGACCGGCAGCGCGGCCTCGATCGGCGTCCCCCTGGCCGGACTCTGCGGCGGCCTGCTCGCGGGCCTGCTCGTCTACGCGCTGGCGTGGCGGCAGGGCATCGAGGGATTCCGGATGGTGCTCGTCGGCATCGGCATCACCGCCGTGGCCGGCAACTTCACGCACTACCTGCTGACCGTGGGCGACGTGCAGGACGCCGGCCGCGCGATGGTGTGGATCACCGGCTCGCTGAACGGCCGCGGCTGGGAACACGTCGTCCCGGTGGCCCTGGCGCTGGTCGTGCTGATCCCGGTCGCGCTGGTCGGCGGCCACGTGCTCGGCGCCCTGCAGTTCGACGACCAGACGTCGCGCGGCCTGGGCATCCGCGTCAACGCGGCGCGGTCGTTCCTGATCATCGTGGCGATCGTGCTGGCCTCCGTGGCCACCGCCGCCGCGGGGCCGATCACGTTCGTCGCGCTTGCGTCGCCGCAGATCGCCCTGAGGTTGTCCGGGACCGCGCAGCCGCCGTTGTTCGGGTCTGTCGTGGTCGGAGGCGCGCTGGTGATGTTGTCGGACCTGGTCGCGCGGACCATCTACCGGACCGAACTGCCGGTGGGCGTCGTCACGGCGGTTCTCGGTGCGCCCTATCTGATGTTCCTGCTGATCCGAAGCCGCCGGGAGGCGCGGGTATGAGTGTGCGTCTTGAGGCTTCTTCGCTGTCCATCGGCTACGGGGAGCGGCTCGTCGTCGACTCCCTCGACCTGTCGATCCTCGACGGGACGGTCACCGCTGTCATCGGGCCCAACGGGTGTGGCAAGTCGACCCTGCTGAAGGCTCTGGGGCGGTTGTTGCCCGCTCGGTCCGGCGCGGTGCTGCTGGACGGGAAGCAGATCGAGTCGATGTCCACCCGGGACGTCGCTCGGGTGCTGGGGATGCTGCCCCAGGCTCCTTCCGCGCCCGAGGGGTTGACGGTCGCGGACCTCGTCGCGCGGGGGCGGCATCCGCATCAGTCCTGGTACCGGCAGTGGTCGTCCGACGATGCCGCTGCTGTTGACGCCGCGTTGGCCATGACCGGGATCGTGGATCTGGCCGAGCGGACCGTCGACGAGTTGTCCGGTGGGCAGCGGCAGCGGGCCTGGATCTCCATGGCTCTGGCTCAGGGGACCGATCTGCTGCTGCTCGATGAGCCGACCACCTATCTGGACCTCGCCCATCAGATCGATGTGCTGGACCTGGTCCAGGAACTGCACGCCTCCATGGGGCGGACCATCGTGATGGTGTTGCACGACCTGAACCTGGCTGCTCGGTACGCGGATCGGATCGTTGCCATGCGGGGTGGGCGGGTTGTCGCCCAGGGGACGCCTGGTGAGGTGTTGACCGAGGAGATGCTGTTGGAGGTGTTCGGGTTGGACGCTCGGGTCGTCGAGGATCCGGTTTCCGGGACGCCGTTGGTGGTGCCCGTCGGGTCTCGGCATCGGCTGCCTTAGGTTGTCCCGGCATCGGCTGCCTTAGGTTGTTGCCTTCGGTTGTTGCCTTCGGTTGTCGGACCCTCTGAGTACGTTGTGATGTAGGGGTTCCCGATTCGGGGGGACGCCTGCGTCAGCGTTCGCTGCTGTTGCGGGCGGCGTGGTTGCGTTGCGTGCTTCCCCTGGGGGCTCTGCCCCCAGACCCCCGGCAATCTGATCAGGGGGCCAGCGCTGTTCGCGGGTTGATGGCACGCCTGTTGCTGTGAGCGGCTGCCTGTTGCGTTGCTGGGTGGCGTCGGCGGTGGGG
>NZ_JBSGUQ010000025.1:0-130778 GCF_053608005.1 Lentzea sp. NPDC055074
AAACACCCGGTCCCATTCCGAACCCGGTAGTTAAGCCCTTCTGCGCCGATGGTACTGCACTGGTTACGGTGTGGGAGAGTAGGTCGCCGCCGAACTTTACTTCCCTGAAGGGGCTTGTGATCGCGGGGCACAATTACAGTGCTTCGCTCACAGGCCCCTTTCAGCGTGTTCACAGTAGGAGGAATTGGTGTCTAGGTTCGGGGATCGTCCCGGCGACCGTCAGCGTGGCCAGGGAGACCGACCGCGCCGTTCCGAGGGTGGCCGTCCGGCAGGCGATCGGAAGTTCAGCAACAACTCCCAGCGCGGAGAAAGCTCCGGTGACCGCTCCACGAGCGGTGACCGTCGAGACAACCGCGCCGGCTCCAGCGACCGCGGTGGTTACCGTGGACAGGGTTCCAGCGACCGCAGCAGCTACCGCAAGGACGACTCCGGCGACCGCGGTGGCTACCGCGGAGACCGTTCGAGCGACCGCGGCGGCTCCAGCGATCGCGGCGGTTACCGCAAGAACGACTCGAGCGACCGCGGCGGCTACCGCGGGCAGGGTTCCGGCGAGCGCAGCGGTGGCTACCGGGGTTCCAGCGACCGTCCCGGCTACCGCAAGGACGACTCAGGTGACCGCGGTGGTTACCGAGGTCAGGGTTCGAGCGATCGCGGCGGCTTCCGGAAGAGCGAGTCCAGCGACCGTGGTGGTTACCGCGGTTCCAGTGACCGTCCCGGTTTCCGCAAGGACGACTCGGGCGATCGTGGTGGTTACCGCAAGAGCGAGTCCGGCGACCGCGGGGGCTTCCGCTCCGGCGAGCGCAGCGGATCGAGTGACCGTCCCGGCTACCGCAAGAGCGACTCGGGTGACCGTGGTGGGTACCGCGGTTCCAGCGATCGTGGCGGCTTCCGCAAGGACGACTCCGGTGACCGTGGCGGTTACCGCAAGAGCGACTCCGGCGACCGTGGTGGCTACCGGGGTTCCAGCGACCGTCCCGGTTTCCGCAAGGACGACTCGAACGACCGTGGCGGCTACCGTGGCCAGGGTTCGAGCGACCGTGGCGGTTACCGCAAGAGCGACTCCGGCGACCGTGGCGGGTACCGCGGTTCCAGCGACCGTCCTGGTTTCCGCAAGGACGACTCGGGCGATCGCGGTGGCTACCGCAAGAGCGAGTCCGGCGACCGTGGCGGCTTCCGCCGGGACGACTCCTCGGGTGACCGCGGTGGTTACCGGGGGCAGGGTTCCAGCGACCGCGGCGGGTTCCGCAAGAGCGAGTCCAGTGACCGTGGCGGTTACCGCAAGAGCGAGTCCAGCGACCGTGGCGGGTACCGGGGTTCCAGCGACCGTCCCGGTTTCCGCAAGGACGACTCGAACGACCGTGGCGGCTACCGCGGGCAGAGCTCGGGCGACCGCGGCGGTTACCGCAAGGACGACTCGGGTGACCGTGGTGGTCACCGGGGGCAGGGTTCCAGCGATCGTGGCGGTTACCGCAAGAGCGACTCGGGTGACCGTGGCGGGTACCGCCGCGACGACTCGAACAACCGCAACGACGAGCGGTCCGCTCCGCAGCGCGACGACCGTCGGGACGAGCGCAGCCGTGAGCGTGCGGCACGGTTCCAGGAGCGTCAGGCCGACCAGGAGAACACCGGCCAGGACGCCGTGACGCCGGCCGCCGAGCGCGCCGGGTACCGCCTGGGCGACGGTGCCGCGGCCACCCGTGCCGCCGCCGGCCGTGAGACGGCCGCCGACGACGCGGCCGCGGACGAGACCGCCGTCGAAGGCGACTCGGACGAGACCACGCCTGAGACGAAGACTGAGCCCCAGAGCGAGACCCAGGACGAGACCAAGGCCGAGGCCACGGTCGAGGCGGACGACGAGTCCCCTGCCCAGGGTGACGCGGTCGCCGTCGAGGCCGGCGGTGACGCCGAGCCGCGTGACGAGGCGCCCGCGCCCCGTGGCGGACGGCCCGAGCTTCCCGAGGAAGCCGACCTGTCGCTGCTCGACCCCGAGATCAAGCTCGAGCTGCGCAGCCTGCCCAAGGGGCTCGCGGAGATCATCGGCAGGCACCTGGCCGCGGCCGGGCTCCTGATCGACGAGGACCCGCAGCTGGCGCTGGAGCACGCCCGGTACGCGCGCAGCAAGGCGGCGCGGGTCGGTGTCGTGCGTGAGGCCGCCGGTCTGACCGCGTACTTCGCGGACGAGTGGGCCGAGGCGCTCAGCGAGCTGCGTGCCGCCCGCCGGATGATGACCGGCCCTGGACACCTGGCGATCATGGCCGACTGCGAGCGGGCCCTGGGCCGGCCGGAGCGGGCCATCGACCTCGCGAAGGACCCGGCGGTCAAGGACCTCAGCCAGGAGGACGAGATCGAGCTGCGGATCGTCGCGGCCGGTGCTCGCCGGGACATGGGGCAGCTCGACGCCGCCGTCGTGGCGTTGCAGGGGCCGGACCTCGACCCGGGGCAGCGTTCTCCCTACTCCGCGCGGCTCTTCTACGCTTATGCCGACAACCTGGCCGCGGCCGGCCGCATCGAGGAAGCCGTCAAGTGGTTCCTCAACGCCGCCGAGGCTGACGACGAAGGGGAGACGGACGCCGCCGAGCGCGCGTTCGAGCTGACCCAGGAGGAGACCCCGGAGCAGTGAGCGAGACGTTGGTCGACAGGTACGACGCGTTGCTGATCGATCTCGACGGCACCGTCTACCGCGGTGAAGAAGCCGTGCCCGGCGCTGCGGAAGCGATTGCGCAGGCCAGGAGCAAGGGCGTCGGCATCCGCTACGTCACCAACAACGCCTCCCGCTCACCGCAGATGGTCGCGGATCACCTCGTCGAGCTCGGGTTCGAGACGAACGTCGACGAGGTGAGCACCTCCTCCCAGGCGGGCGCGGCCATGCTGGCCGAACGCCTGCCGAAGCGCTCCACCGTGCTCGTGCTCGGCACCAAGGCCCTCGAGGCCGAGGTGTTCAAGCGCGGACTCATTCCGACCGACACCGCCGACGGCGCGGTGGCGGTCCTGCAGGGCCTGTCCATGGACCTCGGCTGGCGTGAGCTGGCCGAGGCAGCCGTGGCCATCCGCGGCGGCGCGCTGTGGGTGGCGTGCAACGTCGACGCCACCCTGCCCACCGAGCGCGGTCTGCTGCCCGGCAACGGCAGCCTCGTCGCGGCGCTCAAGGCCGCGACGGACCAGGAGCCGCTCGTCGCCGGCAAGCCCGCCACCCCGCTGCTGCAGCAGGCGGCGAAGGACCTCGGCGCGCACCGCCCGCTGGTGGTCGGCGACCGGCTCGACACCGACATCCTGGGCGCGGTCAACGCCGGGATGGACTCCCTGCTCGTGCTCACGGGTGTGTCGACCGAGCAGGAGGCGCAAGCGCTTCCGGATGAGCAAAAGCCCACGTATGTCGGCGCGGACCTGTCGGTCTTGCATCGGCTACCGTAAGACCGTGAGCTACCCCCTGCCCGGACCGCCGCCGAACCCGGCCGACGCCATCGAAGGCGCGCTGGAGCGGCTCGACGGGCTCGAGAACGTCCCCCTCGAGGAGCACGTGGGCCGGTTCGACGCCGTGCACGCGACGCTCACCGACGCGCTGTCGAGCATCGACAAGGTGTGATGCACAGTGCCTCGCAGGGTGCGGCTCGACGCCGAACTCGTGCGCAGGGGGCTCGCCAGGTCCCGTGAGCACGCAAGCCAGCTCGTCGCCGACGGACGCGTGAAGGTCCGCGGCACCGTCGCGACGAAACCCGCGACCGCCGTGGAGACCTCCGACGCGGTCGTCGTCAAGGACATCGGCAACGACCCGAACTGGGCCTCCCGCGGCGCGCACAAGCTCATCGGCGCGCTCGACGGCTTCCAGATCGACCCCACCGGCAGGCGTTGTCTCGACGCCGGCGCATCCACTGGCGGTTTCACCGACGTGCTGCTGCGCAAGGGCGCACGGCAGGTCGTCGCGGCCGACGTCGGCAGGGGTCTGCTCGACTGGAAGCTGCAGACCGACGACCGGGTCGTGGTGAAGGACAAGACCAACGTCCGCACCCTCACTCCCGAGGACATCGGCGGCAATGTTGAACTCGTGGTGGCCGATCTTTCGTTTATCTCGTTGAGGCTTGTGCTTCCCGCACTGGCCGCGTGCCTCGACGAGGAAGGCGATCTGCTGCCGATGGTCAAGCCGCAGTTCGAGGTCGGCAAGGAACGCCTGGGCTCCGGAGGCGTCGTGCGCGACCCGGAGCTGCGTGCCGAAGCCGTGCTCGACGTGACCAGGGCGGCGGCCGAACTGGGGCTGGCCGTGCACGGGGTCGTCGCGAGCCCGCTGCCCGGCCCGTCCGGCAACGTCGAATACTTCCTCTGGCTGCGCAAAGGCGATCCCGTCGATGCCGCAGAGATGGTGCGCACCGCCGTCGAAGAAGGGCCCCAATGAGGGAAGTCCTGCTGGTCGTCCACACCGGTCACCAGAGCAACATCGATCTCGCCCGTCAGGTGGCCGGCCGTCTCGCGGTCGGGGGCGTCACGACGAGGGTGCTCGACGACGAGGCGCGTGACCTCGGCCCGTCGTGCTGCACCAAGGTCGTGCCCGCCGACGACCACGCCGCCGAGGGCACCGAGCTGGTGCTGGTGCTGGGCGGTGACGGCACGCTGCTGCGCGGCGCCGAGCTCGCCCGCCCGGCACGGGTGCCGGTGCTGGGCGTGAACCTGGGCCGCGTCGGGTTCCTCGCGGAGGCCGACTCGGACGCGTTGCACGAGGCCGTCGGTCACGTGCTGGAACGCGACTACTTCGTGGAAGAGCGCATGACGCTCGACATCATCGCGAAGGTCAACGGCGACGTCGTCGCGCAGACGTGGGCGCTCAACGAGATCACCGTCGAGAAGCTGATCCGCGAACGCATCCTCGAGATCGTGGTCGAGGTCGACGGCCGGCCGGTGTCGGCGTTCGGCTGCGACGGCGTCATCTGTGCTACGCCGACGGGCTCGACGGCGTACGCGTTCTCGGCGGGCGGACCGGTCGTGTGGCCCGACGTGCAGGCGATCCTGGTGGTGCCGAGCAACGCGCACGCGCTGTTCGCCCGGCCGCTGGTCGTGTCGCCGAAGTCGCACGTGGCGTTCGAGATCGAGGCGACCGGGCACCCGGCGGCGCTGTCCGCGGACGGGCGGCGCACGTTCGAGCTGCCCGCGGGCGCGCGGATCGAGATCGTGGAGGGCGCGGTACCGCTCAAGGTCGTGCGGCTGCGCCAGGCACCGTTCACGGACCGGCTGGTCGAGAAGTTCGACCTACCGGTGAAGGGATGGCGGGGACCATCGGCAGGCTGACCGCGCCGCTCGGTGCGTCGGCACTCGCTCGTTATGGTGCCCGCGAGGAAATGTCGGACTCGACAAGTAAGGTTCGCCCTGTGCTGGCCGAGATGCGCATCAATGGCCTTGGCGTGATCGACGAGGCCACCCTTGAACTGGACCCCGGGTTCACCGTAGTCACCGGTGAGACGGGCGCGGGCAAGACCATGGTCGTGACCGGGTTGCACCTGCTGGGCGGTGGCCGAGCTGAGGCTTCGCGGGTCCGCACCGGAGCGGACAAGGCGGTGGTCGAGGGCCGCTTCCAGGCTCCGGCGGGCAGCCCTGCCGCGAAGGTGGCGGAGGAGGTCGGCGGAGAGGCGGACGAGGACGGGTCCCTGATCGCGATCCGCACCGTCGGCGCCGACGGCCGTTCGCGCGCCCACGTCGGTGGCCGCTCCGTGCCGGTCGGCGTGCTGTCCGAACTGGCGGAGCAGCTCATCGCCGTCCACGGGCAGAACGACCAGCTGCGGCTCATGCGGCCGACCGAGCAGCGCGGCGTGCTCGACCGCTTCGCCGGCGACGACGTGAGTTCTCCCCTGCGCGCCTATCAGGCCGTGCGCGAGGAGTGGCTGCGCGTCTCGGCCGAGCTGAAGGAACGCACGGAGCGTTCCCGCGAGCTGGCCAGAGAGGCCGACCTGCTGCGGCACGGCTTGACCGAGATCGACGCCGTCGACCCCAAGCTGGGCGAGGACGGCGAGCTCCACGACGAGGCCCGGCGGCTCGCGGACGCGGACCAGCTCCGCGAGGCGGCCCAGGGCGCGCAGTTCGCGGTGTCCGGCTCGCTGGAGGGCGACCCGGAGAACCCCGGCGCGCTCGGGCTGATCTCCGAGGCGGCGCGCAGGCTGTCCGCGTCGGAGGACCCGAAGCTGCGGGAGATGGAGCCGCGCCTGGTCGAGGCGGCGACGCTGCTGGCCGACGTCGGTGCGGAGATCTCCGGCTACCTCGACCACCTGGAAGCCGACCCCGGCCGGCTCGAGGCCGTGCTGCAGCGGCAGGCCGAGCTGAAGGCGCTGACCCGCAAGTACGCGGCCGACGTCGACGGCGTGATCGCCTGGGCCGAGGACGCGCGGACGAGGCTCGGCGGGCTGGACACGTCCGAAGAGGCGCTGACCGGCCTGGCCACCCGTCGCGACGAGCTGGCCGCCGAACTGGCGACGCTCGCCGGCCAGGTCACGGCCGCCCGTGTCGAGGCCGCGCTGGAGCTGGGCAAGGCCGTCACGGAGGAGCTCGACGGGCTCGCCATGCCGCACGCCTCGGTCGAGCTCGCGGTCCGTCCGCGGCACGCCGAGGCGGGCGACGCCCAGGCGCTGCCCGTCGGCCGGTCGATCCTGCACGCCGGGTCGTCCGGGGTGGACGACGTCGAGCTGCGGCTGATCTCGCACCCCGGCGCGCCCGCCCTGCCGGTGCACAAGGGTGCGTCCGGCGGTGAGCTGTCCCGGGTGATGCTGGCGCTCGAAGTGGTGCTGTCGCACTCGGATCCGGTGCCCACCCTGGTGTTCGACGAGGTCGACGCCGGTGTCGGTGGCCGGGCCGCGGTCGAGGTCGGCCGCAGGCTGGCTCGCCTCGCCCGGTCGCACCAGGTGATCGTGGTGACGCACCTGCCGCAGGTGGCCGCGTTCGCCGACCGGCACCTCGTGGTCGACAAGTCCGCGGACGGGACGTTCACGCGGTCCGCCGTGCGCAAGCTCGACGAGACGCAACGGGTCGTCGAGCTCGCCCGGATGCTCGCGGGCATGGACTCGACCGACACCGGCCGGGCCCACGCCGAGGAACTGCTCGCCGCGGCCAAGGCGGACAAGACCTCCGCTCCCGTGGTGCGGCGCCGCAAGAAGAAGAGCTGACCGGACCGGTCGCGTCCCTTCACGCCGAACCCGCCCAGGTTCGGCATGATGGGGACGTGACCGGATCACTGACCACGCGCCGGGTGTTCGGGGCGGTGCTCGTGTTCGTCGCGGCCGGTCTGGCCGTGGCGGCCACGTTCCTGACCTCCTTCTCCGTGCAGGTCGTGGCCAGAGGCCGGACGTTGCGCTTCGAGGCCAGCTCGTGGGCGGTCGGGCGGGACGACTTCCGCGAGTTCCTGGCGCTCGAAGCCCTGGAGCTCGGGGAGCCCGTGATCGGGGCCGCGCTCGTCCTGGCGCTGTCCGCGGTGCTCGCGTTCCGGGTTCCCGCGATGAGGCTCGGGTCGTTGCTCGGCGCCGGGTTGCTGGTCGGGGTCGCGTGGTCCTCCGTGGTCCGGGTGCAGGCGCTGGTGAAGGAGCTCGGCCGGCTCGACTCGCCCATCCCCATCGAGGTCCAGCAGGGCCCCGGTGTCACGCTGCTGATCGTGGCCGCCGGGATTGCCGTGGTGTCGGCCGTGCTGCACCAGGAACTGCCCAGGGCGGACCGGGCGGAACCCGCGGGGGACGGGGCCGTCATCCACCAGATCGACGACGAGCCGGACGACACGGACACCCCGCCGTACGGATATCCGGTGATCGTGGAGCCGAAGAGTGACTGATCGCCGCAAGATCGCGTGGGTGCTGCTGGCGCTGGGGGCCGTCCTGTCGGTGGTCGCGTCCCTCCAGGACGTGTTCAGCACGATCTACAAGGGGTTCGGGACCGACCTGATCTCCACCTCGACCCTGTGGGTCACCAACACCGAGCCCTCCGAGGCCGGCATCGGCCCGTCGGCGCTCTTCGCCGCCGGGTGGCCGGTGGTGCTGTCGGCGATCCTGATGGCCGTCGCGGTGGTGTTCCTGCTGCGGGAGCAGACCGCGTCCGTCGGACGGCCGCTCGCCATGGGCGCGGCCGGGATGCTGGCCGGGGTCGTGCTCCTCTTCACGGTCGAGGTGTGGGAGCTGAAGGAGATCATCGAATCCCAGTCGTCGAACGGTTCGACGAAGGACGAGGTGCACTTCCTCGGTGGCTTCTTCCTGCTGGTGATCGCGACCGTCGCCGGGCTCGCGGGTGCGGTGCTGGCGCAGAGGAGGAGCACGGAGCCGCTGGTCGAGGAAGACGACGAAGGGGACGGCGTGGTCGTGCACCAGCTCGACGGCGATGACGACACACCGCCGTTCGGCCTCGCGATCCCCCAGGACGAGCAGCGGGAGGCTCGGTGATCGGCAGACCGACGGCGATCGCGTTGATCGCGGCGGGAGTGGTGCTGACCGCCACAGCGATGGTGTTGCCGTGGTACTCGACGGCCTACGCGGGCGGTGTCGAGGTCGTGGTCCGGGCGTGGGGGACGGAGATCCTCAACAAACCCGGCGACTGGCCCGCCGGTGAGCTCTCGCCCTGGTACGGGGTGCCGGTCGTGGTGACGGCGCTGCTGCTCGTCGCCGGCGTGTGGATCACCCGCGCGGCGCTCGCGGGAGCGGCCGGGCAGATCGGTGCCGTGGGCGTGATCGCGGCGCTCGTGGTGTCGGAACGCGGGCACGCGCTCGAGCAGCAGGGCGACTTCGCGGTCGGGTTCGGGCTGGTGTTCCTCGCCGTCGGAACGCTGGTCGCACTCGCCGGAGCCGTTGCGGTGCAACGGGAGGCGGCGTGAGGAAGATCGTCGGACTGGTCCTGCTCGGACTCGCCGCCGCGGCCGCGGTCGGGGCCACGTTCCTGCCGTTCTCGGAACTGATGATCAGGCTCGCCCCGGGACAGCCGCAGACCGCGTACGTCACCACGGGGTGGAGTACGCAGTTCGGTGGCACGAAGGACGAGCACGGGCCGTTGTTCGCCATCCCGATCGTGCTGGCGGCCGCCGCGTTGCTCGTGGGGGCGCGGTGGCGAAAGGTCGCTTATGCCGGAGCCGCGGCACTCGCGGGTGTCACCGGAATGTTGTTCGTGTATTTGCTGAACGCGATCAGCTTTCACAAGGAGGGCAACATCGCGATCGACCCTGCGCTGGAAGCCGGGTTCGGCAACGGTATTTGGGTGCTGATAAGCGCAGTGGTCCTCGCGTTTGGAGCCGTAGTAGTTCACCCCGACGACTGACCACCTGGAATTGCACGGCGTGCCTCACCTGTCGCGTCCGCACCGTGAGTCACTATCGGCGCATGAAGCTTTCCGGGCTGCTGAGCCGCACCAACCACGAACTTCCCGGTGTCACGGGCGTCGCGCGGGTTGATCGGCGCGCGAGCGACCTGGTTCGGCGCGTCAGTGCCGGTGACGTCGCGGTCATGGACCTCGTCGACCTCGACCGGCGCACCGCCGAGGCGCTCGTCGCGGCCGAGGTCGTCGGCGTCGTGAACGCGTCGCCGTCCATTTCGGGGCGTTTTCCCAACCTCGGCCCGGAACTGCTCGTCGAGGCCGGCATTCCGCTGATCGACAACGTCGGCGCCGTCGCGCTGCGGGAGATCAAGGAAGGCGCGAAGATCCGGCTGCACGAAGGTGTGGTGTACGCCGGGGAACGCGAGCTCGCCACGGGGATCGAGCAGAACGCCGAAAGCATCGCCGACGCGATGATCGAGGCGAAGGCCGGCATGTCGGCACAACTGGAGGCGTTCTCCGCCAACACCATCGAGTTCCTGCGCCGCGAACGCGCGCTCGTCCTCGACGGCGTCGGCGTCCCCGAGGTGTACGTGCCGATGCGCGACCGGCAGGTGCTCGTCGTCGCCGGCGGCCCGTCGCACGCCGAGGAGCTGCGCAAGCTCCGCAAGTACATCCGCGAGTACCGGCCGGTGCTGATCGGCGTCGACACGGGCGCCGACACGCTGATCGACGCCGGGCTCAAGCCGGACATCATCGTCGGCGACCCCGACGGCATCGGCACCGCGTCACTGCGTGCGGCCGCCGAGGTCGTCGTCCCCGCGCAGACCGACGGCCACGCGCCGGGCCTGCAGCGGATCCAGGACCTCGGCATCGGCGCGGTGACCTTCCCCGCGTCGGGCAACGCGGAGGACCTCGCGTTGCTGCTCGCCGAAGCACACGGGGCGTCCCTGGTCGTCACGGTGGGGCTGCGCGCGACGCTGCGCGAGTTCCTCGACCGCGGGCACTCCGGTTCCAACCCCTCCACGTTCCTCACCCGGCTCAAGCTCGGCAGCAAGCTCGTCGACGGGGAGGCCGTCGCGACGTTGCACCGCAGCCGGGTCTCGCTGGGCGTGATCGTCCTGCTGGTGACCGCCGCGATCGTCGCCATGGCGGCGGCCCTCGCGGTGTCCGGCGTCGGTCACGTCTACGTCGACATCGTGGTCGACGGCTGGCACTCCGTCGTCAACTGGTTCAAGGGGTTGTTCTCGTGATCACGCTGCGCTACCACATAGTTTCGATCACCGCGGTGTTCCTCGCCCTGGCGGTCGGTGTCGTGCTGGGGTCGACCGCGATCAGCGGGCGGCTGCTCTCCGGGCTGAGCGACGAGAAGAACTCGTTGGCACAGCAGGTGAACGACCTCCAGAACGACCGCAACGCGTTGAACGCCAAGCTGACCGAGGCGGACAAGTTCGCCGCGTCCGTCGGCCCGCTCGCCGTCAACGACCGGCTCACCGACCGCACGGTCGTCATCGTGACCACGGCCGACGCCCGCCCGTCCGACCGCGACGCCCTCACCGGGCTGCTGAAGTCCGCGAGCGCCACCGTCACCGGCGAGATCCAGCTGACCGACGCGTTCGCCGACCCCTCGCGCGGTGACCAGCTGCGCGACCTCGTGGCACGGCTGCAGCCCGCCGGCTCGCAGCTGCCCACGGCCGCGGACCCCGGCACGCGCGCCGGTGGCCTCTTCGGGGCGTTGCTGCTGCTCAACTCGTCCACCAACGAGCCCCAGGCCACGGCCGACGAGACGGCGTCCGCCCTGTCAGGGCTGACGAACGCGGGGTTCGTGAAGGCGACCTCGGGCGTGAAGCCCGCGCAGCTCGCGATCGTGCTGACCGGCGGTGCCGCGATCGGTGACTCGGCCGCGGACCGGGCGTCGACCGTCGCGCGCTTCGCCACCCAGCTCGACCGGGCCGGCGCGGGCGTCGTGCTGGCCGGGGCGAACGGGTCCGCGAACGGCACGGGCGCGATCGGCGTGGTCCGCGCGGACACCGCCGCGACGTCGATCCTGTCGACGGTCGACAACTCCGACAGCCCGGCGGGCCAGGTCGTCGTGGTGATGGCGTTGCGCGAGCAGCTCGAGGGCCGATCCGGCCGGTACGGCGTCGCGGGCAACGCGGAGGCGTCCTCGCCGGGAATCGCGAGCTAGGCGCAGTCCTGCGAGTCTCGTCGGGCGAGAGCGGCGGCCGAGGGCCCCGGAAACGGCACCGCCGCAATGCCCGAACACGCCCGGTACGAGGTCATCGCGGCGGCACCGCTTCCGGGACTCTCACCCGCGTCTCTCACCTGACGAACTCGCGGGACAGCACCTAGTCGGTCGCCCAGTCGCCGGGAAGGCGCCGCGTCAGCAGTTCCAGCGCCTCCGGCGTGCGGGCCCGGGCCCAGAGCCACTCGCCGGCGTCCTCGCGCACGATCACGTCGTCGCTGACGAACCAGCGGGCGCCGGGACCGTGCAGCGGCAGCAGTGCGAAGTGCTCCTCCAGCAGGGAGATGTCCGCCTCGGACATCTCCCTGTCGGCTGTCACGGCCCCGTCGCGGAACAGGGCCTCGGACAGCACCAGCTCCACGCAGGCCGACGAGAAGTGCGGGAGCCAGGGTTCCCAGCCGCGTTCCGTCTCGTGCACGACGGCCGGGTCCGGGTCGTCGAGCGCCGCTCCCCACGACGTGACGGCGTGGACCTCGCGGCGGAAGACGACGACCTCGCCGGCCAGGCGGAGCTCGCTCGGGGTGAGCAGCCAGTCCTGGTTGCTCGTGAGGTCGGGGCGCTTGCCGAACAACGCGTAGGCGTCGCGCACCGCGCCCGGCAGCCGCACCCCGAGGCGGTCCTCGGCGGCGTCCAGGTCGGCGTGGTTCCAGCCGTCCCTCGCCTCGATCGGCTCGGCCCACGCGGCCGCGAAACCCTCGATGAACCGCCATGCGCCGGAGCGGTCGCGCACGGCTTTGGCGGCTGCCCCTGCCACGTCGAAGGTCACGTGACAACTTTTCCTGATGTCGGCCTGTGCCGGGGGAAGTTCGGCGAAACCCCTCACTGCGCCGATCGGGTGATGTGATCTGCCGGGTCGTGGTGCGCTGAGTGACCGGCGGCGTGTTAGCGTTATGGCCCGTGGATAGGGGGATCTACCCCCACGATTTTCACGGGAGCCCCGTTGGTGCAGCAGGCACGTACGACCAAGCACGTCTTCGTCACGGGAGGCGTCGCGTCCTCCCTGGGCAAGGGGCTCACGGCCTCCAGCCTCGGTCAGTTGCTCACCTCGCGCGGCCTGCGGGTGACGATGCAGAAGCTCGACCCGTACCTGAACGTGGACCCCGGCACGATGAACCCGTTCCAGCACGGCGAGGTCTTCGTGACCGACGACGGCGCGGAGACGGACCTCGACATCGGCCACTACGAGCGGTTCCTCGCGCGAGACCTGAGCGGCGAAGCCAACGTCACCACCGGACAGGTGTACTCCGAGGTGATCGCCAAGGAGCGCCGCGGCGAGTACCTGGGTGACACGGTCCAGGTGATCCCGCACATCACCGACGAGATCAAGCGCCGCATCCGGGCGATGGCCGAGCCGGACGCCGACGGCATCACGCCGGACGTCGTCATCACCGAGGTCGGTGGCACGGTCGGCGACATCGAGTCGCTGCCGTTCCTCGAGGCGGCCCGCCAGGTCCGTCACGACGTCGGCCGCGACAACGTCTTCTTCCTGCACGTCAGCCTGGTCCCGTACCTGGCGCCGTCCGGTGAGCTGAAGACCAAGCCCACGCAGCACTCCGTCGCGGCGCTGCGCAACATCGGCATCCAGCCCGACGCGATCGTGTGCCGCGCTGACCGGGAGATCCCGGACTCGCTCAAGCGCAAGATCGGCCTGATGTGCGACGTCGACACGGACGCCGTCGTCGCGGCCGTCGACGCGCCGTCGATCTACGACATCCCTAAGGTGTTGCACGCCGAGGGCCTGGACGCGTACGTCGTGCGCCGCCTCGACCTGCCGTTCCGCGATGTCGACTGGACCGTGTGGGGCGACCTGCTGGAGCGGGTGCACAACCCCTCCGAGACGGTGAAGATCGCGCTCGTCGGCAAGTACGTCGACCTGCCCGACGCGTACCTCTCGGTCACCGAGGCGCTGCGTGCGGGCGGGTTCGCGCACCACGCCAAGGTCGAGATCAAGTGGGTGCCGTCGGACGAGTGCCAGACGCCCGAGGGCGCCGCACGCGCGTTGTCCGGCATGGACGCCGTGCTGATCCCCGGCGGGTTCGGCGTGCGCGGTATCGAGGGCAAGGTCGGCGCGTTGAAGTACACCCGCACGCGCGGTGTGCCGACGCTGGGCCTGTGCCTCGGCCTGCAGTGCATGGTCATCGAGGCCGCGCGGAACCTCGCGGGCATCGACGACGCGAACTCGAGCGAGTTCGAGGAGGGCGGCACGCCGGTCATCTCGACGATGGCCGACCAGCAGGACGTCGTCGCCGGTCAGCGCGACATGGGCGGCACGATGCGCCTCGGTGCGTACATCGCGAAGCTCACGCCGGGGTCCGTCGTCGCGCAGGCGTACGGCGCGACCGAGGTGTCCGAGCGCCACCGCCACCGCTACGAGGTCAACAACGCGTACCGGGGCAAGCTCTCCGAGGCCGGCCTGGTGTTCTCCGGTGTCTCGCCGGACGGCCGCCTGGTCGAGTTCGTCGAGCTGCCGTCGGACGTGCACCCGTTCTACGCGGCCACGCAGGCGCACCCGGAGCTCAAGTCGCGTCCCACGAAGCCGCACCCGCTGTTCGCGGCGTTCGTGAAGGCCGCGATCGACTACCGCGTCGCCGACCGGCTGCCGCTGAAGGCCGGGGCGTCCCAGTGACGCGGCACGACTTCCGGACGGTCTCCAGCGAGGACCTGCACGTCGGCCGCGTGGTCGCGCTGCGGGTCGACGAGGTCGGCATGCCCGGTGGCGGCACGGCCAAGCGCGAGGTCGTCGAGCACATGGGCGCCGTCGCGGTCGTGGCCGTGGACTCGTCGGACCAGGTCGTGCTGATCCACCAGTACCGGCACCCGCTGGGCCGGCACCTCTGGGAGCTGCCGGCCGGGCTGCTCGACCACGACGGCGAGGAGCCGGTCGTCGGCGCGCGCCGGGAGCTGGCCGAGGAGGTCGGGCTCGACGCCGCGCGCTGGGACACGCTGGTCGACACCGCCGCGTCCCCGGGCTTCACCGACGAGGTCGTGCGCGTGTACCTGGCGCGCGAACTGTCCGAAGTGGACCGTGAGGTGCAGGGCGAGGAGGAGGCGGACCTGGAGATCCACCGCTTCGGAATCGACGAGGCCGTGCGGATGGTGCTGGCGGGGGAGATCGTGAACTCCTCGGCCGTCGCCGGGCTGCTGGCGGCGCGCGAGGTGCTGGCGGGGCGGGCCGACGCTCGTCCGGCCGACGCACCGTTCCGCGACAAGCCGACCCGGTTCGCCGCGCGCAAGAAGTAGGTTGGACCCATGCAGACGTCGACGGGTGCCTTCGCTCGCTTGAAGGCACCCGTCGGCGTTCTCGCCGCCGGGGCCGCCGGGGCGGTGCTGCTGCTGTTCGTCGACCCGAACCAGCCGGGCAACCTGCTGCCGAAGTGCCCGTTCCACTGGCTGACGGGGCTGAACTGCCCCGGATGCGGTGTCACGCGCATGCTGCACGCGTTGCTGCACGGCGATGTCGTCGGCGCGTTCCACTTCAACGCCGCGTTGTTCTTGCTGGGGCTGCCACTGGCCGTGTGGTTGTTCGCGCGGTGGACGCGCGACAAGTGGACTGGCGAACGGCGATCCGTGCCGAAGTCGGTCGGTGTCGCCGTTCTCGTCGTGGCCGCTGTGTGGGGTGTGGGGCGCAATCTCGCCGGGATCTAGTGGCGTGGCGCGGAAGGTTGCCAGGCGAATTCGCGGTCAGACGGGTGCATCGTGGTGCCGCCCCCACGTCCTCATACCGGACGTAGGGGGGCGGTGCCGCGAGGTGCCCTGCTGAGCGTGGATCACCCTGCAGGCCTTCCGTGCCACGCCACTAGTCCCGCAGCTTGCGGCCCTGGGCGTCCGTGCCGCCCTGCACCAGGATGATGATGCCGTCGACCAGCGACCAGATGCCGCAGCCGCCGCAGGTCAGCAGCTGGGCGACCGCGATGCCGACGTGGCCCGTGTAGAAGCGGCCGATGCCCAGGTTGCCCAGGAACAGCTGCAGCACGCCCGCGGCGATCTTCGACTTGTCCGACAGCGGCACGCCGGTGATCGGGTCGAAGCCGTACGGGGCCGCCGGGTTGCCGTAACCGGGCGGGACCATGCCGGGCTGCGGGACCGCGTACTGCGGCTGCGGCCCGGTGGGCGGCGGGTAGTACGGCTGGGTGGGCGGCGGCACGTAGCCGGGCGCGGCCGGGGGCACGGCGAACGGCACCGACGGCGGCGCGAGGAACGGCGGGTGCGGCTGCGGCAGGTCGCGGAAGAGCTCCGCGAGCTCGAAGTAGCTCTGGGCACCGGACGCGCGGTTCACGCGTTCCTGGTACTCGCCGATGTCGAGCCGCGCCATCGCGAAGTGGTCGTTGAGAGCGGTGATCGCTTCTTCGCGCTGCTGGTTGCCGATGCGCTGCTGTTCTGGCCCGAATGCGTCTGACACGGCTCGCACGGTATCCGATGCAGCAGATCGATATCGGGAATACGCTGCGACGATGTTGGTCGGTGTCCCAAAGGAGATCAAGAACCACGAGTACCGCGTGGCCATGACCCCCGCCGGGGTGATCGAGCTGGTGCGCCGCGGGCACTCCGTGGTCGTCGAGCACGACGCCGGCGCGGGCTCGTCGTTCCCCGACCCCGAGTACGTGGCGGCGGGCGCGCGGATCGCAGGTTCGGCCGACGAGGTGTGGGGCGCCGCGGAGCTGGTGCTGAAGGTCAAGGAGCCGATCGAGGCCGAGTACCACCGCATGCGCCGCGATCAGGTGCTGTTCACCTACCTGCACCTGGCGGCGTCGCCGTCGTGCACCGCGGCGGTCGCGGCGTCCGGGATCACCGCCATCGCGTACGAGACCGTGCAGCTCGCGGACGGGTCGTTGCCGTTGCTGGCGCCGATGAGCGAGATCGCCGGGCGGATGGCCGCGCAGGTCGGTGCGCACTGCCTGGAACGCGCGCAGGGCGAGCGCGGTGTGCTGCTGGGCGGTGCCCCCGGAGTCGCCGCGAGCAAGGTCGCGGTGATCGGCGCGGGCGTGGCCGGGATGAACGCGGCGACGATGGCCGTCGGCATGCAGGCCGAGGTGATCGTGCTCGACACCAACGTCAACCGGTTGCGGCAGATCGACTTCACCTACCGCGGGCACCTGCAGACCATCGCGTCGAACGTCTACGAGGTCGAGAAGGCCTGTCGCTGGGCGGATCTGGTCGTCGGCGCCGTGCTGGTGCCGGGTGCGAAGGCGCCGAAGCTCGTCAGCAACGACCTGGTGTCGCGGATGCGGCCGGGCAGCGTGCTCGTCGACATCGCGGTCGACCAGGGAGGCTGTTTCGAGGACACGAGGCCGACCACGCACGACGCGCCGACGTACCGCGTGCACGACTCCGTGTTCTACTGCGTCGCGAACATGCCCGGTGCCGTGCCGAACACGTCGACGTACGCGCTCACGAACGTGACGCTGCCGTACGTCATCGCGTTGGCGGACAAGGGTTTCGAACGTGCGGTCGCCGAGGACCCGGCTTTGGCGAAGGGCGTCAACGCCACGGCCGGGGAGATCGTCCTGGAAGGGCTGGCGTGATTTCTGAGTTGGTGGCGACCTATCTCGACCACCTCGCCGTGGAACGCGGCACCGCCCGCAACACGCTCGACTCCTACACCCGGGACCTGCGCCGCTACACCGAACACCTGGAATCGCTCGGTGTCACGGACTTGGGTGCCGTGACGGAGATCCAGGTGAGTGAGTTCCTGGCCGTGCTGCGCGAGAGCGGGCTCGCTACGTCTTCTGCCGCAAGGACGTTGGTCGCCGTGCGCGGTCTGCACCGTTTCGCACACCGTGAAGGTGTTGTGCCGCATGACGTCGCACGGGCCGTTCATCCGCCCTCGCCTCCGAAGAGGCTGCCGAAAGCATTGCCCATCAATGATGTTCTGACGCTGCTCGACACCGTGGGGAACCTCAGGGACAAAGCCCTTCTGGAGTTGCTGTACTCGACGGGAGCCCGCATCTCCGAGGTGGTCGGGCTCGACGTGGACGACATCGACGCGACCGAACGCACCGTGCTGCTCGACGGCAAGGGCGGCAAGCAGCGGCTCGTCCCGGTCGGGCGGCCGGCGTTGGCCGCGGTGGACGCGTACCTGGTCCGGGCGCGGCCCGCGCTGGCGGCGAAAGGCCGTGGCACGCCCGCGTTGTTCCTGAACGCGCGCGGCGGGAGGCTCTCGCGGCAGAGCGCGTGGACGGTGCTGAAGACCGCCGCGGAGGAGGCCGGGATCAGCGCCGCGGTGTCCCCTCACACGTTGCGACATTCGTTCGCCACCCATCTGCTCGAAGGGGGTGCTGACGTTCGGGTGGTGCAGGAACTCCTCGGGCACGCATCCGTTACGACCACTCAGGTGTACACACTGGTAACCGTTACGACTTTGAGGGAGGTCTACGCAACTGCCCACCCCAGAGCCACTGGAACATGAGGCTTCCACGGGTACGGTGGGCAGGTGCCGAACTTGGACGAGCCGTCCCCACAGGCCATCGATCTAGCCGCTGTGCTGCACGCGCTGAGTGACCCGACGAGGCTCGCGGTCGTGCGCCAGATCCAGTCGAGCGGCGAGCGGCTGTGCGGGGCCTTCGAGGTTGACGTAGCGAAGTCGACCCTCTCCCAGCACCTGCGCGTGTTGCGCGAAGCCGGCATCACACGAACACGATGCCGCGGCAACCAGCGCTGGGTCTCACTGCGTCGCGATGACCTGGACTTCCTCTTCCCGGGCCTGCTCGACGTGGTGCTGACAGCCGCAGACAGGCGAACACGAACGGATGTCACCGTCTAACTCAGTCTTGACAAACACCGGCGAGGCGCGTTGCCGCTCGCACGGGTGCGGCCTAGGCTGCGCCCCGAGAGACGACTACGACCAGTGAGGGAACGCCAGCCATGTCGACACCGGAGCACGTTTTCGCGCCCCGTGCCGATCTGAACCTGGCCCCGCACGCCGCGCCGGTGGACGACGTCGCCCACGAGCAGGTCGACGGAATCGGTCCGACCGGCCGCCCGCGCCGTCACATCCCGGACCCGCCGCCGCTGCTGCACCACGGCCCGGCGAAGATCCTGGCCGTCTGCAACCAGAAGGGCGGCGTCGGCAAGACGACGACGACCATCAACCTGGGCGCGGCGCTGGCCGAGTACGGCCGCCGCGTGCTGCTCGTCGACTTCGATCCGCAGGGCGCGCTCTCGGTGGGCCTCGGCGTGCACCCGCACCAGCTCGAGACCACGATCTACAACGTGATCATGGAGAACGACACCGCCGTTCCCGACGTGATCCGCAAGACCATGGTCGACGACATGGACCTGCTGCCGAGCAACATCGACCTGTCGGCGGCGGAGATCCAGCTCGTGTCGGAGGTGGGCCGCGAGCACACGCTCGTGCGCACCCTTCGTCCCGTGATCGACCACTACGACTACGTGCTGGTCGACTGCCAGCCCTCGCTCGGCCTGCTCACGGTGAACGCCCTCGCGGCCGCGGACGGTGTGCTGATCCCGCTGGAGTGCGAGTTCTTCTCGCTGCGCGGGGTGGCGCTGCTCATCGACACCATCGAGAAGGTCAAGGAACGCTTGAACCCCAAGCTCAACATCACCGGCATCCTCGCCACGATGTACGACCCGCGCACGCTGCACTCGCGCGAGGTCATGGCTCGCGTCGTCGAGGCGTTCGGCGAGATCGTGTTCGACTCGGTCATCAACCGCACGGTGCGCTTCCCGGAGACCACCGTGGCAGGCGAGCCGATCACCCGCTGGGCGCCGCGATCCGCCGGTGCCAACGCCTACCGCGCGCTGGCTCGCGAGGTGATCGCCCGGTGAACCGTCGCCCGTCACTGCCCGGGGCGGCGGAGCTCTTCCGGCTGACCGCCGCACCCGCCACCGAGGTCTCGTCCTCGGAGGAGGCCCCGCAGCAGCGCCGCGGCTCCGGCCGCACCAAGCACACCACGAAGATCACGGTCTACGTGTCCGACGAGGAACTGATGGCGCTGGAGCAGGCGCGGCTCGCGCTGCGCGGGTCCCACGGCCTGGGCGTCGACCGCGGCCGGGTGGTGCGCGAGGCGATCGCCATCGTGCTGGACGACCTCGAGACGCACGGGGACGCGTCGTTGCTGGTACGCAGGTTGCGCGAGCAGTGACCGAGGAAGCTCCTGCTGAAGTTGCTGCTCCGGACGATGGCAAGTTCAAGGTCAGGCTCACGAACTTCGAGGGTCCGTTCGACCTGCTGCTGCAGCTGATCTCGCAGCACACGCTCGACGTGACCGAGGTGGCCCTGCACACGGTCACCGACGACTTCATCGCGCACCTGCGCGGAATGGGCGACAAGTGGGACCTCGACGAGACCACCGAGTTCCTCGTCATCGCCGCCACGCTGCTCGACCTGAAGGCCGCCCGCCTGCTGCCCACCGGTGACGTCGAGGACGAGGACGACCTCGCGTTGCTCGAAGCACGCGACCTCCTGTTCGCCCGGCTGCTGCAGTACCGCGCGTACAAGCAGGTCGCGGCCCTGTTCGCCGAGCTGGAACAGGGCGCGTACCGCCGCTACCCGCGTTCGGTGTCGCTGGAACCGCGCTTCGAGGGCCTGCTGCCCGAGGTGATGCTGGGCGTCACGCCCGACAGGTTCGCCCTGATCGCGGCCGCCGCCTTCCGCCCGAAGCAGAAGCGCACGCTCTCGGTCGACCACATCCACCAGCACCGCGTGTCGATCCGCGAGACCGCGGACGTGCTGCGCGCCTTCATGATCGAGAAGGGCACCGCGTCGTTCTCGGAGATCGTCGCCGAGTGCACCGAGACCATGGAGGTCGTGGCGCGGTTCCTCGCGCTGCTGGAGCTCTACCGCGAGAAGTCGCTGGCCTTCGAGCAGGAGGACCCGCTCGGGCCGCTGCAGGTGACGTGGGTCGGCGGGACGTTGCAGGACGCGCAGGCGCAAGTGCATGCCGGCGATGAGGACGAGGACTACGGCGGTTGACTTTCTTCCTCGCCTGATCGGCAGGGAAGCCCATCGGGCTCGCGCCCGGCAGTTCCTGTTTCTTCACCCTTCGCAGGGAGGTTGTGACGGTTGCCTCACCGGTTCGTGCCGGGTCGGTCCTACACCGTCTCCACAGGCTGTGACCGCCAGCCCGGCGGCCAAGATGTTTTTCGCCGCGTTCACGTCACGATCCTGGATCGCGCCGCATCGGCACGCCCAGGTCCGAACGCTCAGCGGCATCGAACTGGTCAGCGTCCCGCAGGCCGAGCAGGCTTTGCTCGACGGGAACCACCGATCGATCGCGATCACTTCCCGGCCGTACCACGCGGCTTTGTATTCCAGCATGGACCGCAGCTGCGACCACGACGCGTCGGATATGGCACGCGCCAGTCGGCCACGGAGCATGCCGGAAACGTTCAAGTCCTCGATCACGATCGTTTGGTTCTCGCGAACGAGTCGAGTACTGAGCTTCTGCAGGAAGTCGCGCCGTTGATCGGTGATACGGGCGTATGCGCGCGCGACCCTGCGACGCGCCTTTTCCCGGTTGGCAGAACCCCTCTGCTTACGAGCCAGGGCACGTTGCGCTCTGGCGAGCCGCTGCCGGTTCTTTCTTTCGTGCCGTGGGTTGGTGATCTTTTCTCCGTTGGAGAGCGTGACCAACGCCGTCAGACCCGCGTCGACGCCCACAGCTCGAGTTGTGGGCACGTGGTGGTCTACAACAGTCTCCACCAGGATCGACACGAACCAGCGTCCGGCACTGTCCCTGGACACGGTGACAGTCGACGGTTCGACGCCTTCCGGAAGTGGCCGGGACCACCTGATCGCCAGTGGTTCAGGCAACTTCGCCAACAGCAGTCGGCCATCGCGCCAGCGAAACGCAGAGCGCGTGTACTCCGCCGAAGCCCGGGATTTCTTGCGCGACTTGAAACGCGGATGACGCGCACGTCGGGCGGAGAAATGACTGAATGCGCTCTGCAGGTGCCGCAACGTCTGCTGCAGCGGGACGCTGGACACCTCGCTCAGGAACGCCAGACCCTCGGTCTTCTTCCAGGCCGTGAGCATGGCCGAAGTGTCGCCATAGCTAATGAGCCGCCGTTCGTGTGCCCACGCCTCGGCGCGTGCCTCCAGAGCCTTGTTGTAGACCAGGCGCACACACCCGAACGTGCGCGACAGCTCGGTTGCTTGTGCGACGGTCGGATAGAAGCGGTATTTGAACGCCCGCTTCACTGGCCCCTTGCTCACGGTTTACATTCTTGCAGGCAACGATCTGGGGCAGATTCCGAGGGATCTGCCGGCTCCTGGTCATCAGGCTGGGATTTCCTCCAATTGGAGTTTCGATGAGCGAGCCACTGGTCGGGCCGGACGCGGCGGAGATCGAGAAGCCGGGACCGGCGTTCGACGGGGGCGAGGGCGCGGAGCCCGAGGTCGCGGAGCCCGAGGTCGCCACCGACGAGCCCGCTGACGCCGCCCTGTCCGACGCGGCCCCCGCGCCCGTCGTGCTCGACGGAGCCGCGATCGCCGCGGCGCTCACGCCCAAGGCCCGCAAGTCCGAGCGCAGGTCCGGGCGCAAGGCCGCGAAGCCCGAACCCGAGTCGGACGCCGCCCTCGACGACGCCGCGCCCGCCCCGGTCGTGCTCGACGAGCCCCACGAGCCCCACGAGCCCGAGGTTCCCGAGACCTCCGAAGCCGACGCCGAGGACGCCGCCGCCCTGGAGGCCCAGCTCCTCGCCGCCGCCCCCGACGAGGCCATCGAGGACAGCGGCCTGCCCGACCTCACCGACGACGCCGTCTTCGAGGCCGCGATCGAGTCGGTCCTGCTCGTCGTCGACAGCCCGATCGCCGAGGACGCCCTCGGCAGCGCGCTGGAGCAGCCGGTGAAGCGAGTCAAGCAGGCACTCCGTAGACTCTCCACCCGGTACACCGAGTCCGGCAGCGGCATCGACCTGCGCAGGGCGGGGGACGGCTGGCGGTTCTACACGCGAGACCGCTTCGCCCCGTTCGTGGAGAAGTTGCTGCTCGACGGCCAGCGCGCGAAACTCACCCGCGCGGCTCTGGAGACGCTCGCGGTGATCGCCTACCGGCAGCCCGTCACGAGGGCGCGGATCGCGGCGGTTCGCGGCGTCAACGTGGACGGTGTGATCCGGACCCTGGTCGCACGGGGGCTCATCGAGGAGACGGGCACCGACAGCGACACGGGTGGGATCCTGTACCGCACGACCGAACTGTTCCTGGAGCGGTTGGGGCTGTCCTCTCTGAGCGACCTGCCGCCAATCGCCCCGCTGCTGCCCGAAGTGGATGCGATCGACGATGTCTGAGAACGAGGGCGTGCGCCTGCAGAAGGTGCTCGCGCAGGCGGGGATCGCCTCGCGCCGCGCTTCCGAAGAGCTGATCGAGCAGGGGCGGGTGCAGGTCGACGGCAAGGTCGTGACCGAGCAGGGGCGGCGGATCGACCCCGAGACCGCGGTCGTGCACGTCGACGGGCTGCGGGTGCAGATCCGCGAGGACGTCGTCACGATCGCGCTCAACAAGCCGTACGGGATGCTCTCCACGATGGAGGACGACCTGGGCCGCCCGTGCGTGGGCGACCTGGTGCGCAACCGCAAGGAGCGGCTCTTCCACGTCGGGCGTCTCGACGCCGAGACCGAGGGCCTGCTGCTGCTCACGAACGACGGCGAGCTCGCGCACCGGTTGATGCACCCGAGCTACAACGTCAAGAAGACCTACCTCGCCGAGGTCCCCGGCCCGGTCGAGAAGGGTCTCAACAAGAAGCTCAAGGCGGGCATCGAGCTGGAGGACGGACCGGTCAAGGTCGACTCCTTCAAGCTCATCAGCGCCGTGCCCGGCAAGGCGCTGGTCGAGATCGTGCTGCACGAGGGTCGCAAACACATCGTCCGCCGTCTCATGGAGACCGCCGGGTACCCGGTGCAGTCGCTCGTCCGCGTCGCGGTCGGCGATGTCTCGCTCGGCAACCAGCGTCCCGGTTCGATGCGGGTGCTGAACCGCCAGGAGGTCGGCGGGCTGTACAAGCTCGTCGGTCTCTGATCGAACGCTGAACCCCGCACGCCCCTCCAGCCCCCACAGCCGGAGGGGCGAACTGCGGTGAACGCTCATCCACCTTGCGACGAGAACGCTACGGCGACGACGTTGTAAGGGGTCGGAAGTGGGCATTGAACAACAAGGTGTAGACAACCGGTCTCAGGGGGAGATCGACATGCCACGCACCGAACGTCCGCTGGAGTGCGAGGACACCGAGCTCGGCCGGTTCGCGGCCGACCTCAGGAGACTGCGCGAGAAGGCGGGCACACCGTCCTACCGCGTGCTCGCGTCACGCGCGCACTACTCGGCGGCGACGCTGTCCGACGCGGCCGGTGGCAAGAAGCTCCCGAGCCTCGCGGTCACGCTCGCCTACGTCGTCGCCTGCGAGGGCGACGAGCAGGAGTGGGAACGGCGCTGGCGCGACATCGCGGCCCCGCCGGAGCCGACGGGTGAAGCGCCGTACGTGGGCCTCAAGGCGTTCCAGGAAGAGGACGCCGACCGGTTCCACGGTCGCGAGAAGCTCACGGCGAAGCTGCTCGACCTCACCCGCACCCGCCCGTTCGCCGGTGTCTTCGGCGCGAGCGGTTCGGGCAAGTCGTCGCTGCTGCGCGCCGGGCTGATGCCGCACCTGCGGCAGGCGTTGATCTTCACGCCCGGTGCCCACCCGCTCGACGAGTGCGCCGTCCGCCTCGCGCAGGTCACCGGGCATTCCGCGGTGGTCGTGCGCAGCGAGCTCACCGACCCCACGGCGCTGGGTCTGATGATCCGGCAGCACGACGAGGACCTGGTCCTGGTCGTCGACCAGTTCGAGGAGGTCTTCACCCTCGCGGGCCCCGAGCAGCGCGACTGGTTCGTGCAGGCCCTGATGAGCGCCCCGCACGTGGTCATCGGTGTGCGGGCCGACTTCTACGGCCACGTCGGCCGCCACCCGGACCTGGTCGAGGCGCTGGAGGGCGGTCAGCTCCTCGTCGGGCCTCTGACCACGGACGAGCTGCGCCGCGCCATCGTCGAACCGGCCCAGCACGTCGGTGCCACCGTCGAGTCCGCCCTGGTCACGCGTCTGGTCGCCGACGTCGTGGGCCAGGCCGCCGCCCTGCCGCTCGTCCAGCACGCGCTGGTCGAGACGTGGCACCGCCGGCGCGGCATGACGCTCTCGCTCGTCGGCTACGAGGAGGCGGGCGGGGTCGAGCACGCCATCGCGCGCACCGCGGAGTCCGTGTACGAGCAGCTCACCGAGGAGCAGCGGCGGACCACCAGACGGACGTTCCTGCGGTTGATCGCCCTGGGCGACGGCACCGAGGACACGAAGCGCCGCGCGAACAGGGAAGCCCTCGACGCCGAGGTCCTGGAACGTCTGGCGAACGCCCGCCTGGTCACACTCACCGAGCAGCACGCCGAGCTCACGCACGAGGCGTTGATCCGCTCGTGGCCGCGCCTGCGCGACTGGATCGCCGAGGACCGCGAGGCGTTGCGCGCGCACCACCGGCTCACCGAGGCCGCGCACGAGTGGAAGGGCGACACCGACCTCCTCTACAAGGGCGCGCGCCTGGCCCAGGCCGAGGAGCTGAGCGCGGACTCGCTGACCGAGCCCGAACGCGCGTTCCTCGCCGCGAGCCAGGCGGAGGGCCGTCGCCGCGTCCGTCGCGCCCGTGCGGTCATCGGCGTCCTCTCGGTGCTCGTGCTGCTGCTGGCGGGCACCGCGGTGTTCGCGGTCACCAAGACCCAGGAAGCGACACGGCAACGCAACGACGCCCTGGTCGGCCGAGCCGTGGCGGAGGTGATGCGGCTGGTTCCGTCGAATCGGGAACAGTCCGCACGTCTCGCTCTCGCCGCGTACGCCGTGATGCCCGGCCCTCTGACGCGGGACGCGATGCTGAACGCCGACGCGGCCAGGCTGGCGAGGTCGGTGTCGTCGAGGTCCGGGCCCGGCGGGGCGATGCTCGCGATGCCGACGGAGGGCGACCTGCTCGTCGCCGCGGACGCCAGGGGACCCGCGAAGGTGGTGAGCAGGACCAACGCGAGTGTGACGTCCCCGGGAATGGGGAGCAGGGTCGTGTACGTCCTGCTCAGCGACGACGACCGGCGGCTGTTCACGACCGAGGAGTCGGGGGAGACCGGCATCTGGGACCTCACCGACCCGATGCTCCCGAAGCAGCTCGGCGCGCTGCCCCGCCCCGAGCACTGGAGCGGGTTCAGCATCAACCGCGACGGCACCCTGGCCGTCACGGTCGAGATGCTCGGCCGTGGCTCGCGTGCGCGGGCGTCCGTCTGGGACCTGCGGGACCCGGCACGTCCGGTGGAGACCCGGCTGCCGGGGGACGCGGTGCTGAGTGCCGCCATGGCCCCGACCGGCCGTGAGGTCGTGCTGCTGGTGCGCGACGGTTCCACCGAGACCGCGGAGGCGCAGGTCTGGGCCATCGCCGACGGCGAACCGCGGGTGCGCACGAGGACGGTGGTGCCCGCCAGGACTCTCGGCGTGGAGATCGCCTACAGCGGGCGCCTGATGGCGGTGCGGACGCAGCACGAGATCGTCGTCTGGGACGTGTCCGGTGCCCGGCCGCAGGAGTGGGCGAAGGTGCCGCGGCTGCCCGGCGACATGATCGCGTTCGCCTTCAGCCCGGACGACCGGCAGCTCGCGGTGCTCGGCCAGTCCACCTACGACGCCTGGGACATCGGGGAGAAGGGCGACGCGGTCGTCGCGGGCTCGTTCGGCGGCTTCCGCGGACCGGCGACCGGACTGCGCTACCGGGCGAGGGAGAAGACCTTCGGCATGATCGACGCGGGTCCTGCCACCTGGGAGCTGAGCACCGACGTCGAGAAGGTCCGGCGCGGGCTCTGCCGCGAGCCGAACGTCGTGCTGTCCGACGACGAGTGGCAGCGCCACTTCCCCGGTGTGGACCGCGTTCCCGTCTGCTGACTGCTCGAGGGTGCGTGAGCCGTGGGTGGCACGTGCGCGGGCCACCCACGGCCACTCCGGCGCCGGTTCGGGGCGCGAGCACCGGGTCTTCCCCGTAGTTGCGTCCAGGTCGACGTTAGGGCGAACGGGTTGTTCACGGTCATGTGTTGGCCGCTGAACAAAGTTCTCTGAACAATGACGGGATGCCGAGACGGGAACGCCCTCTCGACGAGGGCGAGAGCGGTCTCCTGCGGTTCGCGGCGGATCTGCGCCGGCTGCGGGAGCGTGCGGGCAGCCCCACCTACCGGGAACTGAGCCGGCGGGCGCACTACTCGGCGGCGGCGTTGTCGGAGGCGGCCGGCGGGCGCAAGCTGCCGAGCCTCGCGGTGACCAAGGCGTACGCCAAGGCCTGCGACGCCGATCCGGAGGAGTGGGCGCGGCGGTGGCGGGCCGTCGTCGAGTCGGAACCCCATGCCGCCGAAGACAGTCCGTACGTCGGGCTCGCGATGTTCCAGCCCGACGACGCACCGAAGTTCTTCGGACGCGAGCGGTTGACGGCGGAGCTGCTCGGCACGAAGAACCGCCTCACCGGTGTGTTCGGACCGTCCGGTGTGGGCAAGTCCTCGTTGCTGCGCGCGGGTTTGATCGCCCGCACGCGCGAACCCGTGCTGCTGTTCACGCCCGGCGCGAACCCCGTGGAGGAGTGCGCGCTCGCGCTCGCCCGGCTCACCGGTGGCGAGGCGGTCGCGCTCGCCGACGCCCTGTCGGACCCGGCCGAACTCCGGCGCAGGCACGGACATCTCGTGGTCGTGGACCAGTTCGAGGAGCTGTTCACGTTGTGCCGCAACGAGGAGCTCCGCCAGTGGTTGATCACGGCACTCCTCGGCTGCTCGAAGGTCGTCCTCGGCGTCCGCGCCGACTACTACGGACACTGCGCGCGCCACCCCGATCTGGTCGAGGCGCTCGAAGGCTCCCAGCTCCTCGTCGGTCCCATGACGCCCGACGAGCTCCGGCTCGCCATCACCGAACCCGCCGCGGTCGTCGGGGCCAAGGTCGAGACCTCCCTGCTGGCGAGGCTCATGGCGGACGCGGTGGGGCAGGCCGCGGTGCTGCCGTTGCTGTCGCACGCGCTCGCGCAGACCTGGCAGCACCGGCGCGGCATGACGCTGACCCTCGCCGGGTACGAGGAGGTCGGCGGTCTCGACCACGCCGTCGCCCGCACCGCGCAGGACGTGTTCGACGGCCTCTCGCCGGAAGGGCGGGAGCAGGCGAAGCGGATCCTGCTGCGGCTCGTCACCGCCGACGACACCAAACGCCGCGTGCACCACGCCGAGCTGGAAGCCGACGACGAGGTGTTGTTCGCACTGGCCGCCGCACGGCTCGTCGTGATCGACCGCGACGGCGTCGAGCTGGCGCACGAGGCCCTGATCCGCGGCTGGCCCACGTTCCAGCGCTGGGTCGAGGAGGACCGCGCGAACATCAAGGCGCAGCGCGAGCTCACGCACGCCACGCAGACCTGGGAGTCGCTCGACCACGACGCCGGCGCGCTGTGGCGGGGCCGCCGTCTCGCGAACGTCCCGGAAGGACTGTCGCTCAACGCCGGGGAACGCGCGTTCCTCGCCGCGAGCCTGGCCGCGGAGCGGGAGGTCTCGGCCAGCGCCCGGAGACGCACCCGCCGTCAACGCCAGCTGCTCGCCGCGCTCGTCGCCCTCGTGGTCGTCGCCGCCACCTCCACCGTCTTCGCGCTGCGGGCGAGCATCGCCGCCGACGAGCAACGCGCCAACGCCGCCGTGCTGAGCGCCGTCGGGGAGGCCGCCGCACTGCGGTCCACGAACCCCGCCCTGGCCCAGCAGGTCGCGCTCGCCGCCTACCAGCTCGTGCCGCTGCCCCAGGCGCGCAACGGGTTGCGGCAGGAGGACGTGCCGTCCCAGGTGCTGCGCGAGGCCCAGACCGAGGTCACCGCGCTCGTCGTCGGCCCGACCCAGCAGCAGGTCGCCACCGGGCACAGCGACGGCACGGTCGTGCTGACGGCGCTGGACGACCTGCCGTCCCCGCGCACCTCGTACGACGCGACGAGGCACGCCACCGCCGTCACCGCGCTCGCGATGGACTCGACCGGCGGCCTCATAGCGTCCGCCGCCGAGGACGGCACCGTGCACGTCGTCGACGTCTCTCTCGGCAAGCCCCGCGAACTGGCCGTGCCTCCCGTGCGCGCCACCGCGATCGCCTGGCAGGGCAGCACTCTCGTCACCACCGATGCGGACGGCGCGCTGAGCTTCTGGACCGACCTGCGCCGCGAACGCCCGAGGCTCCTCACCACCGTCCAGCTCGGTCTCGGTCCGCTGGAGGGCATGTCGTTCCGCCCGGACGGCCAGGTGCTCGCCGCCGTCACCACCGGCCACGCCGTGCACCTGGCCGACGTGACCGACCCGCGCGACGTCAAGCTCCTGTCGCTGACCAGGGAGTTCGCCGGCAGCGCCCAGTTCGCCGGCGCGGGCGAGCTCATGACCACCGCGGGCACGACCGTCCACCTCTGGGACACCACCGACCCGCGCGCCCCGGTCCTGCGCGCCGCGATCCGGTCCGGCGGAGGCGAGGTCACGTCCGCCCGGCTCGGCGCGGGCCGGGTCGCGATCGCCACCGATGACGGCCTGGTGCGCCTCTGGCGGCTCGGTGATGGCGAACCGGTCGAGCAGGCCCTGCTGCGCGGGCACACCGGGCCGGTCACCGCGGTCGGCCTGACGCCCCAGGGCGACGACGTCGTCACGGGCGGTGCGGACCGGGCGGTGCGGCTGTGGAACGCCGACCCGCGCGACCCGGCGGTGCGGATCTGCGAGCAGGCCTTTCCCCGGATGAGCGGCGAGGAATGGGAGCAGTACTTCGCCGGAATCGACTTCACGCCGCCGTGCCGCGACTGAAGCCGCAGGTCCTCCCAGGTGGAACGATCACGAAGAGCAGGTCGGGGTGGTGGCTTGTTAGCGGTCCGTTAGACGGGGGGCGAACCTCTGGTGGACAATCCGGCCAGGAGGCGGCATGCCAAGAGGGGAACGTCCGCTCGGCCCGGAGGACACCGCGCTGCTGCGGTTCGCCGGTGACCTGCGCAGACTGCGTGACCAGGCAGGCAAACCGAGCTACCGCGAGCTGGCCCGGCGTGCGAACTACTCGCCGACCGCGTTGTCCGACGCGGCCGGTGGGCGCAAGCTGCCGTCGCTCGCACTGACGCTCGCGTTCGTGCGGGCGTGCGAGGCCGATCCGGCCTCCTGGACGAAGCGGTGGCGCGAGCTCGCCGCCGAGCACACCCAGCCGCTGCACCCGAACACGCCGTACCCCGGCGGCGAGCCGTTCACCGAGGACGACGCGAAGCGGTTCTTCGGCCGCGAGTGCCTCGTCGAGCAGGTCGTCGAGGCGGTCAAGGCCAAGCCCCTCACCGTGGTCCTCGGCGCCTCCGGGTCGGGCCGGACGTCGCTGCTGCGCGCCGGTCTGCTGCCCGAGCTGGACGACGCCGTGCTGGTCGTGCCGGGCCAGGACCCGATGGGCGCCCTCGCCGAGGCCCTCGCGGGTGTCTTCGAGAACACCACCGCGGACCGGCTGGCGCAGGAGTTCCGGGAGGATCCCGACCACCTCCGGCTGCGGATCCGCCAGCACCGTCCGGGCCTCGTGCTGCTCGTCGACGACTTCGAGGAGGCACTGGACGACGCCGAGTTCGTCGCCGCCGTCACCCGCTGCCCCCACGTCGTGCTCTCGGTGCGTGCCGACGCGCGGAGGCGCTGGCTCGACCTGGGCGTCGAGGGCACCGAGATCACCATCGAGCCGATGAGCGCGGACCAGCTGCGCCGCGCCATCACCGAACCCGCCGCCAAGATCGGCGCGACCGTCGAGACCGCGGTGATCGCGCGACTGGTCGCCGACGCCGCGAACCAGCACGCGCTGCCGCTCGTCCAGCAGGCGCTCGTCGAGACGTGGCGGCGCAAGCGCGGCATGACGCTCTCGCTCGCGGGCTTCGAGGAGTCCGGCGGCATCGAGCAGGTCGTCGCACGCTCCGCGGAGACCTTCCTCGCGACCCTCGGCGAGGCCGGCGAACGCGCCGCCAGGCAGCTGTTCCTGAGGCTCGTCTCCGTGCAGCGCAACGGGATCGCGCAACGCCGCACCCGTCTGCTGGACGTCGACGCCCGCCTGCTCGGCCTGCTCGTGAAGGCCAGGCTCGTGACGCTCACCGAGGACGGGGCCGAGCTCACCCACGACGCCGTGCTGCGCTGGCCGACGCTCGCCGCCTGGATCGACGAGGACCGCGAGAACCTCAGGACGCACCAGCAGCTCGTCACGGCGATCGAGCTGTGGGAGGCGAGCGACCGCGACCCGCTGGCGCTCTACCGGGGCGTGCGGCTGCGCAAGGCCAAGGAGCTCGGCGAGTTCCTGACGGTCAAGGAACGCCAGTTCGTCGCCAGGAGCGCCAAGCGCGAGACGCGCCGCTCGACGGCGTTGGTCGCGGTCGCGGCGGTGCTGCTCGCGCTGGTGCCGGGCACCGTCGTCTACGCCCTCGCGAACGAACGCAAGATCACCGAGATGAACGCGAGCGCGCTCGGCGGCAAGGCCCTGTCGCAGTCCGAGGCGCTGCTGGAGCAACGGCGTCCGTACGCGGACAAGTACGCGCTGGTCGGTTACGACGTCAGCCCGTCGGCCGAGTCCGAGAAGGTGCTGCGGCTCGCGAGCGCCGTCGCGCGCGGCATCCCGTTCACCGGCACGCCCAAGGACGACGCGGACGTGGTCGTCGCCCCGCGCGGGGAGATGGCGGCGGTGACCGACGCGGACGGCACCGACCGGATGTGGACCATCGACGAGGACAAGGCGTCGCCGGGCAAGAAGTTCGCCGACCGCCATCGGGTCGTGAAGCTCGCCGAACGCCGTGCCGTCACGAGGGACTTCAACGGCCAGGAACACCTGTGGGCCGTCGGCGACGCGAACGACATCACCTACCTCACGGCGTTGCCCAGCCGGTTCCGGACGCTGGACATCAGCCCGGACGGCTCGCGGCTCGTCGGCAAGGTCGGTGCCGCGGTCGAGGTCGGGCTGCCGACACCGGACGAGTCCGAGTACGCGGAGCTCTACGACCTGAGCGACCCGCGCAACCCCCGCAAGCTGCCGATGCCGGTGAACAACCCCGGCACCGTCGCGCTGAGCCAGGACGGCCGCGAGCTCGCGACCGGCGTCTGGGACCAGGTCACCGGCACCACGACGATCGAGTTCTGGAGCATCGGCGGCACCGTCGAGTCCGCCGGTCCGCCGATGTCCCAGCACGCCTACGTCCGCGGCATCACCTACAGCGGCGACGGGCGCTGGCTCGCCGTAGAGCACTCCTCGCCGGAATCGATCGTCGAGGTGTGGCAGCGCGTGCCGAGCGGAACGCCCGTGCTGCGCGCACGGCTCGACACGGCGTTGCGGGCCGGCGCCCGTGTCACGTTCTCCGACGACGGCCGCGTGGCCGTGGTCAGGGACAACGTCTTCGAGGTGCAGCAGCTCTACACGAACGACCGCCCCGCGGACCGGCTCGTGTACGTCGTCGGTCACGGCAACTCGACTCGGGCGGTCTACCGGCCGCAGAACCGCGACTTCCTCGTGCGCAGCGGGGGCCAGGACCCCGAGCTGCTGCCCTACGACCTCGACACCGGACGCATCATCAAGAGGATGTGTGAAAAAGACGGTGCGAGGCTCACGGACTCCGAATGGGCGAAGAGCTTCGGCGAAGTGGAGCGCAGAGAGGTCTGCTGAACCGACGTCATGTGACGAAACAAGCCGGAGTTGAGCGAGCACGCATTGTGAACTGGAGATCCACTCTCTAGGGTGACCGAGTGCGTGCGTTCACAAGGGGACTCATCGGCATAGCCGGGTTCCTCGCGCTCTGGGAACTGCTAGGGCGCTCACCCCTCATACCTGCACACGCGCTTCCGCCACCGTCCGCAGTGTTCGGTGAGCTCGTGACGCAGTTGACTTCTCCAGAGTTCCTCAGTCATGTCGTGGCAACGGTTTTGGCGGTGCTGATCGCCATCGGGATCGCCATCGCCATCGCGGTGCCGAGTGGACTGGTGCTCGGCAGCGTCCCTGCCGTACGCCACGCCACTCGGGCGGTCATCGAGTTCCTGCGCCCGATCCCTTCTGTGGCACTGATTCCGCTCGCGCTCGTGGTCCTGGGTTTCGGCCCGGAAACGAAGATCACGCTCGCGGTCTACGCGGCACTGTGGCCGATCTTGTTCAACACCATTTACGCGCTCGACGAACTGGACCCGCTGCTCGTTGAGACGTCACGGGTTTTCGGCACCGGACGTGCCGGTGTGCTGTTCCGGGTGGCGTTGCCGAGCGCGTTGCCGTTCGTCCTCACCGGAATCCGGCTCGCGGCGACCACCGCGCTGATCGTGATGGTGAGCGTGGAGCTCATGGCCGGCGCCCAGATCGGGCTCGGCTACTTCATCATGGAGGCCCGCAGCGGGCCCGGCCGGATGGACCAGGTGCTGGTCGGCACCGTGGTCGCGGGCGCGATCGGCGTCCTGCTGAACAACGGTCTCGAGCGCGTCCGCCGGCGTTGGGTGGCCTGGTGAACAAGTTCCTTCAACGGTGGACCGTGTTCGCCGGTCTGATCGTCGTGTGGCAGGTCGCCGGGATGCTGGCCGAGGACCCGTTCTTCCCGCCGCCGTCCGACATCGTGACGGCGGCCTGGGAGTGGTGGGTTCTCGAACCGGAGAACATCACCGAGCACATCCTGCCGTCGATCGGCCGGCTGCTGTCGGGCTGGGCGATCGCGGCCGTCATCGGCATCTCACTGGGCCTGCTGCTCGGTCGCTCCGACCGGGCGATGGAGTACGCGGGACCGCTGCTGGTGTTCATGCGCTCGATCCCGCCGCCCGCGCTGGTGCCGGTGTTCCTCCTGCTGTTCAGGGGCGGGACCTCGATGCAGCTCGCGACGATCGTCTTCGGCGTGATCTGGCCGGTGCTGCTGAACACCGTGGACGGCGCCCGTTCCGTCGACGTGACCAAAGTGGACACTTCCGCCGTTTTCCGGATCCCGCGTCACCAGTGGATTCTGGGCGTCGTGCTGCCCGCCGCCTCCCCGAAGATCTTCGCGGGGCTGCGGGTGTCGCTCTCCCTGTCCCTGGTGCTGATGGTCATCTCCGAGCTCGTGGGCACGGACAACGGCATCGGCTCGCAGCTCATGGTGGCGCAACGCGAGTTCGACTACACGCGCATGTGGGCCGGCATCGTCCTGTTGGGCGTGCTCGGCTACGGACTCAACACCGTGCTTCTGGCGGTGGAACGCAGAGCTCTGGCTTGGCAACCAAGGAGCAGGGATGAGCAACATGCTTGAGGTGGCCGACCTAGGCCACACCTACGGCGACTACGAGGCCATCGGCGGCCTCACGTTCACCGTGCGCGCCGGAGAGTTGGTGTGTGTGGTCGGGCCCTCCGGCTGCGGCAAGTCCACACTGCTGCGCACGATCTCGGGACTCATCGAGCCTTCCCGCGGCGACGTGTCCCTCAACGGTTCCCACCTCGCGGTGGTGTTCCAGGACTACCAGCGTTCGTTGTTCCCGTGGCTCACCGTGCAGGGCAACGTGGAGTTCCCGCTGCGCTCCCTGCCGCGTGCGGAACGCCGCGCGCGTGCCGCCGAGGCCCTGTCGTGGGTCGGCCTGTCCGGCGCCGCGAAGAAGCGGCCGTGGCAGCTTTCCGGTGGCATGCAACAGCGTGTGGCGATCGCGCGCGCTCTGGCGTACCGGCCGGCGTTGCTGTTGATGGACGAGCCGTTCGCGTCCGTCGACGCGCAGACCCGTTTCGAGCTGGAGGACCTGTTGCTGCGCGTGCGCCGCGAGCACGACACGACGGTTCTCGTGGTCACGCACGACATCGACGAGTCGGTGTACCTGGGTGACCGCATCCTGGTGCTCTCCGGCTCGCCCGCGAAGCTGGTGGCGGACCTCGAGGTGCCGCTGCCCGCGGAGCGCGACCAGGTGACCACGCGCACCGACGAGGCGTTCGTGGCGCTGCGGTCGAAGGTGGCGCGGTTGCTGAACGTCGGCGGCAAGCAGACGCTCGACGTCGAGAAGTGGGCTGCGGCGGAACGGGAATCGCTGAGCGAGACCGTCTCGACCTGACAGTCGTTCGAAGGACAACTGAGCCCCGGACCGTCGCGGTCCGGGGCTCAGCTGCGTTCTCAGTGCCCGCAGGAGGGTTTGGGCACTGCGAGAGGGATCCGGACACCCGCTCTCGGGGGCAGAGCGCTCAGCGCCGGTTCCCGGGGTTCTGCGCGGCGATCAGAAGTGCAGGTTCAGGTCGCCGTTGCCGATGTTGTTGCCGATGCCGTCGTGCAGCAGGTCGATGTCGCCGATCTTGACGTCGTCGAGGACCTGGCCGAGGTCGGTGTGCACGTCGCCGACCTGAGCGACGTCCTGCACGACTTTGTCGCTGACGTCCAGGACGTCCTTCACGTCGACGTCGCTGACGACGTTCTTGACCAGCACGTCGGTGTCCACGACGTCCTTCACGAGCACGTCCGCGTCGAGGTCCTCGACCAGCACGTCGGTGACACCGTGCACGTCCGCCACGTTCGCCACGTCGGTGACGGTCGCGATGTCGGTGACGTTCGCGACGACCTCGTTGGCGTTCACCGCGTCGAGGGTGCCGGTGACGTCGCCGATGCCGTCGAAGTCCGTGACCAGCGCGGTGACGGTGGCGGGGGAGGCGATGTCGGCGATGCCGGAGACGCTCTCCAGGTTGCCCGTGATGAGCTTGAGGCTGTCCACGGCGGTGATGTCGCCCGCCTGCGCCAGGACCTGGTCGATGGCGTCGATCTTCACGACGGACGCGCTGTCGAGCACCAGGGGCAGGATCTCGTGGACGTCGACCGGGGAGATGTCACCCAGACCGGCGGCCTCGAGGGTGCCTTCCGGGTCGAGCTGGAACGCCTCACGGGCGTCCAGGTCGCCGAGCAGGTCGAGGGTGAAGTCGTGCAGCGTCTGCTGGGTGCCCATGGGAACTCAAGCTCCTGATACGTGGAACGGGGGGTGTCGTGATGAACCGTATGGATGAACGACACCCCCCAGCATCGGGAGTTGGCCCCAGATTGTGACGTGCCGAGGTCCCTAGGGGAACAGCGTCACTCGTTAGGGGTACCGGGTTTTCACCCGTCAGGGCTGATCTTTTCCCATCAGGGACCGACGTAGTTCTCCGCGAACGTGGCGCGGTAGGCGGGGGACTCCGCCAGGTGCTCCAGCCTCGCCTGGGCCAACCGTCCGAAGAACGGGGAGCTCACGTCAGTGTGGATCATGTTCACCATCCACTGCGAGAACTCCTGCGCCCGCCAAATGCGACGGAGGCAGTCTTCCGAGTAGGTCTTGAGCCCGGTCTCGGATCCGGTGCCGTAGAAGTCGATAAGCGCACGTCCGAAGGTTGCGGCGTCGTTCATGGCGAGGTTCATGCCCTTGGCTCCGACCGGAGTGATGATGTGTGCTGCGTCACCCAGCAGGTAGAGCCGGCCGTAGGACATCGGTTCGACCACATGGCTGCGCATGTCGAGCACGCGCTTCTCGATGATCTTTCCCTCGGTCAGGGTCCATGAAGATTCATGTAGTGCGAAGCGCTTGTGCAGCGCTTCCCAGACCTGTTCGTCGGACCAATCCGAGGGCTTTGTTCCGACCGGTACCTGCAAATAGAAGCGGGATACCGTGGCGGACCTCAACATGTGTCCGGCGAAACCGTCCTCGTGCAGCGCGTAAATGGTGGCTTTAGTCGATGGCGGAGCCTCCGCGAGAATGGTCAGCCACTCGATCCCGTGGTGGTGCGTGAATTCTTTCAGCGTGCCCTCGGGAATGGAGGTCCGGCTCACCCCGTGGAACCCGTCACATCCGGCGACGAAGTCGCTCGTGATGGTCTCGCGGGTGCCGTCTGCGCTGGTGAAGGCCACCGAGGGGCTCGAGGACGTGAGGTCGTGCAACTCCACGTCGCTGACCTCGAACCGGATGTCACCTCCGCTGTCCACAAATCCGGCGATGAGGTCCTTGACCACTTCCTGCTGGGGGTACACGAAGTGTTCGCGACCTCCGTAGAGGTCGCTGTACGAGACCTGGAACGCCCTGCCGCTCACGCGGAATTCACACGTTCCGTGACGGTCTGCTTCCATCAGCAAACGATCTGCCAGACCGAGTGACTCCAACATGGTCACGGAGCGGTGCTCCAGGACTCCTGCCCGTGGTCGTGTTTCCACCTGGGCTCGACTAGCTTTTTCGATCACGATGCAGTCGATGCCTGACTGCTGGATCAAGTTTGCCAAGGTCAGACCGGCCGGCCCAGCGCCGACAACGGTCACGGAGCGCTTCAACTGGGGTTCTCCTAGCCCTAGACCTGCTGTGCTTAGATGCTCACCGCAGGTAGTGGACTTGAACCTGCTCGTGTCGGTCAACTGGGGTCTTTTGGAGCAGCGTCATTACTCTGAGTGGTTGACCGTCGCGATCATTCCCCGCAACGACGACACCGCTCCGACAGGAGAGTGCTCCCGATGACTCGCAGAGTCCGCCGTCTGACCATCCGTGGCATCGCCCTTGCCACGCTGCTCGCCACAGTGGCGAGCTGTGGTGCGCTCGGCGGCAAAGAGCAGGCACCCCCGGCCGATGCGAACAGCAGCGGTCCGGTCGAGAAGGCCAAGATCACCCTGGGGGTCCTCCCGATCCTCGACGTGGCCTCCGTCCACGTGGCGATCAAGAAGGGCTACTTCAAGGCCGAAGGCCTCGAGGTCGACCTGAAGGTCATCCAGGGTGGGGCCGCGGCCATCCCCGGCCTGGTCAGCAAGGACCTGGACTTCTCGTTCGGCAACTGGGTCTCGTTCTTCGCCGCCCAGGCGAAGGACGCGGCCAAGGCCGTCGACGGCCTCAAGCTCATCTCGGACGGCTACCAGGCGAAGCCGGACATGTTCCTGATCTTGGCGGCCGGTGACTCGGCCATCAAGAGTCCTGCCGACCTCGCCGGCAAGACGATCGCGATCAACACGTTCAAGAACATCGCGGAGCTCACCGCCAAGGCCACGCTCGAGGCCGCGAACGTGGACGTGAACTCGGTCAAGTTCAAGGAGATGCCGTTCCCGGACATGCAGGCGGCGGTCGCGAACAAGACCGTTGACGCAGCCTTCATGGTCGAGCCGTTCATCACCCGCGCCCAGCGGGCCGCCGGTCAGATCAAGGTGCTGGACGCCGCGTCCGGCCCGACCGACAACATCCCGATCGCGGGTTACGCGACCACCGGCGCCTTCGCCAAGGAGAACCCCAAGACCGTCGCCGCCTTCCAGCGCGCGATGGCCAAGGGCCAGGCCGATGCGACCGACCGCCCCACGGTCGAGCCGCTGCTGGTGGAGTACGCCAAGGTCGACAAGGAAACCGCAGGTCTCGTCCACTTCGGTGCCTTCCCGACCTCGCTCGACGCGACGCGCCTGCAGCGCGTCGTCCAGCTGATGCAGCGCTACGGGATGCTGGACAAGGAGCTCGACGTCAAGCCGATGCTCGTCCAGCCCTCCGGCAGTTGACGAACAGCGCGGGTGACTGTGATCAGGCCGTGATCGCGGTCACCCGCGCGATCGTTTCCTCCAGATGAATTATCGCGCGAGGGCCGTTTAGCCGCGCAGGTCTAAGTTGTTGATTCTCGAACCACTGTTTTGTCGTCCGAACGGCGGTATGAGAACAGCGCGTTTTACTCCAAGATCCACCAGGTTTGCAGCTATTAAACGGGCGGGGAGTGTTGACGGTGCGCGGTCGTGAGGACCAGCGAGGCATCGACCGGTTCCGCCTACGCAACTGGCGGTTGCGGAGCAAGCTCGCAGTGGTGTTGCTAGTTCCGGCCCTGAGCACCGCGACTCTCGCGGGCCTGAGGCTGAACACCCAGCTCGACGACGTCGAACTCTTCGACAGCGTCCAGCGCGAGCTCGCCGTGAGCCACCAGGCCGCGAAGGTGGAGAACGCTCTACAGGTCGAACGTGACTGGGCAGTCCAGTGTGTGGCCGCCGGCCGGCAGAACGCGTGCCCCGAGCACGCCGCCCGCAACGGCCTGACCGACACGGAACTGGGCAAATATCGGGATTCGGGCGCGACGGCCACGGCCTTGAGCGCGCCCCTGCAAGAAGCTTTCACCAAGTCGCTGCAGTCCCTCGACGGACTGGCGAGCTTGCGCATCACCGTGCTGAGCACCAAGTACCCCGACGTCGCGGTGGTCAGCGCCTACAACCAGATCATCGCGTCGCTCACGCAGGTGCACCGCGCTGCGATCTCGAGCCTCAGCGAGCCGGAGATCGTTCCGCTGGCGACCGCCGCACAGGCGCTCTACAGCGCGCAGGAACAGCTCGGCCAGCAGAACGCGATCCTGACTTCCACCGCACTGCGCCGGAACTTCGCTCCCGGTGCGGCGGACGAGCTGCGTGCCGCGCAGTCCCGTCTGGACGCGGCGTTCACGGAGTTCAACGACGTGACGTCGCCGGCGAACCGGCAGAAGTTCCAGGACATCGTGTCCGGTTCGTCCGTGGACGGTCGCAACCGGCTCGTGAAGCTCGCGCTCTCGCAGGACGCGGCCGGCAAGCCGGTGTCGATCACGGACGCCGAGGTCCTCAAGATCGGTCAGGACACCGCGAACCAGGTTCGCAAGGTCGCGGCCGACCTGGAGGGCCAGGCCGACGCGACGACCACCCGCCTCGCCTCCGAGGCGCGTGGTTCCGCGTGGCGCGACGCCGCACTGGTCGCCATCTCGCTGCTGATCGCGTTCGGTCTCATGGCGATGGTCGCGCAGTCCATGCTCCGGCCGCTGCGCGTGCTGCGCCGCAGCGCCCTGGACGTGGCGCGCAACCAGCTGCCCGAGGCGATCAAGCGCATTCGTTCGCACCGCGAGCCGGAACGGGCCGCCGAAGAGGCGATCGTCCCGGTGCCGATCAACACGACCGAGGAAGTCGGTCAGGTCGCGCGGGCGTTCGACCTCGTGCAGCGCGAAGCCGTCCGCCTCGCCGTCGAGCAGGTGGCACTGCGCGCGAACGTCAACGACATGTTCATCAACCTGTCGCGTCGTTCGCAGGCGTTGGTGGAGCGGCAGATCAGCGTGATCGACCGGCTCGAGCAGGACGAGCAGGACCCGGACCACCTGGCGTCGCTGTTCGAGCTCGACCACCTCGCGACGCAGATGCGCCGCAACAGCGAGAACCTGCTGGTGCTCTCGGGCACGACGGTCAACCGCCGGGTCACCCGCCCGGTCGCGATCGCCGAGGTCCTCGGTGCCGCGGTCTCCGAGGTCGAGAAGTACGCGCGCGTCCAGATCGCGCCGACGCCGGAGCTCATGGTGCAGGGCCGCGTGGTCAACGACCTCGCGCACCTCGTCGCCGAGCTGCTGGACAACGCCACGGCGTTCTCCAAGCCCAGCACCAAGGTCACGGTGCGGACGATAGAGACTCGCAAGGGCGAGGTCGCGATCCGCATCCACGACCGCGGTGTCGGCATGCAGGAGAACGACGTCGTCGAGTTCAACGCGAAGCTCGCCGAGCCGCCGGAGGTCGACGTCTCGGTGGCCCGCGAGATGGGCCTGTACGTGGTCGGTCAGCTCGCGAAGCGCCACGAGATCCGCGTGACGCTCGGGAACAACGACGACATAGAGGGTGGCGTCACCGCACAGGTGATCCTGCCGGTCTCCTTGCTGCACAAGGGATCCGCGCCCGCTCTGCCGTTGCCCGCCGCGCCGGCGCCGTCCGCGGCCGAGTCGACCAACCCGGGCGAGGTCCTGTCCGGTGTGCCGAAGTGGACTCCCGAGCACCCGGTCCTCGCACCGGGGCCCGCCACGGAGGACGACAACTCCGGGCGGCACCGCATCGAGCAGACGTCCACCGACGGCCTGTTCACCGCGCGGATCGAGGCGTCCGAGGACGCCGCCGAGGACGGGTACTCCTACGAGCCGCCCGTCGAACGTCCCGCCGACCCCGCCACGGAGATCTTCCCGGCGATCGTCGACGAGCCGTTGATCTCGCACGACGACCTGTCGAGGTGGTTCCAGACCCCCTCGGCGCCCGAACCCTCCACGAGGGACGTTCCGTCAGCGGAGCCGGAACGTGCTGCCCCGTTCGGGGAAGCGGACGACGTGGAGCCCGCCACCGTGAACGGCCTGCCCAAGCGGCACCGTTCGGCGGACACCGTGAAGATCGAGGCACCGACGGCGGTGCCGCGCGCGGTCGCCGACTACGCCGAGTCCGACTGGGGCGCGTCGGACGAAGGCTGGAAGGCCGCGGGTGCGCTCGACAAGGGCACTCCCGCGACGACCACGGAGAACGGTCTGCCCAAGCGCGTCCCGAAGGCGCGCCTGGTTCCCGGTTCGCTGCCGAAGCCTTCGTCGCCGGCACCCCAGCTGGCGACCGCCGCCGCCGTCCCCGGCCGGTCGGCCGACCGGCTGCGCCAGCGGTTCGCCACGTACCAGAAGGGTGTCCAGATGGGTCGCGAGTCGCTCTTCGACTCCGCCGTCGGCGGCATCCCCGTGATCGCAGAAAGGGAACGCCAGTGACCACCGCGACTGAGGAACTGGACAACTTCAGCTGGCTGGTCGAGGACTTCGTCAGCAGGGTCGCCGGTGTCGCGCACGCGATCGTCGTCTCCGCGGACGGCCTGTTGCTCGCATCGTCGGACCGGCTGCCGCACGACCGCGCCGAGCAGCTCGCCGCCGTCTCGTCGGGACTGGTCTCGCTGAACCTCGGAGCGGCGCGCTGCTTCGAGGCCGGTGAGGTCAAGCAGACCGTCGTCGAGATGGAACGCGGCTATCTTTTCCTGATGTCCATCAGCGACGGGTCCTGCCTCGCCGTGCTCGCCGCACCCAACTGCGACATCGGCCTCATCGGCTACGCGATGACCCGGTTGGTGGAAAGGGTCGGTCTCCAGCTCACGCCGGAGATCAGAGCCCAGCTGCACGTCTCCATGCGAGCCTGAGTAGAGAGAAGTTCCCATGAGCAACGGTGCTCCGGGTCGTCCGGGGTCACCTGGGGTCGACCTGACCGCGACCTCGGCGAAGATCGTCGTCGCGGGCGGCTTCGGTGTCGGCAAGACGACGTTCGTGGGGTCGGTCTCCGAGATCACCCCGCTGACGACCGAGGCCGTGATGACGCAGGCCTCGGTGGGTGTCGACGACCTGTCCCACGTGCCGGACAAGGTGACCACGACGGTGGCCATGGACTTCGGCCGTGTGTCGCTGGACAAGGACCTGATCCTGTACCTGTTCGGCACGCCCGGCCAGCACCGGTTCTGGTTCATGTGGGACGACCTGGTCCGCGGTGCCATCGGTGCCGTGGTCATGGTCGACACCCGCAGGATCGACGAGGCGTTCGCGCCCATCGACTTCTTCGAGGACCGGGACCTCCCGTACGTGATCGCGGTGAACTGCTTCGACGGCCTCATGCACCACCGGGCCGAGGAGATCAGGGACGCGTTGACGATCAGCTCCGCGGTGCCGATCATCCCGTGCGACGCGCGGAACAGGCAGTCGACGAAGCAGATCCTGATCGCGTTGGTGGAGCACGCGTTGCGCCAGCCTTCGTTCGCCTAGTACCTCCGCTCCCGCGGAAAACGGGGCCGGCGCCTTGTGCGCCGGCCCTTTTCGCGTTCGGCCTTCCGGTCCATCAGAGCCAGTCGCGTGTGAACAGTTATTCGCCCATCCGGCCGCGGCCTGTTCGTGGCCGATCGTTGCCGGAAATCCAGTAGTAGGGCACGTTTCCGCTCCCTGAGCCGCACGTCGGAGGGTGTGGGCGGGTCGATCACCTACGAACGCTCTTGATCGTGCCAGCGCTGCTTCACACTTGACTCTTCTTGTGCGCCAACGGCTCGGCGATACAGTCGGGGTGCAATTACCCTGCATTGCGAGGAGATTCCTGTGTCCCTGCGCAAAACAATTGCCGTGGCGGCCAGTGTCGTCGGCCTCTCGGTCGGCCTCATCGGCACCGCGGAGGCCGCGCCCCGCATCGTCACCTACAACTCGAGCAACACCGGCGAGTTCCAGGCCGCGATCGACAAGGGCGCGCAGATCTGGAACGCCAGCGTGGTGAACGTGCAGTTCCGCAAGGTCACCGGCGCTGCGAACGTGACGGTGAGCGTGGACAACCAGTGGCCCCGGGCCTACGTGACGAGCCTCGGCCGCGGCCGGTGGGTCATGGGCCGCCAGGCGGTCAACGAGGGCCACGACACCGTGCGCATCTCGTCCCACGAGTTCGGCCACCTGCTCGGCCTGCCCGACCGCAGGACGGGTCTGTGCACCGACCTGATGTCCGGCGCCAGCGCCGGCACGTCGTGCAAGAACCCCAACCCGAACGCCAGGGAGAAGTCCGAGGTCGAGGCGAACTTCCGCACGATGGTGACGGTCAAGGCCACGACGTTCGAGGACGCCGCCTAACCCGCTGTGGAGCGGTTGTGGTCTCCCTGACGGCCACAACCGCTCATCGCGTCACCACGAGGTCCACGCCGAGCGCCTGGAGCTCGTCCGGGTCGCCCGGTCCGCCGAGCACGTGCACGCCGGCCGACCGCAGCAGCGGCACCATCAGCGCGAGTCCCTGGCGCGCCAGGCGTTCCGACGGAGGCCGCGCCAGCCGGACTCCCCACACCGGACTGCGGTCCACAGTGGACAAGCCGGCGAAGCCCCCGCCGAACTCGTGCAGCAGCACGCGCACTCCCATGTCGTGCAGCACCTCGAGGTTCTCCTCGCCGTCCGGCATCGACCGAACGTCGAGCGCCAGGAACAGCGACGAGGCCGGGAAGGAACCGGCCCGCAACGTGGACCGCACGTGCGCCGTCAGGTCCGGGTCCCGCGACTGGTCCCGCGACAACCGGATCAGCACCGGCTCACCCCGCGAACTCGCGTCCTGCAGCACGAGCCGCCCGAGCCGCGAGGCCAGCCCGAGGGCGTCCGCGTACGCGACGACGTCGTCGTGCCGGGTGGCACCCCAGCGCAGCGACGCCTCCACGAAGGCGTGCGATCCCGAGATCCACGACACCGGTGTGTACTCCACGGAGATCTCGCCGTTCTCGAAGGCGCCGGGCATCGCCGCGATCCGCGCGAACCGGGTGCGGTCGGCGGCGTCGGCCTCGTGGTCGTAGACGCCCCACTGCCTCTTGCCGACGGCCTCGGCTCTGCGCAACGTCGAATGCGCGCGCCGCAGCAAGGCCGTCGGATCCACGCCGGGGCCGGAGGTGCGCACGAAACCGATCGACGTCGACACCGCGACGCCCGCGCCCTCCAGGTACACCGGCTCGGACAGTTCCTCGTCGATCAGCGCAGCCAGTGCCGCCACGTCGGGCGAGCCGTGGATCAGCACGACGAACTCGTCGCCGCCGACCCGCGCGACCACGGCGTCGGGCAGCACGAACCGCAACCGGCGCGCCACCTCGACCAGCACCGCGTCGCCCGCCGCGTACCCGAGGCCGTCGTTGACGATCGTGAGGCTGTCGACGTCGAGGTAGCCCAGCGTGTACGGCTCGCCGGTCGCGAGCGCGGACTCCAGCTTGTCGGTGAACGACGCGCGGTTCGGCAGCCCGGTCAGCAGGTCCGTCAGCGACTGGTGCCGCAGCCACTCCTGGAGCATGCGCTGCTCGGTGACGTCCTCGATCAGCGCGACGTGGAACTTCGGCAGCCCGTCCGCGCCGCGCAGCACCGACAGCACGACGTTCGCCCACACCGTGTCCCCGTCGCCGCGGGCCAGTTCCCACTCGCGCCGGTCGGTGTCCACAGAGGACGCGGCCATCCGGTGACACGCCGCGGCCAGTGCGATCGCGTCCGGCTCGGCGAAGAGCTCCTTCGGCATCTCCTCGTGGCCGAGGATGGCGGCCAGCGCGTCGTTCGCCTCCACGACCGTGCCGTGCAGGTCGAAGATCGCGATGCCCACCGCCGTCGTCGCGAACACCTGGGCGAACCGGGTCTCGCTGTCGTGCAGGTCGCGCTGGGCGTCCTCGACCGCCTTCAGCAGTGAGTTCTTGACCTTCTCCTGCTCAGCGAACAACTGGTCGCGCGTCGCCCGCACGTACCCGGCCGCGAGCGCGCCGAGCACCTCGGGCGGGAACTCCGGCCCGAGCACCTCGAGCGTGCGCCGCAACGAGTCGGGGCCGGTGAAACTCTTGCGCACCAGCCATTCGCCGATCGCCACCGACGCCTGCCCAGCACGGAGCCGGGCGGCGTGCTCCTCGAGGTGCTGCGTCAGCTTGCGCCGTGACATCGGCGAGTACGCGCTCTCGATCAGAACAGCCGCCCAGCGCTGTGCGAGGGGCGAGGGCGACATCAGGGCTTGCGACCCACCGCGGCGTAGAGGTTCGCCTTCGACGGTTCGTCGCCGACGTCCTCGGGCGACTCCGGCCGCCACTGCGGCGTGAACACGATGCCGGGCTCCACGACCTCCGTGCCCGTCAGCATGTCCGCGACCTGGTCCTTGGTGCGCGGGGTGATCGGCTCCGCGGTCTTCGCGAAGATCTCCTTACCGGCCGCCATGGCCGCGGGCATGCTGTCCGCGGTGAAGTGCGACAGCGCCAGGTACGAGCCGGACGAGAGCGCTTCGACGTAACGGGACAGCACGCCCCAGGGGTCGTCCTCGTCGGGGATGAACTGCAGGACACCGACGACCAGGAGCCCGATCGGCTGCGAGAAGTCGAGGTGCTGCCGGGCCTGCGCCACGACCTTCTCCGGTTCGCGCAGGTCGGCCAGCAGCGCCGTCACGTTCGGCTCGCCGGCCAGCATCAGCTCGGCGTGCGTGATCGCGACGGGCTCGAAGTCGACGTACACGACTTTCGACTCGCGGTCGACCTCGTGCGCCACCTCGTGGACGTTGCCGACCGTCGGGATGCCCGAACCGAGGTCGAGGAACTGCCGGATGCCGAGGTCCGCCAGCTCCAGCACGGCACGGCGCAGGTAGGCGCGGTTGAGCCGTGCCATGCCCCGCACCGGGAGGACCTTGATCAGGGCTTCCGCCGTCGCGCGGTCGGCCTCGAAGTTGTGCCCACCGCCGAGCAGGTAGTCGTAGATCCTGGCGGAACTGGGGACGTCGACGTTGACGCCCTCCGGTACCCAGCTGACTCGATCGACCACGGCGACACACCTCTCGCGATGCGAATTAGGAGCGTCGACAACCCTACTGGCCGAGGTTGTAGGCCGAACGAGGGAATTGCGGTGTCACGCGAATAAGAGTCAGAGGATGAACCAATCGGTGCAACCGTGTGCGAACCGGAACTTCACCGGTCCTCGCGGCGCGACCCCCATCACGAACATCCCCAGTTCGTCGACCGCCGCGGTCTCGTGGTCGCCGCCCGGCGTCACCAGGGTGACCGAGCCGGACGCCGGCATCAGCTGACCGGTGACCCCCGCCGCCGACACCTCGACCTGCAGCATCACGCCCTCGGCGTCGAACACCAGCTGCCGCGCCGTCGCCGTCGACCGCGCACGGGCGAACAGCGTGTCGTCCAGCACCGAGTCGTACGACGTGATGAGCAGCAGCTCCTCGTCGATGGTCCGCCAGGTGAACGCGGCCTTGGCGGCCTCGACGAACTCCGGCGGAACCTCGTCCTGAGGTGTGCTCAACGCGTCGCGCAAGGCGTCGAGCAGTACTTCGTCACTGTCCCAGTCGTGCCGCACCTAGCACACCTCCTCTCTTCACCGGAGACCCCAGGAACGCTGAGATCGCTGGGGTTTTCCGCAACTTCTCCAGGCAACGTATCCGCGTCGGGCCGATGCTGCCGACCGGCATCGCGAGCTCTTCGCTCACGACCTGGTAGCTCGGCGGCGGGTCCGTCATCAGCTTCTGCAGCAACCGCTTGCACTGGTCCGTGAGCTCGGCGAACCCGTCTCGCAACGCCTGCCGCCGCTCCACTGCCAGCAGGTCCGCCTCGACGTCCGCGTCCACCTGCTCCGACTCCAGCGCGTCCGATTCGGACAGTGGGTCGTACAGGTGCGTGCGCTGCTGCACGCGCAGCACGCGCAGACACTCGTTGCGGGTCGTCGTCATGATCCAGCCGGGCAACGCCTCCGGCTCGCGCAGCCGTCCGATCTGCTCCACGAGCCGCAGCCACAGCGTCTGGTTCACGTCGGCCGCGTCCGACGGGCGCAGCCGGTGCTTGTAGATCACCGACACCACCAGCGGCGTGTAACGGTCCACGATCTCGTTCCACGCCGACTGGTCGCCCTCGGCCGCCGCGCTCACGAGCGCGGCGATCGGGGAGGCTGAGGTCACGTCGACTCCTTGCGGTCACAACTGGCGGAGGCCGAGGTTGCCTCCCAGATACAACTATTTGACGAAAATTCCGTACCCGGGGTGGAACTCCGCACCGGTCAGCAGCTTGTCACGCGCCTGACGTGCGTCGATGCCCTCCGAGACCATGGTCGCGGCGATCCTGCCGGTGACCAGGGGAGCGGCGAACGACGTGCCGTACCACTCCGCCCACAGCGCGAACGGCGTGGCGGAGGCCTCGCCGGGCAGCTGCCACTCGCCCTTGAGGTAGGTCGAGGCGCGGTTGCCGATCGCGCAGGCGTCGACCCAGTGGCCGAAGTTCGAGTAGAAGGCGGGGCCGATCGAGCCGTCCCGTTCCTGCTGGGCGGCGGCGACGGCGGTGACCCCGCACAGCGCCGCGGGCCAGCTCGGCCGCTGCGTGCCCTGGTTGCCGGCCGAGGCGACCACGACGATGTCGTCCGGCAGCGCCTCGATGGTGCGGCGCAGCGGTTCGGAGGCCACGTCGTCCTCGGTGAAGCAGCCGAGCGACAGGTTGAGCACGTTGACCTTCTTGCGGCCCAGCTCGGTGATCTTGCGGCAGATCCGTTCCTCGTCGCCGAAGCCGTTCGGGTCGAGGCCGACCTCCGGGTCGAACGTGACGCCGGGGGCCGCGTTCTGGATGACGCCCGCGACGAACGTGCCGTGCCCGCCCTGCAGCGCGAAGTTGTCGCCGCTCGCGTAGGCCGGGTCGACGTCGTCGGCCTCCTTGGCGTAGCGGCCGCCGAACCAGTCGGAGTGCTCGCTGTCGGCGCCCTGCGAGATGCCCGTGTCGATGATGCCGACGCGGACGTCCTTGAGGCGCTCGTCGAACTTCGGCGCGGAGACCGGGTCCGTCGGGTGGGGGCGGTCGCCCGGGTTGCCCATGACGAGGCCGCCGTGGCCGACGATCACGTGGTGCGGCTGCACGAGCGGCACGCGCTCGTTCGGCCAGTTCCGCTGGTCGCGCAACAGGCGGACAATGCGGGGAATGTCCTCCGCGTTGTTCGGCAACGTCAATCGCGCCAATCCGGCGAATCCCTCGCCGGGCCGTGCGATGATGTTGTTTTCCCTGAGCTTTTCGACGACCCGTTGTTGATCCTCGGCGCCGACGAGCAACTGTCCGGGACGATAAAGGAATTCACGCCCGCGTTCGGCGTGGAAGCTGATGGTCTTGTCCTCGGCGATGAGCTGCAGGAAAGCTCTTTGGTAAAGCTCCGCGCTTTCTGGCGTTTTCGACACCACGGCCTCACTAAAGCAGCGTTGACGGGCACCCCGACCGAGCTTGATCAAGCTACCACAGCGGATAAAGTGTTGCCGTGACCGACTTTTGTGCGGAGGACGCGCTGGAGGCCAGGCAGCGCAACCCGCGCGCGGCCGTGGAGATGGCCCGCGCGGTCCTCCGCACGACGGAAGATCGTGCGGAATGGTCCATCGCCGAGCGCGCGATCGGCCTCGCGCTGCGGGAGATGCACGACTTCCCGGGCGCGGCGCGGCACCTGCGCCGCTCGATCAGGATCGCGTCCGAGGCCTCGCTGCCCCGGTTGGCCGCGCTCGCCCAGATGAGCCTCGCGTGGGTGCTCGCCTACACGGGCAAGCAGAAGGCCGCGCTGACGTTGCTGGACGACGCCATGCCGTCGCTGACGGGCGCGGACTCGGTGGCGGCGTTGATGCAGCGCGGTGTCGTCTTCCACTACCTGACCCGCTACGACGACGCGCAGCGCGACTACACCGCGGCCATCGCGGGCGCCCGTCGCGTGGGGGACCAACTGGTCGAGGCGCGCGCTTTGAACAACCGCGGCCTCGTGCGCGCGTACGTGGGGAACATGCGTGAGGCGTCGGCCGACTTCTCGCTGGCGGCGTCCCTGCTCGGAGAGCTCGGCCAGGAGCTCGGTGTCGCCGACGTGCACTGGAACGGCGGCATCATGGCGACCCGAGGCGGTGACGTGCCCGCCGCGCTGACGCTGTTCGACAAGGCCGAGGAGGTCTACCGCCGCCTCGACGTGATGCGGCCGGTGCTGCTGGTCAACCGGCTGGAGCTGCTCGTCTCGGTGCCGCTGCTGGACGAGGCCCGCGCCGCGGCCGACCGCGCGATCATCGAGCTGAAGGAGCTGAAGAACCCTCTGGGCGTCTCGGAGGCCCTGTACTTCCGCGCCCGCATCGCGTTGCTGGACGACGACCCGGACGCGGCCAACGCGTTCGCGGCCGAGGCGCGCCGCCGGTTCCGCCGGGAGCAACGCCTGCTGTGGGCGGCCGGCGCGCGTTTCCTGGAGCTGCACGCGGCCGTGCTGCGCGGCGACCGCTCCCGTCCCCTGCGCCTCGCCTTGTCGCGGGTGGCGTCCGAGCTGGACGCGATGGACTGGCGGCTGCCCGCGCTGGAGGCCCGCATCGACGCCGGCCTGGTCGCCGCGGATCTGGGACATCGCGCCCGTGCCATCACCGAGCTCACCGCGGCGGCGGGTGCGCGGGTGCGCGGCCCGGCCGGTCTGCGGGTGCGCGGCTGGTACGCGGAGGCGTTGCGCCGCAAGCTCTCCGGCGACGTGCGGGGGACCTCGTCGGCGCTGCGGCGGGGGATCGGGCTGCTGGACGAGTACCGGGTGTCGCTGGGCGCCGCCGAACTGAGGGCGTCCGCCGGGGTGCAGGGCCAGGCCCTCGCACTGGAGGGCCTAAGGCTGGCCGTGGCCTCGGGCAACGCCTCGCGCGTGCTGTCGTGGACCGAGAGCTGGCGCGCGGGCGCGTTGCGGATGAAGTCCGTGTCGCCGCCCGACGACCCGCGCCTGGAGGACGCGCTGGCGTCGTTGCGCGCGGTCTCCGCCGACGTGGAGTCCGCGGTGCTCGCCGGGAGACCCGCCGGAACGCTGCGCGCCAAGCTCGTGCGCGCCGAGCAGCGCGTCCGCGACCTGACCAGGCTGATGTCGGGCGAGGTCGCCGTCTTCAAGCCGCCGCCGGTCGCGTCCCTGTCCGCCGCCCTGGGGGCGTCGGCGCTGATCGAGTTCGTGGAGGACGACGGCACGCTCATGGCCGTGGTCCTGGCCGGCGGCCGTTCGTCGCTGCACTCCCTGGGTGCGGTCGAGGGCGTGGTCCGCGAGATCCGCCTGCTGCGCTTCGCCCTGCACCGCCTCGTGACCCTGCCCCCGCAGCTGCCGAACCTGGCCGTGGCCCGGTCGTCGGCCTCGCACGCCGCCGCGCTGCTGGCCCGCCGCCTGCTGGACCCGCTGGCCTCCCGCATCGACGGCCGCCCGCTGGTGGTCGTCCCGACCGGTGCCCTGAACGGCCTGCCGTGGGCGGTGCTGAACCGCCAGGTGACCGTCGCCCCGTCGGCCTCGGTCTGGCTGCGAGCCACGTCCGTTCCCGACGCCTCGGGTGAGGCGGTGCTGGCCGCCGGTCCGCGCATGGCCGCCGCCCCCGCCGAGATCAAGGCGATCAGCGCCCACGTGCCGGGCCGCGTCCTGGTCGGCACCGAGGCGACCGTGAGCGCCGTGGCGTCCGCAATGGACGGTGCCGCGCTCGCCCACATCGCCGCGCACGGCTCATTCCGCGTCGACACCCCGCTGTTCTCGGCCCTGGAACTCGCCGACGGGCCGTTGACCGTCTACGACATCGAACGCCTGCGCCGCCCGCCGACCCGCGTCGTGCTGTCGGCGTGCGACACCGGGCAGTCCGCGGTTCGGCCGGGAGACGAGTTGATGGGCTTCACGGCGGCGCTGCTGGGGCTGGGCACGCGGACGTTGATCGCGCCCGTGGTGCCGGTGCCGACCGACGGCACGGCTCCGGTGATGGTGGAGCTGCACCAGAAGCTCGCGGCCGGGATGGCTCCGGCCGAGGCTCTGGCGGCGGTGCAACGGGCCTCGGCCGACGATGCTGCTTACGCGGCTGCCGTCGGGTTCGTGTGCTTCGGCGCGGGTTAGGCCTGGAGCCAGGCCCTCAGCTTCGGACTCGTGGCAGCCTCGACGGCCCGCGCCCGCATACCGACCTTCACCAGCTTGTCCGCGGCCTCGACCCCTTTGCCGGCCCGGTCGTGGTGATCACGCACCACGTCCAGCCACAGTTCGACGGCGTGGTGGAGCATGCCCTCGTCAACGAACAGATCGGCGATGTCCAGCCGGTCCCACAGGGTCAGGCCCGACTCCCTGACCTTCGTCACGATCAGGTCGGCGTGCCGCGCCCCGCTGACGTCGAGCACGGTCGCGACGCAGTCGGCGACCTCGTGAGAGCCCAGCGAACGCTGGAAGGCGTCGACGGCGAGTTCGGACGCTTCCTCCGAACGGCTGGCCGTGTGCAACATGCCGGCTATCTCGAGGGCGATCTCGACTTCGTGCCTCGCTGTTCGGATCAACCGGTCGAGCAACTCGACGCCCTGGGCGGCCAGGTCTGCGAGATCTGCGCCGCGGAAGAACTCGATCGACGAGGCGGGGTCGAACGAATCGGTCAGCAAGCTGTTCAGAAGGTCGGCGCTGTGCTCGTGATGGCCGAAGCTGTCGAGCACTCCCGCGCCTACGGCACGGTGCAGGGGCGACCCGGCAGCCGCGATCGCGTACACCTCTTTGCCACGGGCCCCCAGGTCGAGCGCTCCGATCAGCACCTTGCGGAACTCCGCCGCGCCCTCGGTGCGGCCGTGCAGTGCCCGCGTCGAGAGATCCGACGGGATCGTGCGGTGCTTCGTGGTCATCAGGAAGTCGATGAGATCGACCGGACGAAGGGAGGGACGGTTGCGCACCAGGTCGTCGGCCTCGTCCGGAAACCAGGTGACCATCAACTCGCATGCCCGGAGGAACTGCGAGTCGCTCGCTGCGGGGGAGTTCGCCACCTCCCTGTCGAAGTTCTCCACGCCGCTCGTCCGCTCCGCGACGATCAGCACGTGCTCCAACGAGAGTGCACGTGCTCGGGAGATGGCATCCGCGATCCGCGCGGGGCCAGGGCTGTCGTCGAGCAGTACGGCCACGGCGGCGGCAAACACCTTGGTGTCCACTGAGGACTTCTCCAGGACCAGGTCGGCCGCCCAGCGCGCCTCGTCCGTGCATTCCAGCGCCGTCGCCAGGCCGATGAAGGAGTCCCAGGTCTGAGGAGGGGTGTCGGCGGCGCCACCGATGTGAGGAATCCGCAAGCTGCCCAGAACCAGCGGGTCCGCTTTCAGGCGTCGCGTCAAAAGGCGCAGCAGGTGGCGTGCGGATTCCTTCCTGTCCAGGTCGAAGCTCAAGATGTCGATGATCGTGAGCTCGACGACGTAGTTGTCGCTCGCTCTCACCATTTCCAGCAGGAGCTGCTCCGCGAGGTCGGCGCCGTTCGGCACCATCTCCGCGAGCCCCGCGGCGATGGCGCTCAACGCGTTCGTGTCGCCCAGGTCGGCGTGATTCCGCAGCCAGGCCACCGCCTGGTCTGCCGAGTCGAGGTGTCCGAGGGCGATGGTGCAGCCGATCCGCACGACGGCCGGCAGGTCGGTGTTGTCCCGCAACGCACGCAGCCGTGGCAGGAGCAGGCGGGCGACCGACTCGTTGTCGAGGCTCGCCAGCACCCTGCCGATGCGGCGGGCCTCCTGCCACGGCTTCTCGCGGACACCGTTGGCCAGCACCAGTTCCACCAGCCGGTCGACTACCTCGCCGGAGCGCTGCGGGGTGATGGCCACGTCCTCGGCCAGCAGACGTCCGGCCAGCAGTACGTGCTTCACGCCGCCGGCCAGCAGCCGCTCGACGACGAGATCGAGGTCGTGGCCGGGCTCGCGCCCCCAGAGCACGAACGTGAACAGCACCGAGGTCTCCCGCGCCGCCTGCATGCCCAGTTCAACCCACTCGTCGAGGCCGGGGAACTCTGCCGGGATGGCCGCCGCCCGCTTCCGGGCGGCGAGGAACTCGGCGAAGGAGTGGTGCAGGAACCTCGGTCCCGCTTCGCCGCGCACGAACAGTCCGGTGCTCATCAACACCGCCATCACGTCCTCCGTGCGGGCCGGCAAGGCGTCTTGCAGCAACCCCTCCCCCGACTCCAGGCGCTCCACCGCGATCTGCTCGACGATCGCCGTGCGTCCCCCGTAGAGCCACTCGATCTGCTTGACCCGAGCCGGGTCGTCGGCGTGGGCCTTGCGGAGTTCGGCGAGTGCGTTGCGGCCGTTCGCCCTGTCGTCCAGCAGGTAGCTGATGAAGCGGTCGTACAGGTCGGCGCGGTTGTGGGGGAGTTTGCGGTTCGGCTCCAGGGTGTTCGCGATGGCCGCGATCGTGGCCAGCAAGGGGTTGCGGACGAGTTCGCGAAGGCGGCCGTCGTGCACCTGGCTGACGAACTCGGCCGCGCGGTCCTTCGCGTTGGTCGGGTTCTGGGCGCGGAACCAGGCCGAGGCGAAGTCCTGCAGTTCGACCGGACCGAACGGCTGGATGGTGAACGAGTCGACCAACCCCGCGAGCTTCTGCAGCTCGTCCGGAGGCAGCGGGCGGGTCGTGATCACCAGGCGGTGTTCGCCACCCCGGCGCATGCGGCTGACCAGAGCGTCGATCACACGGGAGCGGCGTCCGGGTTCGGCAATCTCGTCCAGACCGTCGACGAAGACGAGCCAGCGGGCGCCGAGCGCGCGTTTCGCGAACAGGTCTGGCTTGAGGGTGGCGTTGAGCCTGCGGTCGCGGACCGCGTTGGCGAGCAGTTCGCTCCACGGCAGGTCGTCGGCGAGCGCCTTCGCCGGGATGCGCAGCGGCATCACGGGTTCCGGCAACGGCGGGTCGGCGCTCGGGTCGAGCCACTCGGTGGCGAGGCGCTGGACGTACATCTGGCCCAGCGTCGACTTGCCCGCGCCCGGTTCGCCGGTCACGAGGAGGTGGTTCGAGTGCGCGAGCACCTCGCCGATCGGAAACGAGCGGTCGCCCTGCTCGCGTTCGGTCTCGCGGACGCTCTGCTGGACGTAGACGCGGGTCAGTTCCGGCTGCCGGACGCCGAGCAGGCGGTAGGGGAGGGTCTCGGCCGCGTCGCGTTGTACGTGCAGGAGGTCTTCCAGTTCGGTCGTGAGGTCCGGCCTGTCCTGCCACGAGGTCAGCGGCGGGTACGGGACGTCGGTGCTGTGCACGTGGAGCGTGCCGATCTCGTGTGCCTGGACGACGTGGCCGTGCACCGTGCTGCGGTTGACCTCGTTGTGCATGGGAATGGTTCTACCGGACGAACGCCGGAACCAGGCCGTTTCCAGACGCGGACGCGAGCCGGGCCGTGGCCGCGTGGGTGGTAGCGCTCAGGGCATTCCAGAACGTCCGCGTTTCGCTTATGGTTGCTCGCCATGACAACGAGGTCGTGGTGGGGCTGGGGCACCGTCGAGGACGCCGTCACCCCGGAGGAACGCCGTGCGCTGGTCGAACGGGTCCGGGCGGTGCTGCCGGACGCGGACCTGACGTTCCACGAGCCGCCCGATCCCGCCGCGCTCGACGTGCCCGCGTCGCGCATCGAGCCGGGCGAGCTCTTCTCGACCGACCCCGTCGACCGCCTCGCGCACGCCCGCGGCCAGGCCTACCGCGACGTCACCCGCAACCTCGCGGGCGAGATCGGGCAGGTGCCGGACGCGGTGGCCCGGCCGCGCACCGAGCAGGACGTCGTCGACGTGCTCGACTGGTGCGCGAACAACGACGTGGCGGTGATTCCCTTCGGCGGCGGCACTTCCGTCGTCGGCGGGGTCGAGCCGCGTGACCTGGGGCGGGTCGTGACGCTGGACCTCGGCGGGCTGGACCAGGTGCTGGAGGTCGATCCGACGAGCCGGGCCGCGCGGATCCAGGCGGGGGTGCTGGGGCCGTCGCTGGAGGCCCAGCTCAAGCCGCACGGCCTGACGCTCCGGCACTTCCCGCAGTCGTTCGAGTTCTCGACGCTCGGCGGCTGGCTCGCCACGCGCGCCGGCGGTCACTACGCCACGCTCTACACGCACGTCGACGACCTGACCGAGTCGCTCAGGGTCGTGACGCCGCAAGGGATCTCCGAGTCGCGCCGGTTGCCGGGCTCGGGTGCGGGGCCGTCGCCGGACCGGCTCTTCCTCGGGTCCGAGGGCACCCTCGGCGTGATCACCGAGGCGTGGATGCGGCTGCAGGCGCCGCCCGTGCACCGGGCGGGCGCGTCGGTGCGGTTCGCGGACTGGGGCCGGGCCGTCGAGGCGACGCGGCTGATCGCGCAGTCCGGGCTGCACCCGACGAACTGCCGGCTGCTCGACCCCGCGGAGGCGTTCCTCAACGCCGGGTCGCCGAGCTCCGTGCTGGTGCTGGCGTTCGAGTCCGCCGATCACCCCGTCGACGCGCTGCTCGCCCGTGCGCTGGAGCTGTGCGGTGACGGCGAGGTCGTCGAGGGCGCGGCGCAGCAGTGGCGGAAGTCGTTCCTGCGCATGCCCTACCAGCGCGACGCGATGGCGCAGCACGCGATGATCACCGAGACGTTCGAGACGGCCTGCACCTGGGACCGCTTCCCCGCGTTGCACGCGGCGGTGACGGAGGCCGCGACCGAGGCGTTGCGGGAGGTGTGCGGCATTGGCGTCGTCACGTGCCGCTTCACCCACGTCTACCCGGACGGCCCCGCGCCCTACTACGGCGTCTACGCGCCGGGCCGCTGGGGCGGCCTCACCGCGCAGTGGGACGAGATCAAGGCCGCGGTGTCCGAGGCGCTGATCTCGTCGGGCGGCACGATCACGCACCACCACTCCGTCGGCCGCGACCACATGCCGTGGTACTCGCGGCAGCGCCCGGACGTCTTCGGCGCGGCCCTGGCCGGCGCCAAGTCCGCGCTGGACCCTCAGGGCCTGCTCAACCCCGGTGTCCTCACCACACGATCGACCTGAGGATCAGCGCCGCGATGAACACCACGGTGAACGCCAGGTCCAGCCCGAACCCGCCGAACCGCACGGGCGGCAGCACCTTGCGCACCGGCGCCAGCACGGGCTCGGTGACACCGTGCGTCACCCGGCGCACCTTCCACACCCAGTCGCCGCGCGCCTGCAGCGTGACCGCCCAGTCCACGATCATCCGGCCGATCATCACGAGGATGAACAGCGTCAACACCCAACCGACGATCCATCCGACCAAGCCGAACAAGATGTGCCTCCTCTTATGTCCTGTATGTCCATGAAGCCACAAGAAACTGAGAGGCGCCTGGCAACTCGCTGAGACAACATTCAGCACATGGCGTACGACGAGGGCCTGGCCCATCGCCTGGGCGAGTCGCTGGGCGACCTCCCGGACCTGGGCACGAAGAAGATGTTCGGCAGCCTGGTGTTCCTGTGGCGGGGAAACATGCTGGTAGGAGTGCTGGGATCGGACGTGATCGCGCGCGTCGGCCCGGAGGCGCAGGCCGACGCGCTGGCTCAGCCCGGTGCCCGCGTCTTCGACTTCACCGGGAAGCCGATGAAGGGCTGGGTGGTCGTCGACGGCGAGGCCGTGGCGGAGGACGAGGCGCTGGAGGACTGGATCGCGCGGTGCCGCGAGTTCGTGGAAGCGCTGCCGCCGAAGTGACGCTGGACGAGGTCCGCGCGGCACTGGAGGGGTGGCGCGGCATCACGGAGGTCGAGGCGCTCGGCGGCGTCGTGTTCGAGTGGGACGGTGACGCGGTGGCCGGCGTGGTGGACGGCGAACTGGTCGTCCGCGTCGAGGGCGGTGGCTGGGCGACCGCGACGGGCGACCTGCACGAGGCGCTCGGCCGCTCGTCCGACGTCGTGATCGACGAGTGCGTCGTGCGCTGGCACGGTGAGCTCCGCGCGGGCGGGGTCCCGGCGTACCAGGCCATGCTCGCCCTGGTCCGCCACGACCCCGAACGCGAGTCGTTGCAGCGCGTCCTGCTCACCGTCGTCGACGGCTCCGACCGGGACCTCGCCCACCTCGCGGTCACGTGCCTGGGCCACGTCGGCAGGATCGACCGCGAGGTGCTGCCCGAGGTGGTGCCGAGACTGCGGGCGCTGCTCGGCGACCCGCAGCTCGGCGGCAGGGCCGAGGACGCCCTCGGCGACATCGAGGACTTCGTGAAGTGACCGGTCAGAACCGCACCAGCGGGCCTCCCGTGAAGAACTCGTAGACGAAGTTCACGAAGAAGAACCCGAAGAACACCACGTTCAGCACCAGGATCACGTGGTGCCACCAGCGGGGCCTGGCCGGGCGCGGCAGCCGGGAGTTCAGGTACATCAACGCGAACGGGAACATCAGCGCGCCCAGGTTCGACATGTTCGCCGAGATCTGCACGAGCTCCACGGGCAGCGCGAGGTGCAGCGCGCCGGCGATGATCACCAGCACCAGGAGCATGAACGGGTAGTAGAACCGCCGCGGGTCGTCCTCGATCCGCTTGCGCAGCCGGGGCGAGACGGCGTGCATCGCGTCGGTGAAGTTGCGCACCAGCGCTTCGAAGATGCCGAGCTGCGTGGAGAACAGCACCAGCACGCCGACCACGAGCATCAGGTAGAACATGCCCTGGCCGTAGAGCAGGCCGAGCTGTTCGGCGGAGAACGTCGGCACGTTCGCCGCCGTCGGCTGCTCGCCCGACACCGCGACGATGTGCGCCATCAGCACGGTGGGCAACAGCATGCCGAGCATCGCGCCGACGAAGAACACCGCCCACTGGTCGATCAGCAGCAGCCGGTACCAGCGGCGCCAGAGCGACGCGTTCGCCGGAGTGTCCACAAAGGTCACACCGACCGGGCGCAGCTCCTGCTTGCCGCCGCGCATGCCCGCGATGAACCCGACGTGGTGGCCCATGCCGTAGCCCTTGTCGCGGTAGTGGCTCATCGCGTACCAGTTCAGCCCGGACGCCAGCGCCGTGAAGCCCGCGAGGCCGCCCAGTTGCGTCGCCGTGATGCCCTGCGGGGGAGCGGCCGGGGTCAGGAGGCCGCGGATTCCCTCCCACCACACGGAGAACGGCACGATCGAGATCGTCACGGCCAGCAGGACCAGCAGCAACGTGCCGACGAGCACCCAGTTCGTCAGCTCCAGGGCCCGGGACACCTTGCGGGCGCCCGCGGTGATCAGGAAGACCACGACGAGCAGCCCGATCGCGAGCAGCCGCACGTACTCGATCTCGTCGGGACGGTAGCCCCGGCCCGCGATCAGGGCGAAGAGCCCCTGTCCGGCGCCCGCCGCCCAGCCGCCGAAGATGAACGCGAAGTAGAAGACGCCCAGGGACACGGGAACCCAGAACTTCCAGCCGGGCGGCACACGGCCCCAGCCGACGACCGGGGTCTCACCCGTCGCCACGACGTAGCGGGCGATCTCCACGTTGTAGAACGTCTGCAGCAACGCCGACACGGTGATCACCCAGCCGATGCCGACGAAGCCGAACTTGCCGACCGCCTGCGGGCCGAGCAGCCACTCGCCGCTGCCGATCGAGATGCCGAGCGCGATGAGGCTCGGGCCGATGACGAACTGGACCACCTGGACAGGTCCGAGCTTGCGGACCTTGAACACCTTTTCTGGTTCCGGCAGGTCCGCCACGTCCAGCGGCGGCCTGCTCACTCCGATTTGCATCGACGACACTGTCGACCTCCCGACACGTCGGGGAACGGAATCCACCACTTTCCCGACGTTCCGGGCACCCGGTCAACACCTCTTGCGGACAACCGACTTTCGGACGTGTCGAGTCGCCGGACCCGGACGTAGCGTCCCCCCGGTATTTCCGAGGAGGGGAACGTCAAGTGCGAAGAGTTCTGGCGGGAGCGGCGGCGCTCGCGCTCATCACGGCGGGCATGGTCACACCGGCCACCGCGACGCCGCCCGCGCAGCCCGAGAAGCAGGAGACGCGGCAGTCCGACGAGCAGCCGCACGAGCTGGAGGTGAAGCGCCGCGCGTTGAAGCAGCAGGCGCTCGCCGACGTGCTGACCGGTCAGGCCACGACCGAGAAGCGGGGGAGCAGCACCGTCGCGAAGGTCGGCAAGAAGAAGGACAAGGACCAGTACGTCGAGCTCGAGCGGGAGAAGACCGACAAGATCTTCGTGATCCTCACGGAGTTCGGCGACGAGCGGCACCCCGACTTCCCCGACCAGGACACCAGTCCCGCCACGCCGGGGCCGCAGCGCTTCGACGGGCCGGCGCACAACCAGATCCCCGAGCCGAACCGGGCCGTGGACAACACGACCATCTGGCGCAAGGACTTCAGCCAGAAGTACTTCCAGGACCTGTACTTCAGCCGCAAGAAGGACGCCAACTCCGTCGCGAACTTCTACGACAAGCAGTCCAGCGGCCGGTACACGGTCAACGGCCTCGTCACGGACTGGGTGAAGGTCAAGTACAACGAGGCGCGCTACGGCCGCAGCAACGGCTACCCGTGCAACGACAACATCTGCAACAACTCGCGTGAGCTCATCAAGGACGCCGTCACGCAGTGGGTCGCGGACCAGAAGGCCGCCGGCAAGACCACCGAGCAGATCAAGGCGACGCTGGCCGAGTACGACCAGTGGGACCGCTACGACTACGACTCCGACGGCGAGTTCAACGAGGCCGACGGCTACATCGACCACTTCCAGATCGTGCACGCCGGCGGCGACCAGGCTGACGGCGACCCGTTGCAGGGCGAGGACGCGCTCTGGAGCCACCGCGGTTACGCGTACAAGAACTACACGACCGGTCCCGGCACCAACAAGCTCGGCGGTGCGCAGATCGGGGACACCGGCCTGTGGGTCGGCGACTACACCGTGCAGCCCGAGAACGGCGGCGTGAGCGTCTTCGCGCACGAGTACGGCCACGACCTCGGCCTGCCGGACCACTACGACACCAACGGTGGCACGAACGGCGTCAACTGGTGGTCGATCATGGCGCAGAACCGGGTGAACGCGCCCGGCGAGGCTCCCGGTGAGCGCGCCAACGAGTTCTCCGCGTGGGACAAGCTGCAGCTCGGCTGGCTCGACTACGAGGTCGCGGTCGCCGGTCAGGAACGCGTCTTCGACCTCGGCCCGCACGAGTACAACAGCGCCAAGGCGCAGGGACTCGTCGTCGTGCTGCCGGACATCTCGAAGGACTTCGACTACGGCGCCCCGTTCGCGGGCTCCAGGATGTGGTGGAGCGAGAAGGGCAACGACCTCGACCACTCCATGACCGCGCCGCTCGACCTGCGCGGCAAGACCAGCGCGTCACTGACGCTGAAGGCGCGCTTCGACATCGAGGCCGACTACGACTACCTCTACGTCGAAGCGTCCAATGAGGACGGCAGCTGGACCCAGCTCGACGGCACCGCAGGCGGTCAGCCGTTCGCCCGCGACTCCGGCGACTCGCCCGCGATCAGCAGCTCGTCGAACAACCAGTGGGTCGACGTGAACGTGTCGCTCGACGCGTACGCCGGCAAGAACACCAAGCTGCGCTTCGCCTACCGCACCGACGGCGCGCTGGCGCCGCAGGGATTCTTCGCCGACCAGATCACCGTGACCGCCGACGGCGCCCCGGTGCTGACGGACGGTGGCGAGACCGCCGGGGTGTGGACCACGCGTGGCTTCCGCACGACCGAGGGCAAGGAGACGAAGGCGTTCGACCAGTTCTACATCGCGTCGAACCGCACGTACGAGTCCTACGGCAAGCACAACCAGACCGGCCCGTACCGCTACAGCTTCCCGGACAAGCCCGACTTCGTGGAGCACTTCCCGTACCAGGACGGCCTGCTCGTCTCGCTGTGGAACACGAGCTTCCTCGACAACAACGTGAGCGAGCACCCCGGTGAGGGCCTGATCCTGCCGATCGACGCCAACCCGTCGCCGCTCTACAACCTGGAGGGTCAGCGCTGGTCGCCGACCGTCAGCGGCTACGACGCGCCGTTCGGCCTGCAGAAGTCGGACTCCTTCACGTTGCACGTCAACGGCAAGGCGTCCTACGTCCGCGGCGCGGCGGCCCAGCCGACGTTTGACGACACGAAGCAGTTCTGGTTCGCCGAGCAGCCCAACGCGGGTGTGAAGCTGCCCGCAGCCGGTGTCGGTCTGCGCGTTCTTCGTCAGTCCGGCACGTCGATGACGGTGAAGTTGTTCAAGACGAAGTAGAACGCCTTTGCGGGTAGCTTCAACCACATGACAGCTGCTTCCGACATGCTGGCCGTCGCCGTCGAAGAGGCGCGGACGGGGCTCGCCGAGGGCGGGATCCCCATCGGCGCGGCACTCTTCGACGGCGACGGCCGTCTGCTGGGCCGGGGCCACAACCGCCGCGTGCAGGACGACGACGCCTCGATGCACGCGGAGACCTCGGCCTTCCGCAACGCCGGTCGCCAGCGGAGCTACCGCGGCACCACGATGGTCACGACCCTGTCGCCGTGCTGGTACTGCAGCGGCCTGGTCCGCCAGTTCGGCATCTCGCACGTCCTGATCGGCGAGGCCACCACGTTCCACGGCGGCCACGACTGGCTCGCGGAGCACGGCGTCGGCATCACCGTCGTCGAGGACCCGGAGCTGATCGAGCTGATGACGACGTTCATCGCCGAGCGCCCCGAGCTCTGGTACGAGGACATCGGCCAGGAATAGCGTGGGTCGCATGGCTTCTGTGCTGATCACCGGCGCGGACGACGGCGTCGCACGGGACACCGCGCGCCTGCTCGTCCACGCCGGGCACACCGTGTCCGTCCACGACGACCCCGGACCACCGGCCGAACTGGACGTGCTGGTCGTCGGCACGGGCGCCGAGCCGTTCGAGAACGCGGTCTCGGGCCTCGCCCGCGTGCTGCAGACCTGCCTGCCGGCGCTGGAACGGTCCGCGGCACCGGCGGTGGTCGTCGTCGCCCGGGACGCCGAGGCCGAGGCCGCGGCGAACCTGGTGACCGTGCAGTACGCGAGGACTTTCCCGGGGCTGCGGATCAACGCGGCCGTCCCGGACGCGGAGATCATCGCGAGGACGGCCCTGCTGGGGCCGGAAGGGCCGACCGGCGGCTACTTCGCCGAGTAGCGCTGCGCCGCCTCGTCCACCGACGCCACGATCGTGAACACGGCGTCCAGCCCGGTCGCCTCGATCGGCCGCAACGCGGCCCGGCTCGACGCGACCACGACGAACTCGACGCCTGCCTTGGACGCGCGCTGCTGCCCCAGGACCAGGGCCTCGAGCCCGGCCGACCCGAGGAACCGCACCCCGGCGAGGTCCACCACGACGGCCCGCTGCCCCTCGACGGCGTGGATCTCCAACGGACCGTTCAGCGAACCGCTGGACGTGGTGTCGAGTTCACCGGACACGTGCAGCACGACGACGTCGGGTGCGATCCGATCGACGACCACGGTGGCCAGAGCGGTGGGGTCGGGCACGCTGTCTCCCTTCAAAGAGCGTCAGCACCCCACGTTAACGCGGGCCTGCGAGGCCAGCCTACGGCCCCTCAGCGAAGTGCGACCTGCCTGTACTGATGTGCGGACGTGCTGGGTGAGGCGGGCGTGAAGTTCGTGGCACGCCGTGAAGCCGAGCCGGACGTCCTCCGGCGGGCACTGGACGGGGAGCAGCTGGGCGAACGGGTCGCCGCCGATGGTGTCGACGGCGGTCAGGAAGCCGACCAGCGCGCCGACGAGACGCCGGTGCAGACCGAACAACGACAGCGCGTTCACCAGCGCGAGGGTCGGCGCGGGCATTTCGTCGGCGCCGATGAACGGGTCCAGGTCGCGAAGCGTCACGGTGAACAGCACCGAGTGGGTGCGTTCGGAGCGCGTGCCGTAGGCGTCGCCGTGGATGTCGCGCAGCACCGAGCGCATCTCGCGGCGCGGCTGCCAGAACGCGTGGTGCTTGCGCAGCTCCGAAAGGCCTTCCTCCGACAGCACGGCAGGGGAGGTGACCTCGGTCAGCGACCGCAGCGCCTCCTCCCAGCGGGCTTCCAGCGCCGCGTGGAACTGGGCCAGCGCCGGGTGGTCCTCCCAGCCGGTGGCGGCGTCGTCGAAGCCGCGCATCCGCAGCTGGTAGCAGATCCACAACGACAGCTGCAGGTCCTCGTCCTGCCAGGCCTCCCTGGTGCCGCCGCTGACGAGCAGCGCGGGCCGCGGCGGGGGCGGCAGGCGCAACGCTGCGACCAGGGCTGAGCTCATGTGGCCGCGGGGAGCGGGGAGGCGCATCAGGTTTCCTCACGCGTTCGGGCGATCAGCATGTCCACAAGGGACTCGGGGTCCGGGCAGCGTCGTTGCCGAGCGGCACCGCAGCCGTTGTGGCGCAACCAGTCCAACTGGTGCTCCACAGTAGACAGCGTGTCACGATCGCGCAGTGCGACCTCGACGTGCTCTACGAGCGACACTGCCCGGTCGAACGCGGGGGAGAGTTTTCCGGTGTGTGGATCGGCGGCCAGTCCGTCGACCCCGTCGCGCGACGCCCGCCAATATGCCGCTCGCAGCACGGAATCGTCCACCCGCTGTTCGGAGGGTTCCGTCACGACGAGGGCGCGGATCAGCTCGGCCAGGACCGAGACTTCCGTTGCCAGCTGGGGAATGTCCGCGACGCGCACCTCAACGGTCGGATGATCGGCCGACGGGCGGACGTCCCAGTACACCATCGCCCTGTCGAGCAGGGCCTGCGTCGAGATGATCGCCTCGACGGTCGCGTCGTACTGCTCGGGGCTCTCCCACGAGGGCGGCGGTCCGCTCACCGGCCAGCGCGACCACACCATCGACCGCCAGCTCGCGTACCCGGTGTCCTCGCCGTCGGAGAACGGGGAGTTCGCGCTCAGCGCGAGCAGCGTCGGCAGCCACGCGCGCAGCTTGTTGGACGCCGCCAGCGCCTCGGCCTTCGACTCGACTCCGACGTGGACGTGCAGTCCGCACGCGCCCTGCCCGGTCACGAGCCGGCGGTGGGAGTACTCGATCTGGTGATACCGGGGGTCGTCCGAGCCGGGAGGAGGACCGGCCTCGCCGATCGGGGGCATGCCCGTCGCCACGAGCCGGCACCCGGCCTCGTCGGCGGCGTCCACCAGCACCCGCCGCCCGCGCCGCACCTGCTCGTCGAGCTCCTGGAACGACGAGGTGACTCCGGTGGCGACCTCGATCTGGAACGGGGTCAGCTCACCCTGGACGTCGAGGTCCGCGGGCACGCGGGAGATCTCCCGGACACGAGGGGCCAGAGCGACCGGCCGCCGGGAGGAGGGATCGACGAGGAGGAACTCCTGTTCCACACCGACCGTGTAGTGATTCATCGGCGAGCGGGTACCCGCGTTCCGTGCTGATCAACCACGGAGTGGCCACATGAGACTGCGCCGCAGCGACCCGGCTCGCCCGGGCTGGACCCGCCGCCGTCACGGCAAGGGTTTCCGCTACCTCGACGCCCAGGGCCACGCCTTGGGCGCCGACGACGTCGCGAGGGTGAAAGCCCTGGTCATCCCGCCCGCGTGGCAGGAGGTCTGGATCTCGCCGCACCCGACCGGCCACATCCAGGCCATCGGCTACGACGACGCCGGCCGCCGCCAGTACCTCTACCACGAGCAGTGGCGCACCGACCGCGACGCGGAGAAGTTCGACCGCGTCCTGAAGCTCGCGCCGAAGCTGCGCGGGTTCCGCACGCAGATCGAGAACGACATGCGCTCGCGCGGCCGCAGGCGGTTGCAGGCCATCGCGCTGCGGATGCTCGACCTCGGCATCTTCCGCGTCGGCCACGAGCAGTACGTCGAGGACAACGGCACCCACGGCGTCGCGACCCTGCTGTGCGAACACCTCAGCGTGCGCGGCGACCGGGTCCGGTTCCGCTTCCCGGCCAAGTCCGGCGTCGAGGTCGACGAGGAGATCACCGACCCCCGCCTCGCCCGCGCGGTCCGGTCGCTGCTCAAGGACCAGACGCCGGACTGCCGGGTGTTCGACCTGACCGCCGACGACGTCAACGAGCGGTTCCGCGAACTGGTCGGCGACGAGTTCAGCGTGAAGGACCTCCGCACCTGGCACGCCACCGTGTACGCGGCGCAGGCGTTCGCCGAGGCCCTCGCCGAACGCGGCAAGCCGTCGCAACGGGCGGTCAGCGCCGTCATGAAGCACGTCGCGGAGAACCTCGGCAACACCCCGTCGGTGGCGAGGAAGTCCTACGTGGATCCGCGCCTGGTGGACGCGTTCGAGAACGGCGAGGTCATCGGCGGAGGTGATCCGGAACGGGCCGTGCGCAAGCTGCTCAGGCAGGCTTGACGGTGGCCGCCCGGTCGCACTGGCGGCACCAGGCAGCGCCCTGGGCCGCCGCCAGGCACGCGAAACCGGCGAGGAAGTGCAGCGCGTTCGAGCCGGGGTTGACGTTCAGGAAGTTCACGACCTGCTCGTCGTAGCGCGCCAGCCCCAGCCCGAACATCACCAGGAACAGCACCGCGAGCAGCAGCCCGGTCCCGCTCAGCGCCTTCAGCCGCGGGACCGAGAGCAGCAGCGCGCCACCGAACACGAGGTGGATAACGTTCTGCAGCGGGTTCACGCGCAGCCCGAGGAGCCAGGTCTCGGACTCGGCCGCGAAACCCGCGAAGCCGGTCACGAAGAACCCGGCCACGCCCCAGAGGACGAGCAGGGCGCCAGTGCCGAGCGCCAGCTTCTGGGGCCACCGCAACCGGTTCATGAGGCCAGTATCGCCAGGACCGGACGTTCCCGCTCGTTCATTTCACTCCTCTGCCAGCAAATCGTGCCGAAGCTGCTCCAGTGACTTCGTGAGCAGCCGCGACACGTGCATCTGCGAGATGCCCACACGGCGGGCGATCTCCGTCTGGGTCAGCCGGCCGAAGAAGCGCAGGACCACGATCGTCCGTTCACGGCGGGGAAGGCCCCGCAGCATCGGCTGCAGGGCCTCGTGGATCTCGACGCCTTCCAGCGCCGGGTCGTCGACGGTCGAGCTCTCCAGCGCGTCGAGGGGAGCGAACGCGATGTTCTTCTCGATGCGCAGGCCCTCGTAGACGTCGGTGAGCGACACCCCCAGGTGCCGGGCGATCTCGGACGGAGTCGGAGATCGCCCGGTCCTGTGCGACAGCTCGGCGGTCGCGCCGTCGATCGAGTCGCACAGCTCCTTCAACCTGCGGGGCACGCGCACCGCCCAGCACTGGTCGCGGAAGTGACGCCGCACCTCGCCGGTGATCGTCGGCACGGCGTAGGACAGGAAGTCCGTCTGCCGGCCGACGTCGAACCGGTCGATCGCGTTGATCAAACCCACCGCGGCCACCTGCGCGAGGTCCTCCATCGGCTCGCCGCGTTCGCTGAAGCGGCGGGCGATGTGCCGGGCGAGCGGGAGGTACTCGCGCACCAGCCGATCCCGCATCACGTAATAACGTGGCGAGTCACGGCTGATGCGGGCGAGCTCCTCGAACGCCGCGTGCTGATCTGGCGTCAACGCGCACCGCGATCAGACCTGGGGCGGTGGCGTCACGTCGCCACGCCACGCGCCGGTCTCGGTGCCGCGGTTCTCGATGAACTCCTTGAACCGCTTGAGGTCACCCTCGATCCGGTGGCCCACCACGCCGAGCGCGGTACCCGCCTTCTCGGTGATGGTCTCCGGCTCGTAGTCCATCTGGAGGTGGACCCGCGTCGTGTCGTTGTCGATCCGGTGGAAGGTGACCACGCCGGCCTGCTGGGGCCCGTCGACCGTCGTCCATGCGACTCGTTCGTCCGCGTGCTGCTCGGTGATCTCCGCGTCGAACTCGCGGACGACCCCGCCGATCTTCGTGGTCCAGTGCGTCATCGTCGGCGTGACCTGGTCGATCTTCTCGACGCCGTCCATGAACGCCGGGAAGGATTCGAACTGGGTCCACTGGTTGTACGCCGTGCTCACAGGCACGTGGACATCCACCGACTTCTCAATGGTGGTCACGAAACCTCCTCCTTCGATTGGTGTCGGTAGGTGAGTACCCGCGTCACGCGGCGTTACACATCCGACATACGTCCACTATGGACAGTCACGTTGAGTGATTGATCGAGCGCTGTCCGCACATCACGAAATCGCCCACAGTGGTCAAACCGCTCTGTGATCCAAGTCTCACGGGCGGCATACTGCGCGGTATGTCAGGGGCCCCTAGGAGGCGCTGGTGCTCGAAGCGAACAACCTCGAGGTTGTCTACGACGACGTGATGCTGGTGCTCCGCGGTGTGAGCCTGCGGGTGCCCCAAGGCAAGGTCGTCGCGTTGCTCGGTGCGAACGGAGCGGGGAAGACGACCCTGATGAGAGCCTTCAGCGGTCTGCTCGACGTGCACGACGGCAAGGTCACCAAAGGCTCGATCACGCTCGACGGTGAACCGATCCACCGCCTCTCACCGGCGAAGATCGCGGACCGCGGCATCAAACAGGCTCTGGAGGGCCGCCGGATCCTCGGTGAGCTGACCGTCGAGGAGAACCTCAAGGTCGGCGGCCACGCGAGACCCAAGCGGCTCAAGCAGAACCTGGACCGCTGCTACGAGCTCTTCCCCCGGCTGCTGGAGCGGCGAAGACAGAGCGCGGGCTACCTGTCCGGCGGCGAGCAGCAGATGCTCTCGATCGGCCGGGCGCTCATGTCGGAACCGTCCTACCTCCTGCTGGACGAACCCAGCCTCGGCCTCGCGCCGCTGCTCGTGCAGCAGATCCGCGACCTCGTCGTGAAGATCAACGAACAGGGCACCACGGTCCTGCTGGTCGAGCAGAACGCCAGCATGGCGCTCTCCATCGCCGACCACGGCTACGTGCTGGAGACCGGCAAGGTCGTGATGGACAAGCCGGCGGCGGCACTGCTCGCCGACGACGACATCCGCGAGTTCTACCTCGGTCTCGGCACCTCCTCGTTCCGTGCGGTCAAGCACTACAAGCGCAGGAAGAGGTGGTTGTCGTGAGTGTTCTCGAGGTCACCGACATCCGGCTCGCGTTCGACGGCGTGGTGGCCGTCGACGGGGTGTCGTTCAGCGTCGAGGACGGTGAGCTCTTCGCCGTCATCGGCCCGAACGGCGCCGGCAAGACGTCCATCTTCAACGTCCTGAGCGGCGTCTACCGGCCGCAGCAGGGCTCCGTGCGGTTCCACGGCGACGACCTGCTCGGCCTGCGGCCGCACCGCATCGCCGCGCTGGGCATGGCCCGCACGTTCCAGAACATCGAGCTGTTCTCGCACCTCACGGTCGTCGACAACCTGATGCTCGGGCGCCACAACCACATGCGGTACGGCGCGCTGTCGGCGTTCTTCTGGCTCGGCAAGGCCCGCAACGAGGAGCTGAAGAACCGTGCCGCGGTCGAGGACGTCATCGACTTCCTGGAACTGGAGCAGTGGCGCCGGTTCCCCGTCGGCCTGCTGCCCTACGGCGTGCAGAAGCGCGTCGAACTGGGGCGGGCGCTCGCGATGGAGCCCAAGCTCCTGCTGCTCGACGAGCCGGTCGCCGGCATGAACGTCGAGGAGACCGAGGACATGGCGCGGTTCATCCTCGACGTCCGGGAGGAGCTGAACATCCCGATGATCATGGTGGAGCACGACATGGGTCTCGTGATGGACCTGGCCGACCGCGTGATGGTCATGGACTTCGGCCGCCCGATCCGCACCGGCACGCCCGCGGAGGTGCAGCAGGATCCCGACGTGATCCGCGCGTACCTCGGTGAGCAGCACAAGAGCGTGACGCCATGACCACCACGACGGTCGTCACGCGCGTGAAGAACCGCGCCGAGAACACCCCCGCCCAGGTCGCGTTGCGCGCCAAGGACTTCGGCATCTGGCAGGAGGTCAGCTGGGCCGACTACTGGGCGAACGTCGAGCTGGTCGGCCACGCGTTGCTCGCGCTCGGCCTGCAGCCGGGCGACCGGGTGGCGATCCACTCCGAGAACCGGCGCGAGTGGCTCTACGCCGACCTCGGCGTCGTCGCCGCCCAGGGCATCACGGTCGGCCTCTACCCGACGAACCCCGCGGCCGAGGTCGCGTACCTGCTGTCCCACTCCGGCACGCGGATCCTCGTCGCCGAGGACCAGGAACAGGTCGACAAGGCGTTGCTGGTGCTGGAGGACACCCCCGACCTGGAATGGATCGTCTACCTCGAGCCGCGCGGCATCAAGGGCCGCTACGACAACCCGAAACTGCTGGCCTGGGACGACTTCCTGGCCCTGGGCGCACAACACCGCGACTCGTTCCCGGACGAGCTCGAACAACGCATGGCGGCCACCCGGCCCGACGACGTCATGACGCTGATCTACACGTCCGGCACGACCGGGCCGCCCAAGGGCGCGATGCTGACCGTGGCGAACGTCGAGTTCGCCGTCCACGTGCTGGTGGAGGGCGGCGGTTTCACTTCGCCACCGCCGTCCTCCGCCGACGTCACGCTGTCCTACCTGCCGTTGTGCCACGTCGCCGAACGGATCTTCACGACGTGGTTCAGCGCGGCCAGCGGCGTGCAGGTGCACTTCGCCGAGTCGATCGAGACGGTGCAGGCGAACCTGCGCGAGGTGCAGCCGACGATCCTCTTCGGCGTGCCCCGCATCTGGGAGAAGGTGCTGGCGGGCGTCAAGATCGGCGTCTCCAGCGCGTCCTGGCTCAAGCGCACCACCACGAGGTTCTGGCTCAAGCGTGCGGAGTCGCTCGGTGAGACGTTGGTGCGCAACGGAGGCAAGCACACCGGCAAGAGCAGGCTGGTCTACGCGCTGGGGTGGCTGTTCTGCTTCCGCGCGCTGAAGGCCCGCATCGGCATGCGGCACGTGCGGTACGCGGCGTCCGGTGCCGCGCCGATCGCGCCGGACGTGCTGAAGTTCTTCATGGGCATCGGGGTGCCGATGCACGAGGTCTACGGCATGACCGAGAACACCGCCGTGGCAACGGGAAACCGGCCGGGACGGGTCAAGGTCGGCACGGTCGGCGAGCCGCAGCCGGGCACGGAGCTGCGGATCGACGAGGAGACCGGCGAGGTCCTCACGAAGCACGGCGGCACGTTCGCGGGCTACTGGCAGGACCCCGAGTCCACCGAGCGGGTTCTGGTCGACGGCTGGCTGCACACCGGTGACGTCGGCGAGTGGGTCGACGGCACGCACGTGAAGATCACCGACCGGATGAAGGACATCATCATCACCGCGGGCGGCAAGAACATCGCGCCGTCCGAGCTGGAGAACGCCCTGAAGACCTCCCCGTACATCAAGGAGGCCGTGGTGATCGGCGACCAGCGGGCGTACCTGGTGGCGCTGATCGGCATCGAGTACGAGACGGTCGGCCACTGGGCGCAGCAGCGCAAGATCACCTACACCACCTACCGGGACCTGTCGGAGAAGGCCGAGGTCCTGGAGCTGGTGCAGAAGATCGTCACCGAGGCGAACGGGAAGTTCGCCCAGGTCGAGCAGATCAAGAAGTTCCGGATGTTCCCCAAGGAGCTCGACCACGAGGACGGCGAGCTGACCGCGACCCAGAAGGTGAAGAGATCCGCGCTGGGCAAGATGTTCGACGACCTCGTGGAGAGCATGTATGGATGAGTTTCTCCAGTCGTTGATCCGGGGTCTCGGCACCGGGTCGATCTACTCGCTGCTCGCGCTCGGCTTCGTGATCATCTACAAGTCGACGCAGGTGATCAGCTTCGCGCAGCCCGCGTTCATGCTGGCGGGCGCGGTGCTGGTCTCGTACCTCTCGCCCGCGGTGTCGTTCGTCGGCGCGGTGGTCGTGGCCGCCGTGGTGATCGCGGTGCTCGCGCTGGGCGTCGAACGCACGGTGCTGCGGCCGATGGTCGGCAAGCCGGTGTTCGTGGTCGCGATCATCACCATCGGCGTGGACGTCGTGGTCAGGGTGGTGACGAACGCGTTCATCGGCCTCGACGTCCGGCAGGTCGGCGACCCGTGGGGGCTGAACACCGTCAGCTTCCTGGGCGCGGAGGTGCAGCAGCGGTACCTCGTGATGATCGCGACGACCGCCGTCGTGACGGCCGCGCTGTTCCTCTTCTTCCGCTACTCGCGGATCGGGCTCGCGATGCGGGCGGTCGCCTACGACCAGGAGGTCGCGCTGGCACAGGGCGTGTCGGTCGGGTCGGTGTTCGCGCTGTCGTGGGCACTGGCGGGCGGGCTCGCCGCACTGGCCGGCGTGTTCGTCGCGACGGGCGCCGGTGTCGACCAGCAGCTGTGGATCGTGGCGCTGAAAGCGTTGCCCGCGATCATCATCGGCGGCCTGGAGTCGTTGGGCGGCGCCGTGGTCGGCGGGCTCACGGTCGGCGTCGTCGAGTCGCTGTTCGGCACCTACCAGAACGACTTCGCGCCGTGGCTCGGGCCGAACTTCGGGCTGGTCGCGCCGTACGCGTTGATGCTGCTCGTTCTGCTCGTCAGACCGTACGGACTGTTCGGCAAGCGGGAGGTGGAACGTCTGTGAAGGGTCGTCCTGAGCTCTACACCTCCTACGGGCAGGACATGGGGTTCCTGAACACGCGTCCGAAACGCGCGTGGTCCGGCGGTCTCGTCGTGCTCGCCCTGCTGATGCCGTTCATGATCACCGACGACCTGCTGCAGCTGCTCGCGACCGGGTTCGTGGCGGCGATCGGCGCGATCGGGCTGAACATCGTCACGGGGTACGCGGGCCAGGTGTCTCTGGGCCACGCGTTCTTCCTCGCGATCGGTGCGTACACGGCCGCGGCGCTGTCCGGTCCCGAGACCGGGCGGGTGATCGGGTTCGGCATCACGTCCCTGCCGATCTGGCTGCTGGCCGCAGGGCTGGTGGCCGCGCTCTTCGGCGTCCTGGTGGCGCCGGTGGCGGTGCGGTTGCGGGGCCTCTACCTCGCGATCGTGACGCTGGGGCTGGTCTTCCTGGGAGAGCACGTGTTCCGGGAGTGGACGTCGCTCACCGGCGGGCCCGGTGTCGGCCGGCCCGCGGCTGTGCCCGAGCTGTTCGGGGTGCGCCTCGACCAGGACAACGCGGTGTTCACGGCGGCACAACAGCTCTACCTGCTGATGTTCGTGCTGCTCGTGATCTTCGGTGTGCTGGCGCGGAACCTGGTGCGCTCGCGCGTCGGCCGGGCGTTCGCGGCGGTACGGGACCGGGACCTGGCCGCGTCGGTGATCGGCGTGGACCTGACGAAGTACAAGGTGCTCGCGTTCGCGGTGTCCTCGTTCTACGCGGGTGTCGCGGGCGCGTTGTTGTTCGTGGTGAACGGGTTCTTCGATCCCGGCTCGTTCAGCCTGCTGTTGTCAGTGCAGTACATCGCGATGGTGCTCATCGGCGGCGCGGGCACCATCTCCGGAGCGATCATGGGCGCGCTCTTCATCACCTTGCTGCCACGCATCACCAGGGAACTGCCCGCGGTGCTGCCGTTCATCAGTGGTGACGCGACCGGCGTGATCACGGTCTTCCAGCTGGAAGCCGTGCTCTACGGCGTGCTCATCATCGTGTTCCTCATCGTCGAGCCACGCGGTTTGTTCGGCATCTGGATCCGCGTCCGCAACTACTGGCGCACCTGGCCGTTCTCGTACTGAGGAGAGAGATCACCATGTCTGGAAAGAGATTGGCGATCGTGTTCGTGGCGGCACTGGCGCTCGCCGCGTGTCGCGGAGGCGGTGACGCCGCACCGCAGGAGGGTGCGGGCGGCATCAAGGTCGACGTCGGCGTGACGAAGGAGGCGTGCCCCAACGCCGTCGACAAGGCCAAGGGCTGCATCTACCTGGGCACCATCTCGGACCTCACCGAGGGCCCGTTCAAGACGCTGGCCGTGCCGATCACGGACTCGCAGAAGGCGTTCTGGAAGCGCGTCAACGACAAGGGCGGCATCGGCGGCTACGAGGTCGACGTCACCAAGTACGTCAAGGACAACAAGTACAACCCGCAGATCCACAACCAGGTCTACCAGGAGATCAAGGGCAGCGTCCTCGCCCTGACCCAGACCCTGGGCTCGCCGACGACCGCGGCGATCCTGCCGGACATGAAGAACACGAAGATGGTGGCCGTGCCGGCGTCGTGGACCTCCCTGTGGGGCGTCGAGGACGGCGTGCTGGAGTCCGGCGCGAACTACTGCGTCGAGTCGATGAACACCGTCGACTACGCCGTCGAGAAGATGGGCGTGAAGTCCGTGATGGCCGTGCACAACGCCGGTGACTACGGCGACGACGCGGCGGCCGGGGCGAAGATCGCGGCCGAGAAGCGCGGGCTGACGTTCGAGAACGTGACCACGACGGCGGGTCAGGACAACCAGGGCGGAGCGATCGACGCCGTGGTGTCGAAGAAGCCGGACCTGGTCGTGCTGACGACCGGCCCGACCGACGCGGCCGTGATCATCGGACAGGCCGCGGCCCGTGGCTTCAAGGGCAAGTTCATCGGCACCTCGCCGACGTGGAACCCGGGCCTGCTGAAGTCGCCCGCCGCGCCCGCGATCAAGGCGCTGTACATGCAGTCGGCGCCGTGGAAGTCGTGGAGCACCGAGTCCGTCGGCCACACCGCGATGCGTGCCGCGCTGCCCGGTGTGACGCCGAACGACGGCTACACCGCCGGTTGGGTGTGGGCGTACCCGTTGAAGGCGGCGCTGGAGAAGGCGGCCTCCAACAAGGACCTGACGCGCGAAGGTGTGCTCGCCGCTGTGCGTCAGCTCACGTCCGTCGACTACGAGGGCATGCTTCCTTCGGGTGCCGGTAATTTCTCCGCTTCGCCCCAGGAAGGGCTTTTCCGCCAGTCCACCCTCTACAAGCCCGACGACGCCTCTCCGACCGGAGTGACGCTGGTGGAGGACTTCTTCACCGGTTCGACGGCGAAGGACTTCAAGTTCGAGAAGCCCTGCTACCAATGAACCGAACGGGTGACGCTCGACGCTGAAACCGGACATCTCTGACTAGTCTCCTTGGTGAGTCTGGTGTAGGAGGTCGTTCACGGTGATGTCGTGCGTCGAGGTTCGCCGATCCACTGGAGGCCTTCGGTTGTTCGTTCGCCCCCCGGCCGCGTCGTGCTGGAGCGCGCGGCTGGGGTACGAACGGGTGTCGGAGTTGCTGGCGGCGATTCGTCAGGCGGAGGCGTGCACCGTGCCGGACGTGGAACTGCGGTACGTGCCCGACCAGCGCACCGGTGAGGCCGTGCTGGCGTGCGAGACGGGATCCGTTCTCCTGGCCGCCGACGAGGTGTCGGCGTTGCACGACACGTTGCGCGCGCACATGCCGGACCGCATGAGGCCCCTACCGGCCTAGTCTCCGCGCGAGCCACTCCGTGCGGGTGCGCCGCGCCCGCACGGAGAGCGCCGCGTCCGGGAAGATCGCGTCGAAGCCGTGGAACCCGCCTGCCCACGTGTGCAGTTCGGCGTCCCCGCCCGCCGCCCAGACGCGCGAGGCATAGGCGGCGTCCTCGTCCCGGAACACCTCCGCCGTCCCGGTGTCGACGTAGGTCGCGGGCAGCCCGGACAGGTCCTCGGCCAGAGCCGGCGACACGTAAGGCGAAACCTCCGTCGCGTCACCGAGCACCGAACGCCAGCCGAACTCGTTCATCTCGCGCGTCCACACGCCGGGCACGCCGGAGTGCTGCCTGCTGGACGTGGAGTCGTTGCGGTGGTCGAGCATCGGGCAGATCAGCACCTGGGCGGCGATCGCCGGGCCCCCGCGGTCGCGGGCCAGCAACGCGACCCCGGCGGCCAGTCCTCCGCCGGCGCTGATGCCCGCCACGACCACGCTGTCGGTGTCGATGTTCGCGACCGTCCACAACAGACCGTCGTAGCAGTCCTCGACGAGCGTCGTCCCGGTCGCCTCGGGTGCGCGGCGGTGCTCCACGGTGACCACGACGACGCCGAGCTCCGCCAGCCACTGCAGCGGGATGTCGATCTGCGAGAAGCGGTCGCCCATCACCATGCCGCCGCCGTGGATCCAGTAGACGCACGGCGCCGGCCCGTCGAGTCCCCTGGGGCGGAACACGGTCAGGGTGATCTCGCCGACGGTCACGTCGTGGCGTTCGGCGTCGGTCTCGAACGGCGGCGACGGCATCTGGCGGATCTGCTGGAGCATCTCGGGTGTGAGCTCGGTCGACAACGGCATGTCGGCCAGCAGTGCGCTCAGTTCGGGGTCGAGGGCCGGGCGTGCCATCAGAACGCCGCCTTGCCGCCGACGGGCAGCAGGCCGACGTACGTCGACTCGCCGGCGAGCAGCGTCTGCAGCTTCGCGACGAGCGCCTGCGCCGCCTCGGTGGCGAAGAACGCGCTGTGCGCCTCGGCCGTCGTCCAGCCCTCGGTCACGTAGAGGACGTCCGGATCGGTCGTGGAACGGCCGACCAGGAAGACCACGCAGTCGTCGTTCGAGAGCGACGGCGCGTCGAGCAGGAACTCGACGACCTCGTCGCCCTTGCCCGGCCGGGCGGTCAGGGTGGCGTGGAAACCGTGCTGGACGCTCATCTGTTTCTCCTTCGTCGTTCTGGCGATGAAGTCATCAGATCAGCCTGAACAGGGGTGAAGGGAGATCGATGCTGTCCCGCTCTTGCCTGATCCTCCCGCTGCCCGTTGGGGCAGGCGATCGTGTCCGATGGGACGCCGTTGCGCTGGTCGTGCTTCCCGCGCGGGCTCGCCATCGTGGGCGGTGTGATCCACGAGGTTGACGAGGCTTTGCGCCGCCTGGTGCGGGACGAGGCGCTGCGCGGTTCCGACCTGGACGTCGCGTTCGACGCGCCGACCAAGGACTGGGCGGCGCGGCGCAACGCGCCCACCGTCAACATCTACCTCTACGACATCCGCGAGGACCTGCGCCGCCGCCAGCGCGGCCTGCTCAACGAGTACGACGCGCAGGGCCAGGTCGCGGCACGCCATCTGCCGCCGCGGCACATGAAGCTCTCGTACCTCGTCACGGCGTGGACGCAGCGGCCCGAGGACGAGCACCGGCTGTTGTCGGACCTGCTCATGGGGTTCATCGGGTACGACGCCGTGCCGCCGCGGCTGCTCAGCGGGACGCTGGAGGAGCTCGCGCTGCCCGTGCCGATGACGGTCGCCCTGCCGCCGCCCGAGGATCGCGCGTTCGCGGACGTGTGGAGCGCGCTCGGGGGCGAGCTGAAGCCGTCGCTCGACGTCGTGGTGTCGGCCCCGGTGTCGTCCGGGCGCAGGTTCGCCGCCGGGCCTCCCGCGCGGGAGGGCGTGGAGCTGCACACCGGGTCGGACCGGGTGCGGCACGACGTCTCCACGGACGGGGTGGCGATGCGCAAGGTGGCGCCATGATCTTCGAGCGAGTGGCGGGGCTGGAGCGGCGGATCCGGGTGGCGGTGGCCACGCGCCGCGCCGCCGACCCGAACCCGGACGACCCGTTCCGCGGGCTCTACCTGTCCGACGAGGTCATCGACGCGTTGCTGGACAGCGGCCGCGAACCCTTCGCGCCGTTCTCCGGTACGCGGGCGGACGGCAGGCTCGGCCGGCTCGCCGCGAAGGCACGACTGTCCGAAGTGGACGTCGAGCTGCTGCTGGTGGCGCTGGCGCCCGACGTCGACAGCCGCTTCGAGCAGTTCTACGGCTACCTCAACGACGACGTGACGCGGCGCCGGGCGACGGTGGGGCTGGCGCTGCGGTTGTGCGGGCTCGCGGAGGCCTCGCCGCAGGGCCGGTCGAGGCTCGACCACGGCAGTCCGCTGGTGCGCTGCGGCCTCGTCACCGTGGAGGATCCCGAGCGGCCGTTGCTCAGCCGGTCGTTGCGGGTGCCGGACCGGGTCGGCGCGCACCTGCTCGGGGACGACCGCCCGGACCCGTTGCTCGCCGACTTCGTGACGCTGCCGGGGGATCCGGTGCGGATGCCCGGCGACGACCGGCTGGCACGCGGTGTCGAACGCGGTGTGCGGCTCGTCTACCTGCGTGAACATCCCGGTGGCGGGGCGGCGGAACTGGCCGTGGCGGCGTTGGCGCAGGCGGGTTTCCCGGCGTTGCTGGTGGACGCGGCACGGCTGACGGACGCGCTCGCGGTGACGCGGGAGGCGTTGCTCCGGGGCGCGGGCATCGTCGTCGGACCGGTGGACTCCGGCTTCGCGCTGGATCCGTTGCTGCACGAAGAGATTCCCGTTGTCGTGTACGGGTCCGGTGCCTGGGAGCCGCGCTGGACCCGTACGCCACCGTTGCAGCACGACGCGGTGCAGGTGCCGTTCGACGTGCGGGTCGCGTTGTGGCGCAGCGAACTCGACGGCAAGCTCGCGTCCGGCATCGACCCGGCGGAGGTCACCGCGCACTTCGTGCTGGGGCCGACGCAGATCAGCAGGGCGGCGAGCGCGGCCTCCGTCTCGGCGCTGGCCGACGACGGGCTGGTCGACGTGACGCACCTGCGGGCCGGTGCGCGCAGCCAGAACGCGGGTGGCCTGCAGCGCCTCGCCCGCCGGATCGAACCGGCGGTGGCGTGGCCCGACCTGGTGCTGCCCGCGCCGATCACCGCTCTGCTGCACGAGCTGGCGGCCAGGGCACGGCACCGCGACCGCGTGATCGACGAGTGGCGGATGCGGCCCGGCGGCGGGCGTGGCCGGGGCGTGACGGCGTTGTTCGCGGGCGACTCCGGGACGGGCAAGACGATGTCGGCCGAGGTGATCGCGGCCTCGCTCGGCCTCGACCTCTACACCGTCAACCTGGCGACGGTCGTCGACAAGTACGTCGGCGAGACCGAAAAGAACCTGGAGCGGATCTTCGTGGAGGCGGCCGGCGTCAACGGCGTGCTGCTGTTCGACGAGGCCGACGCGATCTTCGGCAAGCGCTCGGAGGTCCGCGACGCGCACGACCGGTACGCGAACATCGAGAGCGCGTACCTGTTGCAGCGCATGGAGTCGTTCGACGGGATCGCGGTGCTGGCCACGAACCTGCGGGCGAACCTCGACGACGCGTTCACCCGCCGGCTCGACGTGATCGTCGACTTCCCGTTGCCGGACGCCGATCTGCGGCGCGGTCTGTGGGACCGCTGCCTGGGCTGTTCGGTGCCGCGCTCGTCCGACGTGGACCTGGAGTTCCTCGCGGAGGCGTTCGAGCTGGCGGGCGGGCACATCCGGTCGGCGGCGGTGACCGCGGCCTACCTCGCCGCCGCGGCGGGCCACGTCGTCGGCATGGCCGAGCTGATCGGCGCGGTGGCGCGCGAGTACCGCAAGCTCGGCCGCCTGGTGGGCGAACGCGAGTTCGGCCGCTACCTCGAACTCGCCGTGGAAAGAGAGGGCTGTGATGCGCGGGCACGAACATGAGCACGAGACGTCCTTGCGCCCCAAGGGCGACCGGGCGCCGCAGGAGGAGACCGACCTGATGGGCCGTGCGGCCGTCGCCGGGCGCCCGGACGTGCTCGGGCCCTCGGGCATGCTCGGTCTGCAACGGGCCGTGGGCAACGCCGGGGTCAGCGATGTCGTGTCGTCCGGCGGGTCGCCGCTCGACGCCGGGGTGCGCGAGGACATGGAGGGCCGGTTCGGGCAGGACTTCTCCGACGTCCGGGTGCACACCGGGTCCGAGGCGCACGACTCCGCGAAGTCGGTGAACGCGCACGCTTACACGGTCGGGTCGAACATCGTGTTCCAGCGCGACAAGTACGACCCGTCGTCGGACTCGGGCAAGCACATGCTGGCGCACGAGCTGACGCACGTGGTGCAGCAGCGGTCCGGGCCGGTCGACGGCACGGACAACGGCGCCGGGGTGAAGGTCAGCAGCCCGTCGGACCGGTTCGAGCGCGAGGCCGTGGCGAACGCCGACCGCGTGATGTCGGCGCCTCCCCAGGTGCAGCGCTGCGAGGACCACGGTTCCCCCGCCGAGGCCGCCGTCCAGCGCGAGGAGGCCCCGGAGGAGGAGACCGCGCAGACCTTCGTCCAGCGCGCCGAGGAGGAGGAAGAGGCCGAGTCCGCTAGCTGATCGGAGCCGGTGAGCTGGCCTCCGGCACCAGGACCGCCGGGGTGCCGGTGCCGTCCGCCGGGACCGCCCACACGTCGTTCAGGCCGTCGTCGCGCTGGATGCCGTACGCGACCGTCCTGTCGTCGACCCAGGCCGGCTGGTCGTCGACGCTGCGGGTCTCGGCGAGCTCGGTGATCTCACGGGACTTCAGGTCGAGCACGGACACGCGCCAGCCCTTCTGCGGGTCGCCGCCGACCGCCTTCTTGTAGGCGATGCGGGTGCCGTCCGGGGACAGCGACGGGCATTCGACGTTGTCGAGGTCGGTAAGCGGCCGGACCGTGCGCCGGGCGAAGTCGCCCTCGAGCAGGTAGCGGTGGCCGCCGGTGGACATGGTGGCGTAGAAGCGGTTGTCGTCGGCGGTGAACGTGACGCCCCAGTAGTTCGTGTCGACGGGCCGTTGCGGCATGCCCTCGACCGCGAACTCCTCCAGCGACATGACTCGGGCGCCGGTCTTCGTGTCGAGGATGCCGGTGCTGGTGGAGAACCCGTTGGCGGCGTAGGAGTGCCCGTCGACGAACAGCGTCCACGCCACCATCCGGCCGCTGGCCGAGACCCGCGTGCGGTTCGGGAAACCGGTCAGCGGGACGGTCTCGAGCTCCTTCAGGTCGCTGTTCAGCACGGCCAGTTCGCTGGCTTTCAGCGCGCCGACCGGACGCAGGCAGGAGATCGTGCCCGCGGCCTCGTACACGCGGTCGCAGCTCTGTGCGGTGACCTCTCGTGCACCGTCGGCGCGCGACACCGTGGAGAGCTTGCCGTTGCTCAGGACCATCAGCCGCGGCCCGCCGGTGGCCGGCACGGACTTCGCGGCGTCCGGAGAGGCGCCGGACAGCGCGGTGTAGCCGACGGCGACCCCTCCGAGCAGGACGGCGGCGGTCAGGGTGATCAGCAGGCGTTGGTTCATTTCCGGCGTCCCAGCAGTGCGGCGGTGGTGACCAGGGCCAGGACGACCGCGACGGCGGCGACCCTGGTGGCGGCCTCGGGGCTCCAGAACTGCCAGGCGAGGCCGAACAGCACGGAGGAACCGAGGTAGGCGAGCGCCTGTCCACTTTGGATCAGCGCGATGCCGGTGGTGCGCAGGCGTTCGGGCAGGACCGGGCCCGCGAGCGCCATCAGCACGCCGTCCGTGCAGGCGTAGAAGACGCCGTACAGCAGCACGACCAGCACGAGCAGCGGCCAGCCGCCGATCGGGCCGTGCAGCAGCAGGTAGACGACGGTGAGGGCGCCGTAGCCGGCCAGCATGACCTTCAGCCGGCCGATCCTGTCCGCGAGCGCGCCCAGTGGTGCGGCGAGCAGCAGGTAGACGAGGCTCGTGCCCACGGCGAGCAGCGGGAACCAGCCGAACGCCAGCCCCTCGCGCTTCTGCAGCAACAGGTACACGAACCCGTCGCCGATGGTCACCAGGCCGAGCAGTGCCGCGGCCAGCACGATCCTGCGGACCGCCGGGTCCTTGAGGAGCGCGAGTTTCAGAGGTTCCCTGCGCTCCACGGGTTCCGGGCGGTCCTTGACGTAGAGCACGAGCACCAGCACGCCGAACGCGGCGACGCAGAAGCTGGTGACGAACACGGCGTCGAACGACTGGGCGGAGGCGGCGAGCACGGCCATCGCGACGAGCGGCCCGGCGAACGCGCCGATGCCGTCCATCGCCCGGTGCACACCGAACGCCCGGCCGAGGTCACCGCTGGGGGTGGAGAGGGTGATCAGCGCGTCGCGGGGTGCTGTCCTGAGACCCTTGCCCGCGCGGTCCGCCGTGATCACGACGCCGAGCGCGGTCAGCGAGTTGCCCGCCGCCAGGAGCCCCAGCTTGGCCACGGCGGAGAGGCCGTATCCGAAGCCCGCGACGGCTTTGCGCCTGGTGGTGCGGTCGGCGAGGTAGCCGCCCGCGAGTCTGAGCAGGGTGGTGGCGCCGGTGTAGACGCCGTCGATCAGCCCGTACGCGGCCGGGCTGAGCTGGAGGCCGATGACCAGGTACAGCGGCAGGACCGCGGCCACCATCTCCGACGAGACGTCGGTGATGAGGCTGACCGTGCCGAGCGCGAAGACGTTGCCGCTCAGCCCCTTCCAGTTCGCCGTCCTGGGTTTGTCGATCGTGGACAGGTACATCATCGACCTCCAGCGGTCCGTCAGTGACAGTTGGTGGTGCCGCTGTCGGTGTAGGTCTTGCCCGCCACGGGGACGAACTGCCAGTCGAAGCTGTTGTCGTGCAACGTCAGCTTCAGCACGCCCTGGGTGCCGGTGTTGCGGGCCTCGCTGTTCGGCCTGATCGTGCCGAAGCCGTACGCGCCCGCGCCGCCCATGCCCGCGACGAACGACCGGATGCCGCGCGCCGTGTCGAGGCCGCCGGTGGGGTTCTGCGGGGCGAACCGCTCGTACTGGTGGTTGTGGCCGAAGACGACCACGTCCGCGTTGTAGTCGTACAGGGCCTGGAACAACGGCCTGGTGGCCGTCGACGGCGAGTGGTTGGCGCCGCTGGTGAACAGCGGGTGGTGCCAGTACGCCGCGGTGCACGGCTTCGTGCTCGCCGCCAGGTCCTGCCGCAGCCACTGCTCCTGCGCGCTGCCCGCCGACATGCTGATGTTGGAGTTCAGCGACACGATGTGCCAGTTGCCGATGTCGTAGGAGTAGTAGCCGCGGCCGGACGGCCCGGCCTGCGCGCCGAAGTAGTTGTAGTAGCCCGTGGCGCCGCTGGTGTTGTAGTCGTGGTTGCCGGGGGAGGGCCTGGTGCGCGCCTTGTGCCGGCCCCACGTGGGCTCGTAGTAGGTGGTGAACTGGCTCGCGGTGCCGTCCGGGTAGACGTTGTCGCCCGTGGTCCAGACGGTGCCCTGGATGCCGTCCAGCAGCGCGGCCGTGGCCGTGTCGCCGGAACCCGAGTCGGCGATGTCGCCCGCGCCGACCCACACCGGGTCGCCGGGAGGCGGCGTCGTGCCGTCGGTGACGACGAGCTGCGGTGCCGTCGAGCCCGACTCGCGCGAGTCGTAGTCGGCGCCGTCCGTGCTGCTCGACGTGATGCCGATGCTGTACGTGCCGTTGCCCGTGACGAGGCTGGTGACGTCGACCTCGTACCAGGCGTTGCGCACGACCGAGCCGAGGGAGCCGAGCGTGGCGCCGTCGATCGCGGGCTGGTTCGCCCAGGTCACGGCGGTCTCGGACCAGCTGGCGTTCGACATCGCCCTGAACGTGCCGCCGTTCGGGCTCTCCGCGCCCGAGACGTCGTCGGTGTGCAGGCGCAGCTTGGCGTTGCTGACGCCGCCGGTGACGCCGGAGACGGTGAACTTGAGGAACGTCCGCTTGACCGGCGAGTTGTCGATGCCGAGCTGGCTCGCGGTGCCGTGGTTCGTGCCGGTGGACCCGTTGTCGACGTAGGTGTCGGCGGTGGGTGTGAAGGTGGTGATGGCAGCCTGAGCTGCGGTGGAGGCGGTGAGTGTGGCCGCCGTGACGATGACGGTGGAGAGCACGGCCAGAGGAGCCCTGCGACGTGACATGCCTGTCCTTGTGGTGGTGGGCGGACATGGGCCGTCGCGAAGAGTAGGGGTGCGATGGTTCGGTCACCAATGATCGTTCGGCGGCAGTTCGGTGAACGGTGGGAAAACCCCACCAGGGGGTGACTGCCCGTTTGGGCAGCGGCGCGCTCCCTCCAGCACCGTCACGGGGTCGTGTCGGGATCTTCGGCGCCGTTCCAGCATGGGTCGTACAGGGTTCCGTACGACTTGGGAGGCCGTTGATGCCCACCTATCTCTCGCCGGGCGTGTACGTCGAGGAGGTGGAGGCAGGTGCCCGTCCGATCGAGGGCGTGGGCACCGCCGTCGCCGCGTTCGTCGGCTTCGCGGCCAAGGGCGACTTCAACACCCCGACGCTCGTCTCGAACTGGTCGCAGTACACCGAGAAGTTCGGCGACTTCGCCGAGGGCTGCTACCTGCCGCTGGCCGTCTACGGCTACTTCCTCAACGGTGGCACCAACTGCTACGTCGTGCGCGTCGGCGGCTCCCGTTCCGCCGCGGTGGAGGCCGGGCCGTCCGCGGTTCTGGGCAGCTACAAGGTGAAGGCCCGCGAGCTCGGTGCCGGGTCCCTGTCCGTCGAGGTCGGCGAGGCCGCGGGGGAGAACACGCCGGACGACCGCTTCGCGTTGCTGGTCAAGGACAACGGCAAGGTCGTCGAGACGCACCAGGTCTCGTCGAAGCGCGGTAAGGAGAACGTCGTCACCGTCGTGAACACGGCGTCGAAGCTGATCACGGTCGAGGAGGTGACCGGCGCCGCCGTCGCCCGTCCGGACAAGGCCTCCGTGGCGCTGCGTTCCGAGCCCGCCGCGTCGCCCGTGCCGCGCAAGGTCGTCGCGGACGACTACGTGGGTGACGTCTCCGACCGCACCGGCTTCGGCGGCCTGGAGGCCGTCGACGAGATCACGATGGTCGCGGTGCCCGACCTGATGAGCTCCTACCAGCGCGGACTGATCACGCTGGAGGCCGTGAAGACCGTGCAGGCGGCTGTGATCGCGCACTGCGAGCTCATGGGCGACCGCATGGCGATCCTCGACCCGCCGCCGTCGCTGTCGCCGGACGAGGTGAAGAACTGGAAGCAGGTCGAGGCGGGCTACGACTCGAAGTACGCCACCCTGTACTACCCGTGGATCAAGGTCTACGACCCGTCCACTTCGGACAACGTCTTCGTGCCGCCGTCGGGCCACATGGCCGGCGTGTGGGCGCGCACCGACGCCACCCGCGGCGTGCACAAGGCCCCGGCGAACGAGACCGTGCGCGGCGCCGTGGCGCTGCAGACGCAGCTCACCAAGGCGGAGCAGGAACTGCTGAACCCGATCGGTGTGAACTGCATCCGCTCGTTCACCGGCCGAGGCATCCGCGTGTGGGGCGCCAGGACCCTGTCCTCGGACCCGGCGTGGCGCTACCTGAACGTCCGGCGGCTCTTCAACTACCTGGAAGAGTCCATTCTGGACGGAACGCAGTGGGTCGTCTTCGAGCCGAACGACGATGCCCTGTGGGCACGCATCCGCCGCACCATCGCCGCGTTCCTGGTGATGGAGTGGCGCAAGGGCGCCCTGTTCGGCCTGACGCCCGACGAGGCGTTCTACGTGAAGTGCGACCGCGAGACCAACCCCGCCGAGGGCATCGACCTCGGCCAGGTCGTCTGCGAGATCGGCATCGCACCCGTGAAGCCCGCGGAGTTCGTCATCTTCAGGCTCGCCCAGATGCAGGGCGGCACCAGTCTGGTCAACGAGTAAAGGCGGTTCACGACATGGCACTCCCCGATCTCGACACGTCGGTAGGCCACTCGTTCGGCCTGGAGGTCGACGGCATCACGATCAAGCAGATCTCCGAGGTGACGGGCCTGAAGATGGAACAGGACGTCATCGAGCTCAAGCAGAACATGGCCGACGGCAAGTACGTCGTGAAGAAGCTGCCGGGCCGTATGAAGGCGGGCGAGGTCGTCTTCACCCGAGGCCTCACCTCCGACAACTCGTTCGAGAAGTGGGTGAAGGACTCCCGTTTCGGCAAGATGGGCGCCGCCCGCAAGAACGGCGTGGTCGTCGTCTACGACTACGAGGGCCAGGCCATCAAGCGCTACAAGATCATGCGCGCCTGGCCGAAGGCGCTGGAGATCGGCACGTTGAAGGCCGGCGACACCTCCGTGCTGACCGAGAAGCTCACGGTCACCTACGAGGAGATGGAAGTCGAGTGAGACGGTCCCCGGTCGTGGAGATGCAGACGGAGTTCGCCTTCGAACTCCCGCGCGGCTACGTGGACGACGCGGGCGTGTTGCACCGTGCGGGCGTGATGCGCCTCGCCACCGCACGCGACGAGCTGATCCCGTTGCGGGACGACAGGGTCCGCGAGAACGCCGCGTACCTGACCGTCGTCCTGCTGGGCCGGGTGGTCGTCCGGCTGGGCTCGGTGACCGACGTGCACGCCGGCGTGATCGAGAACCTGTTCGCCGCCGACCTCGCCTTCCTGCAGGACATGTACCGGCGCATCAACAGCGAGGGCCACACGCGTTCCGGAGTCTCGTGCCCGTCGTGCGGCCACGGCTTCGAGGTCGACATCGCCGGGGGGCGCCTGGGGGAATCGTGACGTACGCGGCGGACCGGCTGTACTCGGAGGTCGCGTACGTCGCCTACCACTTCCACTGGTCGCTCGACTCCATCTTGGACCTGGAGCACGCGGAGCGGCTGCGGTACGTGGAGGAGATCGGCCGCATCAACGCCCGCATCTCGGCGGGCTAGTGGGGTTTCGAGAGCTATGGGGAGGTGATCGGTCGTGTGGCCCTTTCGACGGCGAGCAGCCGCTTCGCTCCCGGTCGTCAGGTCGGACTGGCGAACCCTCCCGCCGCTGCAACGCCTGGTGGCACCGCACCCGCTGATCAACCCGGTCCAGGCGTACTCCGCGAGCCTGACCTCGTGGCAGAACCCGTCGTTCCTGGCGCCGCTGGCCCACGCGGTGGGGGCGTCGGAGCCGTCGGGGTCGATCGCCGACGTGGCCAAGCCTTCTCCGGACCAGCCTGCTCCGGTGTCACGCCCGGCCGACCTCTCACCGCCGACCGTGGCGACGGACGGCGCTGGTTCGGCAGGACGCGGTGCTCTGCAGCGGGCTGCGGCCGAACCCGGCGGCGCGCCGGAACACGCTGCTGCGCCGGGACGTGCCACGGTGCAACGGGCCGCGGCTGTGCCCGCCGGCGCGCCGGAGAACGTTGTTGCGCCGGGACGCGCCACCATCCAACGGGCCGTGGCTGAGCCCTCCGGCGCGCCGGAACGCGCCGCTGTGCCGGAACGCGCCACTGTGCCGGAACGTGCCACTGTGCCGGAACGTGCCACTGTGCAACGGGCCGCGGCTGAGCGTGATGCCACGCCGGAGCACGGCACCCCGCAGCGTGCCGTGGCCGAGCCTGTCGTGGTGGAAGGCACCCCCGTGCAAAGGGCCGCGACCGAACCCACCGTGCCGGACCGCGCCGCGTTCCAACGGACTGCGGCCGAGCGCGACGACCCGCCGAAATCCGGCACCCTGCAGCGCGCCTCGGCTGAACCTGCCGCCGTGCCGGAACACGCTGCCGTGCAACGGGTCTCGGCCGAGTCCGACGCGCCACCGGAGCACGAAACCTCACAGCGCGCCTCGACGGAATCTCCCGCCGCGCCGGAACGCGCCACCGTGCAGCGTGCCTCGGCGGAATCTGCCGCCGCGCCGGAACGCGCCACCGTGCAGCGTGCCTCGGCGGAATCTGCCGCCGCACCGGAGCACGGCACCTCGCAGCGGGCCGCAGTGGAGCGCGAAGTCCTACCGGAGCACGGCACCTCGCAGCGCACCGCGATCGAACCTGCCGCCGCACCGGCACTCGGCATCCTGCAACGGGCTGTGAACGAGCGCGACGCGCCACCGGCACTCGCCACCCCGCAGCGCGCGACGGCCGAACCCGCCACCGTGCAACGGGCCGCCCTCCCGCCGGAGCCCGCCACCCGGCAGCACCCGGCAACCGGCGACACGACCCCACTGGGGCACAGCACGCGGCTGGAGCACGCGACTCCATCAGAACACGGCACCCCGCAGCGCTCCTCAACCGAACACCGCGGCCCAGCCCTGCCCAGCAGCCTGCAGCGCACCTCGTCGCAACCGGACGCCCCGTCCGTCTCTCCGGAGCACGGGAACCCGCCACCCGGCTCGACCAGGCCCGAAGTCCTGCCGCTCACCTCGGTGCAGCCGGGCGTCGTGCAACGCGCCTCCGCGACGCGGAGCTCACCAGTGCGGCGTGCTTCGACCGAGCAAGGCGCGCCACCCGTCCCAGCGGGTCTCGGCCTCCCGCGGCACACTCCGCAGGACAGCGGTGCTCTGCAGCGCGCTTCGACAGAACAAAGCACTCCGCCGTTCGTGTCGCCAGGTAGCTCGGGCACACCGCCCACGACGACAAGCGGCGCAAGCAGACCGCTCACCTCGTCAGAGCCCGGCATCCAGCGTGCCGCGACAGATCACCCCCGCCAGACGGACCACGACCTCCGGACGGACCACGACCTCCAGACGGACCACGACCTCCAGACGGACCACGACCTCCAGCTCGTCCCCTCAGACCACGCCGGTCCGCCTTCCCCCGAACCCCGAGCCGACGTCGGGCCGTCCGCGAGCCGGCCCGACGCGGTCGTACAGCGCTCCGGAGCCGTGCCCCTGCCGACCCGGTCTCGCAGGCTGGGGCTTGGTGAGCCGATCCCCACACCGGCATCGACGGTCGGTGTGCCGGAGGCACCGTTTCCCGGCCTCGAGGTGCAGAGGGACGCGGACTCGACGGTGGCGGCGTCGCTCGGCGTTGTGGTGCAGCGACTGCCCGGCGAACCCGCGACATCGGCCGCACCCGGTGGGCCGGCGGAGGTGCCGTCGCTCGGCGTCGCCGCACAGCGCGCTGTCGAAGCTGCGGCCCTCCCCGTGGTGCGGCTCGCGCAGAGTCCCGACAAGCCGGAACCCGCCGTGCTGCAGGCAGCGCAGCGGCCGCTCACCGGCAGCTGGGCCGTGCAGCGGTTCGCGGAACCCGCGCCGGAACCGGTCCCCGAGCAGAAGGGCCCGAGCTTGCCGGTGGTGGTGGCCCGTGCCGCTGAGGAAGTGGCCGAAACGAAGGCGCCGGTCGTGGAGACCGTGGTTCAGCGGGTGGCCGAGGTCGGGCCTCAGGAGGTGCAGCGGGTCGAGGTGCCGGCGCAGGGGCCGGGGGCCGAGGAGTTGTTGCGCAAGTTGTACGACCCGTTGCTGCGGCGGCTCAAGGCCGACCTGTGGCTCGACCGTGAGCGTCGTGGGGCGCTCACCGACATGTGAGGACGTGTGATGAGTGCACCGGAGGAAGCCGTCGCCGTCTGTTTCAGCGTGTCGGTGGACAAGGACGACCTGGGCGCCTTCAACAGTTGTGAGGGGCTCGGGTGTGAGTTCGTCATCGAGCAGCGGGAGGAGGGCGGCAACAACGGGATGGTGTGGCAGCTGCCCACGCGCATCAAGTACCCCAACGTGAAGCTCACGCGGCCGGTCACCCGGGACAGCCAGAAGATCACCAACTGGATCGCGGGCATGGCGGCGGGCATCAAGCGGCGGACGGCCGTCATCGAGGCCAAGACGTTGGAAGGCAGGGTGATCGCGAGCTGGTCGTTGGCCGAGGTCGTGCCCGTGCGGTGGACCGGGCCGCAGTTGAGCGCCGAGCAGACGAAGGTCGCCACCGAGACGCTCGAGCTGGCGCACCACGGGTTCTTGGACGCGCGATGACCGTCACCTTCACGAGCGCGGGAAACGCGACCACGTCCAAGAAGATGGAGCACGCGTCGTTGACGGTGCACGAGCCGCCCAAGCCCGGCGGGTTGCAGAAGCCGGGGGCGCAGATCGACGAGATCAAGTTCCAGTTCAACCCCAAGGAGCTGACGCTCGCCAAGAACGCCAAGTGGCAGCGGCAGACTCAGCCCAACGCGGCCAAGGCGGGCGTGCCCGAGTTCAAGGGGGCCGAGCCGGCCAAGCTGAGCCTGGAGATCTTCCTCGACTCCACCGACACCATGGGCGACGCGACCGTCAAGAAGGTCGAGCAGCTCTTCACCCTCACAGTGCCCACGAAGGACAGCAGAACCGACGGCAAGGGCAGCCCGCCGTGGGTCATCTTCAAGTGGGGCACGACGACGGGCTTCCCGAGTTACGTCGCGAGCGTCAGCGCCAAGTACACGCTCTTCACGCCCGGCGGCATGCCGGTCAGGGCGCTGTGCACGGTCAACCTGGAGGAGGTCAGCGGCGAACCCGGCGGTCAGAACCCCACCAGCGGTGCGCTCGCGGCCAGGAACGCGCACACGCTCACGGCCGGGGACAGCCTGCAAAGCCTGGCGTACAAGGCTTACGGCAACCCGGAACTGTGGCGGTACATCGCCGAGGCCAACGACATCGACGACCCGATGCGCCTCACCCCCGGCGCGACGGTGCTCGTGCCCGCGTTGGAGGAGGTCCAGCATGGCTAACGAGAGCTTCGCCAACAACCTCGTCGTCGAGGTCGAGGGGCGGCCGTTGCCCGCGGACGTCAAGCTGCTGCTCACCTACGCCTACGTGGACGACAGCCGCAACCTGCCGGACATGTTCGTGCTGCGCTTCCGCGACCCCGGCCACGTCGTGCTCGCCAAGGCCGGGCTGAAGATCGGGGCGAAGGCCGCGCTCAAGGTCCAGACCGCCGACCCGGGCGGGCCGAAACCGCTGATGAGCGGCGAGATCACGGCGGTCGGCCTGGAGCTCGACGCACAGGGGACGTTCACCGAGGTCAGGGGGTACGACGAGGCGCACAGGCTGTTCCGCGGCCGCAGGGTCGCGGTCTACCCGAACATGACGGTCGCGGACGTCGTGAAGAAGGTCGCCGAACGCGCGAACATCAAGGCGGGCGCGATCGACGACGTGCCGGGCTTCGGCGGACGGCCGGACACGCAGCTCAGCCAGGACAACGTCAGCGACTGGGAGTTCCTCAGCCGCCTCGCGCGCACTGTCGGCGCGCAGATCGCCGTCAAGGACGGCAGGCTCGACTTCACACTGCCCGAACCTCCGGCCAAGGCGCCGAAGACCAACGCCAAGGCCAGGACGAACCCGCTCGTCCTCGAGATGCACAGCACGCTCGTGGCGCTCCGGGCCGGCATCACGACAGCGGGCCAGGTCCCCGAGGTCCAGGTGAGGGGCTGGGACTTCGTGAACAAGCAGGAGGTCGTCGCCACCGCCGTCCCGAACACAGCGGGAGTCGAGGTCCCGCAGGCGAACCCGAAGGAGCTCGCGGACAAGTTCCGAGCGCAGCCGTACCTGGAGACGGGCCAGTACCGCACGCACGCCGAGGCCAAGGCGGCCGCGGCGGCGCTCGCGGCCCAGCTCGGCGGGTCCTGCGCCGAGCTCACCGGCGTGGCCAGGGGCAATCCGGAGCTCAAGGCCGGCACGGCGGTCGCGCTCACCAACGTCGGCGAACCCTTCCAGGGCAGGTACACCCTCACCAGCACCAGGCACCTGTTCGCCGAGCACACCGGCTACACCACGGAGTTCACCGTCTCCGGACGGCAGGAGCGCTCGCTCTACGGACTCGTCCACAGCACGAAGGACAAGCCGCTCAACGGACTCGTCCCCGCCATCGTCACGAACGCCAAGGACCCCAAGCAGCTCGGCCGCGTGCAGGTCAAGTTCCCCTGGCTCGCCAACGACTTCACCAGCGTCTGGGCCCGGACCGTGCAGCAGGGCGCCGGCCCGGGCCGCGGCACGGTGGTCCTGCCCGAGGTCGGCGACGAGGTGCTGGTCGGCTTCGAGCACGGCGAGTTCGACGCGCCGTACGTGCTCGGCGGCCTGCACAACGGCAAGGACCAGCCGCCGAAGCTGAGCAGGCCGCCCGTCGACGGCTCGAGCGGCGAGATCGCGGTCCGGGGCTTCGTGAGCCGCAAGGGCCACCGGGTCGAGCTGGTCGAGGACGACGGCATCGTGATCTCCAGCGGTGACGGGAAGTTCCACGTGAAGATCGACCAGAAGGCCCAGACCATCGAGATCACCAGTGGCAAGACCGTGTCCGTCAAGGCGCAGAACGGCATCACCGTCGACGCCGGCACCGGACCGCTGGAGCTCAAGGGGCAGAAGGTGTCCATCACGGCGCAGACCGAGCTCAAGGCGGAGGGCGCCCAGGTCAAGATCGCCGGCCAGGCTCAGACGGAGGTCACGGCAAGCGGGCCGCTGACCGTCAAGGGCGCCATCGTGAGGATCAACTGAGGAACCATGCCACCCGCAGCCAGAATCGCCGACATGACAGCCCATCCCGGCGTCGTCACCGGACCCGGTGTGCCGACCGTGCTCATCGGCGGCAAGCCGGCCGCGACGGTCGGGGACCTGCACACCTGCTCGTTCCCGCCGCCCGCGGTGCACCCGCCGACACCGATCGTGCCACCGGGCTGCCCGACCGTGCTGATCGGCGGCAAGCCCGCGGCCCGCGTCGGTGACACGAGCGGCTGCGGCGCGCCGATCCTGCCGCCCGGCTGTCCGACCGTCCTGATAGGAGGGTGATGGAGTTCATCGGCAGGGGCCTCAGCTTCCCCGTCCGCACCGACGCGACGGGCTCGGTGGCGCTCGTCGGCGGCGACCGCGAGATCGTCGAGAGCATCCGGCTGATCCTCGCGACCGCGCCCGGTGAACGCCCGATGCGGCCCGAGTTCGGCTGCGCGATCCACGACCTGGTGTTCGCGCCCGCCGACTCCACCACGGCCGGGCAGATCGCCTACGAGGTGCGGCAGTCGCTCGAGCGGTGGGAACCGCGCATCGAGCTGACGGACGTGGTCGTGGACTTCGCCGAGGCCGGCAGCGGCACCTTGCTGATCGACATCCGCTACACCCTGAGCACCACCAACGACCCGCGCAACCTCGTCTTCCCGTTCTACGTCATACCGCCGCACGAGGACGGTGCGTGATGCCGCTTCCCATGCCGAACCTGGACGACCGGCGCTTCCAGCAGCTCGTGGACGAGGCCAAGCGCCGCGTCCAGCAGCACTGTCCGGAGTGGACGGACCACAACGTCTCCGACCCCGGCGTCACGCTGATCGAGACCTTCGCGCACATGGTCGACGAGCTGATGTACCGGCTCAACCGCGTGCCGAAGCTCCACTACCTGAAGTTCCTCGACCTGATCGGGGTCGAGCTGTTCGCCCCGACCGCCGCCCGCGTCGACGTCACCTACTGGCTCTCGGCCGCACAACAAGCCCCTGTGGAGGTCCCGCGGGGCAACCAGGTCGCGACGCAGCGCAAGGGCGTCGAGGACCCGGTGGTCTTCACGGTCGACCGCCCCCTCACCATCGTGCCCTGCACGCTCGCACACCTCGCCACGGCCACGGCGAACGGCCAGCCGATCGACCGCACCGACGACCTCAGGGCCGCCAAGGAGCCGGCGGCGTTCAGCGAGCAGCCGCAGAAGGACGACGCCGTGCTGTTCGGCCTGTCCGACGCGGTCCCCGGCTGCGCGGTGCTGCTGAGGTTCGACTGCGACCCGATGGGCTCCGGCATCAACCCGGCCGACCCGCCGTGGGCGTGGGAGGCCTGGACCGACGAGGGCTGGGCCGCCTGCGAGGTCGACCACTTCACCAACGGCGGCTTCAACTCCGCGGGCGACGTGGTCGTGCACGTTCCGGCCGGCCACACCACGTCGATCCTGACGAGGCAGCGCGCGGGCTGGCTGCGCTGCCGCGCCACCGAGCTGTGGCCCGGACAGCCGTTCTACCAGCGCCCGCCGAAGCTCCGCGACGTCACCGCGTCGACGATCGGTGGCACCACCGAGGCCGTGCACGCCGACGTGGTCAGGTCAGAGACCATCGGTGTCTCGGAAGGCGTGGCGGGCCAACGGTTCCCGCTCGCCAGGACCCCCGTCGTCGCGGGTGAGCCGATCACCGTCGAGGTCGCCACCACGGACGGCTGGGACACCTGGACCGAGGTCCGCGAGTTCGTCGAGTCGGGCCCGCAGGACCGGCACTTCCTGCTGGACAACACCGAGGGCCAGATCATCTTCGGCCCGGCGGTGCGCCGGCAGGACGGCACGCTGCGCCACTACGGCGCCGTCCCGGCGAAGTCGGCGGCCATCCGCGTCCCCGAGTACCGGACCGGCGGCGGTGTGCGGGGCAACGTCGCGCGCAACCTCGTGACCGTGCAACGGGACCCGGTGCCGTTCGTCAGCACCGTCACGAACCGCAGGCCCGGCCGTGGTGGCGTCGCGGGGGAGTCGGTCGAGGACGCGGCCCTGAGAGGCCCGCTGTCGCTGCGGACGCGCGACCGGGCGGTGACGGCCGAGGACTACGAGATCCTCGCCAGGGAGGCCGCTCCGGAGGTCGCACGGGTGCGGTGCGCGCCGGGCGACGACGGCGTGCGCGTGCTGGTCGTCCCGGCGGTGCCCCAGCACGAGGAACCGAACTTCGCGGCCTTCCAGGTCGACCAGGAGACCCTCGGCCGGATCGCCCGCCACCTCGACGCACGCCGGTGCGTCGGCGCGCGGGTGAGCGTCGAACCGCCGTTCTACCAGGGCGTCACGGTGGTCGCGGACCTCAAGGCACGCCCCGGCACCCCCACCGAGGCCGTCCGGGCACGGGCGATGGACGCGCTCGGCGACCACCTCGACCCGATCCGCGGCGGGGCGGACGGCACGGGCTGGCCGTTCGGCAGGCCGGTGCACTCCGGCGAGATCTACGCGGTGCTGCAACGCGTACAAGGCGTCGAGCTGGTCGAGGACGTCAAGCTGTACGCGGCGAACCTGGCCACCGGCGAGCGGAGCCAGTCGGTGCAACGGGTCGACCTGCCGCCGAACGGCCTCGCCTTCTCCTACGGACACCAGGTCAGGGTGGCGAGGGCATGAGAGCCGCCGTGGACGACCTCGTCTCCCCGCACCCCCTGGGCGAACGCATGCCCGCCGTCTACACCGACGACGACTTCACCCAGCGCTTCACCCAGGCACTCGACGAGGTCCTGGCGCCGGTCTTCACCGTCCTCGACTGCCTCAGCGCCTACCTCGACCCGCGGCTCGCCCCCGAGGACTTCGTGGACTGGCTCGCGGGCTGGGTCGCGCTCGACCTGGACGAGAACTGGTCCTCCGCCCAACGCCGTGAGCTCGTGGCCCGCGCCGTGAGGCTGCACCGGTTCCGCGGCACCAGGAGAGGCCTCGCGGAACACGTCTGGCTGCTCACCGGCGGCCGCGTCGACATCGCGGACAGCGGCGGCACCGCGACCTCGGCGACCCCGGACGGCCCCCTGCCCGGCCGTTCGCCCGCGCACGTGCTGATCCGCGTCCGGGTGGAGCACCCGGACGCGGTGGACCGGGCGCGCATCACCGCGGCGGTGCGCCGGATGGTGCCCGCCCACGTCGCCACGACCATCGAGGTGACCACATGATCGTCTGCCAGACCTGCGGCGAGCACAACGCGCCCAGCACCGAGTTCTGCGGCAACTGCGGGGACTTCCTGAAGTGGACCGGGGCCCAGGCCCAGGCGGGCCCGGTCCGCCCGGACGAGCCGCAGCAACAACAGCCACACCACCGTCCACAGCAGACGCTCAGACGGCAGCCGCAGCCCGGCGACCTGATCTGCGGCCAGTGCGGCTCGGGCAACGTGGCCACCCGGCGGTTCTGCGCCGTCTGCGGCCACACCCTCCTCGACGCGACGGTCGAGCGGCAACCGTGGTGGAAGCGGTGGCGCAAGGGCCCGAAGGTTCTGGAGAGCGGCAGCAGGCCGCGCCGGGTCAGGACGACCACCAAGGTCCGCCAGGGCGTCGGCACGGCGGTGCGCTGGACGCTGGTGGTCGCGGTGCTGCTGTTCGCCGCCCTCTACGGCTTCTCCCAGCCGTTCCGCAGCAGCGTGAACACCCAGGCGGTCGCGGCCAAGGACGCCGTGGCGGGCATCTTCGTCGAGAAGTGGGTGCCGGTCCGGCAGAGCTCGATCAGCGCCTCGCAGGAACGCCCCGACCACCCGGCGGCGCTCGCCATGGACACGGACAAGGGCACCTTCTGGGCCGCCCAGACCGACCCGAAGACCCCGGCGCTGACCATCCGGTTCGATCGCAGGACCGACCTGCGCCGGATGATCGTCTACAGCGGCGACCCCAAGAAGTACCTGGGTTCCCAACGGCCGCAACGCCTCACGCTGGTGTTCGACACGGGCAAGACCGACGACATCACCCTCACCGACGCACCCGACGAGCAGGAGCACGCCATCGCGAACGGCGACGGCGTCCAGCAGGTCCAGGTGCTCGTCGCGGGCGTCTACCCGTCGACCGAGAGCACCGACACGGTGATCAGCGAGATCGAGCTGTTCGAGAAGCAGGTGAAATGACCGTGCGCGCACTCCCGTTGCTGCTCGTGGCGTTGCTCGTGGTGCCGGTACCGGTGCTGTCGGCCCAGCCGGCCACCGAACCCTTCGACATCGGCTTCACGAGCAACGACGACCACGTCTTCAAGGTGGACAGCACCGGGAACGCGCGCACCAACCTGACCGGCACCGCCCGCGAGCAGTACGACCCGGCTTTCTCGCCGGACGGCACCAGGCTCGCCTACGTCGACGACGACCACGTCATGATCGCCAACGCCGACGGCACGAACCCCAGTCGCCTCAACGCCGAACCTCGAAGGCAGTCACAACCGGCCTGGTCCCCGGACGGCACGAGCATCGCGCTCGTCGCCTGGATCCCCCTCGGCGACGGGGAGGCCCCGAGGATCCAGATCCACCGGGTCGCCGACGGCGCCAAGACCGGCGAGATCCCGATCCCCGAACACCTCCGCGCGGACGACACCCAGCCGGACTGGTCCCCGGACGGCCGGACCCTCGCGATCACCCGCCGGTCGAGCACGATCCGGCAGCCACCGCCGCAGATCACCGTGCCCGCCACCGACCGCCCCGCCCGCCGCGGCGGCACGTTCGACGTCGAGCAGGTCGTGCGCACCCCGCGCGTCCCGCCGAAGCCGGACGTCGTGCTGATGATCGACATCAGCGGCTCGATGGACGGGGAGATCGCCAGCGTCAAGAAGACCCTCATCGACATCATGGGCGACATCTCGGCCTTGCAACCCGAGTCCCGGTTCGGCATCGCGAGCTTCGCCGGACCGGAGAACGAGGGCAGGACGTTCACCGTCCACTCCGGATTCGACGAGGACCCCGTCGCCGGGATCGGCGAGGTGAACGTGATCCGGGACCAGGGTTCCACCGAGGTCTGGGCCCACGCACTGATCCGCACGGCCACCGGCGCGTTCACCTTCCGGCCCGACTCGAGCAGGGTCGTCGTCGTGATCGGCGACGAGGGCACCGCCGAGCGCCTGATGCCGCCGAACCGGGACGACACCGTCGACAACGCGATCACCGCCCTGCGGCGCGAGAACATCCGGTTCGTCGGCATCGACAGCGGCGGGCTGGACGAGTTCGGGCAGGCGACCCGGTTCGTGGAGGCCACCGACGGCTCGCTGCAGACCTTCGACGAGAACAGACCGGGGGAGATCAGCACCGCGATCCTCGACGGCATCAAGGACCTCGACGTCAGGATCAGCCCGGTCTCCCGGTGCGACGACGGCCTCGGCGTCGCGCTCACCCCGCCGGGCCCGGTGACCGCACCGAGCGGGCAGGACGTCAGGTTCACCGAGAGGTTCACCCTCGCGCCGGACGCCACTCCCGGCAGCACCCTGCGCTGCACCGTCGAGTTCCGCCTCAACAACGACCAGGAGGCGAGGCCCGGCTACGTCCACACCGTCGAGGTCCAGGTCGCCGACCTGGCGAGACCGTTGGTGCGCATCGACGACGTCACCGCGCGCGCCCAGGACGGCACCGGCACGCCGATCACCTACCAGGCGACCGCGACCGACTCGCAGAACCGCGCCCTCACCCCGGTGTGCACGCCCCCGTCCGGCACGAGGTTCCCGATCGGCGTCACGACGGTGACCTGCACCGCGACCGACGCCCTGGGCAACACCGGCACCGACACCGCGATCGTCACCATCACCGGGGACGACCCGGAGGGCTCGCGGATCTGGCTCGTCACCCCGGACGGGACCAGCCAGTTCGACCTGTCCGCGCGCTTCGGTGAGGAGTGCGACGGCTACTCCGACGAACATCCGGCGTGGTCCCCTGACGGCCAGAGCCTCGCGTTCACCCAGGACGAGCGGATCTGCACGGTGAAGGCGGACGGCACCGGCGCCCGCGTCGTCGTGGAGGACGGCGGCACCATCGCCCGCCCGCGCGACGCGGCCTGGCTCCCGGACGGCACGCGGCTCGTCTTCGCGTCCGCCGACGTCGAAGAGCCGGCGGACCTGTGGACCGTGCCCGTGCAGGGCGGCACCCCGCGGCTGCTCACCCGGAACGCGAGCCAGCCCACCGTGCAACGGCTGCCGCGGCTCACCGTGACCACGACTGCCACCCCGGCCGAGATCCCGTTCAACGGCATGACGACGATCGAGGTGACCGTCGCGAACACCGGCTTCGCCCCCGCGCCCGCCACGCTGACCGTCACGATGCCGCCGGGCCTGCGGGGCGGACCGGCCGGGGCGAACCTGGGCTCCATCGCTCCAGGGCAGCGCAGGGTCGTGAGCGGCGACGCCACCGGCACGACGGCGGGGGAGCACGAGGTGACCGCCGCGGTCGGCACCATCACCTCCCGCGTCACCGTGAAAGTCCTGGAACGCACCGGATCGCTCTCGCTGGTGGTGACGGCGAGCCCGCAACCGGCGTTCGTCGGCGGCGACGACGTCACCGTCACCTTCACCGTGCTCAACAGCTCCGGATCGACGCTCACGGACGTGCGGGTGGTCGCGTCGGCGTTCGGCTGCGAGCCGGAGTGCCTCGTCGGCACGCTCGGCCCGGACGGCCGGACCGAGGTGGAGCTGACGATCCCGGCCACCCAGGCCGTCGACCGCGAACTGGTCGGCGTCGTCGTCGCCACCGGCCCGGACGAGATCGCGTCCGACAACGTGGCCTCCACCCAGATCGTCGTCCGGCAGCCGGTGATCACCCTCGACCAGCAGGCCGGACCACTGGGCGGCGTGGTCTCCGCGCAGGGCAAGGACTTCCCGCCGGGCGCCAGGATCAGGCTCGGCTGGTCACCGGGCATCTCCGAGACACCGGGCGAGCTGACGACCGCGGACGGCACGTTCACCGCGCAGATGCTGGTCTTCCACAACGACACCGAGGGACCGCGACAGGCACTGGTGGCGACGGTCGAGGGCACCCGGTTCGGCGAGGTGCGGTCGGGCGACTTCCTGGTGCTGCCGAACACGAGCCAACCCTCCGACTTCATCGAACGAGGCTAGGCCCACTTCCCCAAGGGGCAGTGAAGAGCGCACCCGGCCACGCCTGGAACGCCGCTGTCAGCGGAGGGCACACGAAGGAGACTTCACGACATGGGAGCAACAGCGACACTGTCCACCTCGGACTTGTCGGTCGCGCCGGGTGGCGACGTCACGTGCCAGGTGATGGTGCGCAACGCGGGTGAGCTGGTGGACCAGTTCACGATCGACGTCGTCGGCGAGGCCGCGTCCTGGAGCCACGCCGAGCCGGCCGTGGTGAACCTGAACCCCGGCGAGTCCGCGCCGGTCCTCATCCGGTTCGCGCCGCCCCGCCAGACGGGCGTCCACGCGGGCACGGTCCCGTTCGGCGTCCGGGTCATCTCCCGCGAGGACCCGAACGGCTCCGTCGTCGAGGAGGGCGTCGTCGCGGTCGGCGCGTTCACCGACGTGGCCGCGGAGCTGGTGCCCGCCAAGGCCGAGGGCGCGCGGAAGGCCAAGTTCGAGGTCGCCGTCGACAACGTCGGCAACTCGCCCGCGATGCTGCGGCTGCGGGCCGTCGACCCCGAGGACGAGCTGGACTTCCGGCTGGACCGCGCCGAGGTCGCGCTGCCGCCCGGCACGACGGCGTTCGTGCGGCTGCGGGCGAAGCCGCGCCGGCGGTTCCTGCGCGGGGAGCCGAAGCGGCACCCGTTCCAGGTCGAGATCACACCGGAGCAGGGCGATCCGCTGATCGCGCAGGGCACGATGGTCCAGCGGCAGCTGCTGCCGAAGTGGTTGCTGCCGTTGCTGATCGCGCTCCTGCTGATCGCGGGGGCGTTGGCGGCGCTGTGGTTCACGGTGCTGGCGCCCGCCGTGAAGACCGCGGCGCGCGAGGCGATGCAGCAGGAGAGCAAGGAGATCAAGGACAGGGCGGACCAGGCGGCGAGCGCCGCCGGGGCGGCCAAGGACGAGTCGAAGCAGGCCGCGGCGAACGCCGGTCAGGCGCTCGACGCGCTGGGCATCAAACCGGGCGACACCGGCGCGACGCCGACGTTGCCCAAACCCGCCGAGAGCGGGGAACCGGTGACGTTCCGGATCGACGTCACCGCGCCGATCGTCGCGAACACCGGCTCGTTCACCGAGGTCACCTTCACCCCGCCGGACGACAAGAAGACCTTCCTCATCAAGGACATCTTCTTCGAGAACGCCAAGGGCGACACGGGCACCGCCCAGCTCGTCCGGGACGCGGCCGGGACCCGCAGCACGATCCGGGTCATCGGGCTCGGGAACTTCCGGGACCGCGACGAGCACTTCCAGGAACCGCTGCGGTTCCAGCCGGGCGAGAAGATCGTGTTCCGGGTGAGCTGCCAGAACCCGCAACCGAAGGGCTCGTGCACCCCGTCGGTCGTGCTCAACGGACGCTCCGCATGACGCTAGATCAGGCCTTCCCGCAACGCGAAGGCCACGGCGTGGGCGCGGTTGCGCAGCTGGAAGCGGTTGGTGATGTCGTGCAGGATCGACTTCACCGTGCGCTGCGAGTAGCACAGCCGCTCCGCGATCTCCCTGGTCTCCAGGCCGTCCGCGATCATCCGCAGCACCTCGGTCTCCCGGCTCGACATGCCGGCGAGGTTCAACCCGTTGGGGCGCAGCACGTTGCGCTGCAGCTGGGAGACGCGCCCGAGCAACCGGCCGAGCAGGTCGGCGGGCAGCGAGCCCTCCCCGGCGTGCGCGGCGCGGATCAGCCGGACCAGCGTGTCCGGTGTCGCGTCGGCCCGCCGCAGCACGGCGGACACCCCGCTGCCGACGACGTCGAGCAGCTCGGCGTCGGCCACGTCCCCGGCGATCAGCACGATGCCGGGGTTCGGCTGGCACTGCAGCTTTCTCAGCAGCTGCAGCACGTTCTCGTCGAGACGTTCGGCGACGACGAGGGCGACGCAGGTCTCGGTGGTCTCCGGCTCGACGAGCCTGATCTCCGGGCGGGACCGCAGCGCGACGGTGACGCCCGCGCGGGTGATGGAGTCGGTGGCGTGCAGGACGACGGTGACGGGCTCGGCGTTCATCAGCTCCCCTTCTGACGACTGCGTCCATCATCCTGCCGGGTGCGTCCCGGCCGACACGGGCACTTATCCCGAACGGTCCCGAAGTGCGTTTACCGCCTGGGCACGATCCGCGACCTGCAGCTTGCGCAGGATGTGGGACACGTGGTTGCGCACGGTTTTGGTGCTCAGCACCAACTCCCGCGCGATCGTGGCGTTGCCCTTGCCCGCGGCCATGAGCCGGGCGACCTCGCGTTCGCGGCCGGTCAGCTCCGGCAGCGCGCTCGGACGTGGGGCGGTGGCGAAGAAGTCGAGCAGCCGCGTCGCCACGCCGGGGCTGAAGATCGCCTCGCCCTCACCGACCGCGCGCACCGCGGCGACGATCTGCTGCGGCCGCGAGGACTTCACGAGATAGCCCCGCGCACCGGCCCGCATCGCCGCGAACACCGACTCGTCGTCCTCGAACATCGTCAGCACCAGCACCCGTGCGGACGGTCGCGCGGCGACGATCCGGCGCGTCGCCTCGATGCCGCCGAGGTCGGGCATGTTGAGGTCCATCACGATCACGTCCGGTTGCAACGCCCGCGCCAGTTCGACGGCCGGCGTCCCACCGTTGGCCTCTCCCACGACGTCGATGCCGCTGTCGGTCAGCACCGCCATCACGCCCTGGCGGAACAACGGGTGGTCGTCCACGACCAGCGCGCGCAGGCTCATGAGACCGGCAGCGCGGCCGCGAGTCTGGTGCCGCCGCCGTGGCCGGGCTCGACCCGGCAGTCGCCGCCGAGGTCGCTGGCCCGTTGCCTCATCGACGCGAGCCCCACGCCGGTCGTCACCTCGGCCGCGCCCACCCCGTCGTCGACCACCTCGACGTGCAGCTCGGCGTCGAACCACAGCCGCACAACGCATGTGCGCGCCTCGGCGTGCGTCACGACGTTCGTCAGCGCCTCCCGGACGATCCGGTACGCCGCGACGCTCACCGGGTCGGGCAGGGGCGGGATCTCCCCGAGCACCACGACCTCGATCTCGACGTGCAGACGCGACCTCAACGCGTCCACGAACGTCTCGACGGCTCCCACCAGACCGAACTTGACCACGGCGGCGGGGCTCTCGTTCGCGACCAGCGCCTTGATGTCGCCGATCGCCGAGTGGATCTCGTCCTCGAGCAGCACGAGCAGCCGGGCGGCACCGGCCGGGTCCGAGGTGAGCAGCTGCCGCGCCGACCGCAGCCCGAGGGCGACCGCGGCGAGCGAGGGGCCGACACCGTCGTGGAGGTCGCGCAGCACCGTGCGGCGCGCCTCGGTCTCACTCCTGGCGCAGGACTCCGCGGGCACGATGAACTGGCGGCGCATTCTCGCTCCCTCCCACCTTCACTTCGCTCGCATCTGATCAGCCGTTATCGGTGTTCCCGATGGTGTGAAGGAAGTCCCTCGATCGGACCATTCGGGGCCGTACTCCACTCTGATGGAAGCGGGCACCCGGCTGATACGGCCAGACGGAAAATCCAGATGACCCGGTGAGCGGTATTTCCACGCCTGCGGCGTGCTCCGCAGAGACATGGGAGTCGAGGTCCGCGACCCCCGCTGGCTCACGGCCGTACCCGGAGCCGAGCTGGTGGTCGCGCTGGACGAGGTGGGAGAACACGCCGCGCAGGGGCACCGGGTGACGGTGCTGATCGACCTGGTGCCGGACACCGTGGCGATGCTGCGGGGCCTGGCCGCCGAGGCGGTCGCGGAGGGGGCCCGCAAGGTACGAGTGCGGCCGCACGGCGTAGACCGGGTCGACCTGGTCTACGCGGCGGTCGAGCTCACCCGCGTCGCCGAGGACGACGCCGTCGAGGTCCAGTTCGACGTCACGTCCGCCGCGGTGCTGCGGGCCGATCCCACGGCGTTCGTGCGGGTCGACCCGTTCGTGGTGCAGGTCGACGGGACGGTCGTGCCGATCTGCGCCGGGCTGGAGGCCTACGCGCTCGGCACGCTGGGGTCCTTCGACGACCCAGGGCCTGCATCGAAGTCCATGTTCGCGACAGCCGGGCCTGACGAGGCCCCTGGCGGCACGGCCGAACGACCCACGTACAACAGCGGTGTGCGGGCCGTTCGGCCGCACCACCAGGACCCGCCTCAGGCGCGACTCTCATCGAACAGGACTCCGATGCAGGCCCTGGTGGCCGCGTGGGACCCCGAACCGGTCCGGGACCTGTGCCGGGTCGCGCTGGGCCGCGCGCTGGCCGACACCGGGCCGCTCGTGTGCTGGTACGAGCACCTCACCCGGACAGCAGCCGAGCTGCGCTCCTCGTGTTGATCACCTGGTCCGGGTCGACGCCGCACTCCTCGGCCCGCGCGCAGCCGTAGTTCAGCCAGTCCAGCTGGCCGGGCGCGTGCGCGTCGCTGTCGATGGAGAACGTGCACCCGGCGTCGACGGCCAGGCTGAGCAGGCGGCGCGGGGGATCGAGGCGCTCGGGCCGTGCGTTGATCTCGACGGCGGTGCCGTGCGCGGCGCAGGCCTCGAAGACCTTCTCCGCGTCGAACTGGGACTCCGGGCGGCCCTTGCCCACGACCAGCCGGCCGGTGCAGTGGCCGAGGATGTCGACGTGCGGGTTGCTGACCGCGTTGACCATCCGGCGGGTCATCTCGGCACGCGGCATCTTCAGTTTCGAGTGGACGCTCGCGACCACGACGTCGAGCCGTGCCAGCAGGTCCTCGTCCTGGTCGAGGGAGCCGTCGTCGAGGATGTCGACCTCGATGCCGGTGAGGACGAGGAACGGCGCCAGCTCGGCGTTCAGCTCGGCCACCACCTCCAGCTGCTTCTCCAGCCGTTCGCGACTCAGTCCGTTCGCGACGGTCAGGCGCGGCGAGTGGTCGGTCAGCACCATGAACTCGTGCCCGAGGTCGCGCGCCGCCTCCGCCATGTCGCGGATCGGACTGCCCCCGTCGGACCAGTCGGAGTGGACGTGGCAGTCGCCCTTGAGCCTCGCCCGCATCTCCTCGCCGCCGGTGATGTCGACGTGCCGCAGCTTCGCCAGATAGGACGGTTCGCGGTTCGCCAGCGCGTCCACGACGACGCCCGCCGTCGACTTGCCGACGCCCTTGAGGTCGGTGAGCGTGCCGAGACGGGACCGCTTCTCCACGTCGGCGGGGTCGAGGTCGGCGAGGACGGCGGCCGCGTTGCGGAACGCCTGGACGCGGTAGGTCGGCTCGCCGGCCCGTTCCAGGTGGAACGCCACCTGCTTCAACGCCTTGACCGGGTCCATACCCCTTCCTACCCCACTTCGGTCAATTTCACCCGACCTTCGGGGGTGTCGACCGGGTCCGCGACTGCGACAGCGTTCTGTCGCTGACCGACGATCGTGAGGGGTACGCGGTGAGGAAGCGTTGGGGCGCGGCGGCTTTGGCCGCTCCGCTGTTCATGTCCCTGGTGGGAACGGCCCAGGCGGCGCCTGGCCCGTTGGACGAGTACTACACCCAGACCATCGCGTGGGCCGAGTGCCCGGCGGGCTGGGTCACGCCCTCGACGGGGGTCGAGTGCGCCACGGTCGTCGTGCCGATGGACTACAGGAACCCGGGCAACGGCAACCTGGAAGTCGCCATCTCGCGCAAGAAGGCCACGGACCCGGCGCGCCGCAGAGGCGTGCTGATGACGAACCCCGGTGGCCCCGGCGGGTCGGGTCTCGGCGCCGTGCACTGGTTCAACGCCCAGACCGAGGTCCTGAAGATCTACGACGTCATCGGCATGGACCCGCGCGGTGTCGGCCGGTCGACGAACATCCGGTGCATCTCGACGCCGTCCGACGACGAGTTCCCCTCGCGCCCAACGGACTCGCAGCTCTCGGACTGGTCGGACTACGCCCGTGCCGTCGAGGACAACTGCCAGCGCGGCGGCGGTGAGATGCGCCGGTTCATCTCCACCATGAACACCGCCCGCGACATGGACGTCATCCGCGGGGCCATGGGGGAGAAGAAGATCTCCTACGTCGGCTACTCCTACGGCACGCAGCTCGGCGCCGTCTACGGCTCCCTGTTCCCGAAGTTCCTCGACCGCAGCGTCCTCGACTCCGCGCTCGACCCGCTGAAGACGTGGCACGAGCAGGACGTCGACGTGGTGGACGCCATCACCGACAACCTGAAGAAGTGGACGGAGTGGACCGCCGCCCGCAACGGCACCTACGGCCTCGGCACCACCCCGGCCGCGGTACGTGGTGAGCTCGACGAGATCGCCGCGAAGCTGAAGGAAGGCCCGTACGGCGGCTACGCGGACGTGACCTCGTTCGACTACGCGGCCGGCGCCACCCGCTACCGCCGTTCGTGGGCCGCGTTCTCCCGCCACATCGCCTCCATCAAGGCGGGCGCGGCGGCCCCGGCGGAGGCTTCCGCGATCGTGGCGGCGCTGAAGAAGGGCGACATCGAACCCACCTCGCCGGGCACCTTCCAGGCAGTGGTGTGCGAGTGGGACTGGTTCTCCGACGTCAACACCTACTACAACGACATGAAGCGCTGGCGTGACACCAACCCGTACGGCGGCACCGTCGACTACATGGCGCCGACCAACTGCACGTTCCGCGCGTTCCAGCGGCCGGAGAAGATCCCGGCCATCACCCGCAAGTACCCGGCCGGTCTGGTCGTGAACTCCGACGGTGACACGCAGACCCCGCTCGCCAACGGCCGCGTGATGGCGGAGCACCTGAGCCAGCCGCTGATCAGCGTGGCGAACGACGGCCAGCACGGCCACTACGCGTTGCGCCGCAACACCTGCGTCGACACGCTGGTCAACAAGTACCTGGTGTCGGGGATCCTGCCGGCCTCCCGGGTCACGTGCGCGGGCACGGACATCGCGGAGACGGTGCCGCCCGGTCAGGTGGCGTCGCTGGGCGCGCAGTCGGCCAGGCCGTTGAGCGACGTCCTGGGTGAGATCGCGAGCGAGACGAAGCCCTTCTAGGCGGGCGGCACGACGCGGCCGAGCCGTGCGCGCGCACCGTCCTCCTGGTAGCGCGCGACGGTCTCGGCCAGCTGCACGCACGCCCGCTCGATGGCCTGCCTGGCCTCGTTGCGCTCGCTGGTGATGGCGCTCAGGATCAGCCCGGTCAGCGCCACCGAGCCGTTGAACGCCTGCAGCACGATCATCGTGGTCAGCAGGTCGTGGGCGGCGAAGTGGCCGCCGGCCGCGGACATCACGGCGGCCACGGAGATGATCACGGCGCACGGCGCGGCGATCGTGTGCTGGAAGCGCAGCGCGGCCCAGATCAGCATCGGGAACACCAGGAACAGCAACCGCGACCCCGACACGGTCACGAACGACGCGAGCACCGCCGTGGTGACCAGCAGTGCTCCCGCCTCGACGAGCCGGCGCGGCGGGGCGGTCCAGCGCCGGGGCAGGGTGAGCAGCAGCGGCGTGAACACCAGCACGCCCATCGCGTCGCCGGTCCACCACACCGACACCACGGCCGGCACGTCGTGCCACGGGATCACGCCGCCGATCCTCAACGCCGCCGCGCCGACGACCGCGCTGACGAGCATCGCTCCCAGCGCGCCCGCGAACACGAGCAGCAGCGCGTCCTTCAGCCGGTCGAGCGCGGGACGGAAGCCGAAGCGGGTCAGCAGGTACCAGGCGAGCAGGGGCGCGGCGGTGTTGCCCGCGGTGATCAGCAACGCCGAGAACAGGGGCGCGCCCAGCGAGATGTTGGCGGCGAACGCCCCGAACGTGATCCCCGGCCAGATCCGGCGGCCCGACATCAGCAGTGCCGCCACGGAGATGCCCGTCGGCAGCCACAGCGGGGTGACCTGACCCTCCACGAGGGCCAGGACCAGGCCGACCTGCGCGGTCGCGAAGTACGCGAGCGCGACTGCGGCGATCGTGGCGACGGTCCGGATTGCGGCGTTCACCGACACATGCTGCACCCGTGCACACGTGATGGCCAGACCTGACGACCCGGCGTACCCACCTGGACTCACTCCGTAGATAGGTACCGCGTGGTTCCGGAAGTGCACCCGGTCTTGACCAGTGCAAATCGACATACCGGCTGGTATGCTCGGCGACTCTCGGGCGGTCGTTGGGCCGTTCGGGTCGACCTCGGCCGGGCGGTTGCATCCGATGGCCGGCGCCTAGTACCCGTTGGTAACAAGCCGCGTTAGGGGACCCGATGAGGACCGTGTTCACGACCTGTCCGCTCTGCGAGGCGACGTGCGGGCTGGAGCTGACGGTCGAGGGCGACCGCATCACGAAGGTGCGCGGCGACCGCGAGGACGAGTTCAGCAAGGGCTTCCTCTGCCCCAAGGGCGCGGCGCTCGGCACGCTCGACGCCGACCCCGATCGGCTGAGCACCCCGCTGATCAAGCGCGACGGCGAGTTCCGGGAGGCCACCTGGGAGGAGGCCTTCGCCTACGTCGACGAACGCCTCAAGGACTTCCCGGACCGCAACACCGTCGCGATGTACCTCGGCAACCCGGTCGTCCACTCGCTCGCCGGCGGCCTCTACGCCGGACCGCTGCGCAAGGCGCTGGGCAGCCGCAACGTCTTCACCGCGAGCACCGTCGACCAGATGCCCAAGCACGTCCAGGTCGGCCACATGTTCGGCGGCATCTTCTCCATCCCGGTGCCCGACATCGACCGCACCGACTTCATGCTCGTGCTGGGCGCGGACCCGTTCTCGTCCAACGGAAGCCTCTGGACGGTCCCGGACGCGCCCGGCCGCTTCAAGGCCCTGCAGAAGCGCGGCGGCAGCTTCGTCGTCGTCGACCCGCGCCGCAGCCGGACCGCCCAGGCCGCCGACCAGCACGTCGTGATCAGGCCCGGTACGGACGTGTTCCTGCTGCTGGCGCTGATCCACGAGCTCTTCGCCCAGGACCTGGTCGACCTCAGGGACCTCGCCGGGCACGTCACCGACCACACGGTGATCCGCGCGCACGTCGAGCCGTTCGGTCCCGAGGCCGTCGAGGAACGCACCGGGATCGACGCGGAGACGATCCGGGCGCTCGCGAGGCGGCTGGCCGCGGCCGAACGCGCCGTGGTCTACGGCCGGATCGGCACGACGACCGTCGAGTTCGGCACGGTCGCGTCGTGGGCGGTCGACACGCTCAACGTCCTCACCGGCAACCTCGACCGGCCCGGCGGCGCGATGTGGCCGCTGCCCGCGCACAGCAGGCGGGGACCGGGCACCGGCAAGGGGTTCGGCATCGGGCGCTGGCACAGCCGCGTGCAGGGCCACCCCGAGGTGATGGGGGAGTTCCCGGCCGTCACGATGGTCGACGAGATCGAGACGCCCGGCGAGGGCCAGGTGCGGGCGTTGTTCACCGTCGGCGGCAACCCGGCGCTGTCGCTGCCGAACTCGGCGCGCGTGAACGAGGCGCTGTCCTCGTTGGACTTCATGGTCAGCGTCGACCCGTACCTCAACGAGACCACGAGGCACGCGGACGTCATCCTGCCGACGCCGCCGCCGTCCCGCCGCGATCACTACGACATCGCGTTCCTCAACAACTCCGTCCGCAACGTCGCGAAGTACTCGCGCGCCGCGATCCCGCTGGAGGAGGGCAGGGTCGACGAGACGGAGATCTTCCTCCGGCTCGCCACGATCTTCAGCGGCCTGGGCCCCGCGGCCGATCTCGACGCCATCGCGGCGTTCCAGCTCGCCGACCTCGCGAAGAAGGCCGGGGCCGACTTCGAACCCGAGGGCGAGACGCGCGAGGAACGCCTGCTGGACCTCAAACTCCGCACCGGCGCGTACGGCTTGACGCTCCAGCAGTTGCTCGACAACCCGCACGGCATCGACCTCGGCCCGCTCACGTCCCGCCTGCCGGAGATCCTCCGCACGCCGTCGGGGAAGATCGAGCTCACTCCCCAGCCGATCATGGACGACCTGCCGCGCGTGCGGGAGGCCCTCGGCACACCCGAGACCGGCATGGTCCTCGTCGGCCGCAGGCACCTGCGCACCAACAACTCCTGGATGCACAACGTGCCCGCGCTGGTGAAGGGCAAGCCGTTGTGCACGCTGCTCGTCAACCCCGGTGACGCCACCCGCATCGGCCTGACCGACGGCGCGACCGCCCAGGTCACCTCGCGCATCGGCAAGATCGAGGTGCTCGTCGAGGTCACCGCGGACATCGCGCCCGGTGTCGTCTCGATGCCGCACGGCTGGGGCCACGACCAGCCCGGCACGCGGCTCACCGTCGCGGGCGAGCACGCCGGCGTGAACGTCAACCTCCTCACCGACGACCTCCGCATCGACCCGCTCTCGGGCACGGCCGTGCTGAACGGCACCCGAGTGCAGGTCGTGCCCGCCTGAAGATCCCCTCCCCAGGCCTCTAGGAGCCGCCATGACCGCCGGAGTCACCAGCCCGAGCGCGGTGCAAGCCGTCCGCCGGATAGCCGACCTGCCGTTCCTCGCGGAGCAGGCGTACGGCGACGCGGTGGCGTGGCGGTTCAAGCAGGACGGGCAGTGGCGCGAGCAGACCTACGCCGAGGTCTCCGAGGTGGTGCTGGACCTCGCGTCCGGGTTCGTCCACGCCGGACTGAAGGCGGGCGACCGGGTCTGCGTCCTCGCGAACACCCGTCCGGAGTGGACGGCGGTCGAGCTCGCGGTGCTCGCGGCGGGCGGCATCGTCGTGCCGATCTACCCGTCGAGCGCACCGGAGGAGATCGCCTGGGTGGTCGGCGACTCCGGCGCGTCGATCGTGGTGGCGGAGAACGAGGAGCAGTGCCTCAAGGTCGAGTCCGTCGGCGCGGAGCTCCCCGAGCTGCACACCGTGTTCTCGATCGACCCGGCCGGCGACCGCCCGCGGATCGCGGACCTGCAGGACAGCGGCCGCACCTCGCCGCTCGCCGACGTGCTCGACTCCCGCCGGGCCGCCATCAGGCCCGAGGACCCGAGCCTGATCATCTACACCTCGGGCACCACCGGCCCGCCCAAGGGCTGCGTGCTGACCAACGCGAACTGGGTCGCGCTGTGCCGGGTCGCGGAAGAGGCCCGCATCGACGCGATGACCGGCGTCGTCTACCTGTTCCTGCCGCTCGCGCACGTCTTCGCGCAGATCATCATGTTCGGCACCATGTACCGCGGTGGAGCGCTCGCCTACTTCGGCGGGGACATGAAGGCGATCGTGCCCGAGCTCGCCGAGGTCCGCCCGACGTTCCTGCCGTCCGTGCCGCGGATCTTCGAGAAGATCTACACGTTCGTCACGTCGAACGTGCCCGCGGACCAGCTCGGCCAGGCCGTCGCCCTGGGCCTGGAGGTCCGGCGCAGGCGTGCCGGGGGCGAGCCGGTGCCGGCGGAGATGGCGGCCGCGTTCGAGCAGGTCGACGCGCTGTTCGCGAACGTCCGCGCGGCGTTCGGCGGCCGGCTCGTGCAGGCGCTCTCCGGTGCCGCGCCGATCTCCCGCGAGGTGTTGCGGTTCTTCCACGCGGCCGGGGTGCCGGTGCTGGAGGGCTACGGCATGACCGAGTCCACGGCGGTCGGCACGATCAACACCCTGGGCCGCTTCAAGCTCGGCTCGGTCGGAGCGTCCGGTGTGGCGGGTCTCGAGATGTCGCTGGGGGAGGACGGCGAGCTGCTCATGCGCGGCCCGCACGTCTTCGCGGGCTACTGGCGCAACGAGGGGGCCACCGCCGAGACGCTGCGCGACGGCTGGCTGCACACCGGCGACCTGGGCGAGATCGACGCGGACGGTTTCGTGACGATCACGGGGCGCAAGAAGGACATCATCATCACCGCGGGCGGCAAGAACATCGCGCCGGCCAACGTGGAGAACGTGCTGCGCCAGTCCCGCTGGATCTCGCACGCCGTGCTGTTCGGCGACCGCAAACCGTACTGCGTGGCGCTGATCACACTGGACGCGGACGAGATCGTGCCGTGGGCGACGGCCCGCGGCTTGCCGTCCGACGTCGAATCGCTGGTGGTTCACCCGGACGTGCGAACGCTCGTGCAGGGAGTTGTCGACGAAGCGAACTCGCACTTCGCCAGTGTTTCCCAGGTGAAGAAGTTCGTGCTGCTCACCAGGGATCTGTCCCAGGAGGAAGGTGAGCTCACGCCGACGTTGAAGGTCAAACGTGCCGTTGTACATCGCCTTCACTCTGGGTTGTACGAAGGGCTCTACGAGTAACCCGTACGTACGAGAAATCCAAAAACAGGTACATCCACCCTGGCGGATTCCTTCCGCTCAGGGCAGAGTGGGACACCAAGCGGCGCTAGGCCCCCTCCCCCCTCGGGCCCAGCCGCTTCGCGGCCCCGGCTCACGGCGTACTCCCCCCAGACGCCCTGCCGGGGCCGCCTTGCGTCTCCAGCACTTTCTGCCTCGCCTGCCGCTACTTCCGCGGCGGGGTGGTGGTGCCGCGCACGATCAGCTGCGTCTCCGCCACGATCTGCGGCACCTCGGTGGTGTCCGAGTCGAGCCAGTCCAGCAGGAGGTTCACCGCCGTGCGTCCCGCCTGCGCCACCGGCATCGCCACCGTCGTCAGCGCGGGCGAGCACAGCGAGGCGTAGGTGAGGTCGTCGAACCCCGTCACCGACACGTCGTCCGGCACCGAGATGCCGCGGTCGCGCAGCCGGGCCAGCACTCCCAGCGCCATGATGTCGTTGTAGGCGACGATCGCCGTCGTGTCGGCCGCCACCGCGAGGTCCGCCGCCTGCAGGCCGCCCTCGTAGCGCGGTGCGAACGGCCCGAGGTCGACCAGGTCCACCCCGTGCCGTGCCACCGCCTTCATCAGCCCGCGGCGACGCTCCTGGTTGGACCAGGACGTGCGAGGCCCGTTGAGGTAAGCGATCCGGTGGTGTCCCAATGCGACGAGGTGGTCGATGACGGCGTGCATTCCGCCCGCCGAGTCCATCAACGCGGCGGGCACGCCGGCCAGGCGCCGGTTCAGCAGCACCAGCGACGTCACGCCCGCGACCTCGTGGACCTGGGAGTCCTCCAGGCCGGGCGCGCACAGCACGACGCCGTCGACCTGCTTCGCCATCGCGTGCACCAGCTTGGCCTCGGCGACCGGGTCCTCGTCGCTGTCCGCCACGAACACCGCGTAGTCGGCCTGCATCGCCCGCGCCTGCACGGCCTTGAGCACGCCGGTGAAGAACGGGTTGTCGAGGTCGGGCACGACGATGCCGATGTTGCCCGTCTTGCCCGTGATCAGCCCGCGTGCTGCCCGGTTGGGCTGGTAGCCGAGCTCGGTCGCGGCCGCCAGCACGCGCGTCCTGGTCTCCGGTCGCACGAGCTCCGGGGAGGTCAGGGCACGCGAGACGGTCGCGACGGACACGTGCGCCCTGCGTGCCACGTCGCGGATGGTGACTGCCACGGATACCTCACCCTCGTGCCGGTTCGGGCCCAATCATGACTGGTCGGGTGTGAAGCCGGGTCTGTGCCCGTGGTGGGTCCGAAGTGGACGGCGGATCGGGGAGCGGTTGACAAAGCGGAACAGCGCTCCGTATCGTTCCGGAACGTTGCTCCGCTTAATTGCCTCCGAAGGGAACCCCATGACCGTCCTCACCGTGAGCCCCGTCGTGCTCGACGTCCCCGGCAGGCCCGTCGACCTGCAGGTGAAGGTCTCCGCGCCGACGGAGGGCACCGGGCTGCCGATCCTGCTGCTGTCGCACGGGCACGGCTACTCGAACCACCTCTCCTCGCTGAACGGCTACGCGCCGCTCGCGAACCACTGGGCCGAGCAGGGCTTCGTCGTCCTGCAGCCCACGCACCTGAGCAGCCGGAGCCTGTCCCTGCCGGAGGACACCCCCGGCGCGCCGCTGTTCTGGCAGTCCAGGGCCGAGGACATGACGCACCTCCTCGACCGGCTCGACGAGATCGAGAAGGCCGTGCCGCAACTCCAGGACCGCTGGGACCGCACGAAGATCGCCGTCGTCGGCCACTCGATGGGCGGCCACACCGCGAGCCTGCTGCTCGGCATGCGGACCGAGGGCGTCAGCCTGAAGGACGACCGGATCAGGGCCGGTGTGCTGCTCGGCTCCACGGGCCGCGGCGACGCCGTCACGGACGTGGTGAAGGAGAACTACTCCTTCATGCAGAGCACGGACTTCAGCGAGATGACCACCCCCGCGCTCGTCGTCGCCGGCGACGCGGACGCGTCCGCGCACCTGACCACGATGGGACCGGACTGGCACGCCGACCCGTACCACCTGGCGCCCGGACCGAAGGACCTGCTCACGCTGTTCGGCGCGGAGCACGGGTTCGGCGGCGTCTCGGGTTACGACGTCGCCGAGACCACGGACGAGAACCCCGAACGGGTCGCGACCGTGCTGCGGCTGACGACGGCGTACCTGCGCGCTCAGCTGCACGGCACCGATGACTGGAAGGACGTCGAGGTCACCGACGGCCGCGTCGAGTCCAAGAGCTAGCGCGCGTCGGGTTCCGGGTTCCTCCCGGGCCGTGACAGGAACTCGAAGTCGCAGCCCTCGTCGGCCTGCGTGATGTGCTCGTAGTACAGGGCGCCGTACCCGCGTTCGAACGTCGGCGGTGGCGCCGTCCACGCGTCACGACGACGCGCCATCTCCTCGTCGGAGATCTCCACGCGCAGGATCCGCGCCTCGACGTCCAGCGTCACGAGGTCGCCGTCCCGCACGAACGCCAGCGGGCCACCGACGTGCGCCTCCGGTGCCACGTGCAGAACGCAGGCACCGTAGGAAGTCCCGCTCATCCGCGCGTCCGACACGCGCACCATGTCCCGGACGCCCTCGCGCAGCAGCTTGTCCGGGATCGGCAGCATCCCGTACTCCGGCATGCCGGGCCCGCCCTTGGGCCCGCCACCCGCGAGCACGATCACCGACTCCCTCGTCACGTCCAGGGAGGGGTCGTTGATCCGCGCCCGCAGGTCCTGGTAGCCGTGGAACACCACGGCGGGCCCGGTGTGCCTCCACAGCGCGGGATCGGCCGCCACGTACTTGATCACCGCGCCGTCCGGGGCCAGGTTGCCCCGCAGCACGGCCAGACCGCCCTCGGCCGAGATCGGATCGTCCAGCGGTCGGATCACCGCGGGGTCGTGCACCTCGGCGCCGTCGAGGTCCTCTCCGAACGTCCGCCCGGTCACCGTGATCCTCCCGAGGTGCAAGGAGTCCCGCAGCCGTGACAGCAACCCGCGCAGCCCGCCCGCGTAGTAGAAGTCCTCCATCAGGTGCTCTCCGGCGGGCTGCACCGACGCGAGCACCGGCACCTCGCGCGACAACCGGTCGAAGTCGTCCAGCGACAACGGGATCCGCGACCTGCCGGCCATCGCGATCAGGTGGATGTACGAGTTCGTCGACCCGCCCAGCGCCAGCACCGTCCGGATCGCGTCCTCGTAGGCCTCCGCCGACAGCACGTCACCGATCGTCAGTCCCTCGCGCACCATCTCGACGGCACGCATTCCGGACGCGGCCGCCATCCGGTGGTGCGCCGAGTCCACGGCGGGGATCGACGACGCGCCGGGCAAAGTCAGTCCCAGCGCCTCCGCGGCGGCCGTCATCGTCGAGGCCGTGCCCATCGTCATGCACGTGCCGGGGGAGCGGGCCAGTCCGGACTGGATCTCCGCCCAGTCGCCGGACGAGATCGTGCCGGCCCGCTTCTCGTCCCAGAACCGCCACATGTCCGTGCCGGACGCGAGCTTCTCGCCCCGCCAGTGCCCGCGCAGCATCGGCCCGGCCGGCACGAAGACCGCCGGCAGCCCTGCGGAGGCAGCACCCATCAGCAACGCCGGCGTCGTCTTGTCGCACCCGCCCATCAGCACGCAGCCGTCGACGGGGTAGGACCGGAGGATCTCCTCGGTCTCCATCGACAGCATGTTCCGGTACAGCATCGGGGTCGGCTTCTGGTACGTCTCCGACAGCGTGGAGACCGGGAACTCCAAGGGAAAGCCGCCCGCCTGCCACACCCCGCGCTCGACCTGCTGCGCCCGTTCCCGCAGATGCATGTGGCACGGGTTGATGCCGCTCCACGTGTTCAGGATTGCGATGACCGGCTTGCCGAGATGCTCGTCGGCGTTCAGGCCGAGCTGACGCATGCGCGCGTTGTGCGAGAACGCCCTGAGCCCCTCGCCCTCGAACCACTCCGCGCTGCGCAACTTCACAGCAGGCTCCACGAGTTCAGCAGCACTCCCACGGCCGAACGGTCGGCCTCGTCCAGGACAGAGGCGGGCGGACGCACGTCCCGGCGGCACAAACCGAGCTGTGCCAACGCTTCCTTGACGACCGACACGTTGTTCGCCGACTCGCTGCGGGCCCGCAGCTCCTCGAACCCCCGGATGAACTCCCAGAACTCCATGGCTGCACCGAACTCCCGCGCCCGCAGGCACCGGAACATCTGCACCGACAGCTGCGGCGCGACGTTCGCCAACCCGGACGTGAACCCGGTGGCCCCGACCGCGAAGTACCCCGGCGCCGACAGCTCGGCGAGCCCCGCGACCCACGTCAGCCGCTCGAGCCCGGCGTCGCGGGCGACCGAGGCGAACCGCACCGGGTCCGGTACCGCGTACTTCACGCCGACGACGTTCGGGCACGCGTCCGCCAGCGCCGCGATCTGCGCACCGCCGATCCGCGGGTTCCGCACGTACAGGACCACGCTCAGCTCGGGCGCCGCCGAGGCGACCGCCCGGTGGTAGTCGACCCACCCGTCCAGCGAGACGTACGGGTGCACCGGCTGGTGGATCATGATCCCGCGCGCGCCGGCCCGGTCCGCGAACCGCGCGGCCGTCACGGCGGACGTCAGGTCGTGCCCGACCCCGGCGACGACCGCCGCGCGATCCCCGACGGCGCCCACGGTGATCTGCAGCGCGCGCTCGGTCTCGGCGGAGGACAGCGTGTAGAACTCGCTCGTGTTGCCGTTCGGCGTCACGACCGAGACCCCGCCCTCGACCATCCGGTCCACCACGGAGGCGTAGCTCTTCTCGTCGATCGCGCCGTCCGCGTCGAACGGGGTGACGGTGATCGCCACGACGGACGCCAGCGCGTCGGAGAGGTCATCGAACGACATCGGGGAGCTCCTGGGCCACTCGGTCGGCGAACGTCTGGATGTGACGGCGCAGCAGGTCGGCCGCGGCGTCGCCGAAGCCCTCCTCCGCGGTGACGAGGATCGCCCGGTGCTCGTCGGCCTCGGCGTCCCAGGTCGGGCTGACGCCCCAGCCCGCGACGGTGATCAACGCGGTCTGGTCGCGAAGCCCGTCGAGCATCGCCACCAGCAACGGGTTGCCGCACCCGGCGTAGAGCGCGCGGTGGAAGCGGCGGTTGGCCAGGCTGCGCCGGGCCAGGTCGGGCACCTCCTCCAGAGCCGAGCGCGCCTCCGAGAAGTCGGCGCCGAGCTCGACGGACCGGCGCAGCGCCTCGGGCTCCAGCAGCAACCGCACGTCGTAGACGGACGCGGCCATCCCGGCGTCGACCACGCGGACCGCGGCCCCCTTGTACGGGCTCATCACGACGAGCCCCGAGCCGGCGAGCGTCTTGAGCGCCTCGCGCACGGGCGTCTTCGAGACGGCGAGCATCGCCGCGAGATCGGTTTCGACGAGAGCCTGACCCGGCTTCAGCTTTCCATAAAGAATCGCTTCTTTGATCGATTCAAGAACAAAGTCCGTCCGGGACGCCGGAACGGCCGCAGGCCGGTCATACATCATATATGAGAGCGTAGGAGCAGGTGGAGGGCCAGGTCAACCGGTTCCTGTGGGCTGGGCAACGTCCTTGTATCTGCGTTGAACCAACTTCCTCGCCGGCTCGTTTTGAAGGTGTTGGTCACCGCTGTGCGCGGGACTGGGAGGAGAAATTCGAGTGCATCGTTCCGCGTAACCGTGTCCATTGCCGCGTCCGCCAGCGCATGGCACCGAACGTCCTGGGCACCAACGAGTTGAACGAGAACGACATGCTGATGGAAGAACTGCCACCGGAGGCCGCGCTCGACGGGCCTCCGCCGAACATGGACCACCTGCTCCAGCGCACGCTGGGCACGGTCCGCGAAGAGAGACATCAGGCCGTGCGCCGCCGAGGCCGCATCACGGCCCTGTCGTCGACCCTGGTGGTCGCCGGAGTGCTCGCCGGGGGCGTCTGGATGGGCCAGGGCCTGGGGGCCGGTGGCACGGAGGACGTCGCCGAGCTCCTGCAGGGGACCTCGGCGACGGGTGCGCACATGGCCGTGCAGGTCACCGACACCGAAGGTGGCCTGAAGCTGGTCGCGACGGTCGACGGGATGCAGGACGGGGAAGCCTGCTGGCTGGTCGTGCACACGAAGGACGGACGAACGTTCACCGCGGGCTCGTGGAGGGCGCACGCCGGTGAAGTGACCTTGGCCGGGTCCGCGATGGTGCGGGCCGGGGACGTGGCCGGGGTCAGCGTGGTCGATCACGAGCGCCGGCCGCTGGTGACCGCGCAGTAGAGCAGGAACGACGACTCGCGAGCCGACGGCGACGCCACCCCCGAAGGCGTTCGCCGCCGGCCGCTTCGTGTGCGGCCCTGGTGCCGGTGGTGTCCCCCGATCGGGCTATCGTCCTACTGAGACAGCGCGCTTTTGTTTGCCCGGACGGATTGGCAGGCTGTGGTCGTGGCCCGGAACAAACCGGCGACCTTCGCGGTCGCGGTGGTCGCGCTCCTCGTCGTGGCGGGCTCCGCGGTACTGCTGCGCGGTACGTCCAACGGTGCGCCGTCCGCCGACCAGTACGTCAGCGAGCTCGACCAGCTGCTCGTCGAACCGAAGACGCCGAACGTCGTCGTCCGCTGCGGCGTGAACGAGGAACGCCACCTCAACGCGGACAACCCCGTCGTCTCTCCCGGCATCCCGTTCGGCGCCCACCACACGCACGAGTACGTCGGCAACAGGTCGGCGGACGCCAGGTCGACCGACGAGTCCCTCGCGGCCGCGACGACGACGTGCGAGAAGAACGACCTCTCGACGTACTACTGGCCCGTCCTGCGGCTCACCGACGGCGTAGGGCACGACGAGCACGCGGACGGCGGTGGCCTGCACGGCAACACAGGTGAGGTGCTCCGGCCGAAGAGCGTGGAGATCCGCTACGACGGCAGTCCTGTGAGCGCCGTGCTGCCGATGCCGCGGTTCCTGCGCCTGATCACCGGCGATCCGGCGGCGTTCACCAACGGCCACGGGCCGAACACGCGTGCCCGGTGGGGCTGTTCGGACCGGCCTGATCGCTTCACGACGAAGTACCCGCTGTGCGGAAGCGCGACCACCTTGCGCAGCTTCGACTTCGGCAGCTGCTGGGACGGCAACAACACCGACAGCGCCTCGCACCGCACGCACGTGGTGTTCCCGCTGGCCGGCGGCATGTGCCCGGCCAAGACCTTCCCGATCCCGCGTCTGCGCGTCACCGTGGGCTACGACGTCCCCGCGGGTCGTCCGTTCGCGATCGACAGCTTCGCCGAGGAGCTGCGCGACCCGGCGACCGACCACGGGATGTACATCAACGTCATGCCGGAGGCGCAGATGGCGGACCTGGTCGGGTACCTCAACCGGTCCCGCTAACATCCGGCGATCCTTTTTTTGGTTGAAACCCGTTGAACCGAAGCTCTCTGCCGCTCGTGTGTCGGCTGAGGTCTTGAACAGGACGCCCGCAAGAGGTGTTCGCGGGCGGGGAGGAGTGGGTGGATGGCGGCTTTGTTCTCCCGCAAACGGGAGACCGCGGCCGACGAGGCACTGATCCGATCGCTCTACGAGGAGCACGGTCGGGCGCTGCTGGCGTACGCGACGCGGTTGACCGGTGATCGGGCGGCTGCCGAGGACGTGGTCCAGGAGACCCTGGTCCGAGCGTGGCGCCATCCCGACGCCCTCGTGAACGGCAAGGGATCGGTGCGAGGCTGGTTGCTCACGGTGGCGAGGAACATCGTCACCGACAGGGTGCGGGCGAAGGCCGCGCGTCCTCAGGAGGTGGCGGAGTCTCCGGCTACGCCACCGATCGAGCGCGACCACGCCGACCAGGTCGTCGACTCGGTGGTGGTGCTCGAAGCGCTCGACAGGTTGTCCTCCGACCACCGCGACGTGCTGATGGAGATCTACTTCCGCGGCCGGAGCGTGACGGAGGCGGCCGAGGCGCTCGGGGTGCCACCTGGCACAGTGAAATCGAGATCGTATTACGCGTTGCGAGCCTTGAGGGAGACCTTCGGAGGTCAGAAGGTCGCACTGAAGGGGGTGGCCGGATGACCACGCAGCACGACCCGCAACTGCTCGGTGCCTACGTTCTCGGGGCACTGGACGAGCAGGAGGTGCGCGAGATGGACCAGCACCTGGCGTCCTGCCCCGACTGCAAGCGTGAACTCGAAGAGCTCCGCGACATGGAGGCCTTCCTCGGCGAGGTGCCGCCGGAGGCCATGCTGGACGGGCCGCCCGAGGGCGGCGATCTGTTGTTGCAGCGCACCTTGCGCCAGGTGCGTGCCGAACGAGGGGGCGTCGCACGACGTCGCCAGTTCGCGATCGGTGCCGCGGCGGCCGTCGTGGCCGCGGTGGTGCTCGGCGCCGGTGTCTTCGTCGGTAAGGCCACGTCACCCGATGTGACAGCCCTTCCCACCCCGACGGTGGCACCGGACCCGGCGGGCACCAGGCTCGCCACGTTCACCGATCCGGCCACCAAGGCGTCGATGACCGTGAAGGTCGTCCCCGCCGCGGGCTGGGTGCGCACGAACATGGCGATCAGCGGTATCCCCGAAGGCGAGAAGTGCCGGATCTTCGTGGTCGCGAAGGACGGCAGCCGCCAGGAGGCGGGCTCCTGGGTGGTGTCCAAGAAGGGCGCCGCCGAGGGCACGAACCTGGACGGTTCCGCGTTGGTCGCGCCCGGCGACGTCAAGTCGGTCGTGGTGGAGAACTTCGCGGGCAAGAAGTTCGTCGAGGTGCCGGTCCAGGCGTGACCGAGGGAATAATGGGGCCGTCCTTTTCGGACGGCCCCATTATCTTGTCCACATGTCCGGAATCTTCAACCTCGACTGGCCCGATCTCCCCGACCGCGACTACGAGACGTGGAACCCGTCCCGTGGCGTGATGCTGTGGGCCGTCGAGGTGTGCGCGGACCACGTGCGGGACGAGCGACTGGCCGTCTCGTTGCGGGAGATCGTGGCCGGCGGATACGGCTACTTCGGCCTGAGCTTCTACGACCAGCAGCAGGCCGCCGAGATCGTGCGGGTCATCCGCACCGACCTCAAGTCGGCGACCGAGGCCGTGCAACCGATCGCCGAACCGCGCAACGCGCCCATCCACGCCATGGTCGACGAGCTCATCGGCATGGCCGACCGCTGGGTCACGGCCTGAGCAACACTTTCCCCGCCGTGGCACGAGACTCCAGCGCCTCGTGCGCGAGCGGCGCGTCCTTCAGCGCGAACGGCGGGTGGACCAGCGGCGTGAACCGCCCGCTCGCCAGCCCGGCCATCGACTCCTCCTCGAGGGTGCGGAGTCCGCGTCGCATCAGCCCGGGTCCCAACGCGACAGTCGCGGTGAGACTGTTGGCGAACAACGCCTCCGTGCTGATCGGCGTCGAGGACCCGGACGCCCATCCGTAGATGATCTGCCGCCCACCGGGCCCGAGCGTCTTCAACGCCTGCGCCCCCGCCTCACCACCGACGCCGTCCAGCACGACGGTCATGTCCTTGAGCCCGTCCGCCCAGCCCGGCCGCGTGTAGTCGATGGCGGCGTCCGCACCGTTGTCCATCACGAGGTCGAGCTTCGCGCTGCTCGCGAGCCCGATGACCTGAGCCCCGACGTTGCGCGCCTCCTGAACGAACAACGCGCCCATGCCCCCGGCCGCCGACGTCACGAGCACCACGTCGTCCTTCGTGAGCTTCGCGGCGTCGAGCACCCCCACCACCGTCCGGCCAGTGCCGATCATCGCGACGGCCGCCTCGAACGACACGTCGTCGGGCAGCGCGTGCAAAGCACCGACCCCCGCCACCGCGAGCTCGGCATAACCGCCGTTGGCCTGGCCGAGGTGCGCGACGACCCGGCGCCCCAGCCAGTCCGCCGCGACGTCCTCGCCGAGCGCCGTCACGACCCCCGCGACCTCGCGACCGGGCGTCATCGGGAAGGCGACGGGCCCAAAGCCGCCCTTGCGGATCGTCGTGTCGACGAGGTGGACGCCGGCCGCCGCCACCGTGACGCGGACCTGCCCCGCGGCGGGCTCCGGGTCGGGGACCTCCTCGAAGCGCAGGTTCTCCGTCGGACCGAACTCGTACTGCCGAATCGCGAACATGCCTCTGACGCTAGGAACTCCACCTAACTGGAGGTCAAGGTGTTCAGCCGGGCCGAGTCCGGGCCGGGCACGCGGCGAGCCGCCGACACCGGGGAAGACCGCAGATGATGATCTTGTGGGTCAGATCGCAGCGAGTGCCCCCTTGTCATCGGCCCATTCGCGATGCATGCTTCCGCGGAGCTTGAACACGATCGCGTGTTGTCGGGGGACATGCGCGGACGCCTGGGGGCACCACCTTGATTCGCGCTTCGAGAGCGCGTGGCTTTGCGCTGCGCACATGTCTGATCGCGGCAGCTGTCGCGTTGCCGGGTGTTCACATTCCGGCCGCCGTCGCGGCTCCCGGCTGCGTCGGGGTGCAGCAGGGTTCCGAGGCCGCCGTCGCCATGGCCAAGCGCTGTGACCAGCGCGTCGAGGTCCTCTCCCTGCGCTCCGAGACCGCCCAGACGTTCGCCAGGCCCTCGGGTGGTTTCACCACCGAGCAGTCCGTCGAGCCCCGCTTCGCCCGTCAGGCCGACGGGACGTGGACGCGGATCGACACGACGCTGCGCGCCACGGGCAAGACGATCACCCCCGCGGCGTCCGCGCTGCCCGTCGAGTTCTCCGCCGGTGGCACCGGACCTGCCGCGAAGCTGCGCGACGGCGACCGCGAGCTCTCGATCACCTGGCCGTTCGGGCCGCTGCCCGCGCCGGTGCTGTCCGGCGCGGACGCCACCTACCGCGAGGTGCTGCCGGGCGTCGACCTCGTGCTCACCGCGTCACCACAGGGCTTCTCCGAGGTCCTGGTCGTGAAGAACCGCGAGGCGGCGAAGAACCCGAAGCTCGCCCAGGTCAAGTTCGGTTTCGACACCAAGGGCGTCACGACCAGCGCCAACGGCGCCGGCCTGGAAGCCAAGGACAAGTCCGGCAAGGTCGTCTTCACCTCTCCGCCGCCGGTCATGTGGGACTCCGGCGAGGAGAAGGTCGCGCACGTCGGCGTGCTCACGAAGGCGGCGGTGGAGAGCCGGAAGAAGCGCACGGCGACCATGCCGGTGGCCGCCGCCAACGGCGAGCTCACGGTCACCCCGGACGCGGCGCTGCTCGAGGCCGCCAAGTACCCGGTCATGATCGACCCGTCGTGGACGGGCACTGTGAAGGGCGGCGCGTGGACGCTGGTCTCCTCCAAGGACGCGGGCAGTGCGTTCTGGCAGGGGCGCAACAACCAGGGCTCCGACTACCTGTACAACTCGGGCACCTACGGATCTGCCGGCACCGGCCTCACCTGTGACAACGTCTCGCAGACCGGCACGTGCCTGAGCCAGCCGTACAACGTCCGCTCCTACTTCCGGATGGACCTCTCGGCGGTCAAGGGCAAGGACGTCACCGGCGCCTCCTTCCGCGTCGAGCAGAAGTGGTCGTTCACCTGCAGCCCCAACTCCAACGCGACGGTTCGGGTCACGAACGGGTTCGACAACACCACCACCTGGAACAACCAGCCTGGCTGGTGGGACGACAGCTGGGCGTCGTCCAGCCCGGCCAACCGCAAGGTCGGCTCGGCGCACGGCTGTGCCGGACCTGGTGACGTCGAGTTCAACTTCAAGTCCGTCGTGGCCTACGGCGCGCGCAACAACTGGGACAGCGTCTCCGTCGTGCTGCACGTCGACGAGAGCACGGTCAGCTCCTGGAAGCGCTTCACCCCCGGCTCCGCGGTGCTGGCCATCGACTACAACTCGCAGCCCAACGTGCCGGACCCGATCACCGTGGACGGCAAGGCGTGCGCGACCGGCGACAGCCGTCCGGCCGTGCCGACCGCGACGCCGACGATCCGCGGGCGCGTGAGCGACCCCGACGGCTCGGACACGATGAAGGCCCGCTTCGAGTGGCGGCGCATCCGCCCGAACGGCACTCCCGGCCCGACCACGAGCCTCGAGACCACGCCGTGGGGCAACGGGACCACCGCGGAACAGACGATCCCCAAGTCGGACAGCACCGTGACCACGGGTGTGGCCGAGGGGTCCGACACCCTGGTCGGCACCGGCGACTGGGACAACGACGGCAAGCCGGACCTGATCTTCCGCGACACCGACGGTTACCTCTACATGATGCCGACCGTGGAGACGCCCGCCGGCTGGCGGTCCGGTGACCGCGTGCAGATCGGCCTCGGCTGGGGCGGTTACACGATCGCGGGCCTCGCCGACTGGGACAAGGACGGCAAGACCGACATCATCGCCCGCGAGGACGCCACCGGCAGGCTCATGCTCTACCCCGGTGAGGGCAAGCGCGGCCCGTCGACCATCCCGCCCGTGGCGATCGGCGGTGGCTGGGGCGGTTACACCTACGCGGGGGTCGCCGACTACGACCGTGACGGCAAGCAGGACGTGATCGCCAGGGATCCGGGGAACACCCTCTGGCTGTACCCCGGCGACGGCAACCGCGCACAGCCCACCGCGGAACGGGTGTCGCTGGGCGGCGGGTGGAACGACTTCACCTACTACGGCGTCGTCGACCGCACCGGAGACGGCGCACCCGACATCGTCGCCGAGTGGGGCGACATCCTCTGGCTGTACAAGGGCCTCGGCGCACGGACGCCCCAGTCCGGCAACTACGAGCGCTGGCAGATCGGCAGCGGCTGGCAGGGCGCCACGGCCAGGACGGTCGTGGACTTCAACTTCGACGGCGCACCCGACATCGTGGCCAAGGTGCGCTGGGCGGACAGCTGGTACCTGTACCCCGGCGTCATCGGCACCAGCCACGGCAGTGACCCGTGGGTCATCGCGGCCCGCGGCATCACCACCGGCAACTACGCCTACCGCGTGACGGCGGGCGACGGCTCGCTGTGGGGCCCGGCATCGGGCTGGTGCGAGTTCTCCGTCGACACCACCGCGCCCGACGCTCCGACGTTCGAGTCCTCGGTCTACAAGGCGACGGGGTGCGCCCCCGAAGGCTGTGGCGGGCTCGGTGTCGCGGACACCTTCAAGTTCGCCAGCGCGTCACCCGACATCGCCAAGTTCCGCTGGGGCTTCACGGACATGCCGACGGACACCGTGAAGGCGGGCGAGACCGTCCGCTGGACGCCTCCGTCCGAGGGGCCGCAGACCCTGTTCGTGGACGCGGTCGACAAAGCAGGTCTCGCGACCCGCAAGACGTTCGCGTTCACGGTCGCGGGCGCCAAGCGCAACGAGGCCGAGTGGTTCGCCGCCGACGACCCGTCCTCCGACGGCACCGGAAACGGTCACGACCTGACGCTGACCGAACTCGAACCGGCCAAGGCCGGTCGCATGGCCGGTGGGCCGACGTCCGTCGGCTTCCCGGGCTCGACCGAGAACGGTGCGACGACCGCCAAGGTGCTCGACACGAGCAAGGGCTTCTCCGTCTCCGCGTGGGTCCGCCTGACCAACGACACGGCGAGTCGCACCGTGGTGAGCCAGCAGGGCACGACCAGTTCTGCCTTCCGGCTCGGTTACGACTCGGGGCAGCACAAGTGGACCTTCTCCGTGGCGGAGAGCGACACCGCGAGTCCGGCGCAGAAGACCGCGGTCTCGACGGCTCCGGCCGTGCAGGGCGTCTGGACGCACCTGACCGGCACGTTCGACGACCTCAGCCGTGAAGTGAGGCTGTACGTCGACGGTGCGCTGCAGCGGCAGACGGCGGTGCTGGGTGCGACCGCGGGTTTCAACGCCGGTGGTCAGGTGTGGATCGGCAAGGCGTTGCGCAACTCCGTGCCGGCCGAGCCGTGGCAGGGCGAACTGGCCGAGGTGCGCGCGTGGAGTCGCACGATCACCCCGAAGGAGTCGCTGACGCTGGCCGACACCGAGCTGAACCGCAGCGATGTGGGCTGGTGGATGTTCAACGACGGCAACGGCGACACCGCGGTCGACTCGTCGCCGTTCGGCCGTGACCTGACGCTGAACCTCGCGGGCGGCGCCAAGTGGGGCGAGGCAGGTCCGCAGAACCTCAGCGGCACCGGGCTGGAGCTCAACGGTTCCAGCAGCTTCGCGAGCACGAACGACGCCGTGCTGAACACCGACCAGTCCTTCTCGGTCGACGTGTGGGCCAAGGTCAACGGGACGGGCACGCCCCGCACGGTCATGGTGCAGCACGGTCCGTCCACTGTGGATCCCTTTGCTCTGCGGTACGACGGCGCGCAGTGGAGTGCCGAGATGCCGAACTCCGCAGCCGGCCCGACGACGTGGTGGCGAGCCAAAGCCGACGCGACAGCCGGTACGTGGACCCGCCTCGTGGCCACCTACGACGCCAACGCGCGCACGCTCAAGCTCAGCGTCGGGACCAAGGAAACGCCGGTCGCGTTGAAGAGCACTGTCACCGGTGTGACCGGCTGGAACTCGACCGGTGTGCTTTCGGTCGGCCGCAGCAGCGCGGGTGAGTACTTCAACGGCAACATCGACGACTTGCGGGTCTGGCAGGGAGCACTCGCCCCCGCGCCGCTCGAGACGACGACGCGCAAGGGCGCGTCGATCTCCGGCGACCGCAACGACGAGATCATCTCTGTGCAGAGCGACGGCATCGTCGGCGCGCATCTCAACGTCAATGGCGAGTACCCAGGCGGTCTGCAGCACATCGGTTCGGGCTGGCCGAACGACCGCACCTGGTTCGCCGACATCGACGGTGACGGCAAGTCCGAGATCATCGGCGTCGAGCCGGACGGCCGGATCAAGGCGTTCAAGAACGTCAACGGCATGAACGGTTTCCCGTACATCGACCAGATCTTCATCGGCTCGGCGCCCGGCGAGACGAAGCGGATCCGGTTCGCCGACGTCGACGGCGACGGCAGGGACGACCGCGTCTCGCTCGACGACGACGGCCGGGTCCGCGTGTACCGCAACCTGTTCGGCATGAACCAGCTCGGCCAGTCCACGGCGTTCTCCACCACTCCGGTGATCGTGAAGGTCACCGACAAGGCTCCGGAAGCCATCCGGTTCGCCGACGTCGACGGTGACGGACGAGCCGAGTTCATCACGGTGAACTCCGACGAGCGCACGACGGTGTGGGCTCATCGCAACCTCAGCGGTCTCGGCTACGGCACCTACGACACGCCACAGGAGATCGGGTCCGGCTGGACGCCTGACCGGACGTTCTTCGCCGACATCACCGGTGACGGCAAGGCGGAGATCATCGCGGTACGCCCGGACAGCTCGGTCTGGTCGTACACCAACCACAACGGCCTGACCTCCTTCCCCTACGGCGAACCCACCAGGGTCGGCCTGGGCTGGACCGACCCGTCCCGCGTCTTCTTCAGCTAGTTCGCGGTCTCCCACCTCACTTCTGGAGTTGTGTCATGCCCACAGCCCTGCCCAGACGTGGTCTGGCCGTCGCACTGGTTGCGTCGCTGGTCACCTCGGTCCTGTCCGTGACGCCCCCGTCCGTGGCGGCCGCGCCGTACACGCCGCCGGAGCCCGTCAAAGAGCGTGTGATCAAGGGAAAGACCGCAGGGGCCGCGAAGAACGAGGACGCCCGCACCGGCAAGGCCTTCACCGGCAGCGCGCCGGTGTGGCCCCGGGCGGGGGTCGCCGAGGTTCCACTCGGAACGTCCGCGTCGAAGGTCATCGGTACCCCGTTGACCGTCGCGTCGGCCGATGCCGCGACCACGGCGCGTGCCGCGAAGCCCAAGGTCAGGATCGAGACGTTCGATCGGGAGAAGACCCGCAAGGCGGGTGTGGAAGGGCTGCTGTTCAAGGTTTCCGGTGGTTCGGCGAAGGTCGAGGTCGACTACTCGTCGTTCCGCTGGGCCTATGGTGCGGACTGGGCCGCGCGTCTGCGGCTGGTGGAGTTGCCGGAGTGCGCGTTGAGCACGCCGGACAAGCCGGAGTGCGCGGCGAAGCCCGTCGCGTCGCGCAACGACACCGCGAAGAACAAGGTGTCCGCAGTGCAGGCGAGTCCCGCCGCGCCCACGTTCATGGCGTTGACCGCCGGGACCTCCAGTGGGTCGGGCAGTTACAAGGCGACGAGTCTGTCGCCGTCGGCGACGTGGTCGGCGGGCGGCAACACCGGTGGTTTCAGCTGGAACTACCCCTTGCGGATGCCGCCGTCGCTGGGTGGCCCGACGCCGTCGCTGACGCTGGCCTACTCGTCGGCGAGCGTGGACGGCCGGATGGCCGCGTCGAACAACCAGCCGTCGTGGATCGGTGAGGGTTTCGACCTCGGTACGAACTTCATCGAGCGCAAGTACGTCGGCTGTGCGAGTGACATGGCCGACGGCGCGCGCAACACCGTCGAGACCGGCGACATGTGCTGGCGCAACGAGAACGCCACGCTGACGATGACGGGTCACGGCGGTGAGCTGATCAAGGAGGCCGGCGAGTCGAACCGCTGGCGTCTGCGCAACGACGACGGCACCCGCGTGGAGTTCCGGACGGGTGCGGACAACGGTGCGCGCAACGGTGAGCACTGGGTCGTGACGACCAAGGACGGGACGCAGCACTGGTTCGGCCGTGGCGCGCAGTCGGTGCTGAACGTGCCGGTGGCGGGCAACCACGCCGGTGAGCCGTGTGCGGCGACGCTGTTCAAGGACTCGTTCTGCGCGCAGCCGTGGCGATGGAACCTCGAGTACGTCGTGGACGTGCACGACAACACCATGACCTACAGCTACGACAAGGAGACGAACAAGTACGGGCGCAACAACTCCCGGACCGATGTCGTCGAATACGATCGCGCGTCGGTGCTCAAGCAGATCGACTACGGCACCCGCAGCGATCGCACCGAGACCGCGCCGATGCAGGTCGTCCTCGAATCCGCCGACCGCTGCCTGGCCGACTGCGGCACGAAGGACGCCGCGCACTGGCCGGACACGCCGTGGGACCAGGAGTGCACCGGCAGCCCGTGCAACTACAGCTCGCCGACGTTCTGGGGGACCAAGCGCCTGGCGTCGGTGACCACGAAGGCGGGCGGAAACGCCGTCGAGAAGTGGACGCTCACCCACACGTTCCCCGATCCCGGTGACGGGACGCGCGCCGGTCTGTGGCTGGACAAGATCTCGCGCGCGGGCCTGGTGGGGCAGCAGACCACCACGCCGGACGTCCGTTTCCAGGGCATCCAGCTGAGCAACCGCGTCGACACGCACTCCGACCAGCTGGCGGCGATGAAGTGGTGGCGCCTGAAGACGATCTTCACCGAGAGCGGTGGCCAGATCGACGTCACCTACTCCGCGCCGGACTGCGTGCCGGGTTCGCGGATGCCGGACGTGAACGCGTTGCAGGACAACAAGCTGCGCTGCTATCCGGTGCGGTGGACGCCGCCTGGTGATCCGGCGCCGATCTGGGACTTCTTCCACAAGTACGTCGTGGAGAGCATGACCGAGTCGGACCTGACCGGTGGCTCGGTGCGGGTGCTCACCCAGTACGAGTACGTCGGTGACCCGGCCTGGCACTACTCCGACGACGACGGGTTCGTGAAGGCCGAGGACAAGACTTGGTCGGTGTGGCGCGGCTACGGCACGGTCAGGACGCGCCTTGGCGATCCCGGTGAGCAGACGCTGACCGAACGCCGCTACTTCCGCGGCATGCACGGCGACAAGATGCCGTCAGGTACGCGCGACGTGCAGCTTCCGGCGATCGCTGTGGGTGCTGTGCCCGCGGCGAACGACGAAGACGCCTTCGCCGGCATGCAACGCGAAGAGATCATCTACAACGGCCCCGGTGGTGCGGAGGTGTCGGCGACGGTCACCGGCCCGTGGCGGTCGGAACCGACGGCGAGCCGCACGATCAACGGTGTCACCGTCGACGCCCGGTACGTCCAGTCCGCGAGCAAGCACACGCGCGTCGCTCTCGACAGCGGCCGGGGCTTCCGCACCACCACCCAGGTCACCGACTTCGACCAGACCTACGGCCAGGCGACGCAGACCGAGGACCGCGGCGACGACGCGGCGACCGGCGACGAGAAGTGCGTCCTGATCGACTACGTGCGCAACACGTCGGCCTGGGTGACGGACAAGGTGTCGCGCAAACGCGACTACCTCGTCGACTGCGCGAAGGCCAAGGCCGAGACCGGTCTGCAGGACGCCGACATCGCCGGTGATCTCAAGACCTACTACGACGGCCAGGGGCACGGTGTCGCGCCGACCAAGGGTGATCCCACCAGGTCCGAGACCCTCAAGTCCTACGTCAACGCCACCGCGTCCTACCTGACCGAGTCGTCGACCGAGCGCGACGTCTACGGCCGCGTCACGAAGCTGACCGACCCCAAGGGAACCCTGAGCACGGCGTACACCCCCGCGCTGGGCGGACCGGTCACCGAGGTGACCACGACCAACGTGCTGGGCTGGGTCACGAAGACCACCGTGGAGCCCGCCTGGGGCTCACCGCTGTCCACAACGGACCCCAACGACCAGAAGGCGTTCATCGAGTACGACGGACTCGGCCGCACCACGGCGGTCTGGAAGCCCGGTCAGGAGAAGGCGGGCAGGCCTGCCTACAAGAAGTTCACCTACCTGCAGCGCACCGACCAGCCCTCGGTCGTCACGTCGAGTGTGATGATCAACGGGCAGTACGTCGCCTCGCGCGAGCTGTACGACGGTCTGCTGAGGCTGCGTCAGGCGCAACGGCCGGACGCGTCGGGCGCCGCGTCGAACACGGTGATCACCGACACCCACTACGACTCGGCGGGTCGTGCCAAGAGGGCGAACAACCCCTACAACGCGACCTTCACCCAGAACGACTCGCTGTTCGTTCCGACCGACACCATTCCTTCGGCGACCACGACGCAGTACGACGGCGCTGGTCGTGAGCTCGTCAGCGTGCTGAAGAAGAACGTGCCCGTCGCCAGCCCCGGCGGTGACGAGCTGTTCCGCACGACCACCTACTACGCGGGCGACCGCATGGACAGCACGCCGCCCGCGGGTGGTGTGGTGACGTCGACGCTGCTCGATTCCCAGGGCCGCAAGTCGGAGCTGCGCCAGTACCACGCGGGCGTGGTCGCGGGTGCCGCGACGGGCTTCGACGCGACCAAGTACACCTACGACCGCAAGGGACAGCTGACGGAGGTCGTTCACCCGTCGGGCAAGAAGTGGCAGTACTCCTACGACACGCGCGGCCGTCAGACCGTCGCGGTCGACCCGGACAAGGGCAGGAGCGAGTCGTCCTACGACGACGCGGACCAGCTCGTGTCCACGAAGGACGCACGCGGCCAGGTCCTCGCGAACACCTACGACGCGTTGGGCCGCAAGACGAGCACCCGCGACGACTCTCCGACCGGTGCGCCGCGCCTGGAGTGGTTCTACGACCTGCTCTCCAGCGGCATCTCGGTCAAGGGTGCACAGGTTAAGTCGGTGCGTCACGACGCGCTCGGCGACTACGTCTCCGAACACAAGCGCATGCGGCCGCAGGACTTTCTGCCCACGTCGACGGACGTCACGATCCCGGCAGGGGAGACCGGCCTGGCCGGCACCTACAACTACGTCTACAGCTACAACGGCGACGACCAGCTCCAGAGCACGCGAGTGCCAGCGCTGGGCGAACTCAAGGTCGAGACGCTGGAGTACGAGTACGACGCGCTGGGTCAGCCCAAGAAGCAGAACTCCGGCTACAGCACCACGCCGATGGCCGGTTTCGTCCCTCTGACCGGTTACACACCTCTCGGTGAGCTGGCGACGTACGAGCTGCGCAGCGGCACCAGTGCCAACGCGGTCAACGTCGTGCGCAACTACGACCCGGCCACCCGCCGCCTGATCCAGATCAAGACCGGGCGGACGACGGCGCCGAGCGACGTCGCCGACGTGTCGTACAGCCACGACTGGGCCGGAAACGTCACCAGGGTCTCGGACGCGGTCAGCTCGGACACGCAGTGCTTCCGCTCCGACCACCTGCGCCGCCTGACCGAAGCCTGGACCCCGACGTCCGGCAACTGCGCCACCGACCCGACGACCGCGGGTCTGGGTGGACCGTCGAAGTACTGGCAGTCCTACACCTACGACGTCGCGGGCGACCGCACGAAGCTGGTGGAGCACGGCACCAGCGACGGCGACCGCACCACCGACTACACGATGACGTCCGGCAAGCACAGCGTCGCCAAGACGGTGACGACGGACAACGCTGGAAGCCGCCAGGCGACCTACACCTACGACGACGCAGGAAACACGCTCACCCGCCCCTCACCGGGCGGCGCGACCCAGACGATGACGTGGGACCGCGAAGGCCGCGTCGCCACCACGACCGATGAGACGGGCCAGTCGTCGTACGTGTACGACGCGAACGGCAATCGCCTGGTCCGCCGAGACCCGGCAGGCCGCACCCTGTACCTGCCAGGACAGGAACTGCGCTACGCCACCCCGGCCAACACGAAGTCCGCCACGCGGTACTACACCCACGCGGGCCAGACCATCGCGATGCGCACGTCGACCGGCCTCATGTGGTTGACGTCCGACCAGCACGGCACCGCGCAGAACACCATCAACGCGTCGAACCAGGCCGTCAGCACCCGTCGCATCGCACCTTTCGGCGAAGTCCGCGGCAACACCGGCACCTGGCCGGCGAAGCTGGACAAGGGCTTCGTGGGCGGAACGCTGGACAACACGGGGCTCACGCACATCGGTGCGCGCGAGTACGACCCGAAGCTGGGCCGGTTCATCTCGGTCGACCCGATCATGGACCTGGCGGACCCGCGGCAGTGGAACGCCTACGTCTACGCCAACAACAGCCCGATCAGCTTCAGCGACCCGACCGGCCTGTACTGCGACTCCTGCGACTACTACAACTGGAAGGAAACCAAGTACGAGAAGTCGCCGGCAACCGTCGGATGTGGCTACTCGACCAACGGCCTGTGCGGACCGACGGGAAGCGGCGTCTCCCAGCAGGACCACCAGAGAGAGCAACAGCAGCAGTACGAGTGGGCGTCCGGCACCGGTGACGGCTCGAACCAACCGATCATCTACGGCCACCGCCTACCCACTGCGGAGGAGATGAAGCGGGGGCCGATCTTCGGCGCACCGGTCATGATGGCCCCCGGTGAGACCTACGCACAGGCGGTCAAGCACTGGGCCACGTACCTCTGCCGCAGCAGCAACCCCGGCGCCGGATTCTGCGAATGGTCCTACACCGTCGGCAACAAGCCCGCGAACGGCTGGGACGCGGTGTTCGTCGTCATCGGCGCGGTCGGGCTGGCCGCCGGTTCCGCAGGTGGGTCGGCTGCCAGGGGAGCTGCTGCCGCGTCGAAGGAAGCAAACTGGCTGAGCAAAGCGGCCACGGCTGTCGGGCGAGGTTGCAAAGCAGGAGGCAACAGCTTCACCGGTGACACGCAGGTGTTGATGGCCGACGGCACGACCAAGCGGATCGACGAGGTCGAGCTGGGTGATCAGGTGCTCGCCACGGACCCGGTGACGGGCGAGTCGGGAGCCCGCGAGGTGGTCGCGACGATCATCGGCCAGGGTTACAAGGACCTCGTCGAGATCGAGATCGGTGACGACAGGATCGTCGCGACAGATCAGCACCCGTTCTGGCTGCTCGACGAGGAGGAATGGGTCGACGCCGAGGACCTGCACGTGGGTTCGGCGCTCCGGACGTCGGCGGGCACGCGGGTCGAGATCACCGCCGTCAGGAAGTGGACCGCGGTCGAGCGCGTGCACAACCTGACCGTGGACGGCATTCACACCTACCACGTGCTGGCCGGTGCCCGTTCCGTTCTCGTGCACAACGCGGGTCCCTGTGACCCGGTGCTGGCGAACGGTGCTTCGTTGGAAGGGATTTCGCCGTCCGAGATGAGGAGGATCCAGAACGCCGCCAACAGTCGCGGTGTGAGCA
>NZ_JBSGUQ010000026.1:0-58821 GCF_053608005.1 Lentzea sp. NPDC055074
CATCAACCCGCGAACAGCGCTGGCCCCCTGATCAGATTGCCGGGGGTCTGGGGGCAGAGCCCCCAGGGGAAGCACGCAACGCAACCACGCCGCCCTCAACCCACCCCACGCAGATCAGCGCGAAGGATCCAAAACGAGCTTGCCCGCAGTCCGACGCGACCGCAGATCCTCATGCGCCTGCCGGATCTCACCCAGCCCGTACTCCCCACCGGGAACAGCCTTCAACCGACCATCCACAACAAGCTGGAACAGCTCGGCCATAGCCCGATGCGCCAACGTCCCGTGCTCAGCATCAGAAACCTTCAGCGCGTGGGGCAGCCACATACCCGCAACGGCCGTGGAGTGCACCAGCAGTGCCCCGAGGTCGACCGGCTTCGGCCTTTCGCGCGAGGCCATGCCGTAAAACGCAAGGCGCCCGAACGGAGCCAGCGCCACCAACGACTGGTCAGTGGTCGTTCCTCCGGTCATGTCCAGCACAACATCGACCCGACGGCCACCGTTGGCTTCCTTCAAAGCAGCGGTCATGTCCTCGGCACGCGAGTCGATCGCGACGTCCGCCCCGAGATCGAGCGCCAGCTTCCGCTTCTCCTCGGAAGAAGCAGTGGCGATGACCCGCCCGGCACCCCACAGCTTGGCCAGCTGCACGGCGATCGTGCCCACACCACCGGCGGCGGCGTGAACGACGACCGACTCACCGGCCTCCATGTGGGTCGACTTCCGCAGCAACAACCACGCCGTGGCGCCCTGCACGACCAACGACAGCGCGGTCAGGTCGTCCACACCGTCGGGAACGTCGAAGGTGGTCAGCAAAGGCGCGACGGCCTTCTCCGCGTAGCCGCCGGAGTTCTTGGTCAGCGCCACGACACGGCGTCCGTCGGCGGTCGACCCGACGACCTCGCCGCCGGGGACGAGCGGCAGCTCCATCTTCGCCAGGTAGGAGTTCTCCGCCTGGTGCGTGTCCGCGTAGTTCAGTCCAGCACGTGAAACGTTGATCAGCACCTCGCCCTCGCCCGCGACGGGGTCGGGCAGCTCCACCTGCTGAAGGACCTCGGGCCCGCCGAACTCGGTGATCTGGATGGCACGCACGGTCAGTTCTCCTCAAGCGCGATGGAAACGGGGTCCAGGGAGGCGGCACCGATGCGCGAGCCGTCGGCGGCGCGCGGGCCGGGCGGGTTGCGGAAGCCGAACGGCTCCGACGCGCGACCGGCCTGGACGAACCAGGCCTCGCCCGTCCCCGTCCCCTCCACGATGGACATGAAGCCGTCCACCACGTCGGACACCGGGATGATCGGCATGCCGATCTCCTCCAGCGTCGACCGCAGCGGCACGATGATGTTGGTGTCGGCGAACCCGGGACACAGCGCGTTCACGCGCACGTCGGGATAAGCGCCACCGAGCGAACGCACGAGACCGACGACGGCGGCCTTGTTCGCGCCGTAGACGGGGTCGCCGGGCATGGCCATGAGGCCTGCCATCGACGCCGTGGCGATGATCTGGCCGCCGCGCTTGCGCACCTCGGGCAACGCGTAGTGCGCGCCGTAGACGACGCCGTCGAGGTTGATGGCCATCGCACGGCGGTAGGTCTCGACGTCGAAGTCGTCGCCCAGGGAGCACCCGGTGCCGATGCCGGCGTTCAGGAACGCGATGTCGAGCCCGCCGAACTCGCGCACGGCGACGGCGACGGCCTCGGCCGAGTCCTGGGCCTGGGTCACGTCGCACCGCACGAACACGCCGCCGATCTCATCGGCTACGGCTTTGCCCTGGTCGGCGTCCACGTCCGCGACCACGACGTGCACGCCGAGCGATGCCAGACGCCGGGCGGACGCGGCGCCGATGCCGTTGGATCCGCCGGTGATGAGCGCGACCTTGCCGGTGAAGTCCACGGGCACCTGCCTCCTCGTATTGCCACATTCCGACCAGTCGGTATGGTCGTCCGCACAGACCTGGACGTCAAGCGGACTGATAGGTACGTTACTAAGCGCTTGCTTAGCTCACCACCTCTCACCGAAACCGAAGGAGGACCCGTGGCCGACAGGGTTGCGATCGTCACCGGCGCGGCTCGTGGCATCGGCGCCGCGGTCGCGCAGCGTCTTGCCGCGGACGGCCTGGCCGTCGCGTTGCTCGACCTCGACGAGCAGGGCGTGCTCGACGGCGCCGACAAGATCGTCGCGAGCGGTGGGCGCGCCATCGGCCTCAAGGTCGACGTGGCGGACGAGGAGCAGGTCAACGCCGCGGTCGCGAAGGTCGCCGAGGAGCTCGGCGCGCCGACCGTGCTGATCAACAACGCGGGCGTGCTGCGCGACAACCTGCTGTTCAAGATGACCTCCGCAGACTGGGACACCGTCATGAACGTCCACCTGCGCGGTGCGTTCCTGATGAGCAAGGCCGTGCAGGCGTTCCAGACGAAGGAAGGCTTCGGCCGCATCGTCAACCTGTCGAGCACGAGCGCCCTCGGCAACCGCGGCCAGGCGAACTACTCCGCCGCCAAGGCCGGTCTGCAGGGCTTCACGAAGACCCTCGCGATCGAGCTCGGCAAGTTCGGCGTCACGGTCAACGCGATCGCGCCCGGTTTCATCGCCACCGAGATGACCAAGGCGACGGCCGAGCGCATGAAGATCCCGTTCGAGGACTTCCTCACTGGTGCGGCGCAGGCGATCCCGGTCGCGCGCGTCGGCCAGCCCGAGGACATCGCGCACACCGCGTCGTTCCTCGTGAGCGAGGGCGCCGGGTTCGTGTCCGGCCAGGTCATCTACGTCGCCGGCGGACCGAAGGACTGAGGGCCATGCGCGCATTCGAGACCATCGACGAGCTGGTCGCCGCCAAGGGCGAGCACCTCGGGTTCGGCGAGTGGCACGAGGTCACGCAGGAGCAGGTCAACCTGTTCGCCGACGCGACGCTCGACCACCAGTGGATCCACATCGACGTCGAGAAGGCCGCCAAGGGCCCGTTCGGCGGACCGGTGGCGCACGGCTACCTGACGTTGTCGCTGGTGCCGTACCTGGTGCGGGACGTCTACACCGTCAAGAACATCAAGATGGGCGTGAACTACGGCAGCAACAAGGTCCGCTTCCCGCAGCCGGTGCTGGTCGGCGCCAGGGTGCGCGGCGGGGTCGAGCTGCTCGACGTCACGGACATCGCGCTGGGCAAGCAGCTCGTGACCAAGGTCGTCATCGAGATCGAGGGCAGCGACAAGCCCGCGTGCGTCGCCGAGATCGTCAGCGTGATCGTGCCCTGATCAGGGCCTGAGGCTGTGGATCAGCAGGTCCGCGTAGTGCTCCGCCAGCCGTCCGGGCGGCATGTCGCCGTCCGGGCGGTACCAGGTGCCGAGCTGGTGCAACGAGCCGAAGAAGTAGTAGGTGGCCACGTCGGCGGGCACGTCGGCGCGGAAGATGCCGCCCTGCTGCCCTTCCTCGATCAGAGCGCGGAACCGCTCGTGGTAGCGCCGCCGTTCGGCCCGCACCTCCTTCTGCTTCTCGGCCGAGAGGTGGTTCATCGAGCGGAAGAACACCTTGGCGGCGTCGAAGTCGTCGACGCTCGTGACGATGACGTCGATCGCGGCCTCGCGGAGGCGTTCGGTGACCGAGCCGGTGCTCGACGCGATCTTCTCCAGGTGCTCGGTCTGCAAGCGCAGCAACCGCCCGTAGATCTCGTGCAGCAGGTCGTCCTTCGACCCGAAGTAGTGGTACATAGCGCCTTTGGTGACACCGGCGTGCTCCACGATCTCCTGCACGGCGACGCGTTCGTACCCCTTGTCCGCGAACAGGCGGGTGGCGGCGTCGATCAGTCTTTCAGGCACGGTCACGTTCGGAGCGTACCTCCCGACCAAGGAGAATCCAGGCAATGATCAGCGGCTGGACCGTGGTCGTCGACCGCGGCAACCTCACCGAAACCGAAGTGCTGCACGACGAAACTTCCCCGTCGTCCGACCTGTCGGACTGCGAGGTGCTGCTCCGCGTGAGCCGGGTGGGCCTCACCGCCAACAACGTCACGTACGGCGTGATCGGCGACCTGATCGGCTACTGGCGCTTCTTCCCCGCGGGCGGGGACGGCCAGGGCGTGGTGCCGGTGTGGGGCTTCGCCGACGTCGTCGACTCCACTGTGGACGCACTGCCCGCCGGCACGCGCGTCTACGGCTACCTGCCGATGGCGAGCCACCTCGTCGTGCGCGCTCGCCTGACCTCGTCCGGTTTCGTGGACACCGCCGACCACCGCGCCGACCTGCCGGCCGTCTACAACAGCTACCTGGTCACCTCGCAGGACCCGGCGTACGACGAGTCGCTCGAGAACCTGCAGGTCCTGTACCGGCCGCTGTTCCTCACGTCGTTCCTGCTGGCCGACCAGCTGGTGGACAACGACTTCCACGGCGCCCGGACCGTGGTGATCTCGTCGGCGTCGAGCAAGACCGCGTTCGGCACCGCGCAGTGCCTTCGCGGTCAGGGCGTGCGAGTCGTGGGGCTCACCTCGCCCCGAAACGTGGAGTTCACCGAGGGCCTCGGCCTCTACGACACCGTGCTCCCCTACGACGCTTCGGTGGACGTCGAACCGTCGGTCTACCTGGACTTCAGCGGGTCGGCCGACGTGCGGTCGGCGCTGCACGACCGCCTCGGTGCGGAGCTGAAGAAGGACGTCTCGATCGGGCTGACCCACAAGACGGCGTCGCAGGACCCGCGCTCGGAGTTCTTCTTCGCGCCGGAGCAGCTGCGCAAGCGGACCGCGGACTGGGGCTCCGACGGGCTGGCCCAGCGGTTCGGCGAGGCGTGGCGGGGCTTCACGGCCCAGGCCGGTGGCTGGGTCGGCGTGGTCGAGCACAGCGGGCCGGAGGAGCTGGCCGAGGTGTGGCAGGCGGTGCTGGCGGGCAGGACGAGCCCGGACAGCGCCGACGTGATCACCTTCTGACTTCGCGGCGGGACGCCGTCCGGGTCTGCACGGTCGAGATCGACCGGAGTCCTCCGAACAGGTGATCTCACCGCCGGATCAGGCCGCCCAGCAGCCCCGCGATGTTGAACGCGTCGTCGTGGCCGCGGTGGTGCGTGCCGTCGAGCCTCTGCCCGGCGAGCCGCACCGCCTCGGCCATCCCGACCTCCCGCGGCAGCGCGTGCACCAGCGCGAACAACGTCTTGACGTTCAGGTGCCGGGGCCCGAACGGGTACCGGACCCCGAAGTCCGCGCACTGCCGCTCGAACATCTTCCGGTCGTAGTCGCCGTACGAGGCCCACACCCGGCGATCCGACCGGAACTCCTTGCGCAGCAGGGCACAAGCCTCGGCGAACGACACACCGTCCGCGACCTGCGAAGCGGTCAGCGTCGTCAGCTCCGTGCAGAAAGGACTGACGGCGGACCGCGAAGGCCGCACCAGCACCGAACGCCGCTCGCCCCGCGTCCCGGACGCCACCGAGAGCGGGCAGATCCCGATCTCGATGATCTCCGAGACCTCACCGGGCGGCGGCGAGCCCTCCCAACAGGTCGACTCCACGTCGACCACCAGCACCTCGTCCAACGCGATCACGCGTTGATCGTCCCCCACGCGTCTACTGGAATACGACGACCGGCAGCACCACGATCTCGCCGGTGGCGGCGTTCCACGACTGGACCTTGCCCAGGCAGCGCGCGTTGAACTGGCCGGGTGGCAGCGTGTCGCGCAGGCTCCCCCGGTCGCACTCCACCCGCACACGGTGCTCACCCACGGGCGCCAGCAGCACCGCCGGATCGTCCCCGTCGCCGACCTCGAAACGGCCGCGCAACGACACGTAGTCGCGGATGTCGTTGAGACGCTTGGCTTTTCCCCGCCGCCACGCCTCGTCCGCGCGGATCGTGGCGGTCGTCAGGTCGACGTCGACCACGCCGTGGCCCGCACGCAGACCTGCCAGCACGACGCCGATCACGTCGATCTCCGTGGCCGGCTTCTCGTAGGTGTCGGTGTTCTGCTCGACCACCGAGCCGTCGACGCCGATGCCGAACTCGCTCGGGCCCACCTGCAGCTTGCCGTTCTTGGTGACGGTGATCTGCTTGACGAACTGCCGGGTGACGGCGTCGTCGTAACGGCCGATCTTGCAGAGGTTGATCATCCGCTGACCGTGCACGTAGAACAGCAGGCCGGGCACCTCGGGTTCCGGCTCGCGGCGGCGCATCCACTGCCACGCCAGCACGACGGCCACGACCAGCGACACGAGCGTCGCCGCCCACAGCAGGATCCAGCCCCACGAGACGGACCACCAGAGAGCTCTATCGACAGCCACGGATCTCCCTCACCGCCTCCAGCAACGACTTCGCGCCCGCCTCCACGAGTCGGCCGCCGCTCGCCTGCGCGACCCGGTCCAGCTCCGCCGTCGAGGCCTCGCCGAACCGGATCGGGAACACCGGTACCTCTCCCCTGCCGACCCGCAGGAACTCGTCCACCGACGGGCCCGCGTTGTTCTCACCGTCGGTCATCAGCACCACGGCCGTCTCGCCGCGGGCCAGTTGCAACGCTCGGTCCAGCGCGGCCCAGATCGCCGTGTTGTCCCGCAGGTCCTCGGACGCCACGACGGACAGCAACGCGTCCAGGTCCTCGCGGCCGCGCACGGTGATCGAGCGCTCCTCCAGCACGGCGCCCGCGAACCGGATGATCGTCACGGTCTCGCCGACGTAGAAGCGGTCGAACCCGTTGAGCGACGCGAAAGCCTCCTTCAGGCCGGCGAGCCGGGCGCCCCGCATGGACGTCGAGTAGTCCAGCACGAAGACCACCTGACGACCGTCGCCCGCGCGGTCGTGGAACAGCAGCAGCCGGTCGATCACCTCGGGGCTGTCCGGGAAGTAGAGCGCGGTGCCGAGGTCGGCGCGCAGCTTCTCGTGGCGCACCACGGAGGGTTCGACGGGCCGGCGCCAGGTGCGGTCGGCGATCATCTGCTGGGCCGCGGGCGACCGAAGCCACTCCACGACCCGGTCGTACGCGGCCCGGTGCGCGGGTTCCAGCAGCATCAACGGGTAGTCCGACAGGATGATTCCGTCGCGCGGGTAGACGATCTCCAGCGGTTCCCGCAGCTTGCCCGAGGCGTTGAGCGACAACAACTCCGACTCGTGCGCGACCAGTCCGTCCACATCGGACCTGCGGACGAACTCACCGACCGGGTCCGGCACGTCGAACGCGCGTCCGGCGAGGAACCCCTGCAGGCGGTCGCAGCTCACGTCCCCGGGCTTCAGCGGCGCGCCCGTGCCCGCGGCCGCCGTCGCCACGCCGATCAACGCGGCCATCCCGCCACCGGACACCCGCGGATCGGCCATGCCGTAGCGGAACCGGCCCTGCGCGGCCTGGTCCGCCACGTCCGCCCACGTCGGCCGTTCGCCCAGCACAGCCCGCTTCGACTTCGTCACGCCAAGCACCACCGGGGACGTCATGATGCTCGACGCCAGCTCCGGTTCGGCGCCGCGCAGCCGCAGGAACCGGGCCGTGGACAGCCAGGCCAGGTCGAACCCGGCGAGCGACGAGCTCGCCTCCACCGTGCCGCGGTGCTCCACCGCCAGCTCGACCCCGGTGGCCTTCCTCAGCTCCGCCAGCACCGGCCCGAGATCGGCGAGTTCGGCGCTCGCCAGCACCTTCAGCCGGACCGGCGGCGGTGTGCTCGGCGTGCACGCCGCCAGCAGGAGCAGCACCACCAGAGCCAGAGCCCTCATTTGCAGTCGCCGACGACGTCGAGCATGCGCTCGAACAGCTCCGCCTTGGGCAGCTGCACCCTGCCCTCCGCACCCTCCGGCGGTTCCGGCAGCCCGCGACCGGCGATGTAGCTGCCGAAGTCGGTGCCGGTCTCCCCGTTCCAGCCCAGTGAGTGGAAGCCCAGCTCGACCGCGCGCTGCCGCAGTTCGGGGTCGTTCATCATCAGCTCGCCGATGCGGTCGCCCTCGGGCGTGAACGAGATCAGCTCGGGCGTGCTCTGGTGCTGCTTCGTCGGGTAGAGCAGCACGCGTTCGGTGTCGACGCTCTTCTGCCGCAACTGGTAGGCGATGTACTGGTGCTCGTAGATCACCGCGATGACGGCGTGCGTGCGGCCCTCCGGGACGAAGTACTTCGGAGCCATGTCCTCGCCGGCCTGGCCCTGTGCGTCGACGTACGGCTTGACGTCCAGTGCCAGTTTCTCCGCGGCTTCGAGGGTCTGCGGCGGTTCGTCACCGAAGGCGGTGCCGAAGAACCCGACGAGCGTGGCGCCCGAGTAGGCCTTGCAGGGGTCCGGCGACTGCACGATGACCCGGTTGCCGTTGCTCAGGCCGAGGTCGTTCCACCGCTTGCCCGCGTCGGCCAGACGCTTGAGCTTGACCATGTCGAGGGTGTAGTAGAGCGGCTTCTCGGTCTGGTCGTGCGGTGTCGCGACTCCCTCGCTCTTCAGCGCCTCGGCGTACTCGCGGAACGTGGCGAGCACGACCGGGGTGAAGAACGGCCGGTACGGCACGACGTGCTTCCCGGCCCGGCGGGTCTTCACGTGCTCGTTCGCCACGTGGCCGGACGGGAACACGAAGTGGTACGAGTCGAGGTCGGGCTTGTCGGCCAGGTCGCGCGACCCGATCGGCGTCACGTGCACCTGGTAACCGCGCGCCATCAGGATGCGCTTGACCTGCTCGTCCTGGAAGAAGTCGCGCTTGGACGCGAACAGCGCCCGCACCACCGTGACAGAGCGGAACGGGCCGGTGATGTGCCCTGACACCAGCAGCACCACCAGCCCGCACACGAACACCGCCAGCGGCGGCACGAACCACAGCAGGAACCGTCTTCGCGGGTCGACGACCTTGAACTCGGGCTCCCGCACGGCTCCCCCTGATGTCAGACGATCACAGCACCACCGTCGACGACGAGCGTCTCGCCCGTAACGTAACCGCCCGCCGGGGAGGCCAGGAACAAAACGGCCGAAGCGAGCTCCTCCGGATCACCGATTCGCCCGGATGGCAGCGTCGCCTGGATCTTCTCCAGGTACCCCGGCGGGTACTGGTCGGTCATCTCCGACTCGAAGAAGCCCGGGCAGATCGCGTTGACGCGGATGCCCTTGCGCCCGGTCCACTGCTGCGCCAGGTCCCGCGTGAGGCCGAGCAGACCGGCTTTCGACGCCGAGTACGCGGCCTGCGGGATGCCGCCGGTCACGAGGCCGAGCACGCTGGAGATGTTGATGATCGAGCCGCCGGACTTCATGACCGACGCGGCCGCCTGCGCCATCCAATAGGCGCCGTTGAGGTTCACGTCCAGGACACCTCGGAACTCCTCCGGCGTCTCGCGCGAGGCGGGGACGGCCGACGCGACACCGGCGTTGTTCACGAGCACCGCGACCGTGCCGAACTCCGCCGCCGCACGTGCGACCTCGCGGCAGTCCTCGGGCTTCGACACGTCCGCCTGCACGACCAGCGCGCGCTGCCCGGTGGCCTCGACGAGCGCGGCCGTGTCCTTCAGCTTGTCCGCGCGGCGGGCGGCGAGCACGATGTCCGCGCCCGCCTCCGCGAGTGCCTTGGCGAACGCGACACCCAGACCGGAGGACGCGCCGGTGACGATCGCGACCTTCCCGTCGAGGCGGAACTTGTCGAGGATTCCCACTACGAAAGCCTTTCCAGGATGATCGCCATGCCCTGACCGCCGCCGACGCACATCGTCTCGAGGCCGAACTGGGCGTCACGGGCCTGCATGCCGTTGATCAGCGTCGTCATGATCCGCGCGCCGGTCGAGCCGAACGGGTGGCCCAACGCGATCGCGCCACCGTGCACGTTCAGCTTGTCGATGTCGATGCCCAGCGCGCGCTGGGATCCGAGCACCTGCACGGCGAACGCCTCGTTGATCTCCACCAGGTCGATGTCCGAAATGGACAGACCGGCGTGACCCAGGGCCTGCTTCGTGGCCTCGACGGGGCCGAGGCCCATGATCTCCGGTGAGAGACCCGAGACACCGGTGGACACGATGCGCGCCAACGGGGTCAGCCCGAGCTCCCGCGCCCGCACGTCGCTCATGATCACGACAGCGGCCGCGCCGTCGTTGAGCGGGCAGCAGTTGCCCGCGGTGATCGTGCCTTCGGGCCGGAAGACGGGCTTGAGCGAGGACACCGACTCGTACGTGACGCCGGCGCGCGGGCCGTCGTCCGTGGAGACCACCGTGCCGTCGGGCAGCGTCACGGGCGTGATCTCGCGGGCGAAGAACCCGTCCGCGATCGCCTTCTCCGCGAGGTTCTGCGACCGCACGCCGAACTCGTCCTGGTCGTGCCGCGAGATGCCCATCTGCGTCGCGACGTTCTCGGCCGTCTGGCCCATCGCGATGTAGTAGTCGGGCAGCCGCCCGTCGAGGCGCGGGTCGGTCCACGGCGCGTTGGACGCGGCCGTGTCCAGAGTCCGTTGCTGTGCCTCGTCGAACAGCGGGTTGAACGACGGCGCGCCCGCGTGCATGTACCGGGAGACGCACTCGACGCCGGCAGAAACGAACCCGGTGCCCTCCCCCGCCCTGATGGCGTGGAAGGCCATCCGCGCGGTCTGCACGGAGGACGCGCAGAACCGGTTGACCGTCGTGCCGGGCAGGCCGTCGTGCCCGAGCTGCACGGCGACGCGACGCGCGATGTTCTGGCCGTGCTCGTCCTGCGGCTCGGCACACCCGAGGTGCAGGTCGGTGATCTCGGACGCCGGAATGTCGCCCAGCGCCGCGGAGATCACCTGCGCGGCCAGGTCGTCCGGGCGCAGCGAGACCAGGGAACCCTTGCGGGCACGGCCGATCGGCGACCGGGCGGTGGAGACGATGACTGCTTCGGGCATGCCGTTCTCCTTACAGGCCCAGGTCGCGGCCGATGAGTTCCTTCATGATCTCGTTGGAGCCCGCCCAGATCTTCGTGACGCGGGCGTCCATCCACGCGCGGGCGACGCGGTACTCGGTCATGTAGCCGTAGCCGCCGTGCAGCTGCACGCAGGCGTCGATGACCTCGTTCTCGATGTCGGCGCTCCAGTACTTCGCCTGCGCAGCCTCGACCGGGCTGAGCTCGCCGCGCACGTGCTGCATCGTCAGCGTGTCGATGAACGCCTGCGAGACGTCCAGCTTGGTGCGCAGCTCGGCGAGCAGGAACTTGTTGTGCTGGAACTTGCCGATCGCCTGCCCGAAGGCCTTGCGCTCCTTGACGTACTCCAGCGTCTCCTCGAAGACGCCCTGCGCGTGCGCCAGGTTCGAGATGGCGCCACCGATCCGCTCCTGCGGCAGGCGTTCCATCATGTAGATGAAGCCCTGGCCCTCCTCGCCGATGACGTGCTCCTGCGACAGGCGCACGTCGGAGAAGAACAGCTCCGCGGTGTCGGACGGGTGCTGGCCGACCTTGTCGAGCTTGCGGCCGCGCTCGAAGCCGGGCATGCCGTTCTCGACGGCGAACAGCGTGATGCCGCGCGCGCCCTTGGACGGGTCGGTGCGGGCCGCGACGACGATCATGTCGGCGGTGTAGCCGTTGGTGATGAACGTCTTGGAGCCGTTGAGGATCCAGTCGTCACCGTCGCGCACGGCGTTGGTCTTCAGCGCCGCGAGGTCGGAGCCGCCGGACGGTTCGGTCATCGCGATGCCGGTCTTGATCTCACCGGTGCACATGCCGGGCAGCCAGCGCTGCTTCTGCGACTCGGTGCACAGGTCGACGAGGTAGGGCGCCACGACGTCGCCGTGGATGCCGAGCGATGACGCGACCGCGGCGTTGACCCGGCACAGCTCCTCGGCGAAGACGGTGTTGAAGCGGTAGTCGTTCGCTCCGCTGCCGCCGTACTCCTCGGGGATCTCGAGGCCCAGCAGGCCCTGGCGACCGGCCTCCAGCCACACGTCCCGGTCGATCACCCGCTGCTCGATGAACTTCTCGACGTTCGGCGTGATCGTGCGCTCGACGAACGCCTTCGCCGACTCCCGGAACGCGGCGTGATCCTCGTTGAACAGCGTCCGCTGCACGACTACCTCCATACTAAGCGGTTGCTTAGAGCTAAGCGCCCGCTTAGCGTGCAGTACTATCCACCACCTGTCAACACGCGAGGAGCGACCCGATGACGACGACCGGACTGGACGGGTTCTCACTGCTCGACGAGACCTGGCGCGCCGTCACCCCGGACGCCGCCCGCCGGATGCTCATCGCCGCCGTCCAGGCGTTCGCGAGCAAGGGATACCACGCCACGACGACCCGCGACATCGCCTCACTGGCCGGAATGTCGCCGGCGGCCGTGTACATCCACTACCGGTCCAAAGAGGAGCTTCTCTTCAACATCTCGCTCGTCGGCCACGAGACCTCGCTCGCACTGCTGTCGTCGATCGAGGGCAACGACGCGACGGACCGGCTGAAGAACGCGGTGGCGGCGTTCGCGGGGTGGCACGCGGAGTTCCACACGACGGCGCGGGTGGTGCAGTACGAGCTCGGCGCGCTCTCTCCAGAACACCACGAACAGGTGGCGGGGCTGCGCCGGCAGATCGAGCGGCGGATGCGGTCCTACATCGCGGACGGCGTCGCGGAGGGCGTGTTCGACGTCCCGGACCTCAAGGGCGCGACCCTGGCCGTGCTGTCGCTGTGCATCGACGTCGCGCGCTGGTACCAGCCGAGCGGGAAGCGGACCCCGGACGAGATCGGCGCGATGTACGCCGACCTCGTCCTGAGGATGGTCCGGCCCGCTAGCTGACCGACTTCCTGCCGTACATCCCGGCGACGACCGAGACGCCGATCGCGGCGACCACGATCTGGACGATGAGCTCGATCCAGTCGATGCCGGGCGTGTCCTCCACGCCGAGCAGGCGCGCGATCCACGTGCCGATGAACGCGGCCACGATGCCGACGATGATCGTCAGCCAGATCGGGATGCCCTGCTTGCCCGGCGCGAACAACCGGCCGAGCACGCCCAGGATCAGTCCGATGACGAGCGCACCGATGATGCTGCCGATGCCCATGACCGCCTCCTCCGCGATGATTTCGGAACTAGGCCGAGATCATCCCTTCAGAGGACGGTCCGTGCAGCGTGAGGAGTAGTGCGTTCGACCTTTCGGGTGCTACCAGCGGCTGCCGGAGACCTGGCTCATCCACTGGTTGATCGTCGCGGTCCAGTCCGTGCCGACGGCCTGCTGGTGCGACACGGCGAAGCGGCCGTACGCGTCGCCGCCCGCGCGGAGGAGACCCGCGCGCTTGTCGGCCTCGAGGATCACGTGCAGCTCACCCGGCGTCGTGACGAAGGTCAGCTCGACCTGCTTGACGCGGCCCGCGAACTGCGGCGGCGGGTAGAACTCGATCTCCTGGTAGAACGGCAGCTGCTGCGGCACGCCGTGGATGCGGCCCTTCTCGTTGTCCGCCTTGGTGAAGCGGAAGCCCATGTGCCCGAACGCCTGGAGCACGGCGTCCTGCGACGGCAGCGGGTGCACCCAGATCGGGTCGAGGTCACCGGGGTCGACGGCGCCGCGGACCTCGAGCTCGGTGCGCAGGCCCAGCTGCATGCCGTTGAGCTGCGTGCCGCCCACGACGTTGAGCGGGCACTCGAACGGCACCGGGACCTGGAACGGCAGCGAGAGGTTCTGGTGCGGCTGGGCCACGATCCGCTGGCCCACGGAGAACTTGTGGAACTCCATGTTGGTGTTGTACTCGTTGTCGCCGCTCTCGACCTCGACGCGGGTGAGCAGCGCGAGCGTGACGTGGTCGATCTCGGCAGGGTGATCGCCGCCGGCGATGCGCACCTCACCGGACAGCACCTCGCCGGGCCTGACGTTGGGGTTGGTCAGCACCGTGTCGACAGTCGGCCCGCCCACACCGAACGCGCGCATCATCCTCTTGAACACCACTGCGGCCTCCTGAAGCCCTTGCATGTTTGCGGGGAGTCTGCCAACTGGATCGCCCGTTTGCGGGGAAGTGTTCCGTTGACGCCTCAGTACCCCGATCGGTTCCGTATGGACTTCCGTTGACTTCAGATGGCAACATGCGACCGCCGTCACATACTAAGCGGTCGCTCAGGAGGTTTCCCGTGCTGCTCGTCGCCAACCGGGGTGAGGTGGCTGTCCGCGTTCTGCGCGCAGCCGCCGACCTGGGGATTCGTACCGTGGCGGTGTACGCGGAGGACGACGCTTCCTCGCTCCACGTGACCCTCGCGGACCGTGCCGTTGCGCTGCACGGGCCCTCTCCGTACCTCGACGTCGATCAACTGCTGGACGCGGCGCAGGGCTGCGTCGCGGTGCATCCGGGGTGGGGATTCCTGTCCGAGAACGCCGAGTTCGCTCGGGCGTGTTCCGCGCGCGGACTGGCCTTCGTCGGGCCGTCCGCTGACGTTCTGGAACTGCTCGGTGACAAGCGGCGAGCACGGGAACTGGCCGCCTCACTGGGGATCCCGGTGCTGGACGCGGAACCCGGCTCGTACCCGGTGATGGTGAAGGCGGTCGCCGGGGGCGGCGGCAAGGGCATGCGCGCCGTGCTGCGCGCGGAGGACCTCGACAGCGCGGTCGAGGCGTGCCGGGCGGAGGCGCTGGCGGCGTTCGGGGTCGGCGACGTCTACCTCGAACGCCTGATGCCCTCCGCCCGGCACATCGAGGTGCAGCTCGTCGGGACCTCGGTGATCGGCGACCGCGACTGCTCGCTGCAGCTGCGGCACCAGAAGGTCGTGGAGATCGCGCCCGCTCCCCTGCTGGACCCGGTGCTGCGCAAGGCCCTGCACTCGGCGGCGGTGGCGATCGCGTCCGCTGTGGACTACAAGGGCGTCGGGACGGTGGAGTTCCTGGTGTCCGGGGACTCGTTCGCGTTCCTGGAGGTCAACCCGCGGCTGCAGGTCGAGCACACGGTGACCGAGATGGTGTCCGGTGTGGACCTCGTGCGCACGCAGCTGCTGCTCGCGTGGGGCGGCGACGTCGACTACACGCCCCACGACCGCGGTGCCGCCGTGCAGGTGCGCCTGAACCAGACCTCGGGCGGCGTGCTGTCGTCGTTCGGGCTGCCGTCCGGGCCCGGGATCCGCGTCGACACGCACGGGTACGTCGGTCACCGGGTCGGCACCCGGTACGACGGGCTGCTCGCGAAACTCGTGGTGCACGGCGAGGACCTGGACATCGCCCTGAACCGGGCACGGCGGGCGCTGGGCGAGTTCCGGGTGGAGGGCGTGTCCACGAACCTCGAGTTCCTGCGGTCGTTGCTGACGCGCGACATCGTCGGCGCCACCACCGACTTCATCGTCGAGGAGCCCACCTCGGGCATGCGAGCCCCGCTGGCCGGCACGGTGGTGGCCGTCGACGCCGACTCCGTGGTGCTCGAAGCGATGAAGATGCAGCACGTCGTGCGGATCTCCGGCGAGGTGCTGGTGTCGGTGGGCGACACCGTGGCCGAGGGCCAGGTGCTGGCGTCCGGCGTCGGGGAGTTTGTTGAGGACGTCTCTGCCGTCGACCTCGAACACGTGCGGCCGGACCTGGCCGAAGTGCTGGTGCGGCACGACTTCGAGCGCCCCGATGCCGCCGCTCGCCGGCACGCCCGGGGTGGCCGGACCGCGCGCGAGAACATCGCGGACCTCTGTTCGGACTTCGTCGAGTACGGCGGCCTGGCGATCGCCGCGCAGCGGCAGCGACGTTCGCTGGAGGACCTGATCGAACGCACGCCCGCCGACGGCATGGTGGCGGGCATCGGCGTGGTCAACGGCTCGCGGGTCGTGGCGATGTCCTACGACTACGCCGTGCTCGCCGGCACTCAGGGCCTGCGCAACCACCAGAAGAAGGACCGGCTCTTCGCGCTGGCGCAGCAGGAGAACCTGCCGGTGGTGCTGTTCGCCGAGGGTGGTGGCGGACGGCCGGGCGACACCGACCACAGCATGGTCAGCGGCCTCGACTGCGGCTCGTTCCACGCGTTCGCGCAGCTCAGCGGGCAGGTGCCCTTGGTCGGCGTGGTCGCGGGGCGGTGCTTCGCGGGCAACGCGGTGCTGCTGGGCACCTGCGACGTGATCATCGCCGTCGAGGGCGCGAACATCGGCATGGGCGGGCCCGCGATGATCGAGGGCGGCGGGCTCGGCGTGTTCCGGCCGGAGGACATCGGGCCGTTGGACGTGCAGGTGCCCAACGGCGTGGTGGACATCGCGGTGGCCTCGGAGGAGGAGGCGGTGGCCGTCGCCAAGAAGTACCTCTCGTACTTCCAGGCTCCCGCAGGCGTCCCCTCGACGAGTGCGCAGCCTTCGCCCGCGCGCCCTGGGGGACCCCTGGATTCAATTATCCCAGACAGCACCGACAATTCCTGGGCCTGCGCGGACCAGCGCCTCCTCCGCCACGCCATCCCCGAGAACCGCCTCCGCGCCTACGACGTCCGCTCCCTCATCACGACCCTCGCCGACACCGACTCGGTCCTCGAGCTCCGCGAAGGCTTCGGCAAAGCGATCATCACCGCCCTGGTCCGCGTCGAGGGCCGCCCGATCGCCCTGATCGCCAACGACCCCAAGGTCAACGGCGGCGCCATCGACGCCGACGCCGCCGACAAGTGCGCCCGCTTCCTCCAGCTCGCCGACGCGTTCGACATCCCGGTCGTCTCGCTGACCGACACCCCGGGCTTCATGGTCGGCCCGGACGCCGAACGCACCGCCACCGTCCGACACCTGACCCGCATGGTCGTGACGGGCGCGAACCTCACCGTCCCCTTCGGACTCGTCGTCCTGCGCAAGGCGTACGGCCTCGGCGCCCAGGCCATGGCGGGCGGAAGCCTCAAGGTCCCGCAGTTCGCCCTCTCCTGGCCCACCGGCGAGTTCGGGCCGATGGGCCTCGAAGGCGCCATCAAACTCGGCTTCAAGAAAGAGCTCGACGCCATCGCGGACCCGGACGAGCGCAAGCAGCGCTACGACCAGATGGTCGCGATGGCCTACGAGCACGGCAAAGCCCTCAACGTCGCCTCGGTCTTCGAGATCGACGACGTGATCGACCCGGCCGACACGCGCCGCTGGATCGCCACGGCGCTGGCCCCCTCGACTTCCCGCCCCGCCGGGAAGAAACGCCCGTTCATCGACACCTGGTGAGGAGATTCCGTGGTCAGCGTCGCCCCTGCGGAAAAGAAGACCCTGCGCAGGCTCATGGCAGCCGGACTCGTTGGTTCGAGTCTCGAGTGGTACGACTTCTTCATCTACGCGACAGCCGCGGCCCTGGTATTCCCCAAGTTGTTCTTCCCGGAGGCGACGCCGCTCGTGGCGTTGCTCCTGTCGTTCAGCACGTTCTGGGCGGGCTTCATCGCGCGCCCGATCGGCGGCCTGGTGTTCGGGCACGTCGGCGACAAGGTCGGCCGCAAGCCGGCGCTGGTCATCTGCCTCGCGCTGATGGCCGCGGCGACGTTCCTCATCGGCCTGCTGCCGACGACGGCCACCATCGGCGTCGGCGCTCCCCTGCTGCTGGTGCTGCTGCGCTTCCTGCAGGGCATCGCGGTCGGCGGGCAGTGGGGCGGCGTGGTCCTGCTGCTGACCGAGTCCGCCGGACCCCGCAAGAGGGGGTTCGCGGGCACGTTCGGGCAGGCGGGTGTGCCGATCGGCGTGCTGCTGGGCAACATCGCCTTCATCAGCGCGACGACGTCTCTCTCGCCCGAGGCGTTCGCGTCGTGGGGCTGGCGCGTGCCGTTCCTTGCGAGCGCGCTCCTCTTCCCCGTGGTGCTGTTCATTCAGCTCAAGGTCGAGGACAGCCCGGTCTTCAAGGAGATGCAGCAACGCCGTGCGGACGCACCGGCCGTGAAGCACGCACCGCTGAAGGAGGCTCTCCGGACGCACCGCAAGCCGATCCTGTACGGCGCCGGCCTGATGTTCGCGTCCAACGCGATCTTCTACGTGTCGATCGCGGGCGTCCTGTCCTATGCGACCACCACGCTCGGTCTCAGCCGTGAGTCGGTGCTCGTCGTGAGCCTGCTGTCCTCTCTCGTGAGCGTCCCGGTGATCCTCTACGCCGGACACCTCTCGGACCGCATGGGACGGCGTCCGCTGATCATCGCGGGCACCGTCGGCCTGATCGTGTGGGCGTTCCCGTACTTCCTGCTCGTGGACACGGGCTCGCTGCTGTTGCTGTTCGTCGCGAACACGGTCGGAGGCATCGCGTCCTCTCTCGTGTACGGGCCGATCGCCGCCTACCTGGGTGAACTGTTCGAGGCGCACGTCCGGTACTCGGGTGCTTCTCTCGCGTACCAACTGGCGTCCATCCTGGTCAGCGGCGGCACGCCGTTCGTGATGACGGCTCTGCTGGGCGCGACCGGGACGTCGATGTCCGTGTCGGCGTTCCTGCTGGTCATGGGCCTGTGCACGCTCGTGTCGGTGATCAAGCTGCCGGAGACCCACCAGCCGGAACGGGCCTGATCAGAGGCTGTGAAGGCCCGACCAGAGGGACAAATCGGGCCTTCACAGTCAAGACCTCTGCGGAACCTGGAGCCGATGCCGTACGTTGGCGCGTCGTGACCACTCTCATGGCGCGCTTGAAGCAGCGGATGCGCAGGTTCGCGCAGAAACCGGGCTCGATCGACCTCGCCCCGTTCCAGGCAATGCTCGCGGACGTGGAGAAACACGCGGACGCCTTCAAGGCGTTCAGCGACGAGGAGCTCACGGCCCACGCCAAGAAGCTGCGCGAGAAGAGCACGGACACCGAGCTCGTGGCTCTCACGCGTGAGGCCGCCGAGCGCGCCATCGGGCAACGACCGTTCGACGTGCAGGTGCTGGGCGCCCTGGGCCTGCTCAGCGGCCTCGTCGTCGAGATGGCGACCGGTGAGGGCAAGACGCTCGCGGGCGCCATGGCCGCGGCCGGGTTCGCGATCAAGGGCAAGCGCGTCCACGTGGTCAGCGTCAACGACTACCTCGCCCAGCGCGACGCGGAGTGGATGCGGCCGCTGTACGGGCTGCTCGACGTCACCGTCGGCTGGATCAACGGCAGCTCGAAGGCCGAGGAGCGCCGCGAGGCCTACCAGTGCGAGGTCACGTACGCGCCGGTCAGCGAGATCGGCTTCGACATCCTGCGCGACCGCATCGTCACGAGCCCCGACGACCTGATCGTGCCCGAGCCCGAGGTCGCGCTGATCGACGAGGCCGACTCGGTGCTCGTCGACGAGGCCCGCGTGCCGCTGGTGCTCGCCGGCTCGACCAGCGCGGAGGCGGCCGACCCCGTCATCGCCGACCTGGTGAAGCGGCTGCGCCAGAACCTGCACTACGAGATCGACGACGAGGAGCGCAACGTCTTCCTCACGGGTGCGGGCTCCGAGGCCGTCGAGCGCGCGCTCGGCGAGATCGACCTGTACTCGCAGGAGCACGTGACGTCCACGCTGTCGAAGGTCAACGTGGCGCTGCACGCCCAGGTGCTGCTGCACCGCGACGTCGACTACATCGTGCGTGACGGCAAGGTGCACCTGATCAACGACACGCGTGGCCGTGTGGCGAAGCTCCAGCGGTGGCCGGACGGCCTGCAGGCCGCGGTCGAGGCCAAGGAGAACGTCCAGACCACCGAGTCCGGCGAGATCCTCGACTCGATGACGGTGCAGGCGCTGCTCTCGCGCTACCCGACGCGCTGCGGCATGACGGGTACCGCCGTCGCCGTCGCCGAGACGCTGCGGGAGTTCTACGAGCTCGAGGTGCTCGTGATCCCGCCGAACAAGGAGAACATCCGCGAGGACGAGCACTTCCGCCTCTACGCGACGCTGGAGCAGAAGGAAGACGCGATCGTCGAGGAGATCAAGAAGGCCCACGAGACGGGCCGCCCGATCCTCGTCGGCACGCTCGACGTCGCCGAGTCCGAGCGGATCTCGTCCAAGCTGCGCGCCGCCGACATCGAGTGCGTGGTGCTCAACGCGAAGAACGACGCCGAGGAAGCGACGATCATCGCGGACGCCGGCTCGTACCAGCGCATCACCGTCTCGACGCAGATGGCCGGTCGCGGCACGGACATCCGGCTCGGCGGCCACGAGGGCGAGGACCACGACCGGATCGCCGAGCTCGGCGGCCTGTACGTGATCGGCACCGGCCGCCACTCGTCCTCACGGCTGGACGACCAGCTGCGCGGCCGCGCGGGCCGTCAGGGCGACCCCGGCGGCTCGGTGTTCTTCTCGTCCATGCAGGACGAGCTGATCACCCAGTACGCACCGGACGCCGAGGACCCGTCCGAAGTGGACGACGACGGCCGGGTGCACGACAAGGGCCTGCTGCACACCTTCGAGCACGCTCAGCGCGTGGCCGAGGGCGTGAACCTGGAGATCCACCGCAACACCTGGCGCTACAACAAGCTGATCGAGCACCAGCGCGACCTGCTGCTCAAGCACCGCGACGTGGTGCTGCGCGGCGACGCGGCGTACGAGAAGGTCGGCGAGAAGGAAGGCGTGTCCGACGAGGTGGCCGCCGAGGCCGCCCGCAAGATCACGCTGTTCTTCCTCGACGACCTGTGGACGCACCACCTGACGTTCCTGTCGGACCTGCGCGAGGGCATCCACCTGCGCGCCCTGGCCCGGCAGAACCCGCTGGACGAGTTCCACCGCGAGGCCATCCCGGCGTTCAACAAGATCGTGCCGGAGTCGTGGGAGCTCACCAAGGAGAAGTACGAGGCGGCCAAGATCACCGACGACGGCTACGACCTCACCGACGCCGGGGTGAAGCGCCCGAGCTCGACGTGGACCTACCTGGTGCACGACAACCCCTTCGGCTCCGGACTCGAGGAGACGATGAAGGGGCTCGTGAAGATGGTGCGCGGGCAGCGCCGCTGACAGCTACATCTTCCTGGGGACGACGAGGTCGTCCGCAGGTCTGGCGGGCCGGGGCAACGTCTCGGCCCGTCTGACGTTTCTGGGCGCCGTGGACGCCGCCGTCATCTCGTCGGTCAGCTTCTTGATCTCCGCGAGGATGTCAAGGTGCTCCTGCGACGGCGGAGGTCCTACGAAGTTGGACCTGTCGTGCGCCGTCCGCTCCGCGCGCTCGGCCAGAAGCCGGATGCGGCGCAGGTGTTCGTGCTCCCCGTTGGGGAGCAGGAAATCGGTCTGCTCCATCACCCGTGCAAGCTTTCGCGTGCACGGGTGAGCAGTCGATCCCCTAGTCGGCTGATTCCAGTTTGCGGACGAGCCAGTCGTGGAAACCGCCGATGTGGTGCTCCGAGGGCACCAGCACCCCACCATGCGCGTAAGCGCGTGAGGCCATCGCCGGCTGACATCGCTCGCAGGCTTCGAAGTCCTGTTCGTTCACCCGGTGGAACAGCTCGACCGAGCGAGAGACGTCACGGCCGGTGTCGACCACTTCCTTGGCGTAGAGCCAATCGCACTCGACGACCGTTCGATCCGCGGCCAGCGGGTACATGCGGTGCAGGATCACGTGGTCCGGCACGAGGTTGATGAACACCTGCGGCTTGACGGTGATCGCGTAGTACTTCCGGTCGCGTTCCTCTTCCAGGGCGGAGAGTTTCCCGAACCCCTCGCCGCCGTCGACGGTGAAACCCTGGATCCCGTCGCCGAACTCCGCGCCGTGCCCGACGTAGTACTGCGCCGCGTAGCCGTCGGCGAACTCGGGCAGCACCTCGGTGAGCTCGGGGTGGATCGTCGCGCAGTGGTAGCACTCCATGAAGTTCTCGATGATCAGCTTCCAGTTGGCCCTGACGTCGTAGACGATCCGCCTGCCCACGGACAACTGGTCGATCTCGTAGCCGTCGATGCCGTCGAGTGAGCCCAAACGTTCCGTCACGGCACTGAGAACGTCGTCCTCGAAGCTCGGAGGACTCTCGGCGAGATTCACCCACACGTAGCCGAGCCATTCGCGCAAATGCACCTTCGTCAGTCCATACGCAACGCGATCGACGTCCGGCATCGAGGTGAGGTTGGGTGCGGCGATCAGGTTTCCGTCCAACGCGTAGGTCCAGGCGTGGTAAGGGCACTGGAACGCCCGTTTGACGCTGCCGGCCTCGTCGACGCAGATTCGCGCGCCGCGGTGCCGGCAGACGTTCAGGAACGCGTTGAGGCCGCCCTTGCGGTCGCGGGCAATGAGCACGCTCTCCCGCCCGACCTGCACCGTGCGGAAGTCACCGGCGTTCGGAAGGTCGCCGGACCTCACCGCGCAGAACCACATCTGCTCGAAGATGGCCTCCTGCTCCCGCGCGAAGATCGCGGGGTCGGTGTAGTAGCGGCCCTCGAGGGTCCTGATCAGGCTCCCGGTCATGCTCCGCCTCTCAAGCGAGCAGGGTCGAACAGGGCGATCGGGTGCCGCGTGGCCCCGTCGATCGTGAGGTCGGCGAGGATCTCCCCGACGACGGGCACGAACTTGAAGCCGTGCCCCGAGAAGCCGCACGCCACCGTCACGTCGTTCTCGCGCGCGATGACGAAGTGCCGGTCGGCGGTGTTGGTGTACATGCAGGTCACGGCGCGCCGGAACGTGCCGGCGAGGCCGGGCATCGGCGCGCTGGTGGCCTTCACCATCGCCTCGACCTCGTGGCTGCGCACCGTGCGGTCGACGGTCTCGGGCGTGCAGATCTCGCCACCGTGGTGGAACGCGACCTTCACCTCGCCGCCGATCTCGGGGAAGCCGTAGAAGTTCGTGCCGTCCGCGCGGTCCCAGATGTAGATCGGCAGGTCCCGGAGGTCGTCGCGGGCCTCGAAGTAGAACTGGACCTGACGTTCGATCTCAAACGGGATTTCCAGCCCTGCCACCAGTTCCGGTGCCCACGGGCCGGGGCACACCATGACGTGCCCGGTCTCGTAGGTGCCGCGGGTGGTGGTGACCCTCCCCGGTTCCCAGTGCGTCACCGGCTCCTCGAAGCGCAGGTCGGCACCCGCACGCGCGGCGAGGGCGAGGTGGGCCCCGACGGACGTCTCCGGGACGACGAAGCCCGCGCCGGGTTCGTACAGCCCGATCTCGTCGTCCGCGGGCCGCAAAGCGGGAAAGCGCTCGCGGAGCTGGGACGCGTCGAGCAGTTCGTGTGTCAGACCGAACTGCTCGACGCTCGCCCGGCTACCCGTGATGGCGCCGCTGTCCTGGTCGCCGACGATGAGCCCGCCGACGCGGTGGAAGATCCGCTCGCCGCTGTCGCGCTCGATCTGGTCCCACATCTCGTGGGCGCGCAGCAGCAACGGCACGTACGCGGGGTCTTCGAAGTAGGCCTGTCTCGTGATGCGCGACCCGCCGTGGCTCGACCCCAGGGCGTGGGCGGGCGTGAACCTCTCCAGTCCCAGCACGCGTCTCCCGCGCTGGGCGAGCCGGTACGCGGCGGCACTGCCCATGCCGCCGAGCCCGATGACGACGACGTCGTACGTCACCCGCGGAGCCGCTTCATCTCCGGGTCGAACAGCGGCTCCCGCGCCGGGCGCGCCTTCACCCGCTGCCCGAAGTACTCGATCTCGACCTCGTCGTCGATCTCGCTGGGCAGCCAGGCGTACGCGATGTTGAGGCCGGTCGTGTACCCGTAGGCGGCGCTGGTGACGTAGCCGACCGGTTCTCCCTGGTGGAACACGGGCTCGCTGCCGAGGACGACGCTGTGCGGGTCGTCGATCGTGAGGCAGGTGAGCTTCTTGGTCGAGGTGAGGTTGTGCAGCGACCCCTTGCCGAGGAACTCCTTGTCCTGGCGCACCGCGAACCCGAGTCCCGCCTCGAACGGGTCGTGCTCGGTCGTCACGTCCGTGCCCCACGACCGGTAGCCCTTCTCCAGGCGCAGGCTGTTGAACGCGCCGCGCCCGGCGGCGATGACGCCGTGCCGCTGCCCTGCCTCCCACAGCGTGTCCCACAGCTTCGGTCCGAGGTCCGCGGTGGTGTAGAGCTCCCAGCCGAGTTCGCCCACATAGGACAGTCGCAACGCGGTCACCGGGACGTTCTTGACGAACGCCTTCTGCGCGGTGAAGTAGCCCTTCCGCGTGTCCAGGGTGTGCGGGATGTCGTTGATCAGGTCTCGTGCGAGAGGACCCCACAGGCCGATGCAGCACGTTCCGGCCGTGATGTCCTTGATGAAGACGTCGTCGGGCGCGTGCCGGGTGAGCCAGTCGAGGTCGAGGTTGCCGTTGGCGCCGACCTGGAACGTCGTCGCGCCGAGGCGGGCGATGGTCAGGTCGCTGCGCACCCCGCCCTGCTCGTCGAGCAGCAGCGTGTAGACGACCGCGCCGGGTTTGCGGTCGAGGTTGTTGGTCGTCATGTGCTGCAGGAACCCCAGCGCTCCCGGCCCGCCGACCTCCAGCCGCTTCAACGGCGTCATGTCGAACAACGCGACCCGCTTGCGCGTCACCAGCGCCTCGGCCCCGCAGATCGGCGACCAGAACCGGCTCGCCCACTCCCCCCGTGCCGGCACCTCCGCGACCTCGGGCAGGCCGGCGTTGGCCTCGTACCAGTGCGGACGCTCCCACCCGGACGCCTCCAGGAAGAACGCGCCCAGCTCCTGCTGCCTGCTGTGGAACGGGCTCGTGCGGATCGGCCGCGGGCTCTCCATGGGCTGCAACGGGTGCAGCACGTCGTAGACCTCGACGAAGTTCTGGCAGCTGCGTTCGAGCACGTAGTCCGGCGCCAGCTGCACCTGCTCGAACCGGTTGAGGTCGCTCGAGTGCAGGTCCAGCTCCGGCTGCCCGTCGACGATCCACTCGGCGACCGACCGCGCGACGCCGGCGGAGTGCGTGATCCACACGGCCTCCGCGACCCAGAAACCCTTCAGGCCCGGGTGCTCGCCCAGCAACGGCATCCCGTCGCTGGTGAACGAGAACAGCCCGTTGAACCCGCTCGAGACCCCCGCCTCCGCCAGCGCCGGGACGAGGTTCACCGCCGACTCCCAGGACGGCTCGAAGTCCTCCTTGGTGAACGGCAGCTCCGACCCGGTGATGTCACGCGCCGCGACGGGCATGGGCTTGTGCCCGTACGCGCCGATGCCCAGCGCCTGGCCGTGCGAGCGGAAGTACAGGTCGGCTTCCTGGTGCCGCAGGATCGGCTGACGCGCCAACGCTTCCGCGTCGGCGTTCAGGTCGCCGGTGAACACGTACTGGTGGGCCATGGGCACGAGCGGCACGGTCAGCCCGACCATCTCGCCGAGCACCGGCCCCCACATCCCGGCGCACGACACGACGACGTCGGCGGGGAAGACGTCCGTCTCGGTCCGCACCCCGGTGACACGGTCGCCCGTGGTCTCGACGGCGACGACCTTCTGCCCGAACTCGAACCGCGCGCCGCGGTCGATCGCGCGCTGTGCCTGGACCTCGGCGGCCTTCACCGGCTTCGCGAGGCCGTCGCTCGGGATCAGGAACCCGCCGAGCACCTGGTCGCGGTCCAGCAACGGGTGCAGCCGCGCGACCTCGTCCGCGTCGACCAGGCGGCTGTGGACACCCCACGACGTGGCCCAGCCGTGCCGGCGGCTCAGGTCCGCGAGCCGGGTCTGCGAGGTCGCGATCTCCAGGCCACCGACCTGGTCGAAGCAGCCGAGCGCGGTGTACTTGTCGACGGTGTAGCGGGCGAACTGGGTCATGCTGCGGCACGAGTTCGTCTGGAAGACCAGGCCGGGGGCGTGGGAGCTGGAGCCGCCGACCGCGAGTCCCGCGGCCTGGTCGAGGACCGTGACGTCGGTGAAGCCCCGTTCGGTGAGCTCGTCGGCCAGCGCGCACCCGACGATCCCCGCCCCCACGAGCACCACGCGAGGCACTGCACCAGGCATCAGGACACCCCTTCGCCGCAGTTGCGAGTAACAGAACTCGTTCCGCTATCAGCAACAAATTGCGGCTCGCGGGTCCGGCTGTCAATACCGCCGTTCGCGCGATCAGTGGCCGGGCGTCCGCGGAACCGGGCAAACGGGACTCACCGCCGAGGGTGCGCCGGAGGTGAGTGCGCGAGATCAGGAGGCCAGACCGCCCGAGGGCGGCCTGGCCGCACACCTACCCCGCGAAGTAACCGAGCTGGGACGACAGGTCCGCCGCGGCCGTCGACATCGTCGGCACGATCTGGCCGACCCGTTCCCGCGACAACCGGTACGACGGCCCGGACGCGCTCATCGCCGCCACGACCTCACCGCGGTGCCCGCGCACCGGCACGGCCACGGCGTGCAGGCCCAGTTCCAGTTCCTCGAAGCACGCCGCGTACCCCTGCGACGCGACCTCCTCCAGTTCCGAGAGCAGCCGTGACGCGTCCACGACCGTGTTCTCGGTGTAGGAGTCGAGCGGCAACGACGCGAGGCGCGCGCGCTCGTCCGACGGCAGGTATGCGAGCAGGACCTTGCCGGACGAGGTGGCGTGCAGGGGCGTGCGCTGGCCGATCCAGTTCACGGCGGAGACGGCGGCGGAGCCGCGCGCCTGGGTGATGTTGATGGCGACGCCGGCGTCGTGCACGGCGATGTTGACGGTCTCGCCGAAGGAGTCCGCGAGGGTCTGGCAGACGGGCTGGCCCAGTTTGGTGAGGTCCATGCGGCCGGTGGCGGCACCGGCCAGCCGGACCACCCCGAAACCGATGGCGTACTTGCCTCTCTCACCGAGCTGCTCCACCAGGCCGCGCGACTCCAGCACGGAGACGAGTCTGGACACCGTGGACTTGTGCACGCCCAGCTCACCGGCGATTTCGGTGATACCGGCCTCGCCTTGGGCCAGGAGCTCGAGCACGCTGATGGCCCTGTCCACGGACTGCACCTGAGCTGCCGAGTCGGAGTTGCTCATCGCGCAACAGTAATCGACAGGCAAAACAACCTGCTGGACTATTGACGGCAGGTCTCCAGAGCCGCACATTGTGTTGCGTCATTCGGAACGTGTAGCGCGTCACGCAACGGAGGCCGACGATGATCCGCGCCTGCGCTCTCATGGACCTGCCCCCAGGGGAGGCGGTTCGCATCGTCGGCCCTCACGCGCCGATAGCCGTGTTCAACGCCGACGGCGTCATCTACGCCATCGACGACACCTGCACCCACCAGGACGCGTCCCTGAGCGAGGGCTGGCTCGAAGGCTGCTTCGTGGAGTGCCCGCTGCACGCCGCGAGCTTCGACCTTCGCACCGGCGAGCCCACCTGTCTGCCCGCCAAACGACCGGTGAGGACTCACCCGGTGCGTGTGGAAGATGGAGTGGTCTATGTCGATGTCGAAGTGAACGAGGACGTGGCGTGAAGACCATCGCGATCATCGGCGCCTCACTCGCCGGTCTGAGGTCGGCGCAGGCACTGCGCCAGCAGGGGTTCGACGGACGGATCGTCGTCGTCGGCGACGAGGTCCACCTCCCCTACGACCGGCCACCTCTCTCGAAGGACTTCCTCCTCGGCAAGGTCGAGGCGGTGCCGCTCGCGGACCAGGAGGACCTCGACGCGCTGAACGCGGAGTGGCGCCTCGGCGTGCGGGCGACCGGGTTGCCGTCCAGCCGCGAGGTCTCGCTCAGCGACGACTCGACGATCGAGGCCGACGGCATCGTCATCGCGACGGGTGGCCTGCCGCGCACGATCCCCGGCACGCACGTCCTGCGCACGCTCGACGACGCGATCAAGCTCCGCGAGGCGTTCGGCACCGCGCACCACGTCGGCATCATCGGCGCCGGCTTCATCGGGGCCGAGATCGCCTCCAGTGCGCGCGCTCTGGGCAAGGACGTCACCGTCGTCGAGGCACTCCCCACGCCTCTCACGCGTGTCCTCGGCGCCGAGATGGGTGCCGCATGTGGACATCTGCACGGCGACCACGGATCAACGTTGATCACCGGAATCAACGTTGACTCGGTCAATGTGGACGGCGGAATCAACCTCGCGGATGGACGGATCGTCAACGCCGACGTCGTCGTCGCGGGCATCGGCGCGCGCCCGGCGACGGACTGGCTGACGGGTGGACCCGTCAACATCGGCAACGGCGTCCTGTGCGACGCGGGCGGGGTGACGAACGTGCGGAACATCGTCGCGGTCGGCGACGTCGCGAACTGCGCGGGACACCGCGCCGAGCACTGGACGAGCGCGACCGAACAGGCACAGGTCGCCGCGTGCAACCTCCTCGCGGGTGAAACCGTCGCGACGCACACCAGCGGTGGATACGTCTGGTCCGATCAGTACGGAGTGCGAATCCAGTTCATCGGGCGAGCGACGAACGACGTTCGCGTCGAAGATGGGTCCATCGAGGACAGGAAGTTCGTGGCGACCTATCGAGACGATGAGAACCCCGACGACGTGGTCGGCATCGTGGCCATGAGCAACGCACGACTCTTCACCCGGCTCCGCCGGACTCTGAAGTAACGGTCGTCACGGTTTACCGCCACCGGCGATCGGATATACCCGAGTGTCCTTCGTGGACACATGATTCAGGGAGGCAGTCCGTGTCGCCGGTGCGGCAGATCATCAACCCCTTCGACCAGAGCGTCATCACCGAGGTCGAGGAGCAGACCCGCGACCAGGCCGTGGCGGCGATCGCCCGAGCGAGAGAAGCCTTCGACCACGGCGACTGGCAGCACTCCAGCCCCGAGCACCGCGCCGCCGTGCTGAACCGCGTCGCGGACCTCCTGGACCGCGACAAGGAGGACATCGCCCGCACCGAGACGCTCGACACCGGCAAGACGCTGGTCGAGAGCCGCATCGACGTGGACGACGTCGCCGCCGTGTTCCGCTACTACGGCAACCTCGCCGGGCTGCTGCACCCGAAGATCGTGCCGGGCGTCCCGGACGACGTCATCAGCCGCGTCGACTACGAGCCCGTCGGTGTCTGCGGCCTGATCGCTCCCTGGAACTACCCGCTGCTGCAGATGTCGTGGAAGATCGCGCCGGCCCTGCTCGCGGGCAACACGCTGGTGGCCAAGCCCAGCGAGATCACCCCGCTGTCGACGATCAAGCTGTTCGAGCTCCTGGAGGAGGCCGGGCTGCCCGACGGCGTCGCGAACCTCGTCCTCGGCACCGGGCCCGAGGTCGGCGCGCCGCTGTCCGAACACCCGGACGTCGACCTGGTCTCGTTCACCGGCAGCCTCGCGACCGGCCAGCGGATCATGGCCTCGGCCGCGAAGACCGTGAAGAAGGTCGCGCTCGAGCTCGGCGGCAAGAACCCGAACATCGTCTTCGCGGACGCCGACATCGACGTCGCCGTCGACTACGCGCTCACCGCCGCGTTCTTCCACGCAGGCCAGGTCTGCTCGTCCGGCACGCGGCTCATCGTGCACAGCAGCGTCTACGACGACTTCGTGCACGAGGTCGCCCGCCGTGCTGACCTCATCAAGCTGGGCAACGGTTTCGACCCCGACACCGAGTCCGGACCGCTCGTCTCGGCCGAGCACCGCGCGAAGGTCGAGAGCTACGTCGAGGTCGCCAGGCAGGAGGGCGCGACCCTCAAGGCCGGCGGCGGGCGTCCCGACGAACCCGAGCTGCAGAACGGTTTCTTCTTCCGCCCCACCGTCTACGCGGACTGCACCCGGGACATGAAGCTGGTCCAGGACGAGACGTTCGGCCCGATCATCACCGCCGAGCGCTTCGAGACCGAGGACGAGGCGATCAGGCTCGGCAACGACACCGAGTACGGCCTCGCCGGCGGCGTCTGGAGCCAGGACCTCGACAAGGCGCAGCGCGTCGCGAAGAAGCTGCGTCACGGCACGGTCTGGATCAACGAGTTCGGCCCGTACCTGCCGCAGGCCGAGTGGGGCGGGTTCAAGCGCTCCGGTGTCGGCCGCGAGCTCGGCACCGCGGGCCTGCACGAGTACACCGAGCCCAAGCACGTGTACCAGAACCTCAAGCCACAAGCCCAGAACTGGTTCGCACGGGGGGACGCCAAGTGACCGCATACGACTACGTGATCGTCGGCGGAGGCACGGCGGGCTGCGTGCTCGCGGCCAGGCTCACCGAGGACGAGAACGTCACGGTCGCGGTCATCGAGGGCGGCCCGTCCGACGTCGGTGACGAGAAGATCCTGAACCTGCGCAACTGGATCAACCTGCTCGAGACCGAGTACGACTACGACTACCCGACGGTCGAGCAGCCGCGCGGCAACTCGCACATCCGGCACAGCCGCGCGAAGGTGCTCGGCGGGTGTTCGAGCCACAACACGCTGATCTGCTTCCAGCCGCTGCCGCAGGACCTCGACGGCTGGGGCCACGGCTGGACGTGGGACGCGCTCAGCCCGTACTGGGACAAGGTCCAGCTCAACATCATTCCGGTGGCGGAGAAGGACAGGAACCCGATCGCCGAGGACTTCGTCGCCGCCGCGCGGCAGGCCACGGGCGTCCCCGAGATCGACGACTTCAACGCCGCTCCGTTCCAGGACGGCGTGGGCTTCTTCTCCATCGCGTACCACCCGGAGAAGAACAACCAGCGTTCGTCGGCGTCCACGGCCTACGTGCACCCGATCCTGGAGCGCAGGAACCTCACGCTGCTCCTGAACACCTGGACGAGCAAGATCGAGTTCGACGGTGACCGCGCGATCGGCGTGCACACCGACAAGGGTTACGTCGAGGCCAACAAAGAGGTTCTGCTCTGCGCGGGTGCCATCGACACCCCGCGGCTGCTGATGCTCTCGGGCGTCGGCGACGCCGAGCACCTGAGCAGCATCGGCATCGAGCCCAAGCACGACCTGCCCGGTGTCGGCGAGAACCTGCTCGACCACCCGGAGTCGGTCATCGTCTGGGAGACCACGAAACCGTTGCCGGAGAACTCGGTGATGGACTCGGACGCCGGTCTGTTCATCCGGCGCGACGAGTCCGACCCCAGGCCGGACCTGATGTTCCACTTCTACCAGATCCCGTTCACCACCAACACGGAACGCCTCGGTTACCCGGCGGTGGAGCACGGGGTCTGCATGACGCCGAACATCCCGCGCCCGCACAGCAAGGGCAGGCTGTGGCTGAAGTCCAGCGACCCCGCCGAGAAGCCGGAGCTCGACTTCGGCTACTTCATGAACCCCGACGGCTACGACGAGCAGACGCTCGTCGACGGCTTCAGGATCGCGCGCGAGATCGCCGAGCAGGAGCCGCTCAAGTCCTGGCTCAAGCGGGAGATCGCGCCGGGGCCGGACGTCACGAGCGACGAGGCCCTGTCGGAGTACGGCAGGCGCGCGGCCCACACCGTCTACCACCCGGCGGGCACCTGTGCCATCGGATCCGTTGTGGACGGTGACCTGAAGGTTCTCGGACTCGAAGGCCTCCGGGTCGTCGACGCGTCCGTGTTCCCGACCATGCCCACCGTGAACCCCATGGTCACGGTGCTCATGATGGGAGAACGCGCCGCGGACCTGATCAAGGAGGCGTGACATGACCGCCACAGCGGAAGACAGGCTCAAGGATCTCGGCTACACCTCGGAGTTCAAGCGGGACATGAGTCCCTGGGCGAACTTCTCGCTGGGCTTCACCTACCTCTCCCCCGTGGTCTCCACGTACACCTTGTTCGGCGTGGCACTCGCCCTGGGCGGCCCGCCGATGATCTGGAGCTTCGTCGTCGCGGGCATCGGCCAGTTCCTGGTCGCGCTCATCTTCGGCGAGCTCGTGGCGCAGTACCCGGTGGCGGGCGGTGTGTACCCGTGGGCGCGCCGCCTGTGGGGCAAGCGCTGGGCGTGGATGACCGGCTGGGTGTACATGATCGCCCTGCTGGTCACCATCGCGTCCGTCAGCTACGGCGCCGGCCCTTATCTGGCAACACTCCTGGGCTACACGGCCAACGTCGGCAACACGGTGCTGTGCGCGATCGCGATCATCGTGGTCTCGACGCTCATCAACTACGCCGGCACGAAGGTGCTGAGCTGGGCCGCGATCTTCGGGTTCGCCGCGGAGATCATCGGTGCGCTCGTGGTCGGCATCTGGCTGCTCGTCGACAACCGCGTGCACGGCCTGGGCGTGCTGTTCGACAGCTTCGGCGCGGGTGGCTCCGGCAGCTACCTGCCCGCGTTCTTCGCGGCAGGCATCATCGGCCTCTACCAGTACTACGGCTTCGAGGCGTGCGGGGACACCGCGGAAGAGGTCAAGGACCCCGGCCGCGTCATCCCGAAGGCCATGCGCCGCACCATCTACATCGGCGGCGCGGCGGCCACGTTCGCGTGCCTGTCGCTGCTGCTGGCGGTGCCGGACTTCGGCAGGGTCATCAGCGGCGAGGACGCCGACCCGGTCACGAACATCCTGACGAACGCGTTCGGCCCGGTCGGCTACAAGATCGTGATCGGCGTCGTGCTGATCTCGTTCCTGTCCTGCACGATGTCGTTGCAGGCGGCGGCTTCCCGGCTCACGTACTCCTACGCCCGCGACAAGATGATCTTCGGGCACAAGGCGCTGGCGAAGTTCAACAGGAAGCGCCACATCCCGCCGTACGCGCTGGCCCTGGCCGGGATCGTCCCGGCGGTCATCGTGGTCGCGTCGATGCTGTCCACGAACGCGCTGGACAAGATCGTGTCGTTCGCGACGCTCGGCATCTACCTGGGCTTCCAGATGGTCGTGTTCGCGGCGCTGCGGGCGAGGCTCAAGGGCTGGACGCCGTCGGGCGAGTTCACGCTCGGCCGGTGGGGCCTGGTCGTCAACGTGCTGGCGCTCGCGTACGGCGTCGCCGCCATGGTGAACATGGTGTGGCCGCGCACCCCGGGCGCGCCCTGGTACGACAACTACGTCGTGATCCTGAGCGGCACGCTCGTGGTCGGCATCGGCCTCGTCTACATGCTGATCGCCAAGCCGTTCGGCAACTCCGACGCGGCGGCGGGCGACGCCGTGCCGGCCAAGGACGACCTAGCCCTGCAGACGAAGTAGCCGCAGGGCGAGCTGCACCTCCAGCACGCGGTCGGGCGACTGCCAGTCGCCGAGCAGCGACGTGACCCGGTCGAGCCGTTGCGTGACCGTGTTGACGTGGAGGTGCAGCTCCGCCTTGGCACGGCTGAGGTTCGCGCCGCAGCGGAAGTAGACCTCCAGCGTGTGCACCAGGTCCGTGCCGCGTTCGGTGTCGTAGTCGAGCACCGGGCCGAGCACCGACCGCACGTAGCCCGAGACGTCGGCCCGGTCGCCCAGCAGCACGCCGACGAACCCGAGGTCGTCCATCGTCGCGGCGTCCTTCTCGCGGCCCAGCTGCCGCAACGCCTTGAGGCACCGCCGCGCCTCCTCGTAGGCCGCCGCGATCGCCACCGGTCCCGCGACGGGCCCGCAGGCGCCCACCGTCGCGTCCAGCGCCTTCGCCACCTCGCGCGCGACGTGCGTGGACAACGAGGGCAGCGCCAGCACGACGTCCCGGCCACGTGACCCGGCCAGTCCCCTGTGGACGGACGCGTAGTGCGTCGCCCCGGAGAGGTTTCCGTCGGCGACCAGCACGACGTGCGGGTCGCTCAGCTCGACACCCACGCGCCGCGCTCGCGCCAGCAGCCCGGTGGCGTCCCGCCCGTCCAGGATGTCGGTGATCAGCTCGCCGCGGACCTTGTTCTCCGCCTCGGCCACGGTTCGCCGCAGCAGCAACAACAACGCCGTCACCGCCGCCGACCGCTCGAACACCCGCCTGTCCGCGTCGGTCAGGTCCGGACGGCCCGACAGCGCGATCCCTCCCAGCAGCTCCGAGCCGGCCAGCACCGCGCACACCCACACCCCGGAGAGCAGCACAGCACGTCCGTTGGCGCGCACGGCTGCGGGAGGCACGGCGTCCAGCACCTCGACCGGTCCGCCGAGCAGCTCCCCCACCGCGGCGGCGACCTCGGCCGAGGAACCCCCGCGCAGCACCAGGTCCGTGAGCCGGTCGTGCGCCTCCTCGGCCCGTTTCATGGCCTCGTTGTGGGACTGGATGGTCGCGAACAACGACGCCGTGTCGATCGCGATCGCCGCGTGGTCGGCCAGCGACTGCAGCAACGCGACCTCCTCGGCGGGGAACTCGCGCGAGGTCCGGTCGGCCGCGTAGAGCACGCCGATGACCTTCGAGTCGAGCTTCAGCGGCACGCCCAGGATCGCCGTCAGGCCCTCGTCGTGCACCGCCGAGTCGATCGGGTTCGTGTGGTTGAACCGGGCGTCGGCGAAGTAGTCGGCGGTGGCGTACGGGCGGGCGGTCTGCGCGACCAGTCCGCCGAGGCCCTCGCCGAGGCCGAGCCTGACCTTCTGGAACAACGGCGAGAACGACCCGTCCGTCACCCGCATGTAGGTGCCGGCCGGGTCGTTCATCGACAGGTAGGACACGTCGGTGCCGAGCAGCGTCCGCGCTCTGCGCACGATCGAGCGGAGCACCGCGTCCGGGTCTCGCATGCCCGCGAGCTCGGACGCGGTGTCGAACAACGCCGCCAGTTCGGCCTCACGCCGTCGTGTCACACCCCAACCCTGTCACGTTCCTCCAGATCCGCACCACGGGTCTCCTTGGCGAACGCGATCGCGACCACGGTGATCACACACGTGATCAGCACGTAGACGGCGATGGGGAACGAGGACTTGTAGGCCTGCAGCAACGCCGTCGCGATCAGCGGGGCCAGCGCACCGGCCACGATCGACGCGAGCTGGTAGCCGACCGACGCACCCGAGTAGCGGACCCGCGTCCCGAACAGCTCCGAGAAGAACGCGGCCTGCGGCCCGTACATCGCGCCGTGCAGCACCAGGCCGACCGTGGTCGCCACGGTGATCAGCACCGGGTCCCTGGTGTCGAGCAGCGCGAAGAACGCGAAGATCCACGCGGCCATGCCGACCGCGCCGACCAGGTAGATCGACCGCCGCCCGAACCGGTCGGAGAGATGACCCCACACCGGGATCGTCACCAGGTGCACGGCCGACGCGATCAGCACCGCGTTGAGCCCCACCGACTTCGACAGCCCGAGCCCGGTGACGACGTAGACCAGGATGAACGCGGTGATCACGTAGTACGACACGTTCTCGGCGAACCGGGCACCCATCGCGATCAGGACCTCGCGCCAGTTGTGCCTGAGCAGCTCCAGTGCGGGCGCCTTCTCCTCCACGGGCTCCTGGGCACGCTTCGCCTGCGCCGCCAGGAAGATCGGCGACTCGGACACCGACAGCCGGATCCACAACCCGATCACCACGAGCACACCGGAGAGCAGGAACGGGATCCGCCAGCCCCACGCGAGGAAGTCCGCGTCCGACTGCACGGCCGCCAGCACCGCCAGCACACCGGTCGCGAGCAGGTTCCCGCACGGCACACCGGCCTGCGGCCACGACGCCCAGAACCCGCGCCGCTTCGGGTCACCGTGCTCCGACACGATCAGCACGGCCCCGCCCCACTCGCCGCCGAGCGCGAAGCCCTGCACGAGCCGCAGGAGCGTCAGCAGCACCGGTGCCAGGACGCCGACCGATGCGTACGTCGGCAGCACGCCCATCAGCATCGTCGCGCCACCCATCAGCAGCAACGACAGCACCAGCAACTTCTTGCGCCCCAGGCGATCCCCGAAGTGACCGAAGACGAGACCACCCAACGGCCGTGCAAGGAAGCCGATCGCGTACGTGGTGAACGCGAGCAGCGTGCCCGTCAACGGGTCCGCGGTCGGGAAGAACAGCTTGTTGAACACCAGGGCGGCTGCCGAGCCGTAGAGGAAGAAGTCGTACCACTCGACAGTTGTCCCGATGAGCGAAGCGCCTACCACTTTTTTGATCATCGACAACTCCTCATTGAGCTGACCAGCCGCCATCGACGGCCAACGACGTACCGGTGACAAAACTGTTGCCGCACAACCACAGCACGGCGTCCGCGACCTCGGGGGGCTCGATCAGCCTCTTCACCGCGCTGCGCTGCAGGAAGATCTGGGACGAGACGTCGGCCTCGGAGATGCCGTGCAGACGCGCCTGATCGGCGATCTGCTTCTCCACCAACGGAGTCCGCACGTAGCCGGGCGCCACGCAGTTCGACGTCACGCCGTGCGGGGCGCCTTCGAGGGCAGCGACCTTGGAGAACCCCTCCAGGCCGTGCTTCGCGGCGACGTAGGCGGACTTGAACGCGGACGCGCGCATCCCGTGCACGCTGGAGATGTGCACCAACCGGCCCCAGCCGCGGTCGTACATGTGCGGCAGGACGTGCCGGGTTAGCCGGAACGCCGCCCCCAGCATCAGCTCGACCATCGCCGAGAAGCGCTCGGCGGGGAACTCGTGGATGGGCGCGACGTGCTGCACGCCGGCGTTGTTGACGAGGACGTCGATCTCATCGGGCAACGCGGCGACGGACCCGGTCAGGTCGACGACGTGACCGACGCCGCCGAGTTCCTCCGCGAGAGGGAGGACCTGGGGGTCGCGGTCGACCAGATGGACCTTGGCACCCGCTGAGGCCAGTGCGCGGGCGCAGGCCAGGCCGATGCCGCTGGCGGCTCCGGTGACCAACGCGCTGTGACCCGTGACACTCGACATGTCCGGAAACGGTAGGCGTCACACGGCGTGATCGACATGTGGTGCACCCACATAACGCCTGGTCATCAGATGGCTTTAGCGAACATTTAGCGTCTCTGACGCATATGTGGCCAGAAGATCGGGTAAAGGGGCGTAAGCTCCCGTCACCTGAACGGGGGAAGATCCGCACGAGGGGGCTACACCATGTCCACAACGCCTATCTACGACGACCTCCTGCGCGAGCTTGAAGGCATCGCGCAGGAGGCCGGTTCGACGAGTTCGGAGCCCACTCCCGAGCCCGTCAAGTCGTAACTGCTCCAGGGGGAGCTATTTCGGAGGGGCGATCAGCTCGGCGGGCACCGGCTGGTCCTTGCTGATCAGGTCGAACAGCTGTGACGCCTTCTCCTTGTTCCACTGCACGACCGACTGGCCGCCGATCGTCGGGGTACCCCCGACCGGCACGGTCCCGCTCGTCGCGTCACCCATGTTGAGCGCGACGCCGAGCAGGTGCCACAGGTGGTCGTCCTGGTTGACCGACACCGACCCGGAAGCCGCGTTCATCAGCGGAATGGCGCGGAACGGGTTCGCGAGCGTCGCCGGGCTCTTCACCTTCGTGAAGAGCGCGTTCAGGAACTGGCGCTGGTTCTGCACGCGCTGCAGGTCGGCCGTCGCGAACGCACGGGTACGCACGAACCCGAGCGCCTGCGGCCCGTCGAGCTCCTGGCAGCCCGCGGGCAGGTCGATGCCGGCCAGCGGGTCCTTGATCGGCTCGTCGAGGCAGATGTCCACGCCACCGACCGCGTCGACCATGTCGGAGAACCCGCCGAAGCCGATCTCCATGTAGTGGTCGATCCGCACGCCGGTCGCGCCCTCGACCGTCTTGACGAGCAGCTGCGGCCCGCCGAACGCGTACGAGGCGTTGACCTTGTTCCGGCCGTTGTCCGGGATCGCGACGTAGGAGTCACGCGGAATCGACAGCAGCACCGGCTTGGCCGCGCTGTTGTCCGGCAGGTGCAGCATCATGATGGTGTCGGTGCGCCGACCTGCGGCGTCACCCGTGGCGAGCGCGTCCTTCTGCTCCTGGGTGAGCCCCTCCCGCGCGTCCGATCCGACGAGCAGCCAGGTGGTGCCCGGCGTCTCGGCGGGACGGCCCTCGTACTCCGGCAGCGCGTCGATCCGCGTCAACGTCGAGTCGACGTAGAACCCGAACCCGACGGTGCCCAGAACCAGGACGAGCAGCAGCACCAGAATGACGCGTCCCGGACGCCTCTTCTTCTTCATCGGCCGCTGCGGCGGCATGGGACGCCGCGGCTGCTGGTAGCCGTGGTGATACCCAGCGCTCATGTGTCGCCAACCCCGATCGCATTAGTTTCGCTTTGCACCTATGGACGCCGTTCGTCCGTTCAGGTTGCGAGGAAACCTACCTGGGTGGGAGCACCAGCGCCTCGAAAAGGCGGTCTGCCTCGGCCGACGGGTCGTCGGTCCAGCCCGTGTGGGCCGGTGAGGTCTGCACGATCGTGCTGCGGGGCGCGGTCAGCCAGCGGAACCGCTGCCCGATCGTCGTCCGGCTGACCGGGCCGGCCGCGTCGCTGCCGTCGCACGAGTTGGTCAGGTGCGCGAGCGACGACTCGAGCATCTCGACGTCGAGGTGCGGGTCCAGCACCCGCAGCCGGTCACCGTCCACGAAGGTCTTGGCGCACAGGAAGTCCAGCGGCGCGCAGTAGACGAGGACGCCGACGTTCATGAACTCGCCGCGCTCCTGCCGCGGCACGGCGCGCAGCAGCGCGTACTCAAACACGTGCGGCACGCGCGGCCTCCAGCGAGTCGACCCAGCCGCGGTTGTCCAGGCGGTAGGTGAAGAAGTCCTTGTAACGCTGCCGCAGTTCTACCGGATCGCCCTCGAGCCATTCGTCGGGCACCAGGGCGAGGACCTCGTCGAGCAGCTCCGGCGTGACCATCGCGGCCAGCTGCCCGTCCACTTCGGACAGAGCACCCGCGTTGGGCAGCATCGCGTGGTCCGACGAGTCGTACCGGTAGTCCTTGGTGGCCGGGCGCTCCTCGCTCCACGAGTAGTGGAAGTACAGCGCGGCGCCGTGGTCGATCAGCCACGGTTCGCGGTGCCACAGCAGCATGTTCGGGTTGCGCCAGCTGCGGTCGACGTTGAGCACCAGCGCGTCGAACCAGAGCAGCCGCGTCGCGAGGTCGACGCCGGGGTCGCGCACGACCGGGTTGAAGTCGAACGAGCCGGGCAGGTAGTCGAGGCCGAGGTTGAGGCCGCCGCTCGCGCGGAGCAGCTCCTGGACCTCCTGGTCGGGTTCCGCCCGGGCGAGCTCGGGGTCGAGGTGCACCAGGACGATCTCCGGTATCCGGAAGCCCAGCCGCCGCGCGAGCTCACCGACGACGATCTCGGCGACCAGGACCTTCACGCCCTGCCCCGCGCCGCGGAACTTCACCACGTACATACCCAGGTCGTCGGCCTCGACCAGTCCCGGCATCGATCCGCCCTCGCGGAACGGCGTCACATAGCGGGTGGCCGTGACCTCCCTCAGAAGACTCACCCGCGCATGATCACACGAACACCTGCCGGAAGCCGACCAGAATTCCGCCCCGGCCCCCTCGCCGATGTGGTGCGCGGGTGGTCACCACATCGGCGAACTCGTCCGTGAACACCTTGAACGCGTGGTCCGCGCCCGCGTTCACCAGCACGGACCGCCTGACCTCCGTCTTGACTCCTCCCCCACCGCCCGCGACCCGGCCTCACCTGAGACTGGAGGTCAGCGCCTCGAAGTACGCAGCCTGCCCGGCCCGGTTCGGGTGGTAGGAGTCGTCGGTCGGGCTGACCAGGCCGTTGATCCACGGCTGCGACGAGCACACGCCGTGGTCCGCAAACGCTTCCCTCACGTCCACGTAGCGCGCACCAGCGCGTTCGGCCGCCCGCGAGACCTCGTCGGACAGCTGGTCTGCGGCGTCGTTGAGCACCTGGCGCTTGGACCGGGACAGGGTGCGGCACTCGTCGTCCGGCGTGAACAGCCGCGGGTAGCCGAGGACGACCAGCTTCGCGTGTGGTGCCGTGTCCTTGATCGTGGCGTACGTCGTGTCGAGCCGGCCGGGCAGCTCGGAGTGGATGAAGTCCACGGCCGTGGCGGCCCTCTTCGCGCACACCCGGTCGCCGCTGAGCGTGCAGGTCGTCAGCACGTCGGCGAACCCGAGGTCGTTGCCGCCGATGGTGATCGTGACGAACGTGGTGTTCGCCGAGAGCGCCCGGAACTGGGACTCGAGCGACCTGGTGGTCGCCCCGCTGCACGCGACGAACCTGGACGACGGGAACTCCTCGCCCTGCAACGCCGGGTAGGCGTTCGAGCTGCGGCGGCACGAGCCGTCCACATAGGAACCGGCACCCGCCCCGGACGCGTAGGAGTCGCCGAGTGCGACGTACTCCGGTGCGATCGGTGCGGGTGCCAGCAAAGCGACGGCGAGGACTCCGGCCATGAGACTCATGAGGCCGGAGTACCACTGTGGACGGTCGAGCTGAAGTGCGTTAACCCAGTCGTGTGGGCAGCACGCAGACCGGGATCGCGGTCTGCAGGGCCGTACCGGACGGGGTCAGCTCGCCCGTGACCTCGTCGACCTTGAACGACGTGACGTTGTTCGAGTTCTGGTTGGCCGCGAACAGCAACGACCCGGTCGGGTCGAACGTGATGTGCCGCGGGTACCTGCCGCCGACCGCCGTGTGGCCGACCAGCGTCAGCCCGCCGGAGTTCACCGAGAAGTGCGCGATGCTGTCGTGCCCGCGGTTCGACAGGTAGACGTGCTTGCCGTCGGCGGAGACCAGCACCTCGGCCGGGTAGTTCGTCGGGCCGCCGGTCGGCGCGGTGTCGAGCACCTGCCCCGGCGTGAGCACCCCGTTCGCGTACGAGCACGTCACGATCGTCGAGTTCAGCTCGTTCGCGAAGTACGCCGTCCTGCCGTCCGGGTGGAACGCGATGTGCCGCGGCCCGGCGCCCGGCTCGACCTTGGCCTGCGAGACCTGGACCAGCTTCCCGCCGGTGAACGAGTAGACGAACACCGAGTCCGCGCCGAGGTCGACGGCCGCGGCGTACCTGCCGGCCGGGTCGAACACGATGTGGTGCGCGTGCGGGCCTTCCTGGCGTTCCTCGTTCGGCCCGGAGCCCTTGTGCTGCACCTTCTGCGTGCGCGCGCCGAGGCTGCCGTCCGCGTTGACGGGGAAGACGCTCAGCGACCCCGACGAGTAGTCCGCCGTGATCAGGAACCTCCCGGACGGGTCGAGCGTCAGGTGGCACGGGTCCGCGCCCCCGGTCGCCCGCTTGTTGATCACCTTGAGCGTGGCCGCGTTGATCGCGGTGACCTCGCCCTTGGTGTTCTCGTTGACGGCGTAGAGGAACCTGCCGTCCCGCGACTCGATCACGAACGACGGGTTGACCACGCCGCTGATCACGCCGGTCGTCCTGAGCTGCCCGGACGCGGTGTCGTAGGTGCCGATGCCGATGCCCTTGGCACCGCCGCTCCACGTCGTGTAGGCACCGAAGAACACTCTCCGGGTGGCGGCGGCCGCCTCAGCGGTTCCTCCGGTCATCAGCAGTCCAGCTCCTACGCCCATGGCTCCGAGAAAACGTCGCCGATCCACACCCACGACTGCACACCTCCGGTCTGACTTCGCGGCGGCGGCACAGCCCACACTGGCCCAGACCACTACGGCCAGGCAATAGGTGCAATCAAGATTGCGTCTAGCGCAACGGATCGTTCGAGATCAACCGGGCCTTCTCGGCCTCGAGGTCGAAGACGGGCGGCGGGAACTTCGGATCCATCTCGCGCATGGTCTCCAGCAGCAACCGGCCGATCGCCCAGTTCCGGTACCACTTGCGATCCGACGGGACGGCGTACCAGGGCGTGTCCCGGCAGTTCTTCAACGCCTGCGTGTAGGCGTCCTGGTACTTGGACCACTTCGAGCGGACGTCGATGTCCGCCGGGTTGTACTTCCAGTTCTTCCTCGGGTCGTCCAGGCGCGCGAGCAACCGTTCCTTCTGCACCTCGGGCGAGATGTGCAGGAAGCACTTGATCACCGTCACGCCGGAGTCCGCGAGCTCCCGCTCGAAAGCGTTGATCTCCTTGTAACGGCCGCGAAGCTCCGCGGCCGTGAGCAGACGTTCTACTTTGGGCACGAGGACGTCCTCGTAGTGGGAACGGTCGAACGCGCCGATGCGCCCCTTCTCGGGCAGCACCTTCCTGACACGCCAGAGGAAGTGCCGGCGGCTCTCGGCGGGGGTCGGCTTCTTGAACGACGCGATGCGCACGCCCTGCGGGTTCACCAGGCCCATGACGTGCCTGACCACGCCACCCTTGCCCGAGGTGTCCATGCCCTGCAGGACCAGCAGCACCGCGCGAGAGTCCTCCGCGTACAGCGCCTCCTGCAGACCGTCCAGTTCGGTCCCGGTGCCGACCAGGTCCTCGGCCGCCTCCTTCTTGGTCTTGGGGCCGACGGGCCTGCCCGCCGGGTCGAGGGTGGACAGATCCACCTCGTCGAGCCGCAGGGCGTCACGAACCGACTTCTTCGCCATCAACTGACCGTAGCGATTCACCGCCCAGTCCGCCCGCTGTGCACGAAACGTCCACTGATCGGTGAATCTACGCAACGAACTGAGGCAGTACGCAATGCTTCACGGTCGAAATCGCTTGTCCAGGACCCTAGCCTTGGAGGATGACCGCCATCGCTGAGCACAACTCCACCACCAGCGCGGACTTCGTGGCCCTCGACGAGGAATGGAGCACGCACAACTACCACCCTCTTCCGGTGGTCATCTCGCACGGCGAGGGCTCGTGGGTCACCGACGTCGAGGGACGCCGCTACCTGGACTTCCTGTCCGGTTACTCGTCGCTGAACTTCGGGCACCGCCACCCCGCCCTGGTGGCCGCCGCCGTCGAGCAGCTCGGCCGCGTCACGCTGACCAGCCGCGCGTTCCACCACGACCAGTTCGGCCTGTTCTGCCAGGAGCTGGCCGCCCTGACCGGCACCGAGATGGTGCTCGCGATGAACTCCGGCGCCGAGGCCGTCGAGTCCGCGATCAAGGTCGCGCGCAAGTGGGCCTACCAGGTCAAGCGCGTGCCGGAGGGGACTGCGGAGATCATCGTCGCCGGGTCCAACTTCCACGGCCGCACCACGACGATCGTGTCGTTCTCGACCGACGACACGGCGCGCAACGACTTCGGGCCGTTCACGCCCGGCTTCAAGGTCGTGAAGTACGGCAACCTCGACGAGATCGAGTCCGCGATCTCCCCGCGCACGGCCGCCGTGCTGCTGGAACCGATCCAGGGCGAGGCCGGCGTCGTCGTGCCGCCCGCCGGGTACCTGGCCGGAATCCGCCGCCTGTGCGACGAGCACGACGTGCTGATGATCGCCGACGAGATCCAGTCCGGGCTCGGCCGCACCGGTGAGCTCTTCGCCCTCGACCACGAGGGTGTGCGCGCCGACCTCTACACGCTCGGCAAGGCGCTCGGCGGCGGCATCCTGCCGGTGTCCGCGGTGGTCGGGTCGCGGGCGGTGCTGGGCGTGCTGAAGCCCGGCGAGCACGGGTCGACGTTCGGCGGCAACCCGCTCGCGTGCGCGGTGGGTCGCGGTGTCGTGCGGCTGCTGGCGACGGGTGAGTTCCAGCAGCGGTCGCGTGACCTGGGCGCGTACCTGCACGCGGAGCTGAACAAGCTGGTGGGCCACGGGGTGGCGGAGGTGCGCGGGCGCGGGCTGTGGGCCGGTGTCGAGATCGCGCCCGGCGGCCCGGTCGGGCGTGCCGCGTCGGAGGCCCTCGCCACGCGCGGGGTGCTGTGCAAGGAGACGCACGCGTCCACGTTGCGCGTCGCGCCGCCGTTGGTGATCACGCGGGACGAGATCGACCTGGGTGTCCGGGCGATCGCCGAGGTCGTTCGTCCCGTTTAGGGTGATTCTCATTCGTGGCTAGGTCACAAATGCGGCGGACGAGCCCCTTGGTTCGTCCGCCGCATGCATCATGACTCTTATGGGTGAACGGGTGCGTGCTGAGGCCGCTGCCGCTTTGGGCAGATGGGTTGAGCCGGAAGAGGTCTACGCCGAGGGGCGCGCGTTGCGGTCCTCAGTGGACTTCAAAGCGCACCGCGCCATGTCGCTGGCGTCCTCGCGGCCGTCGGTGCTGGAGTTCCTCCACGCCACCAACAAGGGCCGATTGGAGAACCTGATCCCGCTGCGGATCGGGCGGATGCTCGAGAACCCGTTCGCGTTCTTCCGCGGTGCGGCCGGGCTGCAGGCGGGCGATCTCGCCGCCGGGTGCGCGACCGGTCTTCACGCTCAGTTGTGCGGTGATGCACACGCAGCGAACTTCGGGCTCTACGGCACGCCCGAGGGCCAGATCGTCATGGACATCAACGACTTCGACGAGACGCTGCCCGGCCCGTGGGAGTGGGACCTCAAGCGGCTCGTCGCCTCGCTCGTGCTGGCCGGACGCGTCGGTGGCGTGTCGGACAAGGGCTGCCGCGACGCCGCCGAGGACGCCGTGAGCGCCTACCGGGGCACGATCAAGCACCTCGCGGAGATCCCGTTCCTCGACTCGTGGACCGCTCTGGGCGACGAGTCGACGCTGTCGAAGGTGAAGGCCGACGACCTGATCAACGACTTCTCCAAGGCCGCCGAGAAGTCGCGCAAGAACACCAGCGCGAAGTTCGCCGCGAAGTGGACCGCGCACGACGGCGAGAAGTGGCGGTTCATCACGAACCCGCCGACCTTCACGGAGGCCACCCCGCCGACCGCCGAGGCCGTGATCGCCTCGCTGCCGTCCTACGTGGACACCCTGCGCGAGTCGCGGCGGAACCTGATCATGCGCTACGGCGTGTCCGACGTGGCGTTCCGCGTCGTCGGCACCGGCAGCGTCGGCCTGCGCAACTACCTGATCCTGCTGCACGGCAACGGCTCCGAGGCCCTGGTCCTGCAGGCCAAGGAGGCCAGGCCGTCCGCGCTGCAGCCGTTCCTGCCCGTCGAGCCCGCGAAGCACGAGGGCAAGCGGATCGTGCACGGCGCCCGGCTGGTGCAGGCGGAGACCGACATCCTGCTGGGCTGGACGACGATCGAGGGCCGGCACTTCATCGTGCGGCAGTTCCGCAACCGCAAGGGTGAGATCGACGCGACCACGCTCAAGCGCGACGACCTCGACGACTACGGCCGGTTCGCCGGCGCCCTGCTGGCCCGCGCGCACACGCGCTCGCTCGACCCGCGGCTGCTCGCCGGGTACTTCCAGAACGGCGGCGGCGACGACCTCGACGAGGCGTTCGCGAAGTACGCGTTCGACTACGCCGACCAGACCGAGGCCGACCACGAGGAACTGACGAAGCTGGTCAGGAACGGGAAGCTGCCCGCGATCCACGAGGACCGCTGACGCGCCTTCGGGCTCCTCCCGCGAAGTTGACCTAGCCTGGCGGGTATGAAGATCCGCCGCGCCGCCTCCCCCGACGACGTGTTCGCCGCCGCGCACCTGTTCGACGCGCCGCCGCGACCGGACGCGACCGCTCGGTTCCTGGCGCAGGATCACAGCCACCTGCTGATCGCGTACGTCGGCGACCAGCCCGCCGGGTTCGTGTCCGGGGTGGAGACCACTCACCCGGACAAGGGCACCGAGATGTTCCTCTACGAGCTCGGCGTGGACGACGCGTTCCTCCGCCGCGGCATCGGCACGGCGCTGGTGGAGGCGTTGAAAGCCCTTGCGGTGGAACGGGGTTGCTACGCGATGTGGACCGGCACCGCCGCGGGCGACACGGCGGCGCAGGCCACGTACAAGAAGGCGGGCGGGTCGATCGACGACGGCGCCTTCGTCAGCTGGGAACTGGTCTAGGTCCAGACGGGTTCGTCCACTTCGGACACCTTGCCGTCAGCCCTGAAGTGCAGGAACCGGTCGAAGGACTTCGCGAACCACCTGTCGTGCGTGACCGCGACGACCGTGCCCTCGAAGTCGTTCAGCGCGTTCTGCAACGCCTCCGCGGAAGCGAGGTCGAGGTTGTCCGTCGGCTCGTCGAGCAGCAGCAACGTCGCTCCGGACAGCTCCAGCAGCAGGATCTGGAACCGCGCCTGCTGGCCGCCGGAGAGGTTCTCGAACCGCTGGTCGCCCGCCTTGTCGAGCCCGTAGCGCCCCAGCACGGACATCGCGGCACCGCGCTCCTTGCCGGCCCGCTGCCCCTCGCCGTGCCAGAGGATGTCCACGAGCGTGCGCCCGAGCCACTCAGGGTGCTCGTGCGTCTGCGCGAACAGGCCCGGCACGACCCGTGCCCCGAGCTTCCACCTGCCGGTGGTGCGCACGTCGTCCCCGCCGAGTAGCCGCAGGAAGTGGCTCTTGCCGGAGCCGTTCGCGCCGAGGACCGCCACCCGGTCGCCGAAGAAGATCTCCTGGGAGAACGGCTCCATCAGCCCGGTCAGCTCCAGCTGCTCGCACGTGATCGCGCGAACGCCCGTGCGGCCGCCCTTGAGCCTCGGGTGCACCTTCTCGTCCTGAGGGATCTCCGGTGGCGGTCCCGCCTGCTCGTACCGTTCGAGGCGCGCGGCCATCACCCGGTACTTCTGAGCCATGACCTCGGAGGACTTGGCCAGCTGCTGGAGCGTGCGGACGAGGTCCTTGAGCCGTTCGTGCTCCTCGTTCCAGCGCCGGTGGTCCTCCAGCAGCCTCTCGATGCGTTTCGCCCGCGCGCCGTGCCACGTCCCGAACGAGCCCGCGTGCGTCCACGCGGAATGCGCCTCGACCGTGATGACGTGCGTGGCGGCGGTGGCCAGCAGCTCACGGTCGTGACTGACGACGAGAACGGCCTTGTCGGTGGCCTTCAGCCGTTCTTCGAGCCAGCGCTTGCCGGGGACGTCGAGGTAGTTGTCGGGCTCGTCGAGCAGCAGGACCTGCTCGTGGCCGCGCAGCAGCGTTTCGAGGACCAGGCGCTTCTGCTCACCGCCGGAGAGCGTGCGCACCTCGCGGAACCGGGCCCGGTCGTAGGGCAGGCCCAGGGCGGCGACGGTGACGGTGTCCCAGAGGACCTCCACGTCGTACCCGCCGGCCTCGCCGTAGTTCGTGAGGGCGGTCGCGTACCGCATCTGGGCGGCTTCGTCGTCGACCTCCATCAGCGCGAGCTCGGCGTCGTCGAGCTCCTGCGCCGCGCGCCGCAGCGCCTCGGGGGCGACGGAGAGCAGCAGGTCGCGCACCAGGCTGTCGTCGCGGACCGAGCCGATGAACTGCGGCATCACCGCGAGCCCGCCCTGCACGTGCACGCTGCCCTGCTTCGGGCTGAGCTCACCCGACAGGATCCGTTGCAGCGTCGTCTTGCCGGCACCGTTGGCACCGACGAGCGCGACCACGGTCCCGCCGCTCACCTTGAACGAGACGTCGCGGAACAGTTCCCTGCCGTCGGGCAGGGCGTACGCGAGCCCGTTCGCTTCCAGATATCCCACGCCGGGAATGGTCGGGGTCGCCGGGTGGGAAAGCCAGTGAGTTTCGGGTCAGCGCAGACGCAGCGGGTACCTGCGGAACACCAGGACACCCGCGGTGACGAGCAGGCACTGGAACGCGGGGCCGAACGCGCCGATCACCGTCAGCAGCACCGTGAGGCCGCCGAAGACGACCAGCAGGGCGTAGATCAGCCAGGGGCGGACCTGGCGGTTCATCGTGCGGGCGAGTCTCGGCTCGTCCGCGAGCAGCCGCTGTTCGATCTCCTCGAGCGAGCGGCGTTCGGCTTCACTGAGCATCGGTGCCTCCGGAGGACGTCGGGACGTCATCATTCCCGCCCGTCACCCAGTGGATACTCGAACGCCGCTGTAGTCAAACTAGCTTCAGCCGGATCTCACGCCGTTGCCGGAACGCGGACAGGCTCAGCGGCTCAGCGCGACGAGCCGGGAGACCGCGCGGAGGTACTTCTTGCGGTACCCGCCGCGCAGCATCTCGTCGGTGAACAGGTCCGAGAGCGGCTGCCCCGACACGGCGACCCGGATGTCGCGGTCGTAGAGCCGGTCGCCGAACGCGACGAGCCGCAGCCCGACGCTCTGGTCCGGCGCGGGCTTGACGTCCTTGAGGTGCACCGCGGTGACCCCGTCGAGCAGCCGCCCGTACTTCGACGGGTGGATGCGGGCGAGCGCCTTGCACAGGTCGTCGAAGTCGTCGAGCGTCGAGCCCTCCGTGTTAGAGGCTCTAACGATCAGATCGGTGTCCGACATCGGTGACGGGGCGTCCGGCAGGCCGCGGTGGCGGTAGTCGGGGCCGTCGACGCGCACGACGTCGAACTTCGACGACATCGACTGGATCTCGCGCAGGAAGTCGGCGGCGGCGAAGCGGCCCTCGCCGAGCTTGTCGGGAAGCGTGTTCGAGGTGGCGGCGACGTGGACGCCGGCCGCCATCAGCTCCTTGATCAGGCGGGTGACGAGCATGGTGTCACCGGGGTCGTCGAGCTCGAACTCGTCGATCGCGAGCAGCTTGTGGCCCGAGAGCCGCTTCACGGCCTCGGGGAAGGTCAGGACGCCGACCATGTTCGTCAGCTCGACGAACGTGCCGTACGCCTTCGGGCCCGGCACGGCGTGCCAGAGCGAGGCGAGCAGGTGGGTCTTGCCGACGCCGAAGCCCCCGTCGAGGTAGAGGCCGAGCTTGCCCTCGTCCTCTTCCCGGGAGCCGAAGAGCGACCACTTCCTGCGCTTGACGCTGACCCGCGCGGCGAACAGGCGGCCGGCCTCGACGGCGGCGGCCTGGCTGGGCTCGTCCGGGTTCGGAATGTAGGTGTCGAAGCTGACGGTGTCGAACCTCGGTGGCGGCACCAGGCTCTCGATCAGTTCGTCGGCACCGATCTGGGGATCCCGGTCGGACAAGCGCATGCCCGCAGCTTATCGGCGTGATGGGATGGCTCGGTGGAGATGTTGTGGCCCTCACCGGGCGTTGAGATGACCGACACAGCCCTCGCGTCGCTCTACGGCTACCCGGAGGACCGGCCGTGGGTGACGGCGAACTTCGTGTCCAGCGTGGACGGCGCGGTGTCGGTCGACGGCCGGTCCGCCGGCCTGGGGTCTCCCGCCGACCGGAAGATCTACCTGCTGGGGCGTGAGCTCGCCGACGTCGTGCTGGTGGGCGCCACGACCGTGCTGACCGAGGGGTACCGGGGTGCGAGGCGCGCCCGGCCGTTGCCGATCGCCGTGGTGACGGCTCGCGGGTCGCTCACGCCGGACCTCCCGCTGTTCACCGACACCGCCGTGCCGCCGATCGTGATCACGACCGAGGCCGCCCGGATGCCGTCGCTGCCGGCCGAGGTGATCATCGCCGGGGAGACCGAGGTCGACCTGGAGGTCGCCGTCGCCGCGCTCGCGGCGCGCGGGCTGCGGCACGTCGACCTCGAAGGCGGGCCGCGGTTGTTCGGGTCCATGGTGGCCGCCGGGCTGGTGGACGCGCTGAACCTGACGGTCTCGCCGGTGCTCGCGGTGGGTGACTCGGCGCGGATCGCGCACGGCACCGCGACCCCGCCCGTGGACCTGACGCTGGCGTCGGTGCTGCGCGCGGACGACGTGCTGTTGCTGCGGTACCAGCGGCGAAATTCCAGTTGAAGAGGCAGGATGTGCGCGTGGACCTACCGCTGACGCCACCTCTGCAGCCGATGCTCGCCACCGCGGTGGACGGGATCCCGGACGACGCGAACCTGTTCTTCGAACCGAAGTGGGACGGGTTCCGGTGCGTGGTGTTCCGCTCCGGTAACGAGGTGCTGCTGCAGTCGCGCAGCGGGAAACCGCTCAACCGGTACTTCCCCGAGGTCGTCGCGTCCATGCTCGACGTGCTGCCCGACCGGGTGGTGGTCGACGGTGAGCTCGTCGTGGCCAAGAACGACGAGCTGGACTTCGACGCGTTGTCCGAGCGCATCCACCCTGCGGCCTCGCGGGTGACGATGCTGTCGGAGTCGACGCCGGCCACGTTCGTCGCGTTCGACCTGCTGGCACTGGGGTCCGAGGTGCTGCTGGAGTCGCCGACGGTCGCGCGGCGCGAGGCGTTGCTGAAGCTGCCGGGGCTGAACGTGACGCCCGCGACGACGTCGGTCGAGACGGCGCGGCAGTGGTTCACGCTGTTCGAGGGCGCGGGGCTCGACGGCGTGATGGGCAAGCCGTCGGACGGGCCGTACACGCCGGGCAAGCGTTCGATGATCAAGGTGAAGCACGCGCGCACCGCCGACGTGGTGCTCGCCGGGTTGCGCTGGCACAAGGACACCGAACCCGGCACGGCCGTCGGCTCGTTGCTGCTCGGGGTCTACGACACCTCCGACGTGCTGCACCACATCGGGGTCTGCGGCTCGTTCAAGGCGGCCGAACGCCGTGAGCTGGCGGCCGAGCTGGCGCCGCTGATCACCACGGGCGACCACCCGTGGGCGGATCCCGTGCCGGGGCAACGGATCCCGGGCGAGATCAACCGGTGGCGCGGCAAGCAGGCCGAGTACGTGGCGTTGCGTCCCGAACGGGTGCTGGAGATCCACTACACCCAGACCGAGGGCGAGCAGCCGGTGCGGCTGCGGCACAACGGCCAGTTCGCGCGGTGGCGGCCGGACCGCGAGCCGCTGTCGTGCCGCTACGACCAGCTGGAGATCCCGGCCCGCTACGACGTGGCGTCGGTGCTGAAGGGCGAGCTCCGGGCCCGTTAGACGTCCGGCTTCGCCGAGCGCGTCGCCCCCACCGAGGCGATCACGACGCAGCAGACGGCGACCCACTGCGCCGGTGCGAGGTGCTCGCCGAGCAGCAGCAGGCCCGCGAGCGCGGCGACCGCCGGTTCCATCGACATGAGGATCCCGAACACGCGCGGGGGCATGCGGCGCAACGCCTCCAGCTCCAGCGAGTACGGGACGACCGACGACATGAGCGCGACCGCGAACCCCGCCGCGAGCACCAGCGGGTCGAGCATCGCCGTGCCGGCCGACCCGATCCCGAACGGCAGCGCGATCACCGCCCCCACCACCATCGCGAGCGCGAGCCCCTTGCCGTCGCTCGTCTGGCTGCCGAGCTTGGCCGTCACCAGGATGTAGGCGGCCCAGCACGCGCCCGCCGCGAGCGCGAACAGCACGCCCGTCCACAACAGACCGCCCTGCACCCCCGTGAGCAGCACCACGCCGGTGCCCGCGAGCAGCACCCACACGGCGTCGAGCCAGCGCCGTGACCCGGCGACGGCCACCGCGAGCGGCCCGAGGAACTCGATCGTGACGGCCGCGCCGAGCGGGATGCGGGCGAGTGCGGCGTAGAAGCAGAGGTTCATCGCGGCGAGCACCGCGCCGTAGACCACGACCGTGAGGAGCGTGCGGCGGTCGAGCCTGAGGGAGGGCCGCCAGATCACGACGAGGACGAGAGCGGCCATGACCAGGCGCAACGTCACCGTGCCCGCCGCGCCCGCGACCGTGAACAGCTGCTTCGCGAACGCCGCGCCGACCTGCACGCTGACGATGCCCGCCAGGACGAGCGCCGTCGGCGGTACGCCGCCCATCAGACGGGCGGCGGGGAGCCGATCGGCGTGATCCATGTCCCCCATCCTGACTCACCTTCAATTCACCTGACGCGTGCGAGGCTCAGGCTCCCGGTATGTGAACGAGAGTGAGGAAATCTGTGCGTCGCGCTGCCTTGGCCCTACTGGCAGTGAGCGTGCTGACGGCGTGCAGCGCGGGTCCCTCGAACAGGCCGGTGATCGCGGTCAGGGGCGAGGAGAACCAGCCCGTCGACCAGAGCGCGCTCGCCGGGCCGCAGCCAGTGCCCCCGCTGGGCGAGTTCAAGAGGGACTCGCTCCCGTGGTCGCCGTGCAACGAGCAGATGAAGGACCGCCTCGGCGCCGACGCTCCCGCGGGCGAGCAGAAGTACGAATGCGCGCGCATGACCGTCGTGCTCGACCCGCCGGGACGTCCCGGCCGCGGCACCCTCGGCATCGCGCTGACGCGCGTCGGCACCGGCAAGAGCGCACTCGTCGTGGTGAACGACCCCGGCGGCGAGCCCGGCACCCTGAAGGCCGCGCGGCTCGCGGCGGCGTTGCCGAAGGACCTCCTCAGCACGTTCACGATCATCGGCATGGACAGGCGGGGCACGGGCCGTTCGGACGGCATGTCGTGCGTACCGCCGGCCACGCGCGCCCAGCTCGTCGAGTACGACCCGGCCGAGACCGAGCAGTCGAACCTCGTGGTCGCCGCGGGCGAGGCGTCGCAGGAGTGCGTGCTCGACCTCGAAGGCAGGCTGACCGCGTTCGACTCGTGGCGTGCCGCCGCCGACATGGAACGCCTCCGCGACTACCTGGGCACCGACCGCCTCAACGCCATCGGCCTGGGCGAGGGCTCCCGCGTCGTGACGACCTACGCCCAGCGCTACCCGAACCGCATCGGCCGCACCGTCCTCGACGGCGCCCCGGACCCGACGCTCGACCAGGTGGGCGTCCTGGAGTCCCGCGCGGTCGCGGCGGAGGCGACGTTCGACGCGTTCGCCCGGGACTGCAAGACCCGCGGCTGCGCCCTCTCGAACCCGCGCGAGGACGTGACCGCCCTCCTGACCCAGCTCCGCACCACCCGCGTGCGCGGCGAGTACGTCGACCTGACCCCGGGCTCGGCCCTGAACGCGATCCTGGCGGGCCTCTCGGACCGCAACCGCTGGCCGGCCCTGGCCGACGCCGTGGTGAAGGCGCGCGCGGGCGACGGCAGCGGCCTGTTCACCCTGCTGGACCCGCTGGTCAACGACCTGGACGAGAACCCGCCGCGCTTCGACGCGGGCCTCATCGTCGGCTGCAACGACACCGCCACCCGCATCCCGCCGGACAGGGTGAAGGCGCTCACCGCGGACTGGCAGTCGAAGCACGCGATGTTCGGCGCCCTGTTCGCCCGCATGCTGCTGCACTGCAACCCGTTCCCGCCGCCCAAGGCCGAGAAGGTGGACGCCCTGAAGAGCGCGCCGCCGATCGTGGTCCTGAGCACGGCCAACGACCCGTCCACCCCCGCGCCCGGCACGGAGCACACGGCGCAGCGGCTGCCGGGGTCGTCGTTGATCGGGTGGCAGGGCAGCGGGCACGGGGCGCTGACGCTGTCGGGGTGCGCGACCACGGCGGTGCGGGACTACCTGATCGACGCGAAGGTGCCGTCGAACGGCACCGTCTGCCCGCCCTGATCCGCGACGGCGCGGGGGTGTTGTGCCGCGCTTGCGAGTGGCACGGCTTCGCCGAGGTCTGATCTCAGCAGGCGGCGCTGTTCGGCCGCCAGTCGTTCAAGGCTGGGTCGGGGCCGTACTCGCGCGCCCATTGCTTTCGCAGGCGTTCACGGCTGGGCCTGAGCGTGCCCGCGTACTTTCGCGGGCGTTCAAGGCTGGGCCGAGCGCGAACGCGCTTGCGTTCGCAGGCTGGTGCAGCGCGTGCCCGCCTGCTTTCGCAGGCGTTCAGAGCCGTGTCCAGCACGAGCGCGCGTGCTTTCGCAGGCGTCCCCCCGAACCGGGAACCCCTACATCTCACCGTACTCAGCGGGTCTGACAGAAACGGTCCGCACATGGCACGGGGAGCCTCTCGCGCGACCACGGCGCGACGAGGCTCCCCGCCCGAATCTTCGTGTCAGCAGCTCGAACAACAGCCGCAGCCGGGCCCCGTGCACCCGGAACAGCACCCACACGTACCCATCAGGGCCTCCCCGTCCTAAGCCGGACCAGCGCGGGACATCCGCGCACCCCACGGTCCGCCCCGGCACCAGTGCTGGGAACCCCTCTCACCCGAACGCGTGTGGACAACCACCGGGGCGTCGCAGCACGTGATCGCGCTATGCGCCCAGGTCGTCCAGGGCCTTCTGGGCTGCCTCCAGTTCGGCGCGCAGCTGCTCCACCCGGGCGAGCTGCTGGGCACGCGCCGCGTTCAGCACGCCCTCGACGATCTCGGCCACCTCGGGCGTCAGCAGCTTCGAGGCCTGGGCCACGGCGGCCGGTGGTACGGGCGTCGGCCGGACCGCCCTGCGGGTGCCCTGCAGCACCTCGACGCTCCACTCGCCCTCGCCCGTCGTCACCAGCGTGATGGTGACCTCGGGGACCGTGGCCTTCGCGGCCTGCTTGCGCGCGGCGGGCTTCGCCGGCGGCGGCGCCTGCTCTGCGGGCGCGGGCTTCGGCTTGGGGGCCGCGGGCTTCACCGGCGCCTCCGGGACGTAGGGATGGATGATCTCAGTCTCTCGCGGCGGCTCCACCGGCGCAGGAGGCGGGGTCGCCGGCTTCTTGCGCGGCGGCGGCTTCTCGAGCGTCAGCTCGGCCAGGGAGAACGACATCTCGTCCTTCGACCCCGTGGGCCGGACCTGGATGAAATCACCTTCGGGCGGATCCGTGACGGCCAGCAGCTTCGCCGACCTGCCCTCCTCCATGCCGACCGCGGCCGCCGTGAACCACACCATCGGCTGAGTGCCTTCGTCCAACTGCGCGCGCAGATCGGCGACGTCCTCCACCGACAGCCCGCTCTTCTTCGCCATCGCGCTGCCTCCCCAATCGAACACCTGTGCCCCAGCATGCCCTACACCCCCGACAATTCTGAGCACCGGGTGGGCAACAAGATCAACAACAGGGCGGACGGCGCATGAGAGCGCTCTCAGGACTCCTCGGCCCGCTCGACCTCTTCGACGCGCAACTGGTACTCGCACCCGTACTCGACCGCGTACGACAGGTCGTACACGTGCACGATCTTGGGGCCACCGTGCAGATGCACGTACGTCACGGTCTGCTTGGGGTCGTCGGGCGTGGACGGCAACGAGTCGACCCTGCCGTCGAGGGGACCGCCGACGTACCGCACGACATATGGCTGGGACATGACGACCTCCTCTCGCGTTTCGTCCATTCTACGAGGTCGCGGACTGGATCCGTTCCCGATACAGCCGGTTGGCTCACTCACGCCCCGAACCACCGCACAGCGAGTTCGTCGAACGAGTCCCCTTCAGGCATCTCACGCATGTACATCGGCATGTTGGAGTACACGTGCAACAGCGCGTAAGCCATCACGCGCCGAGGATCAGGCACCCGCCCGTACGCCTCCACCACGGCCCGCCAGCACGCGCGGTCGCCTTTCGTCACAAACAGCCCAACACTGACGAACTCGTACTCGAACGCGCCGCGCATGGCCGGCTCGAAGTCGAACAACCCGGACAACACACCGTTCCGCCGCAACAGATGCGCGCTCATCACCTCGGTGTGCAACAACACCGAGGGCTCCTGCCCGAGCTCCACCGAGTCGAGGAACACCGAAATCCGCTCCAGCCACCGCCCGGACAGCCCGCGCTTCCGTTGCTGCTCAACGCACACCGCCCGACGCTCCCCCACGAACGCCGCCCAGTCCGCGGGCCCCAGCACCGCGGGCGGCTCGATCGCGTGCAACGCCCTCAGCACCTCCCCGACCCGCGCACCGACCTCGACGTCCGGCACCACGGGCTCCTCACCGTGCAGCCGCGACATCAGCACGTACGCCCAGTCGTCGAGCAACCCGACGCCCAGCAGCCGCGGAGTCGGCACCGGCAGCCTGCCGTGCAACGCCTCCATGACCACGACCTCGACCGGCACCTCGGAGTGGTACTCGGGCGGGAACAGCTTCAGCACCAGGTCTTCGCCGATGGCGAAGACGGGCAGCGACCCGCCCTCGAACCGCACCACGTCGCCGCGCAACCCGAGCCGGTCGCGGTACGACTCGGCGTCCGGCTCCGTCACTCCTGCTTGCGGGCCCGCGAAGGCTGCACCCGCAACGGCTCGCCCGGCATCTTCGGGTAGTCCGGCGGGTACGGCATCTCCCCGCGCGAATCAGCCGCGTACCACTCCAGCAACGTCTCGATCCCGAACGCCTCCGAGTCCAGCGCGGCATGCGGATCGCCGCGCTCCTCCAGGTACTTCGGCACCGTCAGCACGTCGAAGTCGTCTGGGTCCACAGTGGACAGTTCGTCCCACCGCACCGGCGTGGACACGGTCGCGCGCGGGGTGCCTCGCACCGACCAGGCCGACGCGATGGTGCGGTCGCGGGCCGCCTGGTTGAAGTCGATGAACACGCGCTCGCCGCGTTCTTCCTTCCACCAGGCCGAGGTGGCCTGCGACGGTGCCCGCTTCTCCACCTCGCGGGCCAGGGCGATCACGGCGTGCCGGACGTCGACGAAGTCCCATTCGGGGCGGATTCGGACGGCCACGTGGATGCCGCGGCCGCCGGAGGTCTTCGGGTAGCCGACGAGACCGGCGTCGGCCAGGACCTCGCGCAACACCAGGGCCACGCGTGCGGCGTCGGAGAAGTCGGTGCCGGGTTGTGGGTCGAGGTCGATGCGCAGCTCGTCCGGGTGGTCGACGTCGGCACGGCGGACCGGCCACGGGTGGAAGTCGAACGTGCCCAGGTTCGCGGCCCACACGATCACGGCCTCGGAGGTCGGGCAGATCTCGTCGGCGGGACGGCCGGACGGGAACTTGACCTGCACGGTCTCCACGTAGGAAGGGGCCCCCTTGGGCACGCGCTTCTGGTAGAACGCCTCGCCCTCGACGCCGTCCACGTAGCGCTTGAGGACCACGGGGCGGTCGCGCAGCACCGACAGCAGATGCGGCGCCACGGTGCGGTAGTACTCGACCACCTGCCCCTTGGTGATGCCCCGCGCGGGGAAGTACGGCTTGTCCGGGTTGGACACCCGCACCAGCTGGTCACCGACCTCGAGCTCGATCGCCTTGGAAGCCACGCCAGCACACTAAAGGCCGCGCACGAACGCCGCGAGCGCCAGCTCGAAGCTGTCGCGGTCCAGTTCGCGCGCGACGCCCGGCAGCAGGTGGGCGCGGTCGAGGTGCGGGTAGCGGTCGGTGTAGTCGGCGGGGTCCGAGGAGAAGCCGCTCGAGAACGAGCTCAGGGCCGAGCCGAACACGATGTACATGAGGCCCGCGGCGATCATCGTGGCCTCGCGGCGCGACCAGCCCGCGTCGACCAACGCGCCGTGCAGCAGGTCCAGGCGTTGCAGTGACTCCTCGCGGCCGGCCGGGCCGTAGGCCAGGAACGGCACGATGTTCGGGTGCGTCGAGAGGGCCGCACGGTACGAGCGCGCGCACCTGATCAGGCCTTCGCGCCAGTCCACCGAGAAGCCCGAGACGTCGACCGCGGACAGAACGGAGGACGCGATGTCGTTCAGCAGCTGGTCCTTGGTGCGGACGTGCCCGTACAGCGAGGCGGCCTGCACTCCCAGGGACGCGGCGAGCTTGCGCATGGACAGGCCGTCGAGGCCGTCGCGGTCGATGATGGCCAGGGCGACCGACCGGATGCGGTCGGGGCTCAGCAGGGGGGTGCTCGGCCGGGGCATGTGAGTTAACCTAACACTGTTCGGTAAGTCGGGAGGGGCAGTGGATCTAACGCTTTCGGACGAACACCGGCAGCTCAGGGAGCTGGCCCGGCGGTTCACCGACGACCGCATCGTGCCGCACGCCCAGCGCTGGGACCGCGACGAGGCGATCGACAAGGAGCTCGTACCGGCGTTGGGCGAGGTCGGGTTCCTCGGGCTCGGCATCGACGAGCGCTACGGCGGCAGCGGCGGCGACAACCTCGCCTACTGCCTCGTGCTGGAGGAGATCGCCCGAGGCGACAGCGCGGTCCGGGGGATCATCTCCGTGTCGCTCGGCCTGGTCGCGAAGTCGATCGCCCAGCACGGCACCGAGGAGCAGAAGCAACGCTGGCTGCCGGGTCTCACCCGAGGCAGTCAGCTCGGCTGCTTCGCCCTCACCGAGCCCGGCACCGGCAGCGACGCCGGCAGCCTCGTCACCAAAGCCACCAGAACGGACAACGGCTACCGCATCAACGGCCGCAAGGTCTTCATCACCAACGGCACGTGGGCCGACGTCGCGCTCGTGTTCGCCCGCACCGGCGGACCGGGCCCGAAGGGCATCAGCGCGTTCCTCGTCCCCACCGACACGCCGGGGTTCGTGGCCACCGAGATCAAGGGCAAGCTCGGCATGCGCGGCCAGGCGACGGCCGAGATCACCCTCGACGACGTCGAAGTGCCCGAGGACGCGCTGCTCAGCACCGAGGGCTTCAAGCTCGCGATGGGCTCGCTCGACAAGGGCCGCATGTCCGTCGCAGCAGGCTGCGTCGGCGCCGCACGAGGCGCGTTGGAAGCCGCTCTGAAGTACGCCAAGGAACGCGAGCAGTTCGGCAAGCCCATCGCGGGCTTCCAGCTCGTCCAGGAGCTCCTCGCGGACATGGCCGTCGAGACCGACGCCGCCCGGCTCCTGACATGGCGCGTGGCCGACCTCGCCGACCGGGGCGAGGCGTTCGGCACCGAGGCGAGCATGGCGAAGCTCTACGCCAGCGAGGCCGCGGTCCGGGTCGCCAACAACGCCATCCAGGTCTTCGGCGGCTACGGCTACATCGACGAGTACCCGGTCGGCAAGTACCTGCGGGACACCCGCGTCACGACCCTCTACGAGGGCACCAGCCAGATCCAGAAACTGCTCATCGGTCGCGCTCTGACGGGCATCAACGCGTTCGCCTGAAAGGAAAGAAATGGACTTCACGCTCGACGAGGAGCAGAAGGAGATCCGCGACTGGGTGCGGACCTTCGTGCGCAAGGAGATCGTCCCGCTCGAGCCGGAGGTGCTGCGCCGCGAACGCGCGGGCCAGCCGGGCCTGTCGAGGGACGAGCTGAAGGCGTTGCAGGACAAGGCGAAGCAGGCCGGGTTCTTCGGCGTCCTCACGCCGCAGGAGTACGGCGGCATGGGCCTCGGCGCGATGATGACCGCGCTCATCGAGGCCGAGCTGGGCCGCAGCTTCGTCCCGTTCCGCTTCGGCGGTTACGCGGACAACATCCTGTTCCACGGCAACGAGGAGCAGAAGCAGCGCTACCTGCTGCCGACGATCTCCGGCGAACGGGTCTCGTGCTTCGCGATCACCGAGCCGGGTGCCGGCAGTGACGCCAAGGCCATCCGCACGACCGCCGTCCGCGACGGCGACGAGTGGGTCATCAACGGCGAGAAGACGTTCATCACGCAGGGCAACGAGGCCGACTTCGTCATGGTGTTCGCCGTGACGGACAAGGAGAAGGGCGCCGACGGCGGCGTCACGTGCTTCCTCGTCGACCGCGACATGGGCTGGAAGTCCGAGCCCATCCCGACCATGGGCCAGTGGGGTCCGGCGGCGCTGGTGTTCGACAACGTCCGCGTGCCGCACGAGAACATCCTCGGCGAGGAGGGCAAGGGCTTCCACCTCGCGATGCAGTGGATCGGCCAGGGCCGCTACCTGCTGCCCGCCCGCGCGCTCGGCAGCGTCGAGCGCCTCGTCGAGATGGCGATCGAGCAGGCCAAGAACCGCGTCACGTTCGGCCAGCCCATCGCCGAGTACCAGGCCATCCAGTGGATGATCGCCGACTCCGCGGTCGAGATCGAGGCGCTGCGCTGGCTCGTGCTGCACGCCGCGTGGCTCGTCGACCAGAAGCAGGACTCGCGGCAGGCGCAGTCGATCGCGAAGCTCTACGGCGGCATCAAGGCCAACGAGATCGTCGACCGGGTGCTGCAGATCCACGGCGGCATGGGCTACACCCGTGAGCTGCCGATCGAGCGCTGGTACCGCGAGCTGCGGCTGCTGCGCATCTACGAGGGCACCGACGAGATCCAGCGCCGCACGATCGCCCGCAACCTGCTCAAGGGCCACGCGAACGTCCGGGGCACGCTCGGCTAGTGGCGTGGCTCAGAACGTTGCCGGGCGAATTCGCGGTCAGACGGGTGCATCGTGGTGTCGCCCCCACGGCCTCGTACTGGTGGTACGGGGGCGTGGGGGCG
>NZ_JBSGUQ010000026.1:58831-120865 GCF_053608005.1 Lentzea sp. NPDC055074
TGGGGGGGGTGCGCCGCCCGGGGGGGGGGCGGGGGGGGGGGCGGGGGGGGGCGGGGGGGGGGGCCCCCCCCCCGGGGGGGGTGGGGGGGGGGGGGGGGGGGCCCCCCCCACCACGAGGTGCCATGCTGAGCGTGAATCACCCTGCCAAGGTTCTGAGCCACGCCACTAGCTCTATCTTGGGCTGATGCTCAGCCACGACATCCTCGGCGTCGTCGAACGACAGGTCCGCACCTGGTCGCCCGGCGACGCCGAGGTGTACGCGGCGGCGACGGGCGGCCACTCCCCCGCGTTCGCCATCCCGTTGCTGCAGCACGGCGGCCCGCAGCTCGGCCTGACCGGCGCCGACATGACCCAGGTCCTGCACGCCGAACAGTCGTTGTGGCTGCACGGCCCGCTCCCGCCGCACGGCTCGACGGTCGTCACCAAGACCGTCACCAACATCTACGACAAGGGCTCCGGCGCGCTCGTCGTCAGCACGTGGGAGTCGGAGTTCGCGACGACCCGCTCGTCCTGCTTCGTCAAGGGCGAAGGCGGCTTCGGCGGCGAACGCGGTGAGACGCGCGAGTTCACCGTCCCCGAGAGGCTGCACGAGGTCGGCTTCTTCCAGACGACGGCCGACCAGGCGTTGCGCTACCGCGAGACCGGCGACGCGAACCCGATGCACCACGATGCGGAGTTCGCCCGGCGGGCAGGCTTCACGGCGCCCATCCTGCACGGCCTGTGCACGCTCGGGATCACCGTGAGCGGCCTGGACTTCACCGAGCTGCACGCCCGCTTCACCGCTCCCGTGACGCCCGGCGACGAGCTGCGGATCGAGCGCTGGCCGACCGGCGAGTTCCGCACGTGGGCGAACGGCCGGCAGGTTCTCCTCGGATCGGTTCGGTTTTCCGAAGTGGACAGCGGCTGAAATTTCGCACGATCGTGTCATGAGTAGTGCCCTGGCAACCGTGGACTCCGGAATCGAACCGGTGCGCGTGGCGGTGGAGTCCCGCGACCTGATCAGCGCGGCCGGCGTGACCCACCTGTTGAAGAACTCACCACGCGTGCGAGTGGTCCAGGACCGCTCGGACGCGCATGTCCTGCTGGCCCTGGTGAACGAGCTGTGCGCGCAACAGGCCGCACGGCTGCGCGCCTGCGGTTCCGCCAAGATCGTGGTCATCGCCGCACGCGTGCACGACCTCACACCGTCGATCGCGGCCCAGGCGGGACTCTCGATCCCGTTGCGGCGCGCCGACGTCAACGCCGAACGCCTCATCAAGCTGCTCGTCGGCGGCCAGGCGGTGCAGGACCGCACACCGGTGCTCAACGACCGCGACCTGCAGCTGCTGAGGCTGCTGGCCGACGGCGCGACGATCGCGGAGGTCGCCGCGCGGTTGTTCTGCTCGGAGCGGACCGTGAAGTACGCGCTGCACCAGCTGCTGGAACGGTTCGGGCTGCGCAACCGGGTGCACGCGGTGGCGTGGGCGTTGCGCTCGGGCCTGCTCTGAGAACTCCTGACGAAAGACTCCAAGGAGGTGGGAACAAGCCAGGACTGATGGTCCGGATGCGGGATGGTTCAGCGGAAGCCATGGAAAGGCGATGACGAGTTGTGGGCGGTGCACGCTGCGCCGCTGCGTAAATGCGTCGACAGCGCCCTTGGCACTCGGCAAGGTGGTTGTCCGTGACGAGCAGTGAACTGTGGACCCGTGCGACCGCCGACCGCTACGACGCCGAGGAGACCGAAGCGTTCTCGGCTGCCGTCCTCGGACCGACTCTCGCCTTCCTCGCCGAGCTCGCCGGAGACGGCCGGGCGCTGGAGTTCGCCATCGGAACCGGACGAGTGGGAGTCCCGCTCCGGGAACGCGGTGTGCCGGTAGTAGGCATCGAACTGTCCGAGCACATGGCAGCGGTGCTGCGGCGCAAGATCGACGAGGACACGCTCCCGGTGGTCATCGGGGACATGGCCACCACCGTCGTTCCCGGTGAGTTCACCCTGGTCTATCTCGTCTACAACACCATCACGAACCTGCTCACCCAGGACGAGCAGGTCGAGTGCTTCCGCAACGCCGCACGACATCTGGAGCCCGGCGGCCGATTCGTCATCGAGCTGGGTGTGCCGCCGCTGAGGTTCCTGCCGCCCGGCCAGGTCGCGGTGCCGTTCGACGTCTCCGAGCAGCATCTCGGCTTCGACACCTTCGACCTGGTCGAGCAGATTCTCGTCTCGCACCACTTCAGCCGCGACGACGACGGTCGCTACCGCCGCGACAACTCCCGGCACCGGTACGCCTGGCCGGCAGAGCTCGACCTGATGGCACGGATCGCTGGGCTCGAGCTGGAACGGCGCGTCGCGGACTGGGACGAGGCTCCGTTCACCCAGAACTCCGCGAAGCACATCTCCGTGTGGCGCAAGCCAGTCTGAGGTCGGCCACCGGGCTGTCAGTGTCTGCCGTTCCTGTTGTGGAACCACTACTGGGTGTTCAGGCGTCGCCAGCAGATCGGTGCGCATCCGAGGGTGCGGTACAGGCCCAGCCCGGAGCCATGCCCCCGCCACGCCGAGCGATCACCGGTGTGATGCCTTGTCAGGGGCCAGCGTGCGGTACTTGTCGTGGTCGTAGGCGCGGTCGGCGTACAACGCGTCAGGACGGAACCGGGGCGGGCCGCGTTTGCCGCGCACCGGCGGAACCTCGTCGGACACGATCCGGGGAAGCTGCTCGCCCCTCCTCACACCGTGATCAACGCGCCGGTGATCAACCTTGTCCCAAGATCATTCTGTTGGGAGTTCTAAGCGACTCCGAAGACGGAGGAGAGCTGTACTCGCCTGCTGATGCCGACCTTGCGGTAGACACGGGTGAGGTGCAGCTCGACCGCCCGTTGCGTCACGCCGAACCGTGCCGCGATCGCGCGATTGGTCTCGCCTTCCAGCACCAGCAAGACGATTCGCGACTCGTGCGGCGTCAGCTTCTCCCACGCGGCCCCGCGCAACGGCCGGTGCTGCCGCACCAGTGCCGCCTTCGCCTGGTCCACCAGTTCGGCATCCCCGGCGCGTTCGGCGTCGGCCAGCGCACTCCGGACCGCACCGAGCGCGAGGTGCATGCGCGCACGGTGGCGCAGCAGCAGCTCGCAGGCCCACACCGGTGGCAGATTTGCGGTGTAACCGAGCCGCACCAGCGTCTCCCGCGCCTCGCCGGGCCGTCCGGTGTCCACACAGGACGCCACGTACGCCGCGGCCCCCAGCGCCGTACATCCCCGCAACGGTGACGCCGCGGCCAGCTCCCGCATCAGCCGGGCGACCTCGGCGTGGTCCCCGCCGGCCCGGTGCGCCCACATCTCCAGCGCGGTCAGCCAGTCGCGTTCCGCACCGACGAGCCGGGACCGCAGCCGGGGCGCGAGATCCAGCACCAGACGTTCGGAACCCCGTCGCAGCAGGCCGAGCCCGGCGAGAGCGAGCCGTGGACCGCTCTCGGGAAGCTCGCGCAGTACCCGTTCGGGATCTTCTGGAACGACAGGGGGAACAGCCCAGCCGAGCAGGTCCTCGTCGCACTGCCAGTCGAGCACCACCGCGTCGAACCACTCCCCCGCGGCGGTTCGCTGCCGGACCAGTTCGTCGGCCCGGGGCGCGATCCCGCACCGCAGGTGGAGCTCCGCCATCGCCACGGCCACGTGTTCCGCGATCCCACCGTCCAACGGCTCGCGCAGTGCAGCTCGCAGGCACCTCACCGCCTGCTCCGGCCGGCCCGCGGCCCGATGCACCCTCGCCGCGTCGTGCAGCACCGGCGCCACCCACGGCGCCCCGACGGGTTCCGCGCAGGCCACCACGTGCTCGGCCACGACCGCCGGCGGGTCGCAGCGCCGGTGCAGCACCCGAGCGGCCGCACGGTGCAGGACCTCCCGCGACTCCGGCGTCATCTCGTGCCGGATCGCGCACCCGAGCGCCGGCGACAGAACCCGCATCGGCTCGTTCACAGCGAGACGCGCGTCGACGAGGCGTTCGAACGCGGCCAAGGTGCGGAACGACCCCGTCCCGGCGACCTCGCACAGCACGTCCAGCGACGCGCTCCCCAGCACCGCCAGCGCACGGGCGACGGCCACCGCGTCGGCGTCCAGCGCCTCCCAGCTCCGCCGCACGGCCCGCAGCAGTCGTGGCAGCCGCAGCCCGGGCAGCAGCGCCGGCAGCGACCCCGCGTCCGTGACCACGTCCAGCACGTCGCTCAGCACGCCTGGAGCACCGCCGCTGTACTCCAGGCACAGCGCGGTCAGCTCCGGCGGGACCTCGGCGTCGAACCGCCGCCGGATCATCTCCGCGACCTCGGCAGCACCGATCGGCCGCAACGGCACCCGCACGGCGTCGACGACCCCCAGGACGTCCGGATCGCAGTCCCCGGCGAGCAGCACCGCGCCGCGGAACCGCGCCAGCCGGTCGGCCTCTTCCCCGCTGAGCCGTTCGACGTCGTCCACCACGAGCACGGTCTGACCGTCTACACCGCTGAGCGCGCGCATTCCTCGCACCGGCCGCAACCCGCTGCGCACCGCGATTGAAGACGCAACGGACAGCAATGCACTTTTACCCATACCAGTTGCACCATGCACAACGCACGAGCGAGCGCCACCGCTCAGCGCCTCCGTGAGGACGGCGATCTCCCGCTCACGGCCCACGAGCAGGCTGCCCGCCTGGCGCAGTGCGCTGCCGACGAGGCCCGGGCGAAGTGGGGCGACCATGCCGTCCAGCAAATCGCGGGCGCGCCCGCAGGACCATGCAGAAGCACCGGCAGAAGTTCCGCAGGTCTGCCCCTTCGCACAGCATCACCGGCCGAAGCACCCGTCACGAACGCGAAAACCATTCGACCAATCAATTGGTAATCAGAGGAACGCCTCGTGAACCAATTCGGCGCCCATTACGTGATTCCTTGTGTACACCTCGAACACCTCTAGGAGTTCCGATGCGGGTCGCCTCACGCACCGTCTTCGACTTCGTCCGGGCGAACGGCTCCACCGCTCCGGTCGAGACCGAGCTGCTCTACCGGTCGGAAGACCCCTTCGCGGTCACGATGAGGTTTCACGCGGGAGGCTCGGTCGCCACCTGGGTGATGGGCAGGGACCTGCTCGCCGAGGGCATGAGCATGAGAGCCGGGGACGGCGACGTCCGGTTGCGGCCGCACTCGAGCCGGGTGCTGGTGCTGGAGCTGGTCTCCGACCGGCACATGACGGTCTTCCGGGTGCCGGCGGGCACGCTGCGCAAGTTCCTCGACGCCACCGACCGGCTGGTGCCTCGCGGTTCGGAGCGGTTCGACGCCGACGCGTTCCTGAGCACCGTCCTGCGCTGAGAGGCCGAGCTCCTCGGCGAGGTCGTGCTGCAGCCTGGTCATGCCCGGCGACTCGTAGCCCTCGCTCTCAGCCAGCGCCCGCACCCGGTGCCGCACGGCGGCGTCGTGGTCGCCCACGCGGTCGCAGAGCCCGGCGATCTCGATCAGCACGGCCACCTTGACCTCCGGGTCGGACAGCGACTCCACGGCCCCGGCCAGCTGGTCCCGCGCCTCGGCGAACCGCCCGGCGGCCACCAGCGCGCGGCCGCGGGTGTGCCCGGCCATCGACAGCAGGTTCGCCGCGCCCCGCCCGAGCAGTTCCTCGGCCTCCGCCACCACCCGCAACGCCTCGTCGTGCTCGCCTGCCTCGACCAGGGCGTCGGCCAGCCGGAGCATCAGCTGCGCGGCGTTCTCCAGGGCCACACCGCTCTCGGCCCCCCGCAACGCACGCTCCTGCTCGACGCACGTCCGGTGCGTCTCGACCGCCTCGGCGAAGTGGCCCTGCTGCTGGTGCAGAGCACCCAGGTACGACAGGGTCAGCACCACGTTCATCGGCTGGCCCGCCTCGCGGAACAGGTCGGCGGCCTTCCTCGCGTGGACCACGCCCGCCGCCGGGTCACCGTCCCGCCTCTCGACGGCCGCCCGGTAGTAGTGCGCCCAGGCCGTCTCGCCGAGGGAGCCGCACTTCTTCGCGACCCGCAACGCCTCGTGGTGCCACCGCTTGGCCTGCGGGAGGTTCGTGTGCCGTGCCGCGTAGACCCAGACGACGAAGTTGAGCTGCTGGGCCTGCCGTTCCCACTCGCCGAGGTGGCCGGCCGCGGCGACGCCCGCCGTGTAGACCTCGAGCCACAGCTCGCCCGTGCCGCGGTGGTCCGAGTACCAGTGCATCGACCGCGCCAGCGCCAGGACCTTCTCGTGGGCCTCGTCGGCGACGGCCTCGCGGAACGCGCCACGCCAGTTCGCGAGCTCGTCGGACAGCCACCGGCCCGCGCTCGCGAGGTCGGCCGCGCCCTCACCGGGCAGGAACGCCGACGCGGACCGGGTCGCGGTGTCCAGCAACCAGTCACGCGTGCGCAGCCGATGGGTCTCCACATCGGGTTCGTCGCTGTGCAACCGCTCGCGCGCGTAGTCGCGGATCAGGTCGTGGAACGAGTACCGGCCGGGCGCGTCCGGACGCAGGAGGCTCGCGTCGACGAGGTCCTCCAGCACCGTCTCGGCGTCGTCGATCCCGGCGGCCACCGCGGCGAGCGCGACGGACGTGTCCGGGCCGTGGACGAGCGCGAGCCGGCGGAACAGCGTCGCGGCCTCGGGCGCGAGCAGGCGGTAGGACAGTTCGAACGCGGTGCGGACCTGGACGTCGGCGGTCGCGAGCACGCCGAGGCGCGCGCGTTCGTCGGAGAGCTGCTCGGCGAGGTGCCGCAGCGACGACGTGGTGCGGCCCGCGATGGCGAGGGCCAGCGGCACCCCGCCGCACAGCGTCGCGACCCGGTCCGCCGCCTCCAGGTCGGCCGCGATCCGCTCGGCCCCGGCGGTCGCGGCGAGCAGCGCGACGGCGCCCTCGTGCCGCAGCGGGCCGACGTCGAGCCGCCTGTGGCAGGCGAGGCCTGCCAGGACGTTGCGGCTCGTCACGACCACGAGCGAGCCGGGACTGGCCGCGAGCAGGGGCCGGATCTGGGCCTCGTTCGCGGCGTTGTCGAGCACGAGCAGCACGGTCCGTTCGCGCAGCATCGACCGGTAGAGCCGCAGGCCGTCGCCCGCGTCGGACGGCATCTTGGCGTCCGGCACGCCGAACGCCCTGAGCAGCCGGGCGATGGCGCGTTCCGGCGACAACGGCGACGGGTCCGTGCCGCGCAGGTCGAGGTGCAGGCAGCCGTCGCTGAACTGATCGGCGAACCGGTGCGCCGCGTCGACCGCGAGAGAGGTCTTCCCCACGCCCGGAGGCCCGTGCACGACAACGACATCGAGTGCGGACGACGCCGCCGCACGGCCGATGCACTCGGCTAGCTGCTGTTGTTCTGCTTCACGGCCGATGAGCGTCTCGGCGGGAGGTGGCGCACAGTCCGTGCGTTCGGGACGTGCTCTCGCGGCCTCCGACGTCCGTGCGAGCGCCACGAACTCGGCTGCTTCGGCGTCGTCCAGTTCGAGCCCGGCCACCAGCAGGTCGACGGTCTGGGCCTGCGGGGTGTGCACGCGACCGCGTTCGAGATCGCTCAGCGTGCGGACGCCGAGGCCGGTGCGCGCGGCGAGCCCCTCCTGGGTGAGAGTCGTCCGGCGGCGGTAGTACCGGAGGAACTCGCTGAAGGTCGTCGCCCGCATTCCCTCATCCCTCAGCCAAGCGCTCCCGCACCTCGGCGGCGATCTCGCGCGTCGCGTCGGTGTCCCACCGTTCGCACGCCGCGAGCGAGTCTCGCAGATGAAGCCGACACGCGCTGTGGTCACCTCGTGACTCGGCGTTGTCCGCGAGGGCCCTCAGGAGCTCGATCTCCCCGATGCCGTCGCCGATCGCGCGGAACCCGGTGAGCGCCTGGCACAGGTCCTCGTCCGACTCCCCGAGCCGTCCCGCGGCGCGGTGGGCGAGACCGCGATGCCACAACGTCGTCGCTAGCCACGACGCCATGTGCGCGCGTCGGTAGACCTGCTCCGCCTCCGTCAACGCGGCTATGGCCTCGTCTGGCCGGTCGACGTCTATCAGTGCGAGGCCAAGCCATCCGAGCGTGCGGCCCAGCGCGGAGAGTTCGTAGATGGTGTTGGCGTACGCGCGTTGTTCCTTCGCTACTTCTTCGTGGGCGGTCACGGCGGCGATCGGGCGGTCCATCAACCGCCACAGCACGCCGAGCACGGACCGTGCGTAGTGCTCGTCCATCGGCTCGTGCATCGACTCGATCGCCTGGAGGCACACGCGTTCAGCCTCGTCGAACTGGCCGAGGCCGCTGTGCGCGGCCGACGCGATCAGCCGGATCCAGCCGAGGTGCCCGGTCTCCCCCGACTCCTGCGCGATCCTCGCCGCCTCGGTCAGCACGTCCAGCGCTGGGCCGGGCCGGTGCGCAACGTCGAACAACGCCCAGCCGAGCTGGCCGCGCACCGCGATCTCCTGCCACGGCTCACGAGCCGAGGCGAGGGCGAGGCGGTAGACGCGTTCCCACACCAGGCCCGGTTCGATGGCCGCGTAGTGCGAAAGGGCGATCACCGCGCGGGTCACGTCCTCGTGCAGGCCCCTCGCCTGGGCCCGTTCGACGATCTCGGGCAGCAGGTCGCGGTGCTCACCCAGCCAGCGCCGTCCCGCCGCCACGCCGGGGAAAGCCTGCCGGCGCGCCTGGACGCGCCGCGCGTCGCCCGTCTGCCCGAAGAGCACGCCCGCCGCGACGGTGGTCTCCAGGAGCCAGGCGAGCATCCTGCGGTCCGCGTCGTCGTCGGTGGCGTCGATCAAGCCAGTGGCGAACGTCCGCACGAGGCCGTGGATCGCGTAGCCGCGGTCGTCGGGGTCGAGCAGGCTGACGTCGGCGAGCTCGTCCAGCGCCTGCTCGGCGTCGGCGACGCCGATGCCCGCCAGTTCGGCGGCGAGCGCCGGGGTCACGTGCGTGCCGATGAGCAGGCCGAGGCGCCGGAACACCAGCTGTGCCGTCTCGGGCAGGTGCGCCAGCGAGACCTCGAACGCGCCGCGCACGTCCAGGTCTCCCGCCGTCAGCGCGGCGAGACGGCGTTCCTCGATCTGCTCGACGAGGTGACCTAGAGGCCAGCGCGGCCTGCTGGCGAGGCGGTTGCCGGCGATGCGGAGCGCGAGAGGCGACATCCCGCACAACCGGATGAGCGCCCGCGCGGTCTCCGGGTCGGCCTCCACGCGGTGGGTCCCGATGATCGACGCGAGCAGCTCGACCGCGCACGGTTCGGTGAGCCCGCCGAGCCGGATCCACGTCGCGCCCTCCAGCCCCGCGAGCCTGCGCCGGGAGGTGACGATCGTGAGGCAGCCCGGATCCGCGCGGAGTATGCGGATCTCCTCCTCCGTGCTCGCGCCGTCGAGCACGAGCAGCAGGCGTTTGCCCGCGAGCAACGAGCGGTAGAGCCGCGTCTGCCCATGCACGTCCTCAGGCACGTGTTCAGCCGGAACGCCGAGGTCCTTGAGCAACCGTTGAAGGGGCTGTGCGGAGGCTTCCAGGTCGACGAACACCTGTCCGTCCGGAAAGCGGCCCTCCAGCAGATGGGCGGCCCTCACGGCGAGGCTCGTCTTGCCGGTGCCCGCGGCGCCGTGGACGACGACCAGTCCGTTAGAGGTTCTAGCGATCGCGTCGAGCTCTTCGTCCCGGCCGACGAGGTCCGCCACGTACATCGGCAGCGACCACACCGGGCCGGCCGGGGCGACGCGGCCGGCCCTCGCGAGCAGGCGCAGTGCGGCGCGGTCGTGGTCGTCGAGGCCGAGGGCGTCGAGCAGGGCCTCGGTCGTGCGGCGCTGCGGGGAACGGGCGCGGCCGCGTTCCATGTCGCTGATCGCGCGGACGCTGACGCCGGACCGTTCGCTGAGCTCCTCCTGGCTGAGCCCGGCGTTCTTGCGGTGGTGCAGGAGCCGGGCGCCGAACGTCATGTCACCGAAGTTAGTGGGTCAAACTCGTGAGCATCTGAGCGCACACCCGAGAGAGGTGCCTGCGCATCACCGTCGACGCCTTCGCCGCGTCACCGTCGGCGATCACGCGGACGAGTTCGTCGTGGTCGTCCAGCGACGCGTGCTGGTGCGGCGGGTCGTCGTCCAGCGCGCTGCGGAGGAGCACCACGCGCTGTTGCACGAGCCGCACCTGCTCGGAGATGTACGGGCTGCGGGCCGCGTCGAGCAACGTCTGGTGGAACGCGAGGTCCAGCCGGTACGGGAACGGCTGTCCGGTGCGGTAGTTGCGGCGGCTCTCCGCGCACACGTCCTGCAGCCGCACGAGGTCGACGTCGGTGCGGCGCGACGCCGCCAGTTCCGCCGCCGCGCACTCCAGCGCGGTGCGCAGCTCGAACAACGCCTTGACGTCCTCGGGGCTGGCGTCGGGCACGAACGCGCCGCGGTGCGGGACGAGGGTCAGCAGGCCCTCGGAGGCGAGGTGCCGGATCGCCTCGCGCAACGGCCCGCGGCTGATGCCGAGCTTCTGCGCGACCTCGACCTCGTTGACCCGCGAGCCCGGGGTGATCTCCCCCGTGAGCACCTGCTCGCGCAGCACGTCCACGGCCTGCCCGGCCAGGCTGAGGTGCAGAGGGGGTGTCACCTTCGTCTCCTGATCTGGACGGCACCGGCCGTCCTCCCGCTAAACTAGCGAACGTGTCAACTGTCGACAGTTGGCAGTTTCACTCACGGGCTGGAGGGGCGACATGGCACACGAAGTGGTGGCTGAGGTCTGGCGGGGCGACTTCCTCGAGTCGGTGCACCACGGCACCGTCGTCGCCACCGACCCGTCCGGCACCCCCGTCCTGTCCGTCGGCCGTCCCGGCGACGTCGCGTTCCCGCGCTCGTCGAACAAGCCCTTGCAGGCACTCGCGATGCTGCGCGCCGGCCTCGACCTCAACGGCGAGCTGCTCGCCCTCGCCTGCGCCTCCCACTCGGGTGAGGACTTCCACGTCGCCGGCGCCCTGCGGATCCTCGCCTCGGCCGGTCTCGGCGAGGACGCCCTGCGGTGCACCCCGGACCTGCCGCTCGGCGAGCAGGCCCGCGCCCAGCACCTCGCCCAGGGTCTCGCCGCCGCGCCGAAGTACATGAACTGCTCCGGCAAGCACGCCGCGATGCTCGCCACCTGCGTCGTCAACGGCTGGTCGACGGACGACTACCTGGACCCGACGCACCCGTTGCAGGTCGCGACCCGCGAGACCATCGAGGACCTGGCCGGCGAGCCCGTCGCCCAGGTCGGCGTGGACGGCTGCGGCGCCCCGATCTTCGCCATCAGCCTCACCGGCCTCGCCCTCGCGTTCGGCCGCCTCGCGAGCGCTCCCGCGGGCACCCTCGAACACCGCGTCGCCACCGCCATGAACACCTACCCGCAGTGGGTGGGCGGCACCGGCCGCGACGTCACCGCGCTCATGGCCGCCCTGCCCGGCGTCATCGCGAAGGACGGCGCGGAGGGCGTCTACGCGGTCGGCCTGCCGACCGGCGAGGGCGTGGCGCTGAAGATCGCGGACGGCTCGTCGCGCGCCCGCGCGGTCGTCGTCGTCGCGGTGCTCAAGCGGCTCGGCGTGGACGTCAGCAGGCTCGAGGACCTGGCCACCGTGCCGGTGCTCGGGCACGGTCGCGCGGTCGGCGCCGTCAAGCCGTCGCTCGCGCTCGCGAGTTGACCGTCACGCCGGCGGTGAACACGCGGCACACCGGAATCGCGCTCCCCAGCCACTAAGCTGGGGAGTTATGGGCGATTCGAAGGACGAGAACGAGAAGTTCCAGGAGGAGCTGATCGGCCTCGACCCCCACGACCCCGAGACGCAGGCGTTCGCCGACCATCTCGACAAGATGCAGCGGCAACGCCCCGGCTACACCGTCGAGGGCTATCTGGAGGGCGTGGGTGACTTCGCCGACTCCGCGAACCGGACGACGGGCCACCAGCGGCTCGTCGCCGTCATCGTCGTGGGGCTCATCCTGCTGGGCGTGCTCCTCACGATCTGGTTCGCGCTGGGCGACATCATCGCCATCATCTTCTGACCCGAACTCTTCCGGTCACAAACGAGAACGAGTCCTTAACGGGGTCTTACGGCGCCGCAGCGCACACCTCCCGCCGGGAAGCCCCGAGGGCACAGCGGAGTTATAAAGAGTCATGGAACCTGTTGTCGGCGCCACCCCCAAAGTCGTGCGTTCCGAAGAGGAATGGCGCGCCCTGCTCGACCCCGCCGAGTTCGCGGTGCTGCGGCAGGCAGGCACCGAGCGTCCCTACACCGGCGAGTACACCGATACCAAGACCGAGGGGCTCTACGAGTGCCGTGCCTGCGGAGCCGAACTCTTCCGCAGCGACACCAAGTTCGACTCGCACTGCGGCTGGCCGTCGTTCTTCTCGCCGCTGGCCGGGGACTCGGTCATCCTGCGCGAGGACCGGGCTCTCGGCATGAAGCGCGTGGAGGTGCTCTGCGCCGCGTGCCACAGCCACCTCGGGCATGTTTTCGAGGGCGAGGGGTACCCCACCCCGACGGACCAGCGGTACTGCATCAACTCCGTCTCCTTGAAACTCGTTCCGTCCGAATAGGAGACTGAGCCCCGGTCCGGTCACCAAGGCCGGACAGACCTGGGAGGCGCAATGATCTTCTCGACCGCCCTGCAGGGCACCGACGGCGAAGGCTCCGGCGGAGTCGACGGCGGCTCGTCCAGCTAGCGGGCCGGCTCGGAGCGCCGGCCGGGTGCGAACCCGGCCGCGTTCTGAGCCCCTGAGCACCAGCCATAGCCACGAAAACGTGGCAGAGGTGCGGCAACCCTAAGGCTTCGTCAACAAGCCTTGTGAGGCTGTGGCGCGGACCACACCATTGACTCACCGAAGCATTTCGGGGCAGTCAGGGGGTGGGTCGCATGAAGCCTTGGGGGTTGTCCGGACCGGAGTTCCTTCAGCTGTACTGGATCGGGCTGGCACTGGCGGTGCTGGTCGCGATCGTCGTCCGGGTGCGCGTGAGGGCGGGTCACGGCACGCAGCCGGTGCGTTCCCTGGACATGGACGAGCTCGCGTATCTCGCGGGCGGTCCGAGGCGTGTGGTCGAGACGTCCATCGCGCGTCTGCTCACCGCGGGTGAGCTCAGGACCTCACGGCGTGGCACCGTTCAGGCCACGTCCACCACGCAGTCGCTCAACCAGGTGGACCGCGCGGTCATCACGGACTGCCAGCGCTACACCAACCGCACGGTCAACCTGATGATCCCCGCCGTCGCCGAGGACGGCGTGGTCACGGCCATCGGCCGGCGCCTCGAGGACATGGGGCTGATCGTCAACCCGGCCGTCGCCAAAAGCGCGCTGCGCAAGGGATCCCTCGCGTTGTGGGTGTTGCTCGCGATCGGGGTCGTGCGCTGGGTCAACGGCATCGCGCTCGGCGCGTCCGTCGGCTGGCTCACGCTGCAGCTCGTCGTCACGGGCCTGCTGATCCTGCTCCTCACGCGGCGCGGCAAGCACATCCGCACCGGCAAGGGGAACAGCGTCCTCAGCTCCGCCCGCACCACGAGCACCAGGACGTCGGGCAGCGTGGACGAGGTCGTGTACGCGGGAGCGGCCGGCGCGGTCCTCTTCGGCGGGCTGCTCGTCTACCCGGACCTGGCGGTGCGCAGCTCGTTGCTCGCGTCGTCCGGTTCCGGCAGCGGTAGCTACAGCACGTGTTCGACCAGTTCTTCTTCGTGTTCAGGCGGAAGCAGCAGCTGCGGCGGCGGGGGCGGTGGCGGCGGCTGCGGTGGTGGCTGTGGCGGAGGCAGCTGATCCGTTCGTTCGGTACTGATCAGGTAACACGAGGAACCCAGGGGTAGATCTCACGTCGAAGATGCACTGACACCAGTGAGGGGAGTGCTGATGTCCCACTCTTCGACACCGCACCAGACCACGTGGTCCGCGGAGGAGATCGGGTTTCTCTCGGGGGGACCGGGCAGGGCGGCCGAGGCCGTCCTCGCCCGGCTGATGGACGGCGGTCTCGTGCGCGTCTCCCGTCAGGGACTCGTGACCGCCGTCCACCAGACCACCCACGGCGCCAGGACGCCGCTGGAGGCGTACGTCCTCGCTGGACTGCGGGGCGCCGGCCGCCCGATCCAGCAGGTGGTGCAGGTCACCAGGGCGAGCCACGAGATGGGCGCGCTGCACCAGAGCCTCGTCGAGAGAGGGCTGGTGCATCGTCAGTTCGGCAAGCCCCGCGGTGGCAAGATCGCGCTGCGGATCGTGCTGTTCGTGCTGGCGTTCGTCTCGGTGTTCTTCGCCTTCGCGCTCGACGCCCGAGTGTTCGTGGTGACGGGAATGCTGCTGGTCCTCGCAATCCTGTTGCGCAAGCCGGGCAGGCTCACGGCGAACGGGAAGTCCGTGTGGATGTACGCGCTGAGGAACCCGCGCGCCAGTGCGGACTCCGTGGCGTTGTTCGGACTGCGCCGGGGAAAGCAGCGTTCGAAGTCGTCCACTCCGTACATCGCCGCCACCAGTTGCGGCTCCAGTTCCTACGACTGGGACAACCACAGCTGCGGCGGGTCGTCGAGTTGTTCGAGCAGCAGCTGCAACAGTTCGAGCAGCTGCAGCAGTTCCAGCAGCAGCTGCTCCAGCAGCAGTTCGAGCTGCAGCAGCAGTAGCAGCTGCAGCAGCTCCAGCAGTTAGAGGGGGAAGCCGATGACAACACCGGCAGCGGCGCAGGGGACGTGGCTGTCCTCGGAGGAGGCCGGCTACCTGACGGCCGGTCCCGAGCGGGCCGCGGAGACAGTGCTGGCCCGGCTCGTCGACACCGGCTTCGTGCGGGTGTCGCGCGCCGGCTTGGTCTCGGCCGTGCACCAGGACGGCCGCGGCGCCACGACGTCGATCGAGGAGCGGATGCTGCGGCACACGCGCACCGCCGTCCCGTTCGACTCGATCGTGCAGTCGACCGCGAGCAGCACCGAGATGGCGCAGCTGTACCGGCAGCTGCTCAGCCGCGGGCTCATGCAGGTGCCCCGCCGTCGCAACGAGGGCTGGTGGTTCTCGCTCGCCGTCGCGGGCGTGGCGATCGTGCTCGGCTTCATCGCTCCCGTGTTCTTCCTCGGCGCGCTGATCGGTTTGGGCCTCTTCGTCTGGCAGTACGGCCGAGGCCCGGTGACCCGGGCCGGCCGGGAGGCGCTGCGGCACGTGACGGCGAGCGACCGGGTGCACGCGGTGGCGCTGCGCGGGTTCTCCGGCAGGATCCAGGGCCAGAACGTCAGCGAGCTCTTCGACCTCCCGCCGAACGTCGTGCGGATGGTCCCGCCCCAGGCGCGGAGGCGATCCACTTCGGACCGTCGTGGCCGCGGTGGCGCGTCGGGCTGCGGCAGCGGATGTGGCGGCGGGTACAACAGCTGTTCGAGCAGCAGCTCCAGCGGTTCCAGTTGCGGCGGCGGGGGCGGCTGTGGCGGGGGCGGAGGGGGCGACTGATGGCGACCGGCCACTCGCCCGAGGAGATCGGGTACCTGGCGGGAGGGCCGGGCAGGACGGCCGAGACCGCGCTGGCGAGGTTGATCGACGCCGGCCTGGTCCGGGTGTCGCGTCTCGGCGACGTGTCCGCGGTGCACCACCAGCACGGCGCCCTCACCCCCGTCGAGGCGCACATCCTCGCGCACCTGCGCACTCCCGTGCGGTTCGACCTGGTCCTGAGGGCAGCCGCGGACAGCCCTGAGGTTCAGGCGGTCCACGACCGCCTGTCGCGGCAAGGACTGGCGAGGACTCCCCGCGGCTGGCTCCGGACGAGCCCGGTCACCAGGACCGGCAAGGCGGCGGTGAGGCGCACGACCGCGAACGGCAGCGTCCTCGCGGTGGCGTTGCACGGGTTCCGCGGCACGGTCGGGGGTCTGCCGGTGGGCGACCTCCTGAAGCTGCCCGGGATCGTGACCGCGGCGCTCCCCCGCACCGGCGGGAAGGTGGCCGCGTCCCACGGCGGCACGGGATGCGGAAGCGGCCAGGTCGCCAGTGCGTGTGGTAGCAGTGGGTGCTCCTCGGCCGGCAGCGGTTGTGGTGGTGGCGGAGGCTGTGGCGGAGGAGGAGGAAGCTGATGGTGGCATCGACGGACGCACGGGGCACGCGGGTGCCGCCGGAGCAGATCGGCTATCTGGTGGCCGGACCGCAGCGGGCCGCCGAGACCGCGCTGGCCAGGCTGCTCGACGCGGGCCTCGTGCGGGTGTCCCGCGAGGGAGTGGTCTCCGCGGTGCACGAGACCGACCTGGGTGTCACGACCGCGGTGGAGACGAGCATCCTCGTCAACCTGCGCAAGCCGGTCCGGTTCGAGCCGGTCGTGCGCAAGGCCGCGGGCGGCGCGGAGATGCGGGCGTTGCACCAGCGGCTGCGCGCCGAGAGGTTGATGCGCACCCCTCGTCCGAAGCTCGGCGCGTGGTGGGTCTTCCTGGTGATCGGGGTCGTCCTGGCCCTGGCCGCGTTCCTCGAGCCGTGGACGCTCTTCGGAGCGGCCGGCTTCCTGGGGTTCGCGTACTGGTCGTACGGCGCGAAACCCCTCACCAGGGCGGGGAAAGCGGCACTGGCGGGCCTGAGCACGGACGACAGGGTGCTCGCGGTGGCGCTGGAAGGCTTCCGCGGCAGGATCGGCGACCGGGCCGTCGGTGATCTCTTCGGACTGCCGCAGAGCGTGGTCAAGACGTTGCCGCGCAAGAGGAAGCCGAGGCGGCGCAAGGGTCGTGGCTCGGCGGCCTCCGCCGGTGCTGGCTGCGGTGCCGCCGGCGGATGCGGCAGCAGCAGTTGTGGTAGCAGTAGTTGTTCTTCGAGCGGCAGCAGCTGTGGTGGCGGCAGCAGCTGCGGTGGTGGCGGAGGAGGAGGCGACTGATGGCGGGCATCAAGGACCTGGGCGTCGGCATCGGCTGGCGCTCGGAGATCGACCTGACGGTGGAACGGCTGCCCGGCGTGGACTTCGTCGAGGTCGTCGCCGAGAACCTCCACATCGGACACCTGCCGGAGTCGGTGACGCTGCTGCTCGACCGCGGCGTGCCGGTGCTCCCCCACGCCGTGTCGCTGTCGCTGGGCGGCGCGGACCCGGTCGACCTGCACCGGGTCGAGCACCTGGGCGCGGTCGCCGAGGCGGTCGGCGCGCCGATGGTGAGCGACCACGTGTGCTTCGTCCGCGCGGGCGGACTCGACTCGGGCCACCTGATGCCGGTGCCGCGCACGAAGGACGCGCTCGACGTGCTGGTCGCGAACGTCACGCTGGCCCAGCGGAACCTGCCCGTGCCACTCGCGCTGGAGAACGTCGCCGCGCTGCTGGAGTGGCCGGACGGCGAGCTGTCCGAGGGCCAGTTCCTCGCCGAGCTCGTCGAGCGCACGGACTGCTGGCTGCTCGTCGACGTCGCGAACCTCTACGCGAACGCCCGCAACATCGGCACGGACCCGGAGCGGTTCCTCGACGAGATCCCGCTGGAGCGCCTCGCCTACGTCCACGTGGCCGGCGGTGAGCAGCACGGCGACATCTACCACGACACGCACGCGCACGCGGTGCTGCCGGAGGTCCTGGAGGTGCTGGACGAGCTGTGCTCACGCGTCGCACCGCCCGGAGTTCTGCTGGAACGGGACGACAACTACCCGTCCGACACCGAAATCGCGTCCGAACTGGCCGCGATCCGCGCAGTCGTGGACAAGCACCGCGGAACCAAATCGTGAACGAGAACGAACTTTTGGCCGCACGCGAAAGGCTTGCCGCCAAGCAGGCCGAGCTGCTAAATGCATTGCTCTCGAACGGCCCGGTTCCGCCGGGATTCGGCGAACAACGCCTGGCCGTCGAACGGCGTGCCCTGTTGTCGAAACGGCGCGGAATCGTGCGCATGCTGGGCCCCGCCGTCGCCGACGAGCTCGGCGACCGGTTCCGGCCGCTCTTCGACGCGTACGCCGTCGAACACCCACGTCGATCGGGCTCCCGCGCGCGCGAGGATGCCGCATCGTTCGCTCAGTGGTGCCGCGATTCGGGCGAACTGTCAGCGAAACGCAAGGCGCGCTGGAAGTTCTGGCAGTCGAACTGACGGGCGAACGGAAAGGGGGCCAGAATCCCCCGTTCGGCCCTGTGTTATCTAGTCGTGACATCGATACGTTCGAAGGGTCGGGGGACCTTTTTCGCATTGCCTTCGCTTTGTCGCGGAAGGCCTTCCGGCCTGCGCGAACCACAGCGCGCAGAATTCGAACCACGAGGGGATTCGAATGCGCGGAAAAACCAAAGTGCTGGGCGCCGTCACGGCGCTCACCCTGATCGCGGCACCGGCCGCCACCGCCGCTCCACCGGCGGGCGAGGCTCCGCGGAACGCGGCGGACGAGGTCACGCTCGTCACCGGCGACAAGGTCCTGCTGGGACCCGACCGGCAGGTCGTCGCCATCCAGCCCGGTGAGGGCCGCCAGAAGATGTCGTTCAAGACCGCCCGCACGGCGGACGGTCACCTGATGGTCGTGCCGAAGGACGCGTTCGAGCCGCTGGCGGCGGGCAGGCTCGACACCCGGCTCTTCGACGTGACCACGTTGCTGGAGTTCGGCTACCGCGACCGGATGCCGTTGATCGTGGACGGCCGGGCGAGACTCGGTGCCCGGTCCTCGGGCGACTGGTCGGCGCTCAAGGCCGAGACCGCGACCGGGGACAAGGTCTGGCTCGACGGCCTCCGCAAGCCGACCCTGGACCGCAGCGTCGCCCAGATCGGCGCGCCGGCCGCCCACCAGAAGGGCATCACCGGCAAGGGGATCAAGGTCGCGATCGTCGACACCGGTGTCGACGAGAAGCACCCGGACCTCGCGGGTCAGCAGATCGCGGAGAAGAACTTCACGACCGACCCCGACAACACCGACAACGTCGGCCACGGCACGCACGTCGGGTCGACCGTCGCGAGCCACGACGCGAAGTACGGTGGTGTCGCGCCGGGAGCCCAGCTCATCGACGCGAAGGTCTGCGTCGAGTTCGGCTGCCAGGAGTCCTGGATCCTCGACGGCATGCGCTGGGCCGCCGAGCAGGGCGCCCAGGTGATCAACCTGAGCCTCGGCGGCAGCGACACCCCCGAGGTCGACCCGCTGGAGCAGGCCGTCAACGACCTGACGGCCCAGTACGGCACCTTGTTCGTCATCGCGGCGGGCAACTCGGGTTCGCCGGGATCGGTGGGCTCACCCAGCACGGCGGAGGCCGCGCTGTCGGTCGGCGCCGTCGACCGCGGCGACGTGCTCGCCCCGTTCTCCAGCAAAGGCCCTCGCGTTGGAGACAGCGGGCTCAAGCCCGAGGTGACCGCACCCGGCGTCGACATCGTCGCCGCGAAGGCGGGAACCGCTGACCACGTCGCGTTCAGCGGCACGTCGATGGCGACCCCGCACGTGGCGGGCGCCGCGGCGTTGCTCAAGCAGCAGCACCCGGAGTGGACGCCGGCGCAGCTCAAGTCGGCGCTCGCGACCACGGCCAAGCCCGCCGAGGGCGTCAGCGCGTTCGACCAGGGCGCGGGACGCATCGACGTGGCCAAGGCGATCGGCCAGGTGCTGACCGGTGACGTGACGGTCAACCTCGGCCTGCAGGAGTGGCCGCACGGCGACGACAAGCCGGTGACCAAGCCCGTCACCTACACCAACCCGACCGACGCGGCGGTCACGCTCGACCTCGCGCTGAAGAGCACCGCTCCGGCGGGCCTGTTCACGCTGGGCGCCACCAAGGTCACCGTCCCGGCCAAGGGCACCGCGTCGGTGAACATCACCGGCGACTCGCGCGTCGGCACCCGGGACGCCGCGTACACGGGCGAGGTCGTCGCCACGTCCGGCACGCACACCGTCCGCACGCTCGTCGGCATCGACCGCGAGGTGGAGAGCTACACGCTCACGATCGACATGATCGGCCGTGACGGCGCGGACCCGGCGGACTCGTTCACGTTCCTCATCGGCCTGGACAACAACACGTTCAAGCCGCTCTACGGCGTGGGCGACGTGAAGGCGAGGCTGCCCAAGGGCACCTACTTCCTCGACACGTCCCTGCCGAACGGTGAGCGCGGCATCGACATGCTCTACCAGCCCACCGTGAAGCTGACCGGCGACCTGACGGTCACGCAGGACGCCCGCAAGGCCCAGCCGCTGTCGATCAAGGCACCGGAGACGACCGGTGACTTCACGGTCGGTGTGATGAGTTTCAAGCGCACGTACAACGGCCGGAGCCTGGGAGGCACGTTCTTCTCGTTCGGCGGCTTCGAGGGCATGGCGATCGCCCAGGCGGGCGGCCCGCTGCCACCGGCCGAGCTGTCGTCGGTCGCGTTGCTGCACGCCAACACCACGGCCGACCCGCGCACGTTCTACCGGCTGGCCTACCCGGTGCCGGGCAGCCTGCCGATCGGTCTGGACAAGGCTCCGGCCCAGAAGGACCTGGCGAAGGTCGAGTCCACCATCGGCGGCCAGAAGCCGGACAGCCAGGCGCAGAAGGGCCTGTTCTCGGTCGACCCGAACGACGTCGGCGGCGGCACCGCGCTCTACCCCGTCGCTCCCGGTGAGACCTCGGTCGAGTACCTGACGACCGAGAACGTGCGCTGGCAGTCCACGGTGTCGACGCGGCACGCCAACGGGGCGCAGGAACGCATCACGTCCGGCATCCGCGACTACGCGGCGGGCAGGACCTACCGCGAACGTGAAGTGCGGCCGGTGTTCTCGCCGGGCCTGCCCGAGTCGCCGTACGGGTACATCGAGCGGTACGGCTCGCAGTTCTACGTCGGCCCGTCGATGTTGAGCGACGGCACGCACGGCACGGGTGCGTCCACTGTGGACAGCGCGAGGGCCGCCCTGTACCGCAACGGCGTGCTGCTCGGCGAGACCACCACTCCGGGTGGCTCGTTCACCGGTGTCCCGTTGCAGCAGGGCGACTTCCGCGCCGAGGTCAGCCTCGACCGCAGCTCGCAGTTCGAGTTCAGCACCAAGGTGTCCGCCGCGTGGACCTTCAAGTCCGCGGGAGTCGAAGGCCAGATCACCACGCCTTCACTGCCGGTGGTGCGCTTCGAGCCGAAGCTCGACGACAACGGCGCGGTGCCCGCGGGATCGTTGCAGCGCATCGGTTTGCTCACGCAGAAGCAGGGTGACGCGGGCAAGGTGCGCATCACCGGCGTCGAGTACTCGCACGACGACGGCAAGTCGTGGCGCCGTGCGGGCGTGGTGGGCGACAGCGCGTTGGTCTACCACCCGCTGAACTCGCAGTGGACTTCCTTGAAGGCCACGGCGAAGGACGCGAACGGCAGCACCGTCGAACTCACCGTGATCCGCGCCTACAAGGTCGCGGCGAAGTAGTGGTGATGGGGGCCTGCGGGCCCCCATCGCTCACGGCAGGTTGAGAACCAGCTCGGCGGCCGGGACGCGGGTGCCCGTGTAGAAGGGGATCTCCTCACGCACGTGCAGCCGCGCCTCGGTGCCGCGCAGGTGCCGCATGAGGTCGACGATGCGGTGCAGCTCGTCGGCCTCGAACGCGAGCAGCCACTCGTAGTCGCCGAGAGCGAACGACGCGACGGTGTTCGCGCGCACGTCCGGGTAGTCGCGGGCCTCCTTGCCGTGGTCCGCCAGCATCTTGCGGCGGTCCTCCTCCGGCAGCAGGTACCACTCGTAAGACCGCACGAACGGGTAGACGCAGATGTACTTGCGCGCCTCTTCCCCCGCGAGGAAAGCGGGGATGTGGCTGCGGTTGAACTCCGCGGGGCGGTGCAGGGCGACCTGCGACCAGACCGGCGTGGAGACCTTGCCGAGCGGCGTGCGGCGGAAGCCCGTGTAGGCCTGCTGCACCTGCTCGATCTCCTCGGCGTGCCACCAGATCATGAAGTCCGCGTCGGCGCGCAGGCCGGCCACGTCGTAGACGCCGCGGACGACGACTCCCTTGCCCTCCAACGCGTCCAGGTAGTTCTGGGTCTCGCTGGCGGCCGCCGAGCGGTCGTCCGGAAGCTTGCCGGGTTCGACCCGGAACACCGACCACATCGTGTAGCGGATGGTGTCGTTGAGCTCGTTGTAGTTCAGGCGCGCCATAGGTCCATCTTGGCACGGGCCCCTCAACGGCGAACGCGGCCCAGCAGGTGTGCTGCGACACGGGCGGCGGCCGAGTCGGCGGTCGCGATGCAGGCCGGGACGCCCACCCCGTGCAGCGTGGCGCCCGCGACGGCGAGGCCCGGCACCTCGGCGATGCCGCGTTCGATCGTGTCCACCAGGTCGACGTGGCCGACGCCGTACTGCGGCAGCCCGCCGCCCCAGCGCTGCACCACCGAGTCGATCGGCGCGGCCTTGATGCCCGTCAGCTCGTGCAGGTCGTTGCGAACGGCCTTGACCAGGTCGGCGTCGCTGCGCTGCAGGAGCGCCGTCTCGCCGTGGCGCCCGACCGAACCGCGCAGGATGACCGGTTCGCCGTAGTGCGCCCACTTGCGGCTGGAGAACGTGAAGGCCTTGGCGGTGAACGGGGTGATGCGGTCGGAGTACCGCTCCCCTTCCGCGATCAGGACGCCGGAGCGCTGCGGCAGAACGGTGCCCGGCGGCAGGGCCAGCGCGACGACGGCCATCGAGGCGACCTCGACCTTGCCGTACGCGGCGGACACCTGCGGGGCGATCTCGTGCAGCAGCTTGCGCGCGGACGGCGCCGGGACCGCGAGCACGACGCCGTCGCACTCCAGGTACTCCGGGGTCGCCGCCGAGCCGATCTCAAGACGCCAGCCGGCGCCGAGCCACGACAGCACGCGGACCGGCAGGCCGAGCCTGACCTCGGGCCTAGCGACCTCGGCGAGCCTGTCGGCCAGCGACGACACGCCGTTCGCGAGGCTGGCGAACACCGGCGGGCGCACGGCACGCGGCTGCGGCGGCGCGGGCATCATCGTCGCGGCGGCCGCGAGCAGCGAGCCGACGCCCTTGTCGAGCAGCGTCGCGATCTGCGGCATCGTGGCGCGCAGGCCGAGCTCGTCCGCGCGGCCCGCGTAGACGCCGCCCAGCAACGGGCTGACCAGCCGGTCCGCGACCTCGGGGCCGAACCTGTCCTTCATCAGCGCGCCGACGGCGACGTCACCGCCCCGCAGGGCGATCGGCGGCAGCGTCGGTTCCATCTCGACCCGCAGCGCGCCCTCGGACGACAGCATGTGCCGCACCGTCTCGACGCTCGCCGGGACACCCATGAACGTGTGCGCGGGCAGCTGGTGCGTGTGCCCGGCCGCGTGCACCGACGCCTTCGCGGACGTGGGGTGCACGACGTGGTCGTTCAGGCCGACCTCGGCGATCAGCTCCTGCGCCTCGGGCTTGCGGTGCAGGAACGCCTCCGCGCCCACGTCGAACCGCACGCCCGCGAGCTCGGTCGTGCGCAGCTTGCCGCCGAGCCGGTCGGACTGCTCGATCACCGTGATCCTGGCGTCGGGACCGAGCAGCATGCGCAACCGGTGTGCGGCGGCCAGTCCGGAGATGCCTCCCCCGACGACGGCGACGTGCGGCGCTCTACCGTGCATTACAAGCTGTGGATCAGCTCGACGGTCCGGGTGATGATCTCCGGATCGGTGTCGGGCAGCACGCCGTGGCCGAGGTTGAAGATGTGGCCCCGCGCGGCCTTGCCCTCGGCGTGGATGCGGCGCACCTCGCGTTCGACGGCCTCGAAGCCCGCGAAGAACAGCGCCGGGTCGAGGTTGCCCTGCACGACCGGCTTCGGCAGCTCGGGAGCGGCCTGTTCGAGGCGCTGGACCGCGACGTCGAGCGGGAGCCGCCAGTCGACGCCGACGACGTCCGCGCCGGCCTCGCGCATCGCGGGCAGCAGCTCACCCGTGCCGACGCCGAAGTGGATCCGCGGGACGGTGCTGATCGTCTCCAGGACGCGCTTCGAGTGCGGCAGCACGAACTCGCGGTAGTCGCGCTCGGACAGCGCGCCCGCCCACGAGTCGAACAGCTGCACGGCCTGCACGCCCGCGTCGATCTGCGCGTGCAGGAACGCCGTCGTGACGTCGGCGATCCTTGCAAGCAGCGCGTGCCACAGCTCGGGGTTGCCGTGCATGAGCGCCTTGGTGCGCTCGTGGTTCTTGCTCGGCCCGCCCTCGACCAGGTAGGAGGCCAGCGTGAACGGCGCTCCGGCGAACCCGATCAGGGCGACCTCGGCGGGGAGTTCCTTGAGCAGCAACCCGATCGCGTCCTGCACCGGCTGGACCTGCTCGGCGTGCAGCTCGGGGAGAGCCTTCACGTCCTCGAGCGTCCGGACCGGGTTCGCGACCACGGGACCGGTGCCCGCGACGATGTCGAGGTCGACACCGGCGGCCTTGAGCGGCACGACGATGTCGGAGAAGAGGATCGCGCCGTCGACGCCGTGCCGCCGGACCGGCTGCATGGTGATCTCGCAGACCATCTCCGGGTCCATGCACGCGTCGAGCATGACGGTGCCCTGGCGGAGGGCGCGGTACTCGGGGAGCGACCGTCCCGCCTGCCTCATGAACCAGACAGGGGTGTGCGACGGGGTGCCGCCACTTGCGGCCACGAGGAGGGGGACTTGAGTGCTCATATCTCTTTCATGGTCCCACGTCCCGGCGTGCCGCCGTCACTCGGCCGGATTGCGAGGCATACAGTCAGTTGTGTGACCGAGCCGGAAATCTTCCGCCGGGCGGTGGGGACGCTCAAGTCGGTTCGCCACAGGCCCGAGATCGAACTCACCGAAGTTCGCCCACCGCAGCGGCTCGCTCCGTGGGCGTACGCGCTGACGGCTGAGGTCACCGGCCCGTCGGACGAACTGTCGACCGGAAGGCTCGTGCTGCTGCACGACCCGGAAGGCGACGAGGCGTGGGGCGGTGTCCTCCGCGTGGTGGCGTACGTACGGGTGGAGCTCGACCACGAGCTCGCGTCGGACCCGCTGCTGCCCGAGGTCGGGTGGTCGTGGCTGACCGAGGCGCTGGAGCAGTCCGGGGCCGGGTTCACCGCGCTGGGCGGGACCGTCACGCAGACGTCGTCGGCCCGCTTCGGCGACATCGCGGGTCCCGCGCGCACCGACGACCTGGAGCTGCGCGCGTCGTGGACCGCGCTCGACGGGGAACTCGCCGAGCACGGCACCGCGTTCTACGAGCTGATGGCGACGGCCGTGGGGCTGCCGCCGGTCGGCGTCACCCTGTTCGGGCAGCGCTAGTTCTTCCCGGCGTCAGTCGGCGTCGCGCAGGACCCTGAGGATGTTCGCGCCGGCGAGCTTGGCGCAGTCGTCCTCGGACCAGCCCTTGTCGAGCAGCGCGCCGAAGAGGTTCGGGTACGTCGAGACGTCCTCCAGCCCCTGCGGGAGCGCCTGCACGCCGTCGTAGTCGCCGCCGACGCCGATGTGGTCGATGCCGACGACCTCACGCGCGTGCTCGACGTGCGCGACGACGTCGTCGAGCGTCGCGCCCGGCGCCGGGTGGTCGACGATCCACTTCTCGCCGAACGTCCTGCGCTGGTCCATGTCGGCGTGGTTCTGCCCCGCGGCTGTCATGGCGTCACGAAGGGCTGCGTCCCATTCAGCGAACCGGGGCGACACGAAGCTCGGGACGAATGTGATCATGGCCACACCGCCGTTCGCCTTCAGTTTGACCAGCACGTCGTCCGGGACGTTGCGCGGATGGTCCGCGACGTGGCGGCACGACGAGTGGCTGAAGATGACGGGCTTGACGCTCGTCTCCAGCGCGGCGTGCATCGTGCTGGGCGCGACGTGGCTGAGGTCGACGAGCATGCCGATCCGGTTCATCTCACGCACGACGTCGCGGCCGAACTCGGTGAGCCCGCCGTGTTCGGGCTGGTCAGTGGCACTGTCGGCCCACGGGGTGTTGTCGTTGTGGGTCAGCGTCATGTAGCGGACGCCCAGCCGGCGCAGCGCGCGCAGAACACCGAGTGAAGAGTTGATGGAATGTCCGCCCTCCGCACCGATGAGGGAGGCGACACGCCCGGAGGCGAAAACTTCTTCGGCTTCGGCGGCGGTCGTCGCGAGGCCCAGGTGATCGGAGTACCGCTCCGCCAGCTCGTAGACCAGCTCGACCTGCTCCAGCACGGCGGTCACGGCTCCGTCGCCCGCCAGCCTGCCGGGGATCCAGACGGACCAGAACTGCATCCCCAAGCCGCCCTCGCGCATTTTCACGAGGTCCGTGTGCAGGCTGGGATGACGCTCGGTCAGATCGATCTTCGCGGCGGTCGTGTAGACGTCCTCGCCCGTTCCGTCGCCGAACTCGCGCAGGGCCCACGGGAGGTCGTTGTGGCCGTCGAGGAGGGGGACACGCTGCAGCAAGGCCCGGGCTCGCTCGACTCCGGAACTACTAGACACAACCAACTCCAAGATGTCGTTCTGAGAGGGGCTCGCGTTACACCCCCTATCTAGTTGTCATCCAATCGTGTGACACATGGGGCCATCTGTCACAACTCAATAGGGATAGATACCCGATTGATCGTCCCGTAGACCCGCATGGGCGGCTACGCTGCCCCAGACGACACCACTTTCGGTCGATCAGTGGCGCGGCTGATTGGACGAAAGTCTCCGGTGCCGGTCGGGGGGCACGACCGACTCCAGGGAGGTAGTGACGTGGCTGCCGTCGGCTTAGGTCAGGCCGTTCGTACCACGCCAGCCGGCTCGTTGCCGGCGAACATGGTCCCGCACCCGCGGGAAGAGCTTTTTTCAGTGCTGGTGGTCGACGACCACCCACTGCTGAGGGAGGCGATATCAGCTCGGCTCACCCAAATGGGAGCCGGGACAGTGCATGAGGCCGCATCGGTGGCAGAGGCTCGGGCGCGGGCACTTGCAACCGGTCCTTGCGACCTCGCGATCCTCGATCTGGGTCTGCCGGATGGCACCGGCATCGACCTGGTCACGGAACTCCGTGCCCAGGGCTGGCCCCGCATCGTGGTCCTCGCATCCTCCGACGACCCCTACGCGGTCAGGTCGGCCTTCCAGGCGGGCGCCCAGGCGTACCTCCTGAAGTCCGCCTCTCCGATGGTGGTCACCGACGGGGTGCGCAGGGTTCTCGACGGCGGCGTTTACGCAGATCCGAGCGTGGCACCAGTACTCGCAGCGGGTACTCGGGTGCCGGGCACCGACAACACGCCGCGGGAACTCTCCGCGCGTGAGGTCGAGGTGCTCCAGCTGGTCGCCGATGGCCAGAGCAACAAGGAGATCGGCGAGGCTCTGAGCCTGTCCGCGTTGACGGTGAAGTCTCACCTGTCGCGGATCGGCCGGAAGCTGGGCACCGGGGATCGCGCTCAGATGGTCGCGCTGGCCATGCGTGCCGGCGTGATCCGTTAGATACCGGTTTGAAGCACTGAACCGGCCGAGAACACCTGTGAGTGGTGCGATCGTCGTAGGGTCATCCGCTGTGGATGTACCCGCCGACGAGCCAACCGCACCAACCGGACCAGAACCGGTACCGCTGACGGAACCTGCTGATGGGGTCCCGCCCGTGGTCGCCGATCCAGCTGCGCTCCGGCGAGCCGCTGACGCGCTCGCCGGGGCGAAGGGCCCGGTCGCGGTGGACACCGAGCGAGCCTCGGGCTATCGCTACTCACAGCGTGCCTATCTGGTGCAACTGCGCCGGGAAGGCGCCGGCACCTGGTTGGTCGACCCGATCGCCTTGGGCGGACGGCTAGACCCGCTGGTGCAGGCGTTGGAGGGCACTGAGTGGGTGTTGCACGCGGCGTCTCAGGACCTGCCGTGCCTCGCCGAACTCGGTCTCCGACCCGGCGTGCTGTTCGACACCGAGCTGGCGGGCAGGCTGGCTGGGTTCGAGCGTGTCGCACTGGGCACGCTGGTGGAACGGCTACTCGGTTTTAGGCTCGAGAAGGGGCACGGCGCGGCCGACTGGTCGCGCCGGCCCCTTCCTGCCGACTGGCTGACGTACGCCGCTCTCGACGTGGAGCTGCTCGTGCAGCTGCGCGACGTTCTCGAAACCGAGCTTGAGCGCCAGGGCAAACTCGCCTGGGCGCTCGAAGAGTTCGAGGCGGTGCGGACGGCGCCATTGCCGCGTCCCCGCACCGACCCCTGGCGGCGCACGTCGGGTATCCACCGCGTGCGCAACCAGAGGCAGCTGGCCCTCGTGCGCGCGCTCTGGGAAGCCCGCGACACCGTGGCCCGCGAACGCGACATCGCTCCCGGTCGAGTCCTCCCGGACTCCGCCCTCATGGAGGCTGCCGCCCGCAACCCCGCCAACGAGGCCGAGCTGCTCGCTCTGCCGGTCTTCCGCGGCCGCTCCCAGCGCCGCATGTCCGGCGTGTGGATGAACGCCCTGCGCAAGGCAGGAGCCCTCACCAAGGCCGAGCTCCCGGAGCCCGCGGGCCAGCACGACGGCCCTCCCCCGCCCAACCGCTGGGGCGACAAGGACCCGGACGCCGCGGCCCGTCTCGCCGCCACTCGCGCGGCACTGGCGACCATCGCCGAGGCGAACACCCTCCCCGTGGAGAACCTGCTGCTGCCCGACCTGGTGCGACGCACCTGCTGGCAGCCGCCGGCCGACCTCTCCCCCGAGTCCGTGGCGACGGTGCTGCGCGACGGCGGGGCCAGGTCGTGGCAGATCGACCTCACCCTGGACGCCCTGGCGAAGGCGCTGACCGCGACGGCACCCGCGCCGTCCGACCAGCAAACCAACTGATATCCGATATATCGGTTCACCAGCACGGTGACGACGGCCTCGACGCCGTCGTCACCGTGCTTTCCTCTTTTGATGCACTTGGCTCATCAGTATCCCGGGTGCATTGATTGTCGAAGTGCACTAAAATCCGCCGGTGCCAGTGGATCCAGGACGCCGCGAACGCAAGAAGCAGGCCACCCGTCAGGCGCTCATGGCCGCGGCGGTCCGGCTCTTCACCGAGCGGGGCTACGACCAGACGAGCATCGCGGACATCACCGACGCCGCCGACGTCAGCAAACGCACGTTCTTCCTGCACTTCTCCGCCAAGGAGGACGTGCTGCTGACCGACAGCACCAAGCGCATCACGCTGGCCGTCCGCGCCATCGAGGAATGCGCCCCCGGCACTCCCCTGCGCGACGCCCTCGCCACGGCCGCGGACCGGATGATCACCAGCACCACCGAGCCCGACCTGCCGGCCGGCCTCGCCGCTCTCCGCGCACGCCTGGTCGTGACCACTCCGGCCGTGCAGGCCCGGGTGCTGCACACGACGTTCACCGCGCAGACCCGCATCGCCAAGGCCCTGCGCGACGTCTACGCCCTCGACGAGGTCACCGCCGCCGCCCTGGTCGGGGCCCTGATGGGCGCGATCAGCGCCGCGACGATCACCAGCCTCGAACGCGATGACCACGTCGAGGCGACGCAGGCCGCGATGCGCACCGCCGCGTCACTGGCGCTGCGCTGCACCGAGCCGCTCAGGCCCGGCAGCTGATCTCCATGCCGTCCTCGACGGGGAAGGCGACGCTGACGTACCCGTTCGCCGGATCGCGCACGTACTCGAGGTAGCCGGCCATCGAGGCCTGGTCGATGTCGTCGGCCACGACCAGCGCACCGGGCGCGAGCCGCGGTTCGAGGTCGCGCAGCACCGGCAGGCACAGCTCCTTCCAGCCGTCGAGCAGCACCAGCCCGATCGGCCCGGCCAGATCGGCCAGCGTGCGCCGCGCGTCCCCCGGCAGGATCGTCACGACGCCACCGAGCCCGGCCTCGTCGAGGTTCTCCCGCGCCGCGGCGACCTTCGCGGCCGACATCTCCGTGCCGTAGACGTGCCCGCGCCCGTTGTCCGCGACGGCCGCCGCCAGGTGCAGCGTCGAGATCCCGAACGACGTGCCGAACTCGACGACGACCTCCGGCCGCCCGGACCGCACCAGCCCGTACAGCAACTCCCCGCCGCTGGCCGAGATGGGCATGTAGACCCCGGCCAACGCGTCAGCACGCTCCTGCGCACTCCCGGTGCGCACCACGTCCCAAGGCGCCTCGAAGTCGTCGTCGCCCCCGGCCGCACCGAAGAGCCGATCAAGAACCCCGCGCACCCGCGGCTCGTGCAAAGTGATGGTCATGCCGCCAGAGTAGACGCAACGTTGCGTCTAGACTAGCTCTGACTACAGTCTCCCTCCGGGAGGTGGGCGATGGAGACCGCACATCGCGGAAACCGGCACGGCCGCAGCGAGCAGGCCCGCCAGGCGGTCCTGGAGGCGGCGGACGACCTGCTGGCCGAACGGGGCTTCGCCGGCGTGACGATCGAGGGCATCGCGGCCAGGGCCGGCGTGGCGAAGCAGACGATCTACCGCTGGTGGCCGTCCAAGGTCGACGTGCTGCTGGAGGCCTTCACCGAGGACATGGCCGACCACCTCACCCCGCCCGACACCGGCGACCTGGGCACGGACCTCCGAACCCACCTCGCCACCCTCGCCGAGTTCCTGACGACCTCGGATCCGGGCGCCGTCTTCCGCGCCCTGACAGGTCAGGCCCAGCACGACCCCCAGCTGGCCACCCGCCTGCGCGACGACCACCTCAGCGCCCAACGCACCCGCGACCGCCTCCCCCTGGAGCGCGCGGTCGAACGCGCCGAGCTCCCGCCGGACCTCGACCTGGAGGCGGCCCTCGACCACCTGGTCGGCCCGATCTACTACCGGGTCCTGGTGACCGGCACCCCGGTCCCCCGCACGTTCACCGACGACCTGGTCGCGGCCTTCCTGCACCGCCACCGGCCCGGTTCGCGATGATCACCACCGGCCGCCTGGACCTGCTGCCGCTCCGGCCCGGCCACGCCACCGAGATGGCCGTCGTGCTCTCGGACCCGGCCCTCCACACCTTCACCGGCGGCCTCCCACTGGCCGGGGAGGCCCTCGCGGCCCGCTACGAACGCCTGGCCGCGGGCTCGCCCGACCCGGCCGTCCGGTGGCTGAACTGGGTGATCCGCCTCCGCGACGCCGACGCTCTCGTCGGCACAGTCCAAGCCACGATCACCCTCGCCGACCACACCGCCGAGATCGCGTGGGTCGTCGGCACCCCGTGGCAGGGCCGAGGCATCGCCCGCGAAGCAGCCCGAGGCCTCGTCACCTGGCTGACCACCCAGCCGGTCCGCACGGTGATCGCGCACGTCCACCCGGACCACCACGCCTCCGCCGCCGTCGCCACCTCCGCCGGCCTCACCGCCACCGACGAGGTCCACGACGGCGAGGTGCGCTGGCTCCTCCGCCTCCCCTGACCCCTTGCAACGGCTCGTTTGCGGACGAAGTCAAAAGTCTCATTGCTAAGCCGCTGGTCAGCACACCGGACCGTTGACAGTTGCCGTTGCGAAATATCGGGGCGCGGTGACGGACATATCCCGCCGAGGAGTTGTCCGTCCCTAGGAGAGGCCCCCGTTGAAACCTCATCTCCCCCTCGCCGTGGCCGGCCTCGTGCTGGCCACAGCCCTCAGCGGCGCCACCCCCGCCGCCGCGACCACGGCCGAGCCGGGCACGAGCCGGCAGCCCGTCCAGCAGTGGATCACCCTCCTCACGGGTGACCAGGTGCTGACCGACGACAAGGGCAAGCCGATTCAGTTCAAGCCCGCACCGGGGCGCGAGCACGTATTGGTGTCGACGAGAGAGGACGGCGCGCACCACTACGCCGTGCCCGCCGACGTGGAGCCGTTGATCAACGAAGGCCGACTGGACCGACGGCTGTTCGACCTCGCCCTGCTGAGCAGGCCCGAGTACACGAAGCGCCAGGGGCTCGGCGTGCTCGTGTCGGCCGGGTCCGGTCTGCCGAGCGCCCGCTCGTTCAGCCGCATCGGCGTGGACGCCGTCACGGTGACCGCCGAGACCGCGCCGCAGGTGTGGAAGTCGCTGGCCGGCTCGGGCAACCGCGGCGCGAAGACCACGGTCTGGCTGGACGCGGTGCACAAGGCCGCGCTCGACCGCAGCACCGCCCAGATCGGCGCGCCGCAGGCGTGGCAGGCCGGGTTCGACGGCAAGGGCGTGAAGATCGCCGTGCTGGACACCGGCGTCGACAACACGCACCCCGACCTCGCCACGCAGGAGGTCGCGGAGAAGAACTTCACCGACTCCCCCGACAACCAGGACCGCGTCGGGCACGGCACGCACGTCGCGTCCATCGCGGCCGGCACCGGGGCGAAGTCGGGCGGGAAGTTCCGGGGCGTGGCACCGGGCGCGCGCATCCTCGACGGCAAGGTGCTCGGCGACGACGGGTCCGGCTACGAGTCGGGGATCCTCGCGGGCATCGAGTGGGCCGTCGAACAGCAGGCGGACGTCGTCAACATGAGCCTCGGCGGTGACGACGGCCCGTTGCTGGACCCGATGGAGATCCTGATCAACCGGCTCTCGCAGGAGACCGGCACGCTGTTCGTGATCGCGTCGGGCAACGCCGGGCCGAACTCCGTCGGTTCGCCCGGCAGCGCGGACGCAGCCCTCACCGTCGGCGCCGTGGACCGCTCCGACACGCTCGCGGGCTTCTCCAGCACCGGCCCGCGCAACGGTGACGGCGCCGTGAAGCCGGACATCACCGCACCCGGTGTCGGCATCGGCGCCGCGGCGGCGGGCAGGCTCGGCGAGACCAGGCCCAGCCCCGCCGAGGGCTACATCTCGCTCGACGGCACGTCGATGGCGACCCCGCACGTCGCGGGCGCGGCGGCGATCCTCGCGCAGGTGCACCCGGACTGGCGCGGCGACCAGATCAAGGCCGCGCTGATGGCGTCGGCGAAGCCCGGCGCGCACACCCCGTTCGAGCAGGGTGCCGGGCGCACTGACGTCGCGAAGGCCCTCAAGCAGACCGTCTCGTCCGGCTCGGTCTCCTTCGGCACGGCGCTGTGGCCGCACCACGACGACGTCCCGATGACGAAGGACGTCGTCTATCGCAACGAAGGCGACCAGCCGGTCACCCTCGCGCTCCAGGTCGACACGGCGGCACCGCAGGGCTTCTTCACGCTCAAGGACGCCACGCTGACCGTGCCCGCGCACGGCACGGCCACCACCACGCTGACCGCGGACACCAAGCTCGGCGGTGACGCGTCCGGCACGTTCAGCGCGTACATCAACGCGAGCGGCGGCGGCCAGTCCGTCGTGACCCCTGCGGCCGTGACGCGTGAACCCGAGCGCTACTCCCTCACGATCAAGACGATCGGCCGTGACGGCAAGCCCGCCGCGAACTGGGGAGCGAGCCTGCAGGGCGTCAGCGGAGAGGCGAAGGGCGCCTTCGCCGGACTCGGCACCGGGCTGGAGTCCCTGCGCGTCGCCAAGGGCCGCTACCTGCTCAACGGCCACGAGTGGGTCCGTCCCGACCAGCCGAACCCGTACTACACCTGGTTCAACGGCACGAACATCGAGGTCGGCGCGGACACCACGATCACGCTCGACGCCCGCCAGGCCAAGCCCTTCGACATCGGCCTGCCCGGCAAGCCGACCGAACGCCACTCCTACATCCGCGTCGGCCACAAGGTGCCGGAGATGGAGTACGGGTTCGGCCTGCTGGGCGTGCCGCTCAGCTCGCTGAGCACCGCGCACGTCGGTCCCGAGGGCAAGTCCGGCGAGATGAACGAGCTGGTCATCGCCTCGTACACCGGCGCCGACCGCGAGGAGTTCCACGTCGTCGACCAGAACACGACGCTCACGAAGTTCTGGACGGGCTACCGCAGGCAGCTGAAGTCCAAGGACCTCGTGACCATCACGGCCACGGCGGGCGCGACGGCGCAGGGCCGCACCGGCTACCTGCACGCGCAGGCCGAGGTCGGCGACAGCCCGTTGTTCGGGGTCGCCTTCGGCCACGCGCTGCCGCACACGCGGAAGCTGAACCTGTTCTCCCCCACCCACACCTGGAGCCTCCGCTTCGAGCAGGACAACGGTGACACCACCGAGGCGTACTGGAACTCCGAGAACGAGCAGTTCAAGCCGGGCCGCACCTACAAGAAGACGTTCAACACCGGCGTCTTCGGCCCGAAGCTGACCGGCGAACGGCGCGTGGGCCTCTACCGCGACGGCGACATCCTGTTCGGCAGCCTGCCGTTCTTCGCCGACGGGCAGGGCCGCTCCGGTGGTTCGGTCGTCGACTCCGGCTCGACGGTGCTGAAGCTCGGCGGCGTGGTAGTCGACTCGACGGACCGGCCGCTCGACCTGGAGACGTTCTTCTCGATGCCGCCGGCTCCGGGTCGCTACGAGCTGACGACCACGGCGAACCGTTCGGGCGTCGCGGCGATCAGCACCTCGGTCACGACGACGTGGGGCTTCGACTCGGCCACGACCTCGGGCGTCGCGCAGGTGCCGTTGTCGATGGTCCGGTTCACGCCGGAGCTCGGCCTCGACGGAACGCTGCCCGCGCACCGGTTCCAGCGGATCCCGCTGACGGTGCAGGGCAAGACGAGGTCGCTGAGCGCGCAGGTGTCCTACGACAAGGGCGCGACCTGGCAGAAGGCTCTGGTCTTCGGCGACGCGCTGTTCGTCGTCAACCCGGGCAGGGGCGGCAGCGTCTCGCTGCGGGCCACGGCGGTGGGCAGGGGCGGTGACTCGGTCACCCAGACCGTGGTCGACGCCTACCTGACGAAGTAGACCGGAACGGCGATGCGCCCGTGCCAGGGCGCATCGCCGTCGTCCGCCAGCGCCTGTCGTCCGCCAGCGCCCGTCCTGCGACGGCGCCCGTCCTCCGTCAGCGCTTCGGGAACGCCTCGTCGTAGACGGCCCGCAGTCCGGGCTCGTCGGGTCCGCTGTAGCCGCACCCCATGACCCGCAGTTCGCTCGCCGCGACCAGGTACTTCCGGCCGACCTCGGGTTCGAACCCCGCGAGCACCGGCGAGCTCGTGGTGTTCCTGACCTCGACGAGGTCGGCCTCACCGGCCCAGGCGCGCTGAACCTGCAGCGTCACGACGGCGCCCTCGATCTTCAGCACGGTCGCCTCGAACGCCATCTGCGCGCGTTCCCGGAGCACCGCCGCCTCGGGCGCGCGGCACCGCACCTCCGGATCGACCGGCCCGTCCGTGAGCACGGCGACCGTCGTCTTGCGCCCCTCGGACGTGGTGGTGACGGGCGGCGCCGGCACCGTGGTGGTGTCTGTCTGCGCCGGAACGCTGGTGGTGGGCCGTCCCCCGCTGTTGTCGGGCAACCCCGAACCGTTCTCCAGCCCCGGCTGCGTCGACGTCGGCAACGCGACGTCCGGCGACGGCGCCTGCTCCGGACCACCGCTGGTCAGCACGAACACCCCGGCGACCACCGCGATCACCGCCGCGGCCCCGACGAGCACCGGCAGCCTCCTCGCGGGGAACCGCGGCGCCACCGGGGCGTCGAGCGCGGCCCCGGCCACCCGCCGTCGCGCCTCGACCTCGGGCAGCGGACGCAACGAGGCCGCCGGATCAGCGCGGCGCATCCGGTCGCGCAGGTCGTCGTCCGTCATGGCCGCTCTCCTTCCGCCTGCTCGTCCAGCAGGGACCTCAACTTCCGGCGTGCCCGGTGCAGACGGATGCTGACCGCGTTGGCACTCATCCCGACGACCTGGGCGATCTCGGCCGGGCCGAGCTCCTCCCACGCCCAGAGCCGCATCAGCTCGGCGTCCACGGAGGACAACCGCGCGAGCGCCCTGGCCAGCCCCGGATCAGGGTCGTCACGGGCCGGTGCGTGCTCGGGCGGTCTCGCGAGCTGCCAGATCCGCACGAGCAACCGGTCCTGCCTGCGCCGCGCCCGTTCCGCGTTGGCGAGACAGTTGCGCGCCACGGCGTACGCCCACGCCAGCGGTTCGGCCGGCATGTCGTCGCGCCGCCGCCAGGCCACCAGCAACGTCTCGGACAGCACGTCGTCCGCGGTCGCCGCGTCGGTCCGTCGCGCGAGGTACCGGCGCAGCGGCTCGATCAGCTCCTGCGCGACGGCCTCGAAGCCCGTCTGGCGCGGTTCCACGTCCACCTGCTCCACCCCGGGACATGTCCGGCAGGACGCCCGCTCTTTCACCCGGCTCCGAGAACTTCCGCCGACCCCGCCACCCCTTTGCAACGAGTCTTTTGCGGACGAAGTCCAAAGAGTCATTGCTAAGACGCAGGTCAGGGCAGGCCGAAAACTAATATATCGGGCGATATATCAGTTCAGCGGCGCGGAACGCTCCGCGCCGACGGGCCTGTCACCGATCACGTCGCGCGAGACCTCGGCGTGCGCGAGCCGCCGCACCGCCTTCAGGACGGTGTCGCCGATGAGGGTGCCGACGACCATCGCCTCGATGATGTCGTCGCGCGATCCCCGTCCCGCGATGTAGTCGACGTCCGCCTGCGCGATGATCTTCAGTCCCTCCAGGTAGGGGTCGAGCAGGTCGCGGAAGTGGTCGTGGCCGACCGAGCGGGCCACGGTGAGCGCCGCGGCGAGCATGTGGGTCACGTTGGACTCGGTGACGTCGACGCACTCAGTGACGCCCTGCCGCGCGAAGAAGCCCTGGACGTCCTCGATCGCGAGCGGGTCGAGCTCGACCGCGCTCGGCTGGCTGATCGCCTCCTGCACGGCGCCGAGCTTGTTGTGCATCGACTCGTCGCGGGTGTCGATGGCGGCGAGCACCTCGCGCACCGACGCGATCGACAGGCCGCCGACGTCCACCAGAGCGCGGACGAGCCTGAGCCGACGCAGGTGCTCGTCGTCGTAGTGGGCCTGGTTCGGGCTGGTCAGCACGCCGGCGGGCAGCAGTCCCTCACGCAGGTAGTACTTGATCGTCGGCACCGGAACGCCGCTTCTCTTCGACAGCTCGCCAACACGCATATGGATAGTGTAGCTTCCGGATAGCAGAGAGTGCCGCTATCCATTCAGGGGGTATAGAGATGCTTCGCACCTGGCACCGGCCATTAGTCGTGTTCGGCGGGCTGATGGTGGTCCTGATCCCGATCGCGCTCGTCGGACTGCTGGTCGACGACCGGACCGTGGTCAACTCACCGATCTGGCTCAAGCCGCTGAAGTTCGCCGTGTCGCTCGCGATCTACTCGCTGACGCTGGCGTGGCTGCTCACGTTCCTGAAGCGGTTCCAGCGCGTCGGATGGTGGGCGGGCACCGTCCTGGCGGCGGCGGGGGCGCTCGAGATGGTCGTGATCGTCGGCCAGGTCGTCCGCGGCAGGCGCAGCCACTTCAACTTCGAGACGCCACTCGACACGGCGCTGTTCTCGATCATGGGCTCCACGATCGTCGTGCTGTGGGTGACGCACGCGATCGTCGCGGTGCTGCTGTGGCGCACGAAGATCGAGAACGAGGCCCTGTCGTGGTCGATCCGGCTCGGGCTCGTGATCTCGTTCCTGGGCCTTGGCGTCGGGTTCCTGATGACGAGCCCGAAGCCCGGCCAGGCCCTCGACGGCGACACGCTCGGCTCGCACACGATCGGCGCGCCCGACGGCGGCTCGTACATGGCCGTCACCGGCTGGAGCACCGAGCACGGCGACCTGCGGGTCGGGCACTTCTTGGGCATGCACGCGATTCAGGTGCTGCCCGTCCTGATCGCACTGCTCGGCCACCGCGCCAACGCGAAGCTCGCCTGGGTGCTCAGCGGGTCGTTCCTGGGGATCTTCCTGCTCGTGACCTGGCAGGCGCTGCGCGGCCAGTCCCTCGTCCAGCCCGACGGCACGACCCTGCTCGCGCTCGCCGGGATCGTCGTCGCGACCGCACTCGGTGTGGTGTGGGCGCGTGAACCGAAGAAGGAGCTCGTTTCCGCATGACCGCCCTGCTGTTCGACCTGACGTTCCTGGTGGCCGCGCCGTTCTGGGCGCTGATGATCCTCGCGCCGAAGTGGTCGTGGACGAAGAGGATCGCCGAGTCCTACCTGATCGTGCTGCCGCCCGCCCTGATCTACATCGTCCTGCTGGTCCCGGAGCTGTCCACGGTGCTGCCGCTGGTCACCCGGCCCGAGCTCGGCCCGCTGGCGGAGTACCTCGCCACGCCCGCCGGCACGGCGCTGGTGTGGGCGCACATGCTCGCGTGGGACCTGTTCGTCGGGCGCTGGATGTACCTCGAGGGGCGGCGGCTCGACGTCCACCCGCTGGTCATGGCACCCGTTCTGGTGATCACGATCCTGCTGGCGCCGGTCGGGTTGCCGGTGTTCCTGATCATCCGCAAAGTGTGTGACCGAACGAACAGGGGTACCGCTGTGGTTACTCACCAGTAACTAGGGTTAGAGTTGGCGTTACCGACCGGTAGGGATGTCGCGCAGCCCTACCGGAGTGGACAGAGTTGTCACCACAAGTGGAGGAGACGCCGTGGCCGCACCAGCAGCGCCGGCACGCGTTCGGAACGTGGTCTTCGTCGACGGCGTCCGCACGCCGTTCGGCAAGGCCGGCCCCAAGGGGATTTTCGCCGAGACCCGTGCAGACGACCTCATCGTGAAGGTCATCCGTGAGCTGCTGCGCAGGCATCCCGAGCTGCCGCCGGAGCGCGTCGACGAGGTCGCGATCGCGGCCACGACGCAGATCGGCGACCAGGGCCTGACGCTCGGCCGCACCGCCGCTCTGCTCGCGGGCCTGCCGAAGTCGGTCCCCGGCTACTCGATCGACCGCATGTGCGCGGGCGCGATGACCGCCGTGACCACGGCCGCGAGCGGCATCGCGTTCGGCGCGTACGACGTCGCCATCGCCGGCGGCGTCGAGCACATGGGCCGCCACCCGATGGGCGAGGGCGTCGACCCGAACCCGCGCTTCCTGTCGGACAAGATCGTCGACACCAGCGCGCTCGTGATGGGGCAGACCGCGGAGAACCTGCACGACCGGTTCCCGCACATCACCAAGGACCGCACCGACGCCTACGCGGCCGCATCCCAGGCCAAGTACGCCGACGCGCTCAAGAACGGCAAGATCGGCCCGGAGCTCGTGCCGGTCGCGACCCGCTCCGCGGAGAACGGCTGGGGCCTCGCGACGGCCGACGAGCCACCGCGTCCGGGCACCACGGTCGAGGACCTGGGCAAGCTCAAGACGCCGTTCCGCCCGCACGGCCGGATCACCGCGGGCAACGCGGCCGGTCTGAACGACGGCGCGACCGGCTGCATCCTCGCCGAGGAGGAGACCGCGCGCGAGCTCGGCCTGCCCATCGGCATGCGGATGGTCGGCTACTCGTTCCTGGGTGTCGAGCCCGAGGTCATGGGCATCGGCCCGGTTCCCGCCACCGAGAAGGCTCTCCAGCGCGCCGGTCTGTCCATCGAGGACATCGGCCTGTTCGAGGTCAACGAGGCGTTCGCCATCCAGGTGCTCGCGTTCCTCGACCACTTCGGCATCGCCGACGACGACCCCCGCGTGAACCAGTGGGGCGGCGCGATCGCGACCGGCCACCCGCTGGCTTCTTCGGGTGTGCGCCTGATGACGCAGCTCTCGCGTCAGTTCGCCGAGCGTCCGGACGTGCGCTACGGCCTCACCACCATGTGCATCGGCATCGGCATGGGCGGGACCGTCATCTGGGAGAACCCGAACTGGAGTGGCAAGTGACCATCACCGCTGAGGAAGCAAAGGCGATCTTCCCCGACGAGGTCGTCACCCACGCCAAGACGCGTCTGATCAGCGTTCCCGGCCTCGACAAGCCGGTCGCGTTCATCACGATCGACAACGGCCTGGACCACACCCGTCCGTCGACGTTCGGCCCGCAGTCGCTGGTGTCCCTGGGCGCGGCGTTCGACGAGGCCTACGCGGCGAAGCCGGCCGCCATCGCCGTCACCGGCAAGCCGTTCATCTTCGCGGTGGGCGCGGACCTGACGGCCGTCGAGCAGGCCACGGACCGCTCGCAGGGCGTCACGATCGGCAAGCTCGGCCACGAGGTCTTCAAGAAGTTCACCGACTCGGACATCCCGACCTTCGCCTTCGTCAACGGCGCGGTCATGGGTGGCGGCCTGGAGCTCGCGCTGTCGTGCCACTACCGCACGCTGGCGTCGAACGCGGCCGCGATCGCGCTGCCCGAGGTGTTCCTGGGCCTGTTCCCGGGCTGGGGCGGCACGCAGCTGCTCCCGAACCTGATCGGCGCCAACGACGCCGTGACGGTGATCTTCGAGAACGCGTTGAACCAGAACAAGATGCTCAAGCCGAAGGACGCTCTCGGCCTCGGCATCGCGGACGTGCTGTTCGACTCCGCCGACTACCTGGAGCAGTCGCTGCTGTGGCTGTCCGGCGTCGTGCGCGGCGAGATCTCCGTGCCCCGCAAGGAGATCGACCGCGGTGACGCGTGGGACGCCGCCGTCGCGCGTGCCAAGGGCATCGTGCACGGCAAGACCAAGGGCGCGGCGCCGGGTGCGCAGAAGGCCCTGGAGCTGCTGGAGCTGGCGCGCGAGAACGACCTGGAGAAGGGCTACGCCGCCGAGACCGAGGGCCTCGCGGACCTCGTCATGAGCGACGAGCTGCGCGCGGGCCTGTACTCGTTCAACCTGGTGCAGAAGCGTGCGAAGCGGCCGGCGGGCGCTCCCGACAAGTCGCTGGCGCGCAAGGTCACCAAGGTCGGTGTCGTCGGCGCGGGCCTGATGGCCTCGCAGATGGCGCTGCTGTTCATCCGCCGCCTGCACGTGCCGGTCGTGCTGACCGACATCGACCAGGCGCGCGTGGACAAGGGCGTCGGCTACGTCCACAGCGAGATCGACAAGCTGGCATCGAAGAAGCGGATCTCCCCGGACGAGGCGAACCGTCTCAAGGCCCTGGTGTCCGGCTCGCTCGACAAGGCCGCGTTCTCCGACGCCGACTTCGTGATCGAGGCCGTGTTCGAGGACCTGGCCGTCAAGCAGCAGGTGTTCGCCGAGGTCGAGGAGCACGTCTCCGCCGAGGCGATCCTGGCCACGAACACGTCGTCGCTGTCCATCACGGACATGGCGTCGAAGCTCAAGCACCCCGAGCGGGTCGTGGGCTTCCACTTCTTCAACCCGGTCGCGGTCATGCCGCTGCTGGAGATCGTGCGCGCCGAGCAGACCGACGACGCGACGCTCGCGACGGCGTTCTCGATCGGCAAGCAGCTCAAGAAGTCCTCGGTGCTCGTGAAGGACGCGCCCGCGTTCGTCGTGAACCGCCTGCTGACCCGCTTCATGGGCGAGGTCATCAAGTCGGTCGACGAGGGCACGTCGTTCGAGGTCGCCGACAAGGCCACCGAGCCGCTGGGCCTGCCGATGTCGCCGATGATCCTGCTGCAGCTCGTCGGTTCCGCCGTCGCGCTGCACGTGTCGGAGACGATGCACGGCGCGTTCCCGGACCGCTTCTCGGTGTCGGAGAACATGAAGAAGTTCGTCGCCGCCGGCAAGGGCGCGGTCTGGCAGTGGGACTCCACCGGCAAGCAGACCGTCGACCCCGAGGTCCAGGCGCTGTGGGACTTCGGCTCGTCGCCGCTCACCGGTGACGAGGTGAAGACGCGCGCGCTCGAGGCGCTCGCCGAGGAGATCCGGATCATGCTCGACGAGGGCGTGGTCGCGGAGGCGCAGGACATCGACCTGTGCATGCTCCTGGGCGCCGGGTGGCCGTTCTGGCTGGGCGGCATCACGCCGTACCTGGACCGCACCGGCATCTCGGAGAAGGTCACGGGCAAGCGTTTCCTGGCACCGGGCGTGGCCTCCGTGCCTGCCTGACAGCCGTGACGGGAAGGGGCGTCCTCAGCCGAGGGCGCCCCTTTTCACATTTCAGGCCTCGGGCACCATCACCGGCTGGTGCAGCTCGGCCTTGCCGGCCTTGCAGATGAAGTAGGCGTCGATGTTCGTCGCGCGCAGCGTCACCTCGGAACCGGCCACCAGCTCGCGGTAGCGCGGCAGGTCGGGAAGACCGATGGCGACGGTGTCGAACGGGTGCGTCTGGCGCAGCATCAACGACTTGCGCAGCGCCTCGCCGAACGCCCAGCGGGGCGACTCGTCGTCTCCGGGGACTTCTACCAGCGCGCCTTCGAGGTGACGTTCGAGCGCGGCTCGCACGTGGTCCGCCGTGCCCCACGCCGCGATGTCCGTGACAGTCATGTGTCACGTATCGGGATAAATCACGGGATCATTAGCCGTTGGGATGTTTCGATCAGGTCATGTTCCCGCGTCCTGCCATCCTGCTGGACGTCGACGGCCCGCTGAACCCGTTCATGGCGAAGCCGACCCGGCGTCCGGCCGGCTACACCACGCATCGAATCCGTCCGTACGGTTTCTTTCGCCCTCTGCGCGTGTGGCTGGACCCGTCGCACGGCCCGTGGCTGCTCTCGCTCGCCGCCGCGACCGGCGCGGACCTGGTGTGGGCGACGACCTGGGAGCACGAGGCGAACGAGTTCATCGGCCCCTTGATCGGGCTGCCCGAACTGGAGTGGATCGACTTCGGCGGCCGCGGCTCGGACCACACCGACGGCTGTCACGGCAAGGTCGCGGCGATCACCGAGTGGGCGGGCCCACGGCCGATCGCGTGGCTGGACGACGAGTTCCAGCCACGTGACCCGGACTGGGCGGCCGCCAGGCCGGACACGCTGCTGGTGCCGGTCGACCCGCGCAAGGGGATCGGCGTCGACCACCTCGAACGGATCAGGGCGTTCCTCCCTGGTGGAACGCGATCTCCGCGAACTCCCGCACCCGCGCGACCGTGATGCCTTCGCGCTGTTCCACGGCCAGCGGGTGGTTCGTGGGTTCGACCTCGATCAACGGCCGCACACCGAGCTCCTGCGTGTGCAGGTTGGTCTTGAGGTTGAGCGTCGTGAACTCGTAACCGGGCAGCACCGTCGACAGCCACCCGAAGTACGGCGGCTCCGCGGCGCGGGCGGGGTCCTCGAAGAGGTCGATCATGCGGGAGTAGTTCGCGGGCGACAGCGACACCCACACGCCCCACTCGAGGTCCTCCTCGGCGTCGCGAACCGGCAGCACGATGCGGCCGCGCACGAAGAAGTGCTCGTTCTCGATCACGCACTGCTCGCCGCCGAGGAAGCTGCCCGGCTTGTCCGCGACCTCCGGCGACCAGTACACCGGCGCGGGCATCGAGTAGGCGAACGGCAGGCCGTCGTGCACCTCACCGCAGCTGGAACAGGTGAACCCCGGGGAAGTCATGGCGGAAGCCTAGAGACCGCTCACGCCTGACGGATCGGCACGACCTCGACGAGCCGGCCGACGTCCTTGAAGTCCTTGACGTTCATAGTCAGCACCGGCAGCCCCGCGACCGCCGCCGTGGCCGCGATCTGCAGGTCCATCCTGCGCGGCCGCGGACTGCGCCCGGCTCGCCGCACCAGCGACGCCATCTGCCCGTAGACCTTGGCCTCCTCGACCCCGAACGGCAGCACCTCGAACGTCTGCAGCGCCGCGTAATACCGTTCCGTGCGCGCGAACCGCTCGACCGGGTCCTCGGTGTCGAGCCCGAACGCGAGTTCCGCGATCGTGACGGCACTCAGGTAGGGCTGGGCGTTCACGTACTCGCCCAGGTTCGCCCGCTCGAGCCTGATCAGCACACAGGTGTCGAGCAGACAGCTCAGCTCTGCCACGGGTCGTCCAGCGGGTCGTCCGTGCCGAACACCTCGTCGGCGGCCCGCCGGTCGGCCTCCCACCGCTCCGCGTCGACCGGCGGCAGGGTGCCGAACAGAACCTGGACGTCTCCGAGCGGCGGACGGGTCACGGCGTCCTCCCGGTACGGCGAGAGCTGGGCGACGGGCTTGTTGTTGCGGGTGACGACGAAGCTCTCACCCGCCTCGACGCGCCGCATGATCTCCGCGTTGTCGTTGCGGAGCTCACGCTGGCCGATGGCTTTGAGCTGCTGCATGCCACCACTGTAGCTCAATCCCCAAAAAGGCGCTACGGAGTAGCTACACCGTCGGCGGGCTACCCGGACGACATGATCAGGATCGGCACGTCGGGCTGGCGCTACCCGGAGTGGCGCGACGACTTCTACCGCGGCGTCCCCCAACGACTGTGGCTCGGCCATCTCGCCGGACACGTCGAGACGATCGAGATCAACAGCTCCTTCTACCACCCGCAACCGGCGTCGAACTACCGCAAGTGGGTCGCCGAGACCCCGCCGGACTTCGTCTTCGCCGTCAAGGGCCCGAAGCAGATCACGCACGTCAAACGCTTGCGCGACGTCGAAGACCCGCTCAGCGCGTTCGCCGGCTCGCTGGCGCTGGGCGCGAAACAGGGCCCGATCCTGTGGCAGCTGCCGCCGTCGTTGCGCTTCGACCGCGCCATGCTCCAGGACTTCCTCGCCGCACTCCCCCAAGGCCGTCACGCACTAGAACCGCGCCACGAGTCGTTCCGCACCGACGCCTACTTCGACCTGCTCCACGCGCACAACGTCGCTCACGTCGTGTCGGACGCACCGACGTTCCCGTGCATCGAGGCCGTCACCGCCGACTTCGCCTACTTGCGCCTGCACGGCCACGACGAGCTGTACATCAGCTCCTACGACGACGAGCAGCTCGACGAGTGGGCCGAGAAGATCAGCGCGTGGGACCGCGACACGTACGTCTACTTCGACAACACCATGCACGGCGCCGCACCGCGCAACGCCCTCAGCCTCATGGCCCGGTCCACGTCCGAAGCGCCGCGTCCCGCGTCTCTGGATCGGCCACCCACGCGACGTGACCGTCCGGCCTGATCAGCATCCCGCCGCACTCGTCCAACAGCACCGGCCGGCCAGGGCGCAGCAGCTCGGCGACGGTGGTGGACCTGCCACCGACCTGGACCGCCAGGTTCGGCGCCAACCGCCCGAGCAACGGGTGGTCACCCGGTATACGAGGGTCATACCGCGTGTCGACACCGGTCGCGAGCTCGGCGAGGTACTTGCCTGCCACGCCGCTCAGTTCCGTGACAAGGTCTCGCACCGGCGAGAGGTCCTCGCGCCCGAGCAACGACTGAGCCCGCGCGGTCCGCACCACTCGCGCACCCACCTGATGCCGTTCGTCGTGGTAGGTCCGCAGCAACCCGGCGGGCGCCCGGCCGGAGACGGTCGCGGCGAGCTTCCAGCCGAGGTTCATCGCGTCGGCCAGCGCCACGTTGACGCCGACGGCTCCCGCCGGTGGGTGGACGTGCGCCGCGTCGCCCGCCAGGACCACCCGGCCCGCCACGTAGCTCTCGGCCAGCCGGGCCGCGTCAGAGAACCTGCTGAGCCACAACGGTCTTCCCAGCGGCACCTCCCGGCCGAGGCGCGCGTTCAGCAGCTCCTGGACGTATCCGAGCTCCACCGGCCCGGACCGCGGTTCCGGCTCGTCCAGCACGATCCGCACGTATCCTGGCCGGGGCAGGACGAAGACCTCACCGGTCGCCAGGGCGTCGAAGTCGGCCTCGACGTCCGCGATCAGTCCCCACGACGTCGCGTCCACGCCGGGGAACGCGATGCCGGCACGCTTGCGGACCGCACTACGACTGCCATCGCAGCCGACCAGGTACGAGAAGCGCCGGCGTTCGTCTCCGACGACGACGTCGACACCATCGGAGTCCTGCGCGAAGTCCACGACCTCGCGCCCCCACTGCACACGCACGCCGAGTTCAGCGAGCCACTCCTCCAGCAACTCCTCGACGCGGTTCTGCGCGATGCCGAGCGTGTACGGGTGATCGGTGTCCATCGTGGAGAAGTCGAGACCCACGCCCGGCAGGAACATCCCGTACGGCACAACGGGTCCCTCGGCGAGGAACCGGTCCACCAGCCCGCGCCGGTCGAGCAACTCGAGGCTGCGCGCGGACAACGTGAACCCGCGCGGATGCGGGAACCGTGCGGGCGCCGCGTCGACCACGGTCACCTCGACTCCGGCCAGCGCGAGCTCGGCCACCACCATCAACCCCGCCGGACCCGCCCCGGCGACCAGCACCGTCATCGCGCCTCCTCCGGCCACGCGAGCCGGCCGGACTCGATGTCGCCGATGATCTCCTCGACCCACCCCAGCTCGGCCTCCGCGAGCCGCACCGCGTACTCGACCTCCACGACGAACAGCCGTGGCACCTGCTCGAGCGCGTTCTGATGGCCGCCACGCATCTCCTCCAACGACGCCCGCAGCCGCTCCGCCCGTTCCCGCAACGCCTCCACGGCCCCGGCGGGTCCGAGCGCGCCCAGGTAGCTGACGGCGGAGAGGAACTTCGGGAACTCGGGCTGCGGTTCGCGGACCAACCGATCGACCCAGCGCGTGAACTCCTCGCGCCCCAAGGGAGTGAGCCCGTAGATCGTGCGTTCCGGCCGGGCTCCGACCTTCACGGTCTCGCGCGCCTCGATCCACCCCTCACGCATGAGCGCGCGCACCACGTCGTAGAGCGAACCCGTCGTGACCTTGAAAGACCGGTCCATGCCGCGCTCGCGCAACGTGGCCGCCATCGCGTGGGGATGCAACGGCGACTCCATCAACAGACCTAGCACCGCCATACCCAGCGGGTTCTTCATCACTCGACTCCGATCGATCGGATCCGAGTATTTGATTCGGGACCCCGGTTGTCAACTAGGTTGTTCAGATATGAGAACGATTCGCGTCTTGGCTCCCCTGCTCCTGGCCGCGAGTCTCGTGGCTCCCGTGCAAGCGCACGCGGAGGAGGCGGCCTGGACGGGCCCCCTCAGCACCCGAGGCCGGTGGATCGTCGACGCCCACGGCGACCGCTTCAAGCTCAAGTCCGGCAACTGGCACGGTGCGAGCGGCACCTACACCGGGTCCGGCGACATCAACGACCCCGCCAACCACCACTCCGGCGAGAAGGCCGACCAGGTCCCGCTCGGCCTCGACCGGGCGACCATGGCCACGATCATCAGCGGGTTCAAGGAGATCGGCGTCAACAGCATCCGGCTGCCGTTCTCCAACCAGATGATCAAGGACACCAACCCCGTCAACGGTCTGAAGGACGCGCAGCTCAACGGAAAGCGGCCGCTGGAGGTCTACGACGCCGTCGTGGCCGAGCTGACGCGCAACAACCTCGCCGTCATCCTCAACAACCACACCACGACCTCGCGGTGGTGCTGCGGTGTCGACGGCAACGAGCGCTGGAACACCAGCCAGAGCACCGACCAGTGGATCAACGACTGGGCGTTCATGGCCGACCGCTACAAGGCCAACAAGCGCGTGGTGGGCGCGGACCTCTACAACGAGGTGCGCCGCAACGTCTGGGACGACCCGAACTGGGGCTGGGGCAACGACCACGACTGGCACAAGGCCTCCCAGCAGGCCGCCGACCGCCTCCAGCAGACCTCGCCCGACCTGCTCGTCATCGTCGAGGGCATCAACTGGACGGGCATCCCCGTCGACGGGTTCGCGCACGGACGGCCGACGCTGGAGCCGGCGCGGTTCCTCAGCCACACGCTCGCCAACCCCGCGAAGCTCGTCTACTCCGCGCACTTCTACGGCTACACGGGCCCGAACCACAGCGGGGCGACGGGAATCGGCGAGACCACCGACCCGCGTTACCAGGACCTCTCGCCGCAGGAGCACGTCAACGTCCTGCAGCGCCAGGCCTTCTTCATCACCGAGGCGCAGAAGCACTTCACCGCGCCGTTGTGGATCAGCGAGTTCGGCGTCGGCGGCCGCGGCGAGAACAACCCCAAGGCGCGCGACTGGTTCGAGCGGTTCGTGAACCAGCTCGTCGTGAACGACACCGACTTCGCCTACTGGCCGCTGGTCGGCTTCCACACCAACCGGGGCGGCAACGGATGGGCGCTGCTGCACTGGGACGCCGCCGGGAACCGCATGGGCGTCAACGACGGCGACGACTGGCGGGCCGGCGCGTGGAACCGTCTCGTCAACGCTCCGAGCCGGACCGGGCAGATCCCGAACGAGACCCGGTGGAACCAGCTGGTGAAGGAGTCCTGCCCGCAGAACGAGAAGCTCGTCGGCATCAGCCACACCGGCAACCGCGGGCTGTGCGTCAGCGGTCCACAGTGGAGCGGCACGACGAGGGTCACCAACGAGCAGCACGTGACCAACGACTGGGCGTCGGGCTACACGAAGCTCCAGTGCCCCGCCGGCAACGCCGCTGTGGGCTACGCGAACTTCACGTTGGTCTGCGCCCCGGTCGCGCAGGGATCGCAGACCCGCGTGCTGTGGTTCGACCGGAGTGACAACCGGCCGGACCAGGGCGGCGACTGGGCGAACGGGCACTACAAGGGCCAGTGCGCGCAGGACGAGCACATCGCCGGTGTCGCCTACAACTGGCGCAGGACCCCGGACGCGTTGCTCTGCAGGAAGTGACTCCGCTCGAACTTCAGGGCGAAGTGTTCCAGGAAGGCGGCCGCGGGATCTTCGACGTCAGTCGAGGTCCTGCGGCCGTTCTCCGTCCGCACGACCTTCTTGTCCGTCACCGTGATCCGCCCGGCGGGCAACGCGAGCGACGCCATCGGCCCGGCGCGGAAGTGCGACTCCGGCGCGGTCTGGTGCCACCAGCAGGTCGGCGCGAACTCGGCGAGGTCGCGCGGCCGGCGGTCCAGCCGGTAGCGGGGCTTGCCGTCCATCAGCACCTCCACGTCGTCGCCGACGTCCACGAGCCGGAAGACACCGAACGGATCGTGCTGGTCCTCACGCGACTCCCACTCGAGCGGGCGCAACGTGAACGAGCCGAACCCGACGTCGGCGAGCCACGCGCCGTCCACGAGCAACGCCATGTGATCGAGCGGTGGGCCGAGCCGCTGCTTCTCGCCGATCGTCCGCGCGGCGAGCACGTCGACGTGATGTCCCAAGTGCCGCAACAACTCCGCGAACAAGCCGTTGAGCTCGTAGCAGAACCCACCGCGCCGCTGCACCACGATCTTGTCGTACAGCCACGGGACCTCCAGCACGATCCGGATGTCCATGTGGGTGTCGAGGTTCTCGAACGGGACGCTCAGCAGATGCCGTTCGTGCAGCTCTGCCAACGAAGAAGTGCTCGAGGCACCGATGCGCTGTAGGTAGTCGTCCACCGTGTCACGATATCCACATGGGCGAGGTCAGGATCGGTACCTCGGGGTGGGTCTACCCGCCCTGGCGCGGCGTGTTCTACCCCAAGGGCGTCACGCAGAAGCGCGAGCTGGCGTACCTGAGCGAGCAGCTCGGTTCGGTCGAGATCAACGGCTCCTTCTACTCGCTGCAACGCCCGTCGAGCTATCAGAAGTGGGCCGCGGAGACGCCGGACGACTTCGTGTTCTCCGTCAAGGGCAGCCGTTTCATCACGCACATGAAACGCCTCAAGGACGGCAACGAGCTCCTCGCGAACTACCTCGCGTCCGGTGTCCTCGCGCTGGGCCCGAAGCTCGGCCCGGTCCTGTGGCAGCTCCCGCCGACGTTGCGGTTCGACGCGGACCTGCTCAGCGACTTCTTCGAGGGTCTCCCCCGCACCACCACCGAGGCCGCCGAGATCGCGAAGCGCCACGACCACCGCGTCGACCCGGCGCACACGACCACGGACGCCGAACGACCGATGCGCTACGCCCTCGAAGTGCGTCACGACAGCTACAACACGCCGGAGTTCGTCGACCTGCTCGCACGCCACGACATCGCGCTGGTGGTCGCGGACGCGGCCGGCAAGTACCCGTTCATCGAGGAGGTGACGAGCGACTTCGTCTACGTCCGGCTGCACGGCCACGACGAGCTCTACGTCAGCGGTTACACCGACGAGGGCCTCGACCAGTGGGCGGAGAAGGTCAGGGCGTGGCGCGAGCGCGGCGACGTGTTCGTGTACTTCGACAACGACGCGAAGGCCTACGCCCCGCGCGACGCGAAGGCGCTCCAAGATCGTCTGGCCGATTGATCCGAACGGACGCACACTCTTCTCCGACGGAGGTGCGCCCATGTCGACGAAGAGCCTCATCACCGCCTTGGTGATCACTGCGGGCGCGATCGCCTCCAGTGGGATCGCCGTAGCGCAGAGTGACAAGACCTGCGACAAGGGCGAGTTCTGCGTGTGGTCCGGACCGGACTACACGGGGACGATCCAGCGCCTCGACGTGGAATCGGCGAATCCGGGTGAGTGCATCACGCTCGCGGTGACCGGGAAGTCCTTCGCGAACCGCCTGAGCAGGGACGCGACCGTGTACCAGCGGGAGAACTGCTCGACCGAGGCCGAGTTCACCACCTACCCGAAGCACGGCACGTACGTGCCCGACGCGTACTTCGTGATCAGGGGCCTGCAGGTGTGGGGTCCCTAACGACGGCGCCGGACTTTAGTCACCCTATGCAACACCACTCGATGGTGTGAGTACTCACCAGTAGGTCCCCTTTCGTGCCTAAGTTGCCGCCCTATCGAGTGGTGGCAGCTGGAGGAAATGTGACCGTGGCGGGTGAAGCCGGGTTACTCGAACTGATGGCCGGGCGACTGGCCAAAGACGATCTCACCCCACGTGCGGCAGAACTGGTGCTGGCGGCGTGCCGGGGCGACGCGGCGCTGGAGCGCACGCTCGCCGGCGTGCCCTCCCCGGACGAGGCCCCGCGAGAGCGCACGAACGGCCCCGGCCAGGGGATCTTCGTGTCGGAGATCCGGGTGCGCGGTTTCCGCGGCATCGGCCCGCAGGCACGCCTGCCGCTGGCACCGGGTCCGGGACTGACCGTCGTCACCGGCCGCAACGGCTCGGGCAAGTCGAGTTTCGCCGAGGCCGCCGAACTGGCGCTGACCGGCTACAACGCGCGCTGGACCCGTGCACGGCACGACGTGTGGAAGCAGGGCTGGCGCAACCTGCACCAGAGCGACACCGCCGTCGAGCTGGACCTCGTCCAGGCCTGCCAGGCGAACAGGACGACGATCCGAAGACAGTGGGCGCCGCAGGACGACCTGGCGCGGGGCGAGTGGACGCAGGACGGGCAGCCGTTCGACGACAGCCGGTGGCACGAGGCACTGGAGACGTTCCGGCCGTTCCTGCCCTACAGCGAGCTGGGGACCGTCCTCGACGCCCAGCCCGAGGACCTCTACGAGGCGATGCACCGCCTCCTGGGCCTGGAAGCGATCACCGAGGCGCAGCAGGCGCTCGCCGAGCACCGCAAACGCCTCGCCGAGATCGTCGCCCGCCCTCACGACCGGCGCGAACGCGTGCGCACGGAGCTGCTGGCGTCGCAGGACGAACGCGCCCGCCGGGCCGCCGCGCTGCTCGGCAGCGACTCCCCCGACCTCGACGCGATCGCGGACCTCGCGCTCGGCGCGGACGTCGGCAGCGGCACGAACCTGCTGCACCAGATCGTGGACGTGGCGCTGCCGCCCGACGAGGAGGTCGACCGGGTCCGCGAGACGCTCGACCTCGCGCTCGGCGCCGTCACCGCGGTGGCGACGGCCAACGCGCAGGACTCGTTGCGGTGCAGCGAGATCCTGCGGCTCGCGATCCAGCTGCAGGAGTCGGCCAAGGACGCGCACCGGGACCAGACGTGCCCGGTGTGCGATCTCGGCCGGCTCGACGGGATGTGGCTCGGCAAGGCCAAGGAACGCGCCGAGCACCTCGCGAGGGCCGCCGCCGAGCTGCACGAGGCCGCCGACCGCCTGGACCTGGCCGTCGCGGCCACGCGGGCGTTGTGCGTGCCGGTGCCCGAGGTGCTGACCGAGGCGCAGGGCGTGCTCGACACGACGACGACGTTGCAGGCCTGGCAGGCGTGGGAGGACTGCGCCTCGATCGACGACCCCGTGCGGCTGCGACAGGAAGTGTTCGATCGGTATGCAGACCTCATACAGGCTGTCGACCAGCTGAAAGCCGTCGCCCGCGAGCAGATCGAACGGCGCGACCTGGTGTGGCGGCCGATGGCCATCGCGTTGTTCGAGTGGCATTCCCAGGCGCAGCAAGCGATTGCGGACGCCGAGGTGCTCGCCGACGTGACGGAGGCGGAGAACTGGATCCGCAAGACCGCGGCCACGCTGCGGTCAGAGCGGATCGCGCCGTTCGCCAAGGAGTCCCAGCGCATCTGGCAGCGGCTGCGCCAGCAGAGCAACGTCGACCTGGGCGCGGTGCGGCTCGGCGGCGCCCGCAACGTCGAGCTGGACGTGTCGGTCGACGGCGTCACGAACTCGGCGCTCGCGGTGATGAGCCAGGGCGAGCTGCACTCGCTGGGGCTCGCGTTGTTCCTGCCGCGCGCGATGGTGGACGAGAGCCCGTTCCGGTTCGTCGTGATCGACGACCCGGTGCAGGCGATGGACCCGTCCAAGGTGGACGGTCTCGCGCAGGTGCTCGCCGACGTCGGGCTGACCCGCCAGGTCGTGGTCTTCACGCACGACGAACGGCTCGTGGAGGCGTTGCGGCGGTTGCGGCTCTCGGCGACGGTCTGGGAGGTCTGCCGCGGCGAGGACTCCGTCGTGCAGGTGCGGCTGGCCGACGACCCGGTCGGCCGGTGCCTGGCCGACGCCCGCGCGATGCGGATAGACGAGGACCTGCCGGACGCGTTGCGGGCCGAGCTCGTGGCGTCGTGCTGCAGGGCTGCTCTGGAAGCGGCCTCGCACGCGCGGTTCCGCCGCGCACGGCTCGGTCGCGGTGTACCTCACGCCGAGGTGGAGCGCGTGCTCGAATGCGCGCTCACGACCCGGCAGAAGCTCGCGCTGGCCGTTCTGGACGACCTCGCTGAGCCGTCGAAACTGTTGCCACATCTGGAAGAGGTAGTCGGATCTTGGGCGGTCGACCTGCTGCTGGCGTGCCGGGTCGGTGGCGACACCGGAGACCTGGACGTGCTGATCCGCGACACCGAGCTGCTCGCGGGGTGGCTGCAGAGATGAGCCTCCCCTCCGACGTCCAGGATCGGCTGACCTGCGTGGCGAACCTGCTGGCGCGCCCGGAGCAGCTCGACGGCGTGCGGATCCGGTGCTGCGCCGAGCTGTTGCGCACCGCGGTGGAGCGGTCGGTGGCCCGCGCGTGCGGCGCGGACAACGCCGACCAGCCCGTGCACGCGCTGCTGATCAGCCTTCCGTCCCATGTGGACACCGACGTGGCGCACGACGCGTCCCAGCTGTGGCACGCGCTGAGCCGCGCGATCCGGCACCACGGCTACGAGCTGACCCCGACCGTCGCGGAGCTGACCGGCTGGCACGCCGACACCACCGCCGTCGCGGGCGCGCTCGAGCCGACCCTGACCCTGTCCGGCAACATCGACCTCACCTGAGGGCACTGGTGAAACTGCTGCTGTTCGCGGACCTGCACCTGGACACGCGCTTTCCCAGCGCGGGACCGGAGCGGCGTCAAGCGTTGCGTGACACGCTGGGCCACATCGTGGACCTCGCACAGGAATCCGAGGTCGACGCGATGTTGTGCGCCGGTGACCTGTACGAGCACGATCGGTGCTCCCCGTCCACCGCGGAGTTCCTGCGGTCGTCGTTCGACTGCCCGGTGCCGGTGTTCCTGGTCCCGGGCAACGACGACTGGTACGGGCCGCAGTCGGTCTACCAGCAGGTGGACTGGACGCCGAACGTGCACGTGTTCTCGTCGGAGTCGATGACGCCCGTGGAGCTCGCCGACGGCATCACGCTGTGGGGTGCCGCGCACGTCGGGCCCGGCCCGGCGCGGAACGTCCTGGACGGGTTCGCGGTGAACCGCGGTGGCGTGAACCTGGCCCTGTGCCACGGTTCCGCACCCGATGACGTCGCGATCACCGGGCTGGACCACGCGTTCCTCGGGCACGTGCACACGCCGGAGCACGCCACGGACTACACGTTCCCGGGCAACCCGGACCCGCTGACACCGGGCGAGACCGGGGAACGCGGAGCCGTGCTGTGCACGGTGAACGAGGACGGTTCGGTGTCGCGCGAGGTGTTCGACGTGTCGTCGTCGCGGTCGCTCGGCTGGATGGACTCGGAGCAGACGTTCCCGTTGCTGGACTTCGACACCGTCGCGGCGGAACGGACCGTGCGCGGTCAGTTCGTTCGTGACGTGCTCGCTGATCCGTCTTTGGACATGGCGCTGCGCGGCCGCGTGTTGTCGGCCGGCCTGCGGGCGTTGGAGGAACGATGAGGATCGAGTCCGTCACGGCGCACGCGTTCGGGCCGTTGCACGAGCGCACGTTGCCGTTGGCTCCTGGTCTGACCGTGGTGTCGGGTGCGAACGAGTCGGCGAAGTCGTCGTGGCACGCCGCCATCCGCGCGGCGTTGTGCGGTGACCCGTCGATGCGGCACCGCCCGTGGGAGGGCGATTCCTGGCGGGTGGCGGCGACGGTGTCGCTGGAGTCGGGCGAGGTCGTCGCGGTGGATCGCGACCTGAACGCCGACCTGGCACCGGACGGCTCGCGCTGGGTCGGGCTGGACCGCCTGTCGTTCGCCGCCACCGCGTGCGTGGACCAGGCGCAGCTGCTGACGGTGCTGGACGCGGCGGACGGTCTGCAGGACCACCTGCGCCGCGCGGCGGCGACCGCGGGCACCGACGGCACGGTCGAGCAGGCGTTGCAGCGGCTGACCGCGCCCGTGGACGCGTTGCGGGACGCCCAGAACCGCTTGCGCGAGGCCGAGACCGACCTGGCCGTGGCGCAGCGCGAGCACACCCGGTACCTAGGACTGAGCGCACGGGCCCGCGCGGCCGCCGCCGCTCGTGCCCGCCTGGCCGTGCAGGAGCACGCGGCGACGCTCGACTCGATCTCGGCGCGGGTGGCGAGGCTGACCGAGCTGCAGGAGCGCTTCGGCGACTCGCCGCCGTCCGGGCTCGCCGCCCAGGAGGAGCTGACGCACCTGGTGAACCGCGCGCTGGCCGCGTGGCGCGCCGCACCGACCCCGCGGGTGCTGCCCGGCCCGTCCGCGGAGGCGTTGGAGAACGAGCTCGCCGCCATGCCGGACTTCCCGGTCGGCGAGACCGCGCTGGACGACGAGCTCCGCGTCGTGGCCTCGGCCTACGCGACCGCGTCCGCTGTCGCCGCGGCACATCACGAACGCCGTCCGTCACCGCGGACGAACGCCGAACCGTCCGCGCTGCGCGGGCTCGCCACACGCCTGGACCCGGCCGCCGGTGGCCGCCTGACCACGGCGTCGATCGACGTGGACACCGCCCGCCAGCACCAGGACGAGGCCGCCGCCACCGCGGCACGAACCCAGGTAGAGGCGGACGTCGCGGCGGCGCGCGTGCAGGAGATCGCGGTGCCGAACCCGTTCCTGCGCAACGCCTTGCTGGCACTGAGCTGCCTCACCTCACTGGTGGGCGTGCTGCTCTTCCTGACAGGCCAGCAACTCGCCGCCATGGGAGTCCTCGTCGCCGCGCTGGTGGCCGGCGTGGGCGGCGCGATGTCGAGGGGCAGCGCCACCGAACGCGAGGCCGCCGTGGCCTTCGCCGCCGAACGAGCCGCCACCGCCACCGAGGCCAGAGGCGTCCTGTTCACCGCAGACCGCACCCTGGCCGAGGCAGAAGGCCAACGAGCGGTGGCCGCCGAAGCCGCACGAATCCACGACGAGGCCCTGGCCGAGTGCGCGTCCCTCGGCATTCCCGCGGACCGCGAAACGTTGTGGCGCCTGGCGAACCGCCCCGCCTGGGAGGCCGAACACGCCGACCTGGTCTCCGAGGTGGCCCGCACCGAGAAGGCCATCCGCGTGGAACTGGCGGCCCGCGGCAAGGTCGACGCCTCGATGACCGTCCCAGACCTGCTGGTGGACTACGAAACGGACTGCAAGGTCCGAGCCCGCCAGGCGTCCATGGCGGCCCAACGCCCCCTGCTGGCCCAGACCCTGGCCGACCGCCGCCTGGCCGAAGCCACCGTCGCCGAGGCAACGGCCGCCCACACCAAGGCCCTCGACCTGCTGCGCGAAGCCGTCACCACCATCGGCCGCACCGGCGACCGCCCGGAAGACCTCCTGCGCGCGATCGCCGAGTGGCAACGGGACTGGGACCGCCTGCTGCGCGAAGCCGAGGACGAGCGCAACGCGTGGGCGGAGCTCCAGTCCCTGATCGCGTCCGGCACCCTCGACGACCTGGAAGCCACCCACTCGGCGGCCCAGACCCATCACGCCACCCTGCTGGAGGCGGCCGCCCGCTACGCGGCCTGCGAGGCAGTGGACCCTGCCCTCGCTCCGAGCGCGGACTCCCTGGCAGCCACCGTCGCCGAACTGGCGCGGACCCTGCCGAGCGTCCCGGACGCCGAGGAAGCGCTCGCGGCGGCCACCGCGGTCTTCGCCGAGGTGACCGCCGAGGTGGAGGCCATCGACCTCGCCTCCCGCTACCTCACCGCGGCGCGAGAGAAGGTGCACAGCACCATCGCCCCGGCTCTGGAGAACACCCTCCGCACGTGGCTCCCGTCGGTGACAGACGGCCGCTACGTCGACGCCGCCGTGGACCCGTCGACGCTGACGGTGCAGGTGTGCGCGGCCTCCGACGCGTGGCACCAGGCCTCGCGCCTGTCCCTCGGCACCGCGGAACAGATCTACCTGCTGCTGCGCGTGGCCCTGGCGCAGCACCTCGCCACCGAGGCCTGTCCGTTGCTGCTGGACGACGTGACCGTGCAGGCCGACGACGCCCGCACCCGTGCCGTGCTGGACCTGCTGCTGCAGTTGTCGGCGGATCGGCAGATCGTGCTGTTCGCGCAGGACGCGGCGGTGGCGGAGTGGGCGCAGGAGCGGCTGGGTGAGCGGGACGTGCTGCACCAGCTCACGCCGGTGGCGGCCTAGAGGACGCGGTGCCGGTGCGCCTCGAACATGGGCGCCCTGGCACCGTCCGGGTCTTTGACGGACCGGCCGGCCAGGCGTTGCTCGATGAACGCCTGCACGCTCTCGAGCCCCTGAGCCGGCGGTCCGGCCTGGATCAGCAGACTCTCGTCGACGTAGACGAACCCGTGCTCGAACAGATCGTCGCAGCCGAGCGTGCACGCGGCCATGATGTTCCGCCAGTCACGCTTTTCGGCGTCGGTGCAGTCCGCACGTCGCTTGATGTGGGCCGCCCGCACCAGCCTCCGTGGCATCGCCTCCCCGCACAGCTCGCAGGCGATGATCGGCCTGCTACCGAAGACCATCCTCTTCAGCCATGCCTGCTCCCGCCGAACGGTGACCGCGGCGACGCCGTCGACGTCCCCCTCGAACTCGTCGTCGAGATCCAGGTCCTCCGGATCGGGCTCGCCCAGCAGCTCGACCTCGTCCTGGTCGGCGAGCACGATCGGGGCGCCCTGCCGGCACCCTGACATGCGCAGCGCGCCCATCCCACGATGACCGAGCTCACCGACGCCGAGATGATGCCGCACGTCGAGCAAGCGCACGTCGACGCGATGCGGGTACGGCTTGTCCGGCCAGACCTCGTCGGCCGAGTCGTACAGCGGCCTGACGATCTCCATGACCGCGACCTCCTCGATCCGCACCCGCAGCCAGTTCTCCTCGGTGGTGCGGGGGCCACCCGGAGCCCTGTGCCCGAGTACGAGCACGTCACCGGGCTGGAGTGACCCAGCGGCGTCGTACCCGTCCTTGCGGTCGAGCACGGAGGTCTCCCACCCCCACACCGCCTGGTCCTTGCCGATGCCGAAGTTCTCGGCGGACTGCTCCCCCACGTACACATATGCGGTCCGGCCCACTGCCCCACCTCACCGTTCACGATCGGTCTCCCGATCAACGATGAATATCACCTCGGCCCGACATTCACGAACGCCGCTTCCGAAAATGTCAGACCCCGTCGCTACCGTCGGCCCATGACCAACGCCGCCTTCCGCAAGCTCACCCCCACCACCGACGAGAAGCTCGCCGACCTGGGCCTGCGCCTCGCGATCCTCGACCGCGCGATCGCCGCCGGGATAGACGCGCGAGCCGCCTCGCCGCCGTTCGGGCCGACCAACGCGCCGGGCCTGCTCGACTGGATCCACCGGGTGGGCACGTTGCGGCAGCTGCTGGCGGCGGAGGGGTGGCAGCGCCTCGACCACTGGAACGCGGGGCTGATCAAGCACCCGTCGCGGCCGGTGCTGCTCGGCACCCTCCAGGGGAACCGGGGTACCGGGTCGACGGAGGCGCCGTTGCGGAGTGACTACGCGAAGGGGCCTGCCATCGCGGCGATGATGCGGGACAACGACCACGACCAGTTCGCGCTGTTCGAGAACGTGCGGACCGAGGGTCTGAAGTTGTGGTTCCTGGTGACGTATCCGCTGCAGCTCGAGGATCGGCTCGTGGTGTTGCGCGAGGTGTCGCAGCCGGAGCCGACGCCGCAGAACCAGATCATCGAGCGTTGGGCGCATCGGATTCCCCTGCCGCCGATGGAGTTCCCCCAGCTCAAGGCTCCCAACGTGGACGGTCCGGAGGAGGTGGACTTCCCCATCGCGCTCCGCCGTTAGCGCGAGGCCGCGTCCGCAGGTCACGCGGGCGCGACATAACGGTCCGGTCGGTGCATCAGGACCCGCCTGGCAGTCCGCTGCGCCGCCAGCGAGAATGACCGGATCATGCTCACGCCCTCGCGACTCACGCTCGCCCGCACCCGGCGCGGACTCACCGCCGCCGAGCTGGCGCGGAAGTCGGGCGTGCAGGCCCGGGCGATCGGCGAGTACGAGCGCGGGGAGCGCAGGCCCAAGCCGGCCGCGGTCGAGTCGCTCGCGGGAGCGCTCGGTTTCCCGGCCGAGTTCCTGTCCGCGCCGGAGCCGCCTCGGCCCCAGAACGCGCCGCACGACGCCCAGGTGACGGCGGCGGCGCAGCTCGCCATCGAGTTCAACGGGTGGCTGGACCGGCTGTTCGTGCTGCCGCAGCCGAACCTGCCTCCGCCTCGCACGTCGCCGCAGGGTGTGCGGGACGCGTGGCGGCTGGCGACCGGGCCGGCGCCGAACATGGTGCAGCTGCTCGAGTCCCACGGTGTGCGGGTGTTCTCGTTGCCGGTCGACTGCGTCGAGCAGGTGGCCTTCTCCTGCTGGCACAACGGGACGCCGTTCGTCTTCCTCGCGCCCGTGGCGACGCCGGAGCAAGCTCGGTTCGACGCCGCGGTCCAGCTCGCTGTGCTGCTCGGGCACGACGAACCGCAGGAGTTCGCCGCCGAGTTCCTGATGCCCCAACGGCAACTGCCCGGCACCGACCACCGGCACTGGCACGTCGGCAGGGACCATTTCACGAAGTGGGCGAACGTCCACAGCCTCGTGCCGGGCGGCATGACGCGCCGCGAGACCTCCAAGCTCCTCACGAAGGTGTTCAAGGTCCTGCGCGAGAACGGCACGACACCGCTGCACGTGGCCAAAGAGCTGAACCTGGGCCTGGAGGAGCTGAACGGGCTGGTGTTCGGGCTCGTGCTGACCGCGCTGCCGGGTGGCGGAGAACCGGGACCGAGAGGACGTGCACGCCTCACCCTGGTCAACTGATCACGACCTGGGAAGTCGTGCCCAGGAACCGCCGGTCCGCAACACCACCCGGATTCTGGTCACGGGCTGGAGTCTCCAAACCATCCCACTGGGCCAAACGAGCGATTTGTGAAACGGATCGCCCGGCGTACCCGACACTGAGAGTGACGGGTCGCCGAGTCGTGAGGATGCCCCATGACGATGCAGCAACGCACAGAACCCTCGCCTGCCGCCGTTTTGATCGCTGTCGCCGTGCTCGCGCTGGTTCTGACCGTTGCCTTCGGCCCTCTGGGCTTCGTCATCGGTCTCGCGCTGTTCGGGTTGATGTTCATCGGCACGAAGAACAACACGGCCGAGCAGATCGTCCCGGCACGCACCCGTTCACGCCTTCGCCGGCTGTCGACGGCCGGGCGGGTCTCGATCGTCGGAGAGGCCCACCACCAGGACGCCATCGCCGAGGTGGTCAGGCTCTCGACGTCCGCGGACGACACCTTCGTCCCGGCGACGGCGGTGCTCGTGCCGGAGTCCGCCGGCCGCCACGACCGTCCGGCGGTGCGGGTCGACCTGCTGCGCGGTGACGGCACCGCGGTCACCGCCGGCTACCTGCGCAGCGAGCAGGCCGCCGAGTACCAGCCGCTGCTGCTCGACCTCGCCGAGCTCGGCGAGGTCGGGTCGTGTCCCGCCCGCATCGTCGGCAGCAGCTCCCACTACGGCGTGCACCTGCATCTCGGTGTCCCGCGGCTGTTGCTGCTGGACCACGAGGCGCTCGGCACGGCGCCGACGCTGCCCGCCGAACAGCAGGTCGCCGTCGTCGGCGAGGAAGCCCATCAGCACGTGCTGCACCGCGTGGTCAACGGTCGCACGCCTGTCCACGTCGTCGCCGAGCTCCGGGACTCCCGCATAGTCAAAGGGTCCAACACCGGCGAACACACGCTCGAGGTGCTCCTCGAAGGCGAGTGCATCGGACAGCTCACGTACGCGATGGGTCTTCGCTACTGCGAGATGGCGCAGGAGTGGCGCGCCCGCACGGGGCGCGCACTCTGCGAAGCCGTCATCACGAACGAGGGCACGCGCGGCCTTCAGGCGAACTTGCTGCTGCCCAAGTAGTCGGCGAACGTCCGCGGCTCACGCCCGAGGACCCGCTGCACCCCGTCGGCGACGTGTGCTTCCTTGCCTTCGCGGATGAGCACGACCAGCATCGTGACGAGGTCCGCGATCTCGTCGGAGTAGCCGTGTCCCCGCAACGCCTCGGTGAACTCTTCCGCCGCGATGTCCACGTACCGCACAGGCTTGCCGGTCACCTCGCTGATCCGCGCCAGCACGTCGGGGAACGACAACGCCTCGGGGCCGCTGAGGTCGTAGGTCCGCCCGTGGTGGCCTGGCTGGGTGAGTGCGACGACGGCGACCTCGGCGATGTCGACGACGTCGATGAACGGGTGGACGCCCTGCCCGGCGGGGACGGCGAGCTCACCCTGCTGCACGGGCCCGGCGAACATGTCCTCGTCGAAGTTCTGCATGAACCAGGTGGGCCGCAGGACCGTCCACTCCGCACCCGAGTCCTTGACCGCCGCCTCGAACGGGTCGTCGTCGGGTGCACCGCGCATCGACAGCAGCACGAGCCTCGTGACGCCGGCCTTCACGGCGACGCCCACGAAGTCGTTCAGCAGCAAGGGGTTCTCCGGCGGCACGACGTAGACGGCGGTGGTGCCGGCGACGGCGGGCTCCCAGGTGTCCGGGTCGGCCCAGTCGAACTTCGTGGACGCGGACCGCGACGCCGGACGGGCGGCGGAGCCGAGGAGGTCGGTGACGCGGCGACCGGTCTTGCCGGTGGCGCCGAGCACGAGGACGGAGTCGGGGTTGAGTGCGCTCGATGTGGACATGACTAGAGCTAATCAACGTTGACGCGGACGAACCATGCCTCAACAGCCGCTGTTCTTGCTCGTTCGTCCACGTGGTAGGTAGTGGTCATGAGTCAGCGTGATCTCGTGGACCTGAGGGACGCCCTGCGCGCGTTCGCCGCTGCCCGCGACTGGGACAGCTACCACACGCCCAAGAACCTGGTGATGGCCTTGTCCGCGGAGGTCGGCGAGCTCACCGACCTCTTCCAGTGGCTGACGCCCGAAGAGGCCCAGGACGCGATGAAGGACCCCGATCTCGCGTGGAACGTGCGTGACGAGCTCGCGGACGTGATGCACTACCTCACCAGGCTGGCGGACAAGCTCGGCGTCGACCTCGTCGAGGCCGCGTTCGCCAAGATCGATCGCAACGAGCGGCGGTTCCCGACCGGGAGCCTGACACCGGTTCCAGTGGAGAAGGGCGAGCTGTGAGTCTTCAGAACGTGCGGGCACTGCACGTGCACCAGAAGGTCACGTTCATGGTCAACCGCTACGAGGTCTTCGTCGACGACAACGGCCGGCCGGGCGCTCTGGTCGGCTTCGCCGAGCAGAAGAGGCTCAAGATCAAGGAGCGGGTCACGATCTACACCGACCCGTCGAAGAGCCAGGTGCTGTTCGAGTTCAACGCGCGCAAGGCGATCGATCTGGGCAGCGGCTACGACGTGACGGACGGGCAGGGCAGGTCCATCGGGTTGTTCCGCAAGAACTTCGCGAAGTCTCTGCTGCGGTCGACCTGGCACCTCGAGCAGCCGGGTCTCGGTGAGGCGACGGGGGCGGAGCGGAACAGGTTCCTCGCGGGCTTTCGCCGGCTGTGGCAGTGGATCCCGATCGTCGGAGATGCGCCGTTCCCCATGCGGTATCACTTTGACTTCGTCACGGAGAACGGCGCGCCCGTGTTCAGCGTCGACAAGAAGACCTGGCTTCGGGACCACTACCTGGTCCAGATCCAGGATCCTGGCGTCGACCGCCGGCTCGTGATCGCTCAGGCCGTGGCGCTCGACGCGCTGCAGTCCCGCTAGGACTAGAGGTAAGTCAGCAGGAGGAGGATCAGGCACACCAGCAGCACGACGCCGAGCACTGCGGGCAGGACCGACTGCGATGACGGCGCGGGCTCGCGGGCGTGCCTGCCCCGCCTCCTGCGCGCTCGCCACCGCAAAGGTGCCTCCCCTACCCACTGCTCGTTCATGACGATCACGGTAGGGAGGAACAACCCGAGCTTGACTCACGTCACCCGCTCGCCGGGGTCTCATCACCCGGTCAGCCGCTCAATGAACACAGGGCCACATGCACGCAGACATGAAAAAGCCCTGCGGGGAGCGCTTGTGGCGCTCGACCCGCAGGGCAAATTATGTTCGGCGGCGACCTACTCTCCCACACCGTAACCAGTGCAGT
>NZ_JBSGUQ010000027.1:0-119138 GCF_053608005.1 Lentzea sp. NPDC055074
CTTGGCGCGGCTCGTGATGGGACCCCACCGCCGACGCCACCATTCAAATCAACAGGCAGCCGCTCTAAGCAACAGGCGTGCCATCTACCTGCTCAAGGCGCTGGCCCCCATCTCAGATTGCCGGGGTCTGGGGCAGAGCCCCAGGGGAACCACGCAACGCAACCTGGCCGCCCGCAAGGTGACCACCCTCGAGGCCGGCATCGAGCAGCCCGAGCCCGACCCACCCCGACTCCCCCTCATCGGTGAGCAGAACAGCCCGAGACGAACCAACTCGCCGAACCCACCCACGCTCAAAAAACGCCGAACACAAAAAGGCCCCAGCCGCCCCACCCAGATGCGGCACCCGCTCGGTCCAGTCCAGACAAGCCCTGCTGACCTGGCGCTTGGCCGGCTCGAACCCGAGCTCCTTCAGCCACACCATCCCGGGCTCGGTGACCGCCAGCTCGGCACCGACCACCCCGAGCCCGACCAACCCGGACCTCAACGCAACCCCGAGCCGACCAGCAAGGTGGTCGTAACAGGTACGCCCCCGAGCCATGGCCTCGGAAACAACCGCCGCCCGCAACGACCGAGGACGCTCGGGCCCGGCGAACGCGACCAAGCCCTCCAGCAACTCGGCGACATGAGGCCCGGCCAAAGCGACATACCGATGCCGCCCCTGCCGGTACTCGACCAGCACCCCACCCTCGACCAGCCGAGTCAGGTGCTCACTAGCCGTAGAAGCAGCGACTCCGGCATGAACGGCCAGCTCACGGGCAGTCCAGGCCCGCCCGTCGAGCAGAGCCCCGCAGATCGAGGCACGGGTCCGATCCGCGAGCAGCCCGGCAACCCGCGCAAGTGCGTCCACAACGCCATTCTGCGACCGGAACGCTTCGGCCGACACCGAACCGTCCAACCCCTACCGTCGTCGGCATGACCGAAGAGCTGAACCTGCCCGTCCCCCAGGTCGAGCCAGGAGAGTCCGGCGTCGCCTGGCTCAGGTCCTCGGTGGTCAGGTTCAGCAACGGCCCCACGCACACCCGCAGACGCGCCCTGACCACCAAACTCCTCGACGGCGTGCAGGCCACCGCCCTGGACGAGCTGGCCACGGCACTGGGCCTGCCGGGCTCCCTGAACGACATCGCAACGATCGCCCAGAGCTACCAGCCCCACGAACCGATAACCGAAGCAGCCGACGCGGCAGTGGAACGCCTGACCACCACCCACGACGAGGAGACGGCGGCAAGGATCGGCCTGCTCGTCCAGGCCTGGGCGGCCACGAACGCCCTTGCGGAGCACCTGCGCACGGGCGACCAGGCACCACCGGTCCCGATCACCCGCAGGGCAACGAAGACAGGCACGATCGAGGTCAGCCTCGAAAACCACCCCTTCGGCCACGGCCCCCACGCCTGCCCCGGCCGGGACCTGGCCACCCGGATCGCCAAGAACATGGCGTTCAGAGCCCTGCACCACCAGGACGAGCCGCTGCTCCTGCCCAACGCCTGGGACCACGCCTCCGCCGTGGCCCTGCACGCGGCCGGGTTCCCCGCGATCGGCACGACCAGCCTCGGCGTGGCCGCCGCCCACGGCATCCCGGACGGCATGGGCCTGGCCGGTGAGCAGGCCGTCGCGCTGGCGAGGCTGCTGGGCACCCTGCCCTGCCCGGTCACCGCAGACCTGGAGTCGGGCTTCGGCAGGTCACCACGAGAAACCGCCGAGCTGGTCGCCGGTCTCGGTGTCGCGGGCGTGAACCTGGAGGACGGCCGCCCGCACGGCCTCGCGACCCCGGCAGAACAGGCCGAGCTCATCGCAGCCGTCAAGGAACGCGCTCCCGGCGTCTTCCTCAACGCTCGGATCGACACCCACTGGCTCGGCACGGCGAAGGAGGAGACCAAGGAACGAGCCCGCCGCTACGTCGACGCGGGCGCGGACGGAATCTTCGTGGCAGGCCTGACAGACCCGCGCGAGATCGAAGACCTGGCGACCCTGGCTCCGCTCAACGTCCTGGCCCAGCAACGCACCCCGAAGGAGCTGGGCGACCTGGGCGTCAAGCGCATCAGCACCGGATCGCTGCTGTTCAGGGCAGCCCTGCACCACACCGTCGAGACCGCGAAAGCGGTGCGCGACGGCGGCACGGCCCCGGCGTTCAGCTACGACGAGGTGCAGCGGATGGTCAGCCGAGGAACACGTTCCGACGCTGGGTGAGCAGCCGGTAGAGGGTCTGCTGGATCGTCTCCCGCACCTGGTCGGTCAGGTTGAACACGAGCATCGGGTCGTCGGCCGCGTTCTCACCGAAGACGTCAGTCTGGATCGGCTCGCCGAACTCGATGTACCACTTCGAGGGCAGCGGGATGGCGCCGAGCGGCCCGAGCAGCGGGAAGAACGGCGTCACCGGGAAGTACGGGAAGCCCAGCAACCGGGCGAGCGTCTTGATGTCGCCGATCATCGGGTAGATCTCCTCGGCCCCGACGATCGAGACGGGGATGATCGGCACGCCGGTCTTCAGCGCCGCCGACACGAAGCCGCCGCGGCCGAAGCGCTGCAGCTTGTAGCGGTCCTTGAACGGCTTGCCGATGCCCTTGAAGCCCTCCGGCCACACGCCCACGAGCTCACCGGACGACAGCAGCCGCTCGGCGTCGGCGTTGCAGGCGAGCGTCTGGCCGCCCTTGCGCGCCAACGCGCCCAGCACGGGCGTGCGGAACACCAGGTCCGCCCCGAGGCCGCGCAACGGGCGGTGCGCCGGGTGCTCGGACGCGATGCCGTACGCCGTCATCAGGGCGTCGAGCGGCACCGTGCCGGAGTGGTTCGCCACGATCAGCGCGCCGCCGGCCATCGGGATGTTGTTCAGGCCGATGGTCTCGACGCGGAACCACTTCTCGTACAACGGCTTCAGCGGCGGCATCAGCACGTTCTCGGTGAGGTCGCGGTCGAAGCCGAACTCGTCGATCTGGTAGTCGCCCGCGATCCGCCGGCGCGCGAACGACAGGAGGTCGGTCAGCCTGCGTTCCCAGTCCGGTGTCGCGGACTGCTGCTGCTCGGGCTCGGGAACGACCTCGACGTGGCGCGATCTGCGCGCGGCGTCGCGTTCCGGGTCGTGCAGCGGGATAACGCGTGCTCCTGCCACTGCGTTCATCTCCTCATAGCAAAGATCAGCGGAATCGAGCGGCCGCGTCGAGGATGGTCCGCTCTGCGGCATCGACCGTCTCCGGGTCGATGAGCGGCTTCAGACCCCGGCCGTTCACGTAGTCGTCGAACGCCTGCTGGGTGGTCCACCGCGGCGTGAACCCGAATTCCTTCTTCAGCAGGGTGGTGTCGACCACGCGCCCCCAGTTGAGGAACCTCATCTGGTCGGGCGAGAAGTCGACGAGCCGGGCGCTCCGGAAGAAGCCTCCGACGGTGGGCACGGCGGCACTGGGCACCGGCAGGTTCAGCCTGCCCGCCCGCCTGATCGCCTGCGACAGCAGCAGCACGCCGTCGCCGCCCACGTTGTAGACACCTGGCAGGTCGTGCAGCGTCGCGCGTTCCAGGACCGCCAGTGCGTCCTCGGAGTGCAGCAGCTGCACACGAGCGTCGTAGCCCAGGACGGTGGGCACGACCGGTAGGGCGAAATAGCGCGTCAGCACCGTGTCGATGCGCGGGCCGATGAAGTTCGTGAAGCGCAGGGTCGTCACGTCCACGTCCGGCCGGCGGCGGCTGAACCCGCGCACGTAGCCCTCGACCTCGACCGCGTCCTTGGCGTAGCCGGACGACGGCAGGTCCTTGGGGCCCATGTCCTCGGTGAACACCGCCGGGTCGCGGCTGCTGGACCCGTAGACGGCGCTGGTGGACTTCACGACGAGCTTGCGCACGTTCGGCGACTTCTGGCACGCGGCCAGCAGCTGCATGGTCCCGATGACGTTCATCTCCTTCATCACCGTGCGGCCGGTGGGCCCGGCCGGGCTCGCGGTGACGGAGGCGTGCACGACCGTGTCCACGTTCGCGGTGGAGATGACCTTGCTGATCAGCGGGTTGCGGATGTCGGCCCGCACGAACTCCGCGCGGCCCATGCGGCGCAGCAGGTCGCGTGGCGGCGGCTCGGTGTCCACGCCGAGCACGCGCTCGACGTCCGGGTTCGCGGCGAAGCGCGCGGCGAGGTGGCCGCCGAGGAAGCGGCTGACTCCGGTGACGAGGACGACCTTGGGCGTCATGCGACTCCAAGCACGAAGGGCGTGGCGATTGGTCGATGCTACAGACCTGATTGGGAACCGCACGGGGCCGGAACGCCGTCTTGACGCAGGTCACGCAGGCTTTACGGGCTAATCACCCGAACGGCGGCGACCGATCCCGTGTTTCCCGTCGTTCGTCTCAGTGGGTGATACCCGTACCCTGCGCAAGCACCCTTGCGGGTGCCACCCAGGGTCCGGAAAACGCAACCGCCGCCGGTCTCCTCACGGAGGCCGACGGCGGCAGAGCGCATGCGGGCTTACTTGCCGCGCTTCCTGCGCTGGACCCTGGTCTTGCGCAGCAGCTTGCGGTGCTTCTTCTTCGACATGCGCTTGCGGCGCTTCTTGATGACCGAGCCCATGCGGGTTCCTTAGCTCTAGACGTTGCTTTGACTGGCGCGCCCCAGCCTTGGCCGTGTCAAGCACGGCGCGCCGGTAAGCACGATCGGCCTACCAGTCTACCCGGCGGGGTTCACCAGCCTTCAGCCAGCGTCGAAGTACGCGTTCTCCAGGTAGGCGTGCACCGCTTTTTCCGGCACCCGGAACGACTTGCCGACCCGCACAGCGGGCAGCTCACCGGAGTGCACCAGGCGGTACACGGTCATCTTGGAGACCCGCATCATCGAGGCCACCTCGGCCACGGTCAGGAACTGCACCTGAGCGAGGCCTGTTCGTTCGTTCTCCTTCGCAGGCATACATCACCGCATCCTTCGACACGTGTCGTGCCGTCGGTCTTCCCCACCGACGGTTCGACACGCACGTGCTGCCCTGAGAGTAGCGGGACTGGTGTGACTCCTGCGACGTCCAAGTGGGGCCGGACCCTCACTTCGGGTCAGTCCTCGTGCTGACGACCCAGTTCGACGGAGCGGTCGCGGGCGCTCTCGATGGCCGCGAGCAGGGCCGCACGGACTCCGTGCTTCTCCAGCTCGCGGATCGCCATGATCGTCGTACCGGCGGGCGAAGTGACCGCCTCGCGCAGGATCACGGGGTGGCTCGAGCCCTCGTTGAGCATCGTCGCGGCACCCACGGCCGACTGGATGATGAGCTGCGAGGCCAGGTCGCGCGGGATGCCGAGCAGGATGCCCGCGTCGATCATCGCCTCGACCAGGAAGAAGAAGTACGCGGGACCGGAGCCCGACAGCGCCGTCACCGCGTCCTGCTGCGACTCCGGCACCACCGCGACCTTGCCGACGGTCGACAGGAGCTCCTCGACGACCTTCAGGTGCTCCGGCGTGGCGTTGGAACCGCCGGAGACGGCGCTCATGGCCTCACCGACGACCATCGGCGTGTTCGGCATGACCCGCACCACCGGGGTGCCCGCGGGCAGCCTGCGTTCGTACAGGGCCGTCGGCAGGCCCGCGCAGAGCGAGACGATCAGCGTGCCGTCCCGCAGCACGGGCGCGAGCTCGGTGAGCAACGGCTCGATGTCCTGCGGCTTGACCGCCACGACGAGCACGTCGGCCTTCGCCGCCGCGCCCGAGACCGTGACGGCCTCGAAGCCGTACTGCTCGGTCAGCGCCTTCGCGCGGGACTCGTGCTTCTCCGTGAACATCAGATCCGCAGCCGGGCGCCCGCCCTGGAGCAGCCCGGACAGCAGCGCCTCACCGATCTTGCCCGCGCCCAGCACCGCGATCTTCGTCATCGGTCAAGTCTCACACAGCGGGGGTCAGCGCCAGCTGCCGTGCCTGGCACACGAGCCGCCCGGCCGAGTCGATCACCGTGGCGTCCTCGTCGAACCACTGGCCGTGCACCGCCTGACAGGTGACGTGGATCCGCAGCCAGCCCGGCGCCGGCCGGGCCCGTAGCAACGCCGTCAGCTGCACCGTCGGTGACCAGCCGAAACGCCCGAGGTTGAACGTCACGGGCATCGACAGGTCGCCCGCGAGCAACGCGAAGTACGGGTCGGGCTGCTCGTCGGTGGGCCGCGCCCAGAGCTTGAGCGTCAGCGGCCCGTCCGTGCGCCGGTCGAGGAACGTCGCCGACTCGCGGTCCACCCGCAGGTCGCACAACGCGCCCACCCGGTAGATCCCGCCGGTCGGGAACGTCGCCATCTCCACCGACCCCGGCGGAGGCGCCGCGGGCATCGACGGCAGGTTCACGTAGTCGGCCCGGTGCTCGGGGATCCGCCCCGTGGTCACCGAAGCCTCGACGCACACCTGGCCGCGTTGCTCCAGGGACACCGCGATGACCGTGGCCGTCCGCCCCGCCTTGCGCACGTCGGTGCGGACCAGCACGGGCCCCACCTCCGGCGCGCGCAGGAACTGAGCGGACACCGCCAACGGGTCGCCGTCGGCGACCTGGGCGGCCGCACGGGTCATCACCGCGAGGAGGAAACCACCGTGGGGCTTGGGCCCGACGGTCCACTCGGCGGGCAGGGACGCGGTGAAGGTTCCGTCACCGAGCGACCGCACCGCACTGGACTTCGAGAAGGTCATGAGCGGCTGGCCAGCGACCGCAGGAAAAAGGTCACGTTGGCAGGCCGTTCTGCAAGTCGCCGCATGAGATATCCGTACCACTGCTCGCCGTAGGGGACATAAACGCGAGTGCCGAGACGCCTCTGCTCCTCGGGCCGGATGCCGTACAGCATCTGGTACTCGAAGTCAGTTTTGTCATACCAGCGGGCTCGTTCGCCAATGATTTCGATCAGTCTGGGGTCGTGCGTGGCGAACATGGGGTAGCCCTCTCCAGCGAGGAGAACGTTCAGGCACCGCACGTAGTTCAGATCAACCTCTGATGGATCCTGAATCGCAACCTCGGGAGGCTCCGCGTAGGCCCCCTTGACCAGCCGGACCCTGCTCCCGGGCCCCGCGAGCTGCTTGCAGTCGTCCAGGGTCCGGTGCAGGTACGTCTGCAGCACGGCCCCGACCCAGGGCCAGCTCCGCCGCAGCTCGGCCAGGACCCGCAAGGTGGAATCCGTGGTGGTGTGGTCCTCCATGTCGAGCGTGACCGTCGTCCCGCACTGCTCGGCGGCGGCGCAGATCCGGGAGGCATTCGTCAGGGCGAGGGACTCGTCGAGCGACTGCCCGACCGCGGACAGCTTGACGCTCACCTCGGCGTTCCCGGCCAGCCCCGCGGCGTGCAGCGCGTCGAGCAGCTCCAGGTAGGCCTGGACGGTCTTCTCGGCCTGCGCCTCGTCCTTCGTGTCCTCGCCGAGGTAGTCGAGCGTGACCGGCAGACCGAGCCCCCGCACGACCTCGACGGCGTCGGCCGTCCTCTCGCCCGCGACGAACCGCTTCACGACATCACGGCTGATGGGGGCGTTGGCGACCAGGTGGCGGACCGTCTCGTTGCGAGACGCGGCCATGATCAACGCTCGCAGCGGGTTCACACCCCGAACCCTAACCCGGAGTCGTCACGACAGCGCCGAACGACCCTGGACGGTCAGCGCGGCAGCCCCGAACGGGCCTTCCCGGCGCCGCCCTCGGTCGACCAGTCCAGGTGCAGCCGGGCGAACAGCAACGACTCCGCGAGCATCTCCCGCCGGGCGGCAGGCGACCCGGCACGCCGGGTGTTGACCTCCAGCACGACCTGCCCGTCGAACCCGCCCCTGGCGAGGGTCTCGCACAGCTCGGCGCACGGCTGGGTGCCCCGCCCCGGCACCATGTGCTCGTCCTTGGGCGCACCGGACCCGTCGGCGAGGTGGACGTGCCGGAGCCCGTCCCCCATCCGCTTGGCCAGCTCCAGCGCGTCCATGTGCGCGGCGGCCGAGTGCGAGAGGTCCAGCGTGTAGTTGGCGTGGCCCACGTCGGTCGGGTCGACGGACGGCTTGAACGCGTTCATCTCGACCGAACGCCCCCGCCCGAGGGGCCGCTTGACCGGGAACATGTTCTCGACGGCGATGGCGATCCCGCTCGAGTCCTCCAGCGAGGACACCAGCTCGGCGAACCCGTCCGCGTACTTGCGCTGCCACCGGAACGGCGGGTGCAGCACGACCGTGGGCGCGCCGAGCTCGGACGCGGCCTCCACCGCCCGCCGCAGCCGTTCGGACGGGTCCGGCGACCACACGCGCTGCGAGATCAGCAGGCAGGGCGCGTGCACGGCCAGCACCGGCATGCCCCAGCGGGACGAGAGCCGGTCGACGGCACGGATGTCCTGCGACACCGGGTCGGCCCAGACCATGAGCTCGACGCCGTCGTACCCCAGCTCGGACGCGATCTCGAACGCCGCACCGGCGGGCTGCGGGTAGACCGACGCCGTGGAAAGCCCGACCGGGATGCGGGAGGTCAACTCTTCACCAGCAGCATCGCCGCTGGTGAGACGGTCACGATGAGGCCCACGAGCACGGCCAGGACGGTGGTCTGCAGATCGTCCGCACGGCGGATCTTCCGCACCAGCAACACCAGACCCACGGTCACCGCCAGGGCCACCACGAGTGCGGCGGCGGGCACCGAGCGCCACAGGTAGTTGAACGCGAGCCACAGGCCCGCGCCCCCGAGCACGCCGACGGCGAGCTGGCCGATCATGATCAGCCATTCCTTGCCGGCGGAGCGCGGTTCGGCGTCCGCGTCCTCCTCGACCTCGGCGGCGTCGTCCAGACCCGCGGGGCCGTCGTCGTCCTCGTCGTCCTCCTCGTCGGTGTCCGCGAGGTAGTCGTCCTCGGCGCGGTAGGCGGCGTACTCCTGCGAGTCGTCGTCGTCCACGTACGGGCCGGGGTGCGCCGCGGTCGACTCCATCGGCGCCATCGACAGGTCGGTCTTGGCCTGCGGGTCGTCGTCGCCGAACCAGGCGTCGGGGACGTTGCCCGGCAGCGGGTCCGGGAGCCTCGGCGGTGCGGGCGGCACGATCAGCACGGACTCGGTCTCGAGCGCGGCGATCTTGTCCACCGGCGCCTTCGCCGGGATGCGCGGCAGCTGCTCGGTCATCGCCTCGCGCGGCGGGCCGGGAACCGGCATCTGCACCGACGGGGGCACCGGCTTCGGCGGCCGGGTGATGTTCGTGCGCGACGGCGACGAGTCGAGCCTCGCCTCCAGGCGGCCGGGCACGTCCGGGCGCGGCATGCCGGAGTTCGACGGCTGGTCGCGGACCTGCGGCACCTGCCGGGTCTGCTCGGCGGCCGCGGGAGGCGGTGGCACGGGCGCCGGCGGCTTGGCGGCCGGCGGCGCGGGCTTCGGCGGTGCCGGTCTGCGGACCTGAGGCGGCTGGGCCGGCGGCACCGGGAGCTGCTGCGACGGCTGCGGCTGCCCAGGCGGCTTGGGGGGCGCCACCTGCGGCTTCGGCTGGTACGCCGTGCGCTCGGCGGCCGGCGGCAGCGGTGCTGCCTGCGGTTCCGGGGCGGCGCGACGACCGGCCGGCGGTGCGGCGTCGTCGCGGATCGCCATCAGGCGACCGCTGTCGGACAGCACCCGCTCGATGATCGTCTGGGGCGCGGTCTCCGGCTGCTGGACCTCGTCCTCTTCGTCCGCAGCCCGGCGGCGTCGCCGACGTGGCGCACTCTCTGCGCTGCCGCCGTACTGGGCGAGCAGCTCAGCGACTGTGCGCTGCGTCTGGTCCGATCCGCTCTCTCGACTCATCAACTCCACCGTGCCCCGGTCTGGCCAGTCCGTCCAGTATCGCTCTGGTCCGTCCCGTCAGTGTGGTCCAGCCGACGGAGGATGACACCCTCCCGGAGTGCCCAGGGGCAAATCTCCAGCTGGGTGAGTGACAGGGCTCGCATTGTGGCCTCCGCGACCAGTGCGCCCGCGACGAGCTGGTGTGCGCGCGAGGTGCTCACGCCCTCCAGTTCGGCGAGGTCACTGGCCGACATCCGGGAAATGAACGCGATCAGCTGCCGCAGGCCCGCGTCGGTGAGCACGCGTCGTGCCCTGGGCCCGGCAGACGATGGCGCGGCCCCGGTGAGCCGCGCCAGCGTTCGGAAAGTTTTTGAGGTCGCAACCACTCGATCGGGTTCCCCCGCTCGCTTCAGCTTCCGCGCCACGGGCGCGAGCTGCTCGGCGAGCCACTCGGTGGTCTCGCGGACCTCCGAACGCCGGGGAGGGTCCTTGTGGAACCGGGTCCTGGTGAGCCTTCCCGCGCCGAGGGGCACGGAGAAGGCCAGGTCCGGGTTCTCGTCGCGGCCGATGGCGAGCTCAAGAGAGCCGCCGCCGATGTCGAGGCTGAGCAACTTGCCCGCGGACCAGCCGTACCAGCGGCGGACCGCGAGAAAGGTGAACTTCGCCTCGTCCTCGCCGGACAGGACCTTCAGTTCGACCCCGGTCTCGGTGCGCACCCGGTCGAGCACCTCGGCCGAGTTGCCCGCCTCGCGCACCGCCGAGGTCGCGAACGCCATCAGGTCCTCGCAGCCGGACCGCTTGGCCGACGCCTTGGCGGCGGCGACGGCACGAACGAGCTGGTCAGCACCGGCTTTGCGGAGCTGACCCTTGTCGTCGAGCTGCTCGGCGAGACGAAGAATCGTCTTCTCCGACGTCATCGGGATGGGGTGGGCACCACGATGCGCGTCCACCACGAGTAGGTGGACGGTGTTGGAACCCACGTCGAGAACGCCCAGGCGCACGCCGGAAACGGTACCTGGTCGTGTCCGTCAGGACTCGAACTTGTAACCCAGACCCCTCACGGTCACGAGGTGCCGCGGTGCCGACGGGTCCGGTTCGATCTTCGAACGCAACCGCTTGACGTGCACGTCCAGCGTCTTCGTGTCGCCCACGTAGTCCGCTCCCCACACGCGGTCGATCAGCTGACCTCGGGTGAGGACGCGGCCGACGTTGCGCAGCAGGTATTCGAGCAGGTCGAACTCCTTGAGCGGCAGGCTGACGTCCTGGCCCGCGACGGTCACGACGTGGCGTTCCACGTCCATCCGCACCGGGCCCGCCTCGAGGATCTGCGGGAGCAGGTCCTCGGACTCTCCGCCGCGGCGCAGCACCGCGCGGATGCGGGCGATGAGCTCCCGCGCCGAGTACGGCTTTGTGACGTAGTCGTCAGCACCGAGCTCGAGACCCACGACCTTGTCGATCTCGCTGTCGCGCGCCGTCACCATGATCACGGGGACGGCCGAGCGCTGGCGGAGCTGCTTGCACACGTCCGTGCCGCTCATGCCGGGCAGCATCAGGTCGAGCAGCACGATGTCGGCACCGTTGCGGTCGAACTCCTCGAGCGCCTCCTGGCCGGTGGCCGCGAGCGCCGCGGTGAACCCTTCCTTGCGCAGCAGGAAGGCGAGCGGATCGGCGAAGGACTCCTCGTCCTCCACGATGAGCACCCTGGTCACAGCTCTCCTCCTGGGTCACCCGTGCCAGCCGGCACGAGAGTCGGGTTCGGTTCGGTCGCCGCGGCCGGGAGCCGCAGCGTGAAGGTGGACCCCGTTCCTGGCAGGCTCCACAGCTTCACCTCACCACCGTGGTTGGCGGCGACGTGCTTGACGATCGCGAGCCCGAGGCCGGTGCCCCCGGTGGCGCGCGACCGGGCCTTGTCGACGCGGTAGAACCGTTCGAAGACGCGGATCTGCTGGTCCTCGGCGATGCCGATGCCGCGGTCGGTCACGGCGATCTCGACGTGCCCGTCGACCAGCCGGCGGCTCACGCTGACGGGACTGCCGGGAGGCGAGTACGCGACCGCGTTGTCCAGGAGGTTCGTCAGGGCCGTGACCAGCAACGACCGGTCGCCCGGCACGACGAACCCGCTCGGTTCGTCGACGTTGATCGAGATGTTGACCGACTCGGCGGCGAGCTTGGACCGCGAGAGCGCCTCGTTGATCACGACGTCGATCTCGGTGTCGGACAGCTCGGGCAGCTTCTCGGCGCCCTGCAGCCGGGAGAGCGCGATGAGCTCGGTGACGAGCGCGCCGAGGCGGGTGGCCTCCTGCATGATCTTCGCGCTGAACCGGCGGACCTCGTCCTGGTCGTCGCTCGCGTCCAGCACGGCCTCCGCGAGCAGGGCCAGCGCGCCGACGGGGGTCTTGAGCTCGTGGCTGACGTTCGCCACGAAGTCGCGCCGGGTCTTCTCCAGCCGCACGGCCTCGGACTCGTCCGTGGCGTCCACGACCGTGAAGTCCTCGATGAGCAGCCGGACCTCGGCGTGCACGGCCTCGGGCTGGCGCCCGGTCCGGTAGCCGTCCAGCGGCGAGAGGTCGACGTACACGACCTCGTTGCTGTTGCGGACGCCCTCGGCGGCCTTGCGCGCCCGGTCGTCCACGCGGTTGTTGCGGACGATGCCGAGGTCCTCGGCGCGGGGGTTGTGCAGCACGACGTCGCCGAAGTGGTTCAGCACCACGATGCCGTCGTGGGAGTCGTGCACGATCTGTTGGATCAGGTCGGCGACCGTGAGGCCCTCCGGCTTCTTGGGGTGCCGTGGAGCGGTGAACCGGCCGATGAAGAAAGCGGCGATCGCGCCGATGAGCACGAGGCCGATCGACACAGCGAGGTAACCCGTTGTGGTCACGAGGCGAATGGTAAGCAGCTCAGAGGTGTCTTGGCCTAGTGCGGAAGCGTGAACCGTGACACCCGCGACACCTCAGTGGACGGTTGTTCCGTGGCTGGTCAGCCGCTGTTCACCCAACCGTGTCCAAACACGCGAAAGGGCGCACCCACCGCGTGGGTGCGCCCTTCTCAGAACGTGGTCAGCGACCCTGGTTCGCCACCGCCGCGATGGCGTCCTTGGCGGCGTCCGGGTCGAGGTACTCGCCGCCCGGCTTGATCGGCTTGAGGTCCTCGTCGAGGTCGTAGCGCAGCGGGATGCCCGTCGGGATGTTGAGCCCCGCGATGGCCTCGTCCGAGATGCCGTCGAGGTGCTTCACGAGGGCGCGCAGCGAGTTGCCGTGGGCGGCCACGAGGACCGTCTTGCCGGCGCGCAGGTCCGGGACGATCTCCTGGTCCCAGTACGGCAGCATGCGCTTCACGACGTCGAGCAGGCACTCGGTGAGCGGCAGGTCGGGGCCGAGGTCCGCGTAGCGCGGGTCGGTGTCCTGGCTGAACTCGCTGCCGGGCTCGATGGGCGGCGGCGGGGTGTCGTAGGACCGGCGCCAGAGCATGAACTGCTCCTCGCCGAACTCCTCGAGCGTCTGCTTCTTGTTCTTGCCCTGCAACGCGCCGTAGTGGCGCTCGTTGAGCCGCCAGTCGCGCTTGACCGGGATCCAGTGCCGGTCCGCGGCGTCGAGAGCCAGGTTGGCGGTCATGATCGCCCGGCGCATGAGGCTCGTGTGCAGCACCTCCGGCAGCACGCCGGCCTCTTTGAGGAGCAGCCCGCCGCGACGGGCCTCCTTCTCGCCCTTCTCCGACAGGGGAACGTCCACCCAGCCGGTGAAGAGGTTCTCCGCGTTCCACGTGCTCTCGCCGTGGCGGAGCAGGACCAAGGTTCCGACAGACATGGCGGCTAGCCTGCCATGCCGACCCGCCTGCCGTACCCCGGCCGGGCACCGTGATCCACGCCATGTTCCTCGTCGGTGTACATGTGGATCTCCAGGCCGTCGGGGTCGTTGAAGACCAGCAACCACCCGATGCTCGCCTCGATCTCGGGTGAGTGCTCGATGCCGAGCCCGTCGAGGTGCGCGATCCACTCGCCCAGGTCCCGCCGGGTCTCCACGGCCCAGTTGACCGGGTCGAACCCGGCGATGGCCTTCGCCTTCGCGGGGTTCTCGCGCAGGCTCAGCCCTGCCGCGCCGTCGCTCACCCAGCCCGAGACGCCTCGCACGACGCCGTCCTCGTCGGCGAACTCCCAGACGACCTCGTAGCCGAAGACCCGGTCGTACCACTCGATGCTGCGCCGCAGGTCGGACACCGGGATCTTCACGCCTCTGATGCCGCTGATCTTCGCCATCCCGGGTTCCTCCATTTGACTGCAGAAGCTCCGCAACGAATACAGGTAGGCTGCGCTCGATGAAGGACGAAGTCAAGCGTTCGTACAGCTCACCGCTGCGGGAGCAGGCGGCCGCCCAGACGCGCCTGCAGGTGCGCCTGGCGGGGCACCGGCTGTTCACGCGCGACGGGTTCGTGGCGACGTCGATGCGGCGGATCGCGGCCGAGGCCGGGGTGTCCGAGCGGACCGTGTACACGCACTACCGCAACAAGGTCGAGCTCTTCCAGGACGCGTTGAACGTGGCGATCGCGGGCGACGAGGAGCCCGTGGCACTGCGGGACCGGCCGGAGTTCGCCGAGGTGCTCGCGGCGCCGTCCGCGACCGAGCTGATCGCGGAGATGGTGCGGCGCAACGGGATCGTGCAGGAACGGGCCGGTGCGTTGATCATGGCCGGGATCGAGTCCGCCGGGGCCGATGCCGACATGCGGCGGATCTCGGACGAGGGCGAGCGCGCGATGCGGGCCAACTGCCTGGTGGTCGCGGAGGCGTTGATGGCCACGGGCGAGGTGCGGGCGGAGCTCGACGCGGCGGCGGTGGCGGACGTGCTGGTGACGATGTGCTCACCGCACGTGCACCAGATCCTCGGCTGGCCCCCAGACCGGTACCGCGAGTGGCTCGCCGGCACCCTCGCCGACTCGTTGCTGACCAAGAGCAACTGAGGCCCGCGCGACCGCTCTTCGTGGAAGGGTCGGCTGCATGGGGAACAGCGAGATGGACGACTCGCGACGCGAGCGGTTGCGGGTCCTCAAGCAGACGGCCTGGCAGTTGGTGCTGTTCATCTGTGCGGCCCTGGCGGTCGCGGTCGTGCTGGGGGTGGTCCTGGCCGACGACTGGTCGAGGTACGTGCCCTGGGGAACGCTGGTCGTCGTCGTGCTCGGCTCGGCCGTCGTCTTCGCCGTGCTGTGGCGGCGCATCCGTCGCGGGTAGAACGGCCGAACGCCCCCGGCGACGGTCTCGCCGGGGGCGTTCGGGCAACACGGGATCAGGACTGTTCGCGCGCCCGCAGGTCCTTGCGCAGGATCTTGCCCGCGGCCGACTTCGGGATCGCCTCGATGAACTCCACCACGCGCACCTTCTTGTGCGGCGCCACGTGCGAGGCCACGAACGCCATCACGGCGTCACCGTCCACAGAGGACCCCGGCTGGCGCACGACGAACGCCTTCGGGACCTCCTCGCCGTCCTCGTCCTTCACGCCGATGACCGCCGCGTCGGCGATCTCCTCGTGCGTGAGCAGCACGGCCTCGAGCTCGGCCGGCGGGACCTGGTAGCCCTTGTACTTGATGAGCTCCTTGACGCGGTCGACGATCGAGACGATGCCGTCGGCGTCGATCACCGCCACGTCGCCGGTGTGCAGCCAGCCGTCGTCGTCGATGGTGGCGGCGGTGGCCTCGGCGTTGTTCAGGTAGCCCTTCATGATGTTCGGGCCCTTGCACCACAGCTCGCCGCGCTCGCCCACGCCGACGTCGTCGCCGGTGGCCGGGTCGACCAGGCGGCACTCGAGGTTCGGGATGATCACGCCGACGGTGCCGACCGAGATGTCGTCGCGGCCGTCCGGGATGGCGTGGCTGACGGGCGACATCTCCGTCATGCCGTAGCCCTGCACGACGCGGCAGCCGATGCGCTTGCGGACGGCGGCGGCGAGGTCCTCGTCGAGAGGCGCGGCTCCGGAGAACAGCGTGTGCAGCGCCGACAGGTCGTAGTTGTCGACGATCGGGTGCTTCGCCAGGGCGACGGCCACCGGCGGCGCGATGTACACGCGGTCGGTCTTGTGCTCGGCGATCACGCGGAGGAACTCGGGCAGCTCGAACTTCGGCAGCGTCACCACGACACCGCCGATGTAGAGGCCGTTGTTCATCAGGACCTGCATGCCGTAGATGTGGAAGAACGGCAGCACGGCGAGGATCCGGGTGTTCTCGCCCACGTCGGACAGGATCGGGCCGCACTGCACGAGGTTCGCGACCAGGTTGCGGTGCGTCAGCATCACGCCCTTGGGCAGCGCGGTCGTGCCGGACGAGTACGGCAGCACCGCCAGGTCCTCGGACGGGTTGATCGTCACCTCGGGCACGGGGTGGTCGTTCGCCAGCAGCTCCGGCAACGACGGGTAGCCCTCGGCGCCGTCCAGGACGACGACGTCGGTCACTCCGGCCTTCGCGGCGCCCGGAGCGGCGTTCGGGAGCAGCACCGACACCGTGAACAGCATCTTCGCGCCCGCGTCGTGCAGCTGGTGCGCGACCTCGTCGGGCGTGTAGAGCGCGTTGATCGTGGTGGCCGTGGCGCCCGCGCGCAGGATGCCGTGGAACACGACGGCGTAGTAGGGCGTGTTCGGGCTGAGGATGCCGACGACATCACCTTTGCCAATACCTCGCGCGGCCAGTGCGGCGGCCATGCGGTCGATGGCTCCGGCCAACTGTCCGTAGGTCATCGTCGCGCCGGACATGCCGTCGATCAGCGCAACCCGGTCCACCCGGTCGGCGATGTCGCCGAACAACAGCTGGTGCAGCGACACATCGGGGATCTCGACATCGGGGTACGGACTGCGAAAGACCATGCGGCGACCTCATTCACTCGCTGTACAGCGCTGTACACCCAGCCTGTGGGCTCATCGTGATCCAGCCCACTGGGCAGGTCAAGGACAACTCGATCGCTACAGATGCGTTACTTTGCGCCGCTAAATACACTCGAATGGAGCAATACAAGCACTTGTGATCGCAAGGATGTATCTGAGAAGTTGATACCGCCTCCGCGAGTCGGCTCCCACGCTTACTCGACGAGCGCGAGGCACCTTGCGCGGTTCGTCATCCCCCGTCGAATCGCGTGGCCCGCTTGGGATCCGCAGGCACCCCCCGTCCACGGATCCCCCGCAGCGGGGACCTTTGACGCGGGACGGCTCGATGCGACTCCCCCTCTCTCCCGAGCCGTTCCGCGCATCATCAAAGGCAACTCTCAGTAGAACTTGATCACCCTGCTTCGTTCATCCGGGTGACACGCCTGCGCCGACGCAGCAGGTAGACGATCGCCACGGCGGGCACGCCGAGCGCCACCAGGAACGGCAGCATGGCGCCGACGCCGATCAGGATCACGCCCACGACCGCGACCAGCGCGTCCCAGCCGCCCGCCAGAGCGCCGAGGAACCCGACCTTCTCCGGCTCCGGTGCCGCGATCGGCACGGTCGCGACCCGCACGGTCAGCGTCGCCATCGAGACCTGGCCCTTCAACGACGCGCTGCGCCGCTGCATCGACTCCAGGTCGGCCTGCCGCTTGGTCAGCTCCTGCTCGACCTGCGCGACCTCGGACGTCGACCCGGCCCGCTCGAACAGCACGCGCAGCCGCTCGACGCTGGCCTTCTGCGTCGCGATCCGCGCCTCGACGTCCACCAGCTGGTCGGTGACGTCCTCGCTGCGCACCTCGCTGCGGGTGACCTCGCCCACACTCGCGAGGTCCCGGACGACCTTGTCCAGCTCGGTGGACGGCACCCGCACGGTCACGGACCCGGAGTTCTTGGTCGAGTTCTCCTCGCCGGCGAACCCGCCGACGCCCGCCGCACGGTCCTTGACCTGCCCGATCGCCTTCAGCACGTCGTCACTGCGCAGGTCGACGTTCGCCGTGCGCACCAGCTGACGTTCCTGCTGCTGCACGGACTGCACGGCCTGACCCGCGTTGTTCTCCTTCGCCGGGTTCTGCTGCGGCGCCACGTTCTGCGCCGCCTGCGGAGGCGCGGCGGCATCCTTCGCCGACGTCCCGCTCATGTTGCTGCTGCCACACCCCGTCGAAACCAGGGCCAGCAACGCCACTCCCACCCACAGCACTGGTCTACGCATGCCTGTCGGACGGCTCGGGACCACCGGGGAGTTGCCGGGGAAGCCGAAACGAGTCGGCGACTAGTCCGAAACGAGATGTTGGAACGCCGCCAGGTTCGCGAGCGACTCGCCGCGCGACACCCGCCACGCCCACTCGCGCCGGATCGCGTCGGCGAACCCGATCTCGAGCAACGGGTTGAAGTCGCCGTCCGCCGCCTCCAGCACCTGCCCGAGCACCCGGTCCAGCTCGTCCGCGGTCACGGCGTGCTTGCCGACCCGTCCGACCAGGTAGATGTCGCCCTCGGCGTCGATCGTGTAGTGCACGCCGTACAGCCGCGCGTTGCGGCGCAGCAAGAACCGGTAGACGTCCTCGAACGACTGGTCCGGCCGCCGGCACACGAAGGCCTCGACGACCAGCGCGTGCGTGGTCTCGACCAGCCACACGTTGGTCTGCAGCTTCTTGGTGCCCGGCAGGGTCACGAAGAACTTGCCCGGCTCGCGCCGGTCGTACTTCAGCTCGCGCTCGTCCAGAAAAGCCTTGATCACTGCATCAACTGTCAAGTCGCTCAAGCGAAAACCTCCCGGCGGAACACTTCTGCCGCCTCTTGATACCCCGCCAGCAGGGCGTCAGTCGTGCGGTCCCACGAGAAGCGTCGCGCATGTCCCACGGCGTTGCTCGCCAGGTGCTCCCGCTGCGGCAGGGCGACCCCGCTGATCGCCGAGGCCCACTCACCGGGCTCGTGCCCGTGCACCAGCACCCCGGACACGCCGTCGTTGACCGCCACCGGCAGCCCGCCGACGGCCGCCGCGACCACGGGCGTTCCGCAGGCCTGGGCCTCCAGCGCCACCAGCCCGAACGACTCGTTGTGGCTCGGCACGGCGACCAGGTCCGCGGCCCGGAAGACCTCGGCCAGCGCCGGGCCGGGCTGCGGCGGCAGAAAGCGCACGACGTCCGTGATCCGCAGCTGCGCGGCCAGCTCCTCCAGCGCCTTCGGCCGTTCGGTACCGCTGCCCGACGGCCCGCCGACGATCAGCACGACGAGCTTCGAACGCAGCCCGGGATCGCGCACGAGCATCTCGGCGGCGGCGCGGAGCAGCACGTCAGGGGCCTTCAGCGGCTGGATCCGGCCGACGAACGCCAGCACGATCGCGTCCTGCGGGATGCCGAGCGACTGCCGGGCCGCGCGCTGGTCGCCCGGTGTGAAGCGGTCGAGGTCGACACCGGGCGGCACGACGGCGACCTTGGACGGTTCCGCGTCGTAGAGCTTGATCAGCTCGCCGGCCTCGATGTCGGTGTTCGCCACCAGCCGGTCCGACTCGGCGACGACCTGCTCCTCGCCGATCACCCGCATCCTGGGTTCCGGGGCGTCGCCCTCGGCCAGCGCCAGGTTCTTCACCTTGGCGAGCGTGTGCGCGGTGTAGACGAGCGGCACGCCCCACCGTTCGCGGGCGAGCCAGCCGACCTGCCCGGACAGCCAGTAGTGCGAGTGGATCGCGTCGTAGTAGCCCGGCTCGTGCCGTGCCTCGGCGCGCAGGACGCCCGCCGTGAACGCACAGAGCTGGCCGGGCAGCTCCTCCTTGCCCAGGCCCTCGAACGGCCCCGCGGCGACGTGCCGGACCCGCACGCCGGGCGCGAGCTCGGCCACCGGCGGCAGCTCCGACGACGTGGCGCGCGTGAAGATCTCCACCTCGACGCCGCGCTGGGCCATCCGAGTGGCCGTCTGCACGATGTAGACGTTCATCCCGCCCGCATCACCCGTTCCCGGCTGTTCGAGCGGCGAGGTGTGCACTGAGAGCACCGCGACGCGCTTCATCGGGCGACTCGCAGGAGATCGGCGGTGAACCGCTCGGGCCGCTCCAGGAAGGGCGCGTGCGCGGTGTCGGGGTAGAGGCTCAACTCGGCTCCGGGGATCAGGGCGGCGGAGTACTCGGCGGCGGCAGGGGCGACCACCTCGTCTTGAGTTCCGTGCACGACCAGGGTCGGCACGTCTACGGCCTTCAGCACGTCAGCGCTGCCCACGTCCCTGCGGAACAGCTCACCTCGCACTTTATGGCTCACGGAGGTCGCGGCGGCAGTGAGCTTCGCGACCGTCCCAGCAGGTAGTACGGGTGCCATGGCGCGGCAGAACTCGCCCATCACGGCGTCGTCGGTGATCGCGCCGGGCAACGCGGCCCGCATGACCCGGCCGGTGGCGCCTCCCGGGCGACCACGACCGATCTCGGTGATGGCGCTCACGAGCACGATCGCGTTGATCGACGACGTGCCGTGGAAGCGGAGGTGGTCGGTGACGACGAGCCCGCCGTAGGACCACGCAACGACGGTCGCGGGCCCGGTGTGGTCGAGCACGGCCTTCAGGTCCGCGGCCCACCGGGCGGAGTCGCGGTAGTCGCCGAAGTCCTCGGACTCGCCGTGTCCCCGCAGGTCGACGGCGTAGGTGTGGAAATCGGGGAGGTCCCAGACCTCACCCGTCTGCGCCCAGCCGTGGATCAGGACCACGGGTGGCGCGCCGTCCGGACCCGACTCACGAACGGCCAGTCGTCCCCCGCCTGCCGCCGTCACGTGTGTCAGATGCACACAAGTACGAACGACCAGGTCGGGGGACGCATTCCCGCCGGCCCTACTTGATGGCCGACTTCTCCTTCCACTGCGCCCAGGAGAGCTGCCAGTCGTACCAGTCGAACTGGGCGGGCAGCGTCGTGATGGAGCCGGTGACCTCGACCGGGTCGCCGACCAGGGCCGAGTCGTAGTACGCCTTCGCGTCGGCTTCCAGCAGGTTCGCGCAGCCGTGCGAGGTGTTGTTCGTGCCGATGTTGGCCGCGTTGTCGTTGTTCTCGTGGATGAACTCGCCGTGGTTCGAGAACCGGACGGCCCACTTCTTCACGACGTTGGTGTAGCCGTAGCGCGGGTTGTCGAACGAGAACGTGTCGTTCTTCGCCATGACCACGAACGTGCCGTTCGGCGTCGTGAGCTCGGGGTCCGCGTCCTTGCCGAACGAGGCCGGGTAGTCCGCGACCTGCGCGCCGTCCCGGAACACCTTGAGCCGGTGCGTCGGGTTGTCGATCTTCACGACCTGGTTGCGGCCGACGGTGAAGTCGCTGGTCACGTCCGCCTTGCCGAACGCGCCGCCGCCGTAGTTGACGCCGTAGAGCTTGGCCTCGACCTTGATCGTCGTGTTGGCGGGCCAGTACTTCTCCGGCCGGTAGTGCACCTCCTGCGAGCTGAGCCAGGCCCAGGAGCCCTGCACGTTCGCCGAGTTGGTGACCTTGAGCGCCTTCTCGACGGTCGCCTTGTCCTGCACCGGCGCCTCGAACTTGACCATGATCGGCGCCGCGACGCCGACGGTCTGGTTGTCGGAGGGCCAGAGGGTCGCGCGGGTCTGCGAGCCCGGCGCGACGGTGGTGAACGAGCCCTTGAGCTCGACGGGCTTGCCGTCGGTGCCGACGGCCTTGCCGGTGTAGCTGTACGTCTTGCCGTAGCCCAGCGGCTCGGCCGTCGTCCAGCCGGACTTGTCCTCGGTGAGGGTGCCCTTGACGTCGGCGCCCTCCGGTGACTTCAGTGCGACGGACTCGATCTTGCCGTCCACCACGGTGACCTGGACCGGGGTCGTGACCTGCACGTCCTTGGTTCCGTCGACCGGGGACACGGTCACCTTCGCGGACGGCAGCGAGCTGTCCGCCTTCGGTGACCCCGCCTCGACACTCGAGCAGCCGGTCAGCAGCGTCAGTCCAGCGACCAGCGCGACAAGTGTTCTCTTCACGGTTTCGACCTCCCACCATGGTGGACGTCCAGGAACCCATCGGGGTGTGGGTGATGTCGGTCACACCCGGTTCGGCGGCCTACGATCGAAGTCGTGAATCGACCTGTCGCAGTTGTGACCGGAGCCAGCGCGGGCATCGGCGAGGCCACCGCCCGGCGGCTCGCCGCCGAGGGCTTCCACGTCGTGCTCGGCGCACGTCGCCTGGACCTCCTCCACGTTATCGCGAAGGAGATCGACGGGACGGCCATCGAGCTGGACGTCACCGACGAAGCCTCCGTCGCCGCCTTCGCGGACCGGGTACCCGAAACGAACGTGCTCGTGAACAACGCGGGTGGAGCCCGCGGGCTCTCGACCGTGGCCGAGGGGGTCGCGGACGAGTGGCGCTGGATGTGGGAGGCGAACGTCCTCGGCACCCTGCTGGCGACCAAGGCGTTCATCCCGAAGCTGATCGCGTCCGGGGACGGGCACATCGTGTCCGTGACGTCCATCGCGGCGTACGAGGCCTATGACAACGGCTCGGGCTACACGAGCGCCAAGCACGCCCAGTCGGCGCTGCACCGGACGCTGAGGGGCGAGCTGCTCGGTCAGCCGGTGCGGGTCACCGAGATCCAGCCGGGCATGGTCGAGACGGACTTCTCGGCGAACCGGTTCGGCGGCGACACCGAGCGCGCGGCCAAGGTCTACCAGGGCATCGAGCCGCTGGTCGCGGACGACGTGGCGGACGTGATCGCGTTCGCCGTCACCCGGCCGTCGCACGTGAACCTCGACACGATCGTGCTCAAGCCGCGGGCCCAGGCCTCCGCGACTCGGGCACACCGGGAGTGAGCAGGTCCACGTCGAGCTGACGCAGGACGGGCTGGATCGGGTTCGCGAACCCGGTCGGGCCCGATCCGGCGACGTAGAGACCGACGACCTGGTTGTCGGCGTCGACCAGCACCGCCCCGCTGTCGCCGTGGTCGCCGAAGCGCTCGGACGAGTGGACGCGGATCTGGTCGCGCAACGTCCGCACGCCGATGCCGTCGCCGAAGTCGAGCCTGATCGTCGCGTCGGCCGACTCGATCACGCCGTAGGTGAGCTCGGTGGTGCGGCCGCGTTTGCGCACGGTCGAGCCGATCGTCGCCGGCGCGCTGCCCGTGACCGCGCCGATGTCGACCACCTCCGCGCGGAACGGCCGCGCGCCCATCCTCAGCGCCGCCGCGCACACCGCGCCCGCGAGCGCGGCCCGGTCCAGCACGCCGATCCCGTCGACACCGGGCACCCCACCGTCCACTCTGGACGGATGCACGAACTCGTCGCCCACCGCCCACGAGTCGTCGACGCAGCCGACGTGGAACGTGGTGAGGCCCAGCACCCTGCGCGGCTCGTCCCGCGTCACGACGAACGCGCCGAGCGTGCCGGCGATCACGAACTCGCCGGCCCGCTCGACCTCCGGCGGCACCACCCGGAACGACCGGGCGGGCCCGATGCCGATGCCGCCGCGCAGGACCGGATGCCGTTCCACCGCAACGGGTTGCGTGTCGCTGACGCGCGTCATGCCGGCGCGGTGCAGCACGATCGACTCGGCCACGACGTCGGTCGGCACGCCCCGCACCTCGGCCGGGATCTGGTGCGGCAGGTCGGGTCCCTTGGCGCACACGTAGACCACGATCGCGGCCTTGCCCGTCGGGCGCCCGGCGGTGACCTTCTCGCCGATGTCGACGCCGATCACGCCCGGCCGGGACAGGAACTCGTCTTCGACCATCCGCTTGACCGGGCGGATGACCGCCCGCACGTTGTCGTCGAGGTAGCTCACAGCGACCTCCGTTCCACGGGCGACAGCCCTACCTCAATGAAACACGCCAAGTAGCGGTTCGTCACACGGAGTCACCCGAACAGCGCTAGTCACGTGGCTCAGAGCTAGAGCTGAACGCCTACGAAGACCGGCTCCGGGTGCAGCTCCACGCCGAACGCGGACCGCACGCCGTCGCGCACCTCGCGCGCGAGGTCCAGCAGGTCCTCGGTCGACGCGCCGCCGCGGTTCGTCAGGGCCAGCGTGTGCTTGCCGGACAACGACACCCGGCCGCCGGGCCCCTGGTGCCCCTTGCGGAAGCCCGCCCGTTCGATCAGCCACGCGGCCGAGAGCTTCTTCTGGCCGTGGCCCGCCGGGTAGCTCGGGACGTCGACGTCCGCGCCCAGGCGTTCGGCGATGCGGATCAGCACGCCGTTGAACGTCGAGTCGTCGATGATCGGGTTGGTGAAGAACGAGCCCGCGCTCCACGTGTCGTGGTCGGTGGCGTCGAGCACCATGCCCTTGCCGCGGCGCAGTTCGAGCACGGCCTTGCGGGCCTCGTCGGCCGGAACGCGATCCCCTTGCGCCACACCGAGGACGCGCGCGAGCTCGCCGTAGCGGATCGGCGCGGACATGCCCCCGGACGTCAGCGTGAACCTGGTGCGCAGCACGACGGCGTTGTCCGTGCCCTTGAGCACGCTGGTGCGGTAACCGAGGCCCAGCTTGGCCGCGGGCACCTGGTGCACCTTGCCGCTGCGGCGGTCCAGCAGGTCCACCGACTGCAGCACCTGGGAGATCTCGACGCCGTACGCGCCGACGTTCTGCACGGGCGTGGCGCCGTTGAGGCCGGGGATGCCCGACAGGCACTCCAGGCCACCGAGGCCCTGCGCGACCGCCTCGGCGACGACGGCGTCCCACTCCTCGCCCGCCTCGACGGTGAACTGGACGATGCCGCCGCCCAGCGGGTCGAGCCGGAAACCGTTGGTGGCGACGTGCACGACGGTGCCGTCGAAGCCGCCGTCGGAGATGACGAGGTTGGACCCGCCGCCGAGCACGAGGACCTTCTCGTCGGCGGCGGCGTCGGCTGTTCGCACGGCTTCGACCAGCTCAGCGGCGGTCGTGGCGTGGACGAACCGCGCGGCCGGGCCACCGAGTCGGAGCGTGGTGCGCTCGGCCAGAGGTACGGACTGCGTGGTGGTCACAGACGTCAACGGTAGCCTCCGCGACATGGCACGCCGCATCGAGCACCACACCACGTCACCCCATTCGGCGGAGAAGGTCTTCGGCGCGATGGTCGACGAGACCTATCTGCGGGACAGGCTGGCCGCGATCGGCGGCAAGGACGCCGCGCTCGTGTCGTTCGACCAGACCGACGAGCGGACGTCGTACCAGCTCAAGCAGGGTGTTCCCGCCGAGCACCTGCCGTCGGCGGTCAAGGCCGCGCTCGGGGGCGACCTGGTGATCCAGCGCACGGAGACGTGGGCCGCGGGCGCCGGCACGGTCGAGGTGCTGATCAACGGCGTGCCCAGCCGCCTCGAGGGCTCGTTCACGGTCCTGGACAACGGCTCGGGCTCGAAGACCACCCTCGCGGGGGAGGTCAAGGTCGGCATCCCGTTCCTCGGCGGCAAGCTGGAGAAGCTGATCGCCGAGCAGGTCGTCGTGCTGCTCGACAAGGAGAGCGAGTTCACGTCCGAATGGCTCGCAAACCGCGGCTAGCAGCAGGCCGGGCCCGCGCGCTCGGCCTGCCGACGCGCGGCACGACCAACCCGAACCGCCTGCGCCGGGTCGACCGGTGGATGACCGGGACGCTCGCCTCGTTCCTGCAGGACGCGGCCGACCCGCTCGTGGTCGACCTCGGGTACGGGGCCACGCCGATCACCACCGTCGAGATGGCCGCACGACTGCGGACCGTCCGTCCCGACGTGCGCGTGCTCGGCCTGGAGATCGACCAGGACCGGGTGGACGCGGGCAAGGCCGTGTCGGACCCGCCGTTCCTCGACTTCCGGCGCGGCGGCTTCGAGTTGGCCGGCGCGCGGCCGGTGTTGTTGCGCGCCTTCAACGTGCTGCGCCAGTACACCGAGGAGCAGTCGTTCGAGGCGTGGGACACGATGCTGTCGCGGATGGCTCCGGGTGGGCTGGTCGTCGAGGGCACGTGCGACGAGATCGGCCGCCGGTGCACGTGGGTGACGTTGTCGTCCGAAGGGCCGCAGACGTTCACGCTGGCGGTGAAACCGTCCGCGATCGAGGTGCCCTCCGACGTCGCCGAGCGGCTGCCCAAGGCGTTGATCCACAAGAACGTGCCGGGCGAGCGCGTGCACGCGTTGCTGGCCGAGCTGGACGCCTGCTGGGCCACCGCGGCGCCGTTCGCTCCGTTCGGGCCTCGGGCGCGGTGGGTGGAGTCGGCGCGGCTGCTGGTGGAACGCGGCTGGCCGGTGCTGGACGACCGGAAGCGGTGGCGGCTCGGCGAGATCACGCTCGAATGGGCCGCCGTCGCGCCCTAGGGTGGGTCTTGTGGACTACGTCGCGCAGGTCGAGACCCAGGCTTCACTGATGCGTTCGGCCGCCGTGAAGGCCGGCTCGGACGCACCGGTTCCCTCGTGTCCTGAATGGACAGTGCTCGACCTCGTGCGGCACCAGGCCGAGGTGCACACGTGGGCGGCGGAGGCCGTCGTCACCGCTCCCGAGGACCGTCGGCCCCAGTGGCCGCACGCGCCGGAAGGCCTCGACGAGGCGCTCTCGTGGTGGGAGACAGGGCTTTCCACGCTCCTGGACCGCCTGCGCGAGGTGCCGGCCGACCGTCCGGCGTGGACGTTCCAGGGCCCGAAGCTGGCCGGCTTCTGGGCACGCAGGCAGGCGCACGAGACGTCGATCCACCGCCTGGACGCGGAACTGGCCGTCGGGCACGACCTGCCGGCGCTGGTGTTCGACCCGGAGTTCGCCGCGGACGGCGTCGACGAGTACCTCACGGTCCTGGTGGGGCGCCGGATCGAGCTGGGCTTCCCCGTCACCGCCACCGGCAGGCTCCTGCTGCACGCCGCCGACGCGGGCCGCACCTGGGAGGTCAGGCTGACGGAGGGCGAGCCCCTGGTCGTCGCCGCGCCGCGGGACTCGGCGTTCGAGGAGGACGCCACCCTCGCGGGCACCGCCGACGCGCTCTACCGGTTCGTCTACGGCCGTCCGAGCCACGCGATCGTGACGGGAGACGAGTCGCTGTTGGCGGGGCTGCCCAGGCCGTGAATACTTCTGCGGCGTGTCATCGCCTGAACGTCGCTATGTGATCACCTTCGGCTGCCCGGACCGCACCGGCATCATCGCGAGGATCTCGTCCTTCCTCGCGGACAACGGCGGCTGGATCGTCGAGGCCGCGTACCACACCGACCCGGAGACGGGCTGGTTCTTCACGCGCCAGGAGGTCCGCGCGGACTCCCTGCCGTTCGGCGTGGACGAACTGCGCGAGCGCTTCGCCGGCGTCGCCGCCTCGCTGGGCGCGCAGTCGACGTGGACGGTGACCGACACGGGCTCCCGCAAGCGCCTGGTCATCCTCGTGTCGAAGGAGGGCCACTGCCTCTACGACCTGCTGGCCCGCGTGGCGACCGGCGAGCTGGACGTCGAGGTGTCCGCCGTCATCGGCAACCACCCGGAGCTGGGCGACATCACGCGCGCGCACGGCATCCCGTTCCACCACGTGCCGTTCCCGGTCAACGACCCCGAGGGCAAGCAGGCGGCGTTCGCGCAGCTGCGCCAGCTGGTCGAGAAGCACGACCCGCACGCCGTGGTGCTGGCCCGCTTCATGCAGATCCTGCCGCCGGAGCTGTGCGCGGCGTGGACCGGTCGCACGATCAACATCCACCACAGCTTCCTGCCGTCGTTCATCGGCGCGCGCCCGTACCACCAGGCGCATCGCCGCGGTGTGAAGCTGGTCGGCGCGACCTGCCACTACGTGACGGCCGACCTGGACGCGGGGCCGATCATCGAGCAGGACGTGATGCGCGTGCACCACGGCGACTCGGTGGCGGACATGGTGCGCAAGGGGCGGGACATCGAGAAGGTGGTGCTGGCGCGCGGGTTGCGGTGGCACCTGGAGGACCGGGTGCTGGTGCACGGCAACCAGACGGTGATCTTCTGAGTTTGAGCAGTGTTGTGAACAGTGCTTTGAGCAGTGCTTTGAGCAGTGCTTTGAACGAGTAGGCAGCACAGGCGGGGCGTTGCCCAAGCGAGCGCCGGGGCGCCTGCGCGGCGCCCCGGCATTGCTGTGGCGCCTGAGCAGCGCCCCGGCATTGCTGTGGCGCCTGAGCAGCGCCCCGGCATTGCTGTGGCGCCTGAGCAGCGCCCCGGCATTGCTGTGGCGTCTGAGCAGCGCCCCGGCATTGCTGTCAGATCTTGTTGGCCGCCATGCCCACCGCCTCGATCAGCCACCCGGCATCGGCGGCCGAGAGGACCGCGGGCGGGGTGAGGCCCACCTTCCGCCCGCGGAAGTCCGCGAGCACCCGCCGTCGCAACAGCTCACCGGTGAACACGTCCGCGGCCTTCTGGTCGGGCAGCTCGACACCGAGCAACAACCCCCGCCCGGTCGCGTGCGCCTTGCCCGCCACGACGGCGCGCAGGCCGTACAGCAGCTCGTCGCCCAGCAGCTTGGCGCGTTCGACCAGGCCCTCGGACGCGGTGACGCGCAGGGTGGCGTTGACGGCGGCGGAGGCCAGCGGTGACACGGCTTCCGAGCCGCGCCACAACGGCACCTCTACGGCGGCCGTGGCCACCACGGCGGCGATCGGGAGCACGCCGCCGGACAGGCCCTCGCCGACCAGCATGATGTCCGGCGTCACGCCGTCGAGGTCGACGCCCCACCACACGCCGAGGCGCCCCAGGCCCGACCGCGTCTCGTCCACGACGAGCAGGGCGCCGGACTCGCGGCACACCTCCGCCACGGCGCTCAGGTAGCCCGTGGGGGGCAGCGCGGCGCCGCGGACCGGTTCGACGAGCACGCACGCCGGTGGTCCGGACGCCAAGGTGGAGCGCAACGAGTCGATGCCGCCGTACGGGACGTCGCCCGTGGTCAGCACACGTGGGCGGCCATTCGCCTGGGCGAGGGCGACGGCGAACTGGGCGGCCTCGGAGGCCGAGGCGAAGGTGTGGATGTGGTCGAGGCCGTTCGGGGTGACCAGGTCGAGCATCAGGCGGTCCAGCAGCGACGGCCGGCGCACCTGGCCGACGACGGCCTGCACGACGGCCGGGTGGGCGTGGCCGAGCAGGGGGACTCCGTACCCACCGCAGTCCAGGTACTCGACGCGGTGGGGATCTACGACTCGTGCGCCTCTGGCGGCGCATCCGGTCAGCAGTTCGGTGGCCATGGCGGGGAACCTTTCCTGGGCAGCGCGGCCCGCGGCCGCTCGTCGGGAGGGCGAGCGGACCTGTGTTCCCACCAACTCATTCGGATTCGAGGGCACGGCGGTTCGGCCGAGGCATAGGCTTTTTCCCGTGCGGATCGAAATCACCGACCTCGACCAGCTGCGGGCAGCTCCTGACCTGCGCAAAGCCGTCATCATCGGGCTGGACCTCACTCGCGAGGACGTGCGGGTGCCGCTCGACGGCGCGCTGCTGCTCGGCTGCACCCTCAGCGAGACCATGCAGCGCCGGGCCGAAGCCGCGGGAGCGTTGATCTTCCCGGTCATCCCGGACCTGCCCTACGACGTGTACCGGTCGGCGCTCTACACGCCCGCTGAGCTGTTCGCGGGGTTCGACCCGGACGACCCCAAGTCGTACGCCGACACCCCGGACGCGGAGATCTACCGGCACAGCAGGCAGCAGGGCCACCACCCGGACCCGCTGCACGCGCTGGCCGAACGCCTGCACGACCACTCGATCACCGAGGCCCTCGACGAGATGCTGACGGGCTCGCCGATCGCGGTCATGGGCGGTCACGCGCTCGCCCGCGGCTCCGACGGCTACCGCAACGCCGTCGCCCTCGGCGCCGCGCTGGGCAACGCGGGCTTCACCGTGCTGACCGGCGGCGGACCGGGTGCGATGGAGGCGGTCCCGCTGGGCGTGCGGCTCGGCGAGGTGGACAACGACGTCCTCGCCACCATCGCGCAGGCCCCGTCGTTCGGCCACGACGACGAGTCGATCGGCCGGTGGCTCGCGGCGTTCCCGGAGATCCGGAGCTTCGACACCCCGCGCACGATCGGCATCCCGACCTGGTTCTACGGCCACGAGCCGCCCAACCCGGCCTGCGAGCTGCACGCGAAGTACTTCGCGAACTCGGTGCGCGAGGAGGGCCTGCTGACGGTCGCGACCGGCGGCATCGTCTACACGCCGGGCAAGGCGGGCACGGTCCAGGAGGTCTTCCAGGACTTCACGCAGAACTACTACGGCAGCGTCGGCCCGGCCGCCCCCATGATCTTCCTGGGCAAGGCGTTCTGGACGAACGAGATCCCGGCCGCGCCGCTCGTGATGAAGCTCGCGGCGGGCCGGGAGGCCGAGCAGTGGATCCTCGTCACGGACGACGTGGACGAGGCGATCGAGCTGTTGGCCAAGTACCAGGCCTAGTGGCGGCCTCGCGCCCTGCGTTCAGGGCGCGAGGTGATCAGCTCCTACTGGTAGCGGTAGCCCGACGAGGAGCAGACGATGTCGCCGCCCGCGCTGCGGTTCCAGGTGCAGGGGAAGCCGTTCAGCACGCTGTCCTCGTAGTAGTCCTTGTTGCACTGTCCCCAGTTGCCGTTGCCGAGGCTGCTGATGCAGAAGCCGTTGCGGTACAGGCTGCCGCCGCGGAAGTTCTCCCAGTACACACCGGCCGACGAGTTGTCACTGCTGTCCTGGTCCTGCACCCACCAGTGGTCGCCGCCCTTCTCGTAACAGATCTCCACGGCCGTGTACGAGTGGCACGTCAGCTGGGAGCGGGGCGGCAACGAGCCGGCGACCGCGAACTGCACTCCGTCCGCCGCCACACCGACCTCGGACACCGCCAGCGCGGACGTGACCTCCGCCGCCGCGGAAGCGGGCATCATCGAGCCCATGACGGCCAGGAAGGCCATCGAGAAGGCGAGCACGAGCTTGCGCATTGAGATTCCTCCAGGTTTGCCGGGGTTCCCGCCTCGGAGGAGGCGGAAGTCGAGTGGGCTCAGCCGATCTCGCTGAGCGGCACGGCGAAGATCGCTCGCCGGTCGATGAAGGTGCTGCCGTCCTCGGTCCAGGCGTGCTCGGAGACGGTCCAGAGCTTTCCGGCGGTGATCCCCGGACCGTGCTCGTGGTAGAGGTCCTCGCCGCCGATCGCCCAGCTGTTCGTGGCCGTGGTGCCGCCGGCCCGACCGAAGTGCATCCAGCTGTGCTTCCGGTTGGAGCTGCGGCCGAGGTAGTAGGTGTCGCCCCAGGTCTGGACTCCCTGGAGGTTGCTGCGCGGCACGGTCACCACGTCCTGCGGCACGGCCTTGCCGTTGGTGAGCGTGAGCTGCCGGGACGAGGCGTCGACGCGGTAGCGGACCACCCGGCCACCGTCGACGGCGGTGTCGGTGCTGCGTCCGTCGCGGTACTCGCCGACGACGAGCGTGTCCGGCGTGGAGCTGCGGTCCAGCGACAGCGACGAGAAGCACAGCTGGACGGCACTCGGCTCGCAGTCCGTCCGCACGGACTGCCGGTACCAGCCGATCTGCGGCAGCACGTACTTGTAGTTGTAGGCGTAGTAGGTACTGCCGCTCTTGCCGATGCTGTCCTGCGCGTCGGAGACCTCGAGGAGGCGTTCGACGTCGAACACGCGCAGGCCGCCGTTGGTGTCGGCCACGTAGAGGTAGTGGCCGAGCCAGGCGAGTCCGCCGGCGTGGATGGGCACGGCCTTGTAGTTCGCGTTCGCGGTCGGTTCGACCAGCAGCACGTGCCGGTACTTGCGGTTCTTCATGTCGACGAACGAGATCCGCACGCCCTTGTCCGGCCCGGAGTCGTCGTGGTGCCAGCTGACGAGCAGGATGCGGTTCTCGCCCCAGAGTCCGTCGTCGTCGGCGTCCGACGAACCGGTGACGCCCTGGGGGATCCAGTAGTCGACCTTGCTGTCGCCGGGGTCCCAGCAGAACTTCTCGCTGCTGTGCAGGATCTGCCCGGACGTCAGCGGGTAGTCCGTTCGGTCGTAGTTCTCCGGGAGCGCCTGCTGCTGCGCGCTGTTGCACGACGCGAGGTCCCGGTTCGCGTCACGCAGCAACGCGGCGACCGACGTCGTGGTGCCGACGGCTGCCTGCAACTGCGCGGCGGAGGACTCCAGGCTCCAGTCGGGCGTCAACGCGAAGGCACCCGTCGGGCGGCTGTGGATCAGCTCGTCCGCCGCCTCCTGCGCCTGCACGGGCAACGCCGCGCTCAGCGCACCCGTCAACGCCACTAGAAGTGCTGTGCGCCAGCGTCTGGTCATCATCGCTCCTGCTCAGGCCGAAGTCGTTGCGGCACCAGGTTTAGAGCGGGTTGAGTTGATCAGGCAGGGGTGCGGGCGCTTTTCAATCAACTCAGATCAACTGGGGAGTTCGAGTGGGCAGACGAGAGCGGCCGATCGATCCCGAGGAAGGCGCGGTCCAGCGGTTCGCCTGGGAGCTTCGGCGACTGCGGGAGAAGGCGGGCTCACCGAACTACCGGACGCTCGCCCAGCGCGCGCACTACTCCGCCACCGCGCTGTCGCAGGCCGCCGCGGGCGAGCAGCTGCCGTCGCTGGCGGTGGCGCTCGCGTACGTCCAGGCGTGCGAAGGTGATGTGGCCCAATGGGAGCAGCGCTGGCGCCAGGCCGCCAAGGGCGATGACGACATGCCGCCGTACCTCGGGCTGACGGCGTTCGGGATCGGTGACGCGGACAGGTACTTCGGCCGTGAGGAGCTCGCCGCCGACATCACCGCGCGCATCCGGCGGCAGCGCGTCGTCGGCGTGTTCGGGCCGTCCGGGTCGGGCAAGTCCTCGTTGCTGCACGCCGGGGTGCTGCCCGCGCTGACGGACTGGGAGGTCGTCACCGCGACACCGACGACCTGGCGCGGCGGCCAGGCCGACCTCGTGGTGATCGACCAGTTCGAGGAGCTCTTCACCCACTTCGACGGCGCGGCCGACCGGGAGGCGTTCGTGGCGTCGCTGCTCGACGGCGACCAGCGGGTGCTGCTGGCCGTGCGGGCGGACTTCCTCGGCCATTGCGCCGCGGTTCCTGCGCTGGTGGAGGCGTTGCGCGACGCCCAGGTGCTGGTCGGGCCGATGACCGACGACGACCTGCGCGCCGCCGTCGAGCTACCGGCCGTGCGTGCCGGGCTGAAGGTGCAGCCGGACATGCTCGCGGCCGCGATGGCCGACGTGCGCGGGCAGTCGGGCGCGCTGCCGTTGCTGTCGCACGCGCTGTTGGAGACGTGGCGAAGACGCGACCGCGGCCGGTTGACCCTCGACGGTTACCGGGCCAGCGGTGGCGTCACCGGTGCTGTCGCTGCCACGGCCGAAAGCACCTATGCCGAGCTGTCCGTCCGTGGACGTGCCGTCGCGCGCGCTGTGCTGCTTCGGCTCGTGCAGACGCACGACGACGTGAACGACCTGCGCCGCCGCGCCCCGCTCGACGAGGTGATGGCGGCAGGCAGGCCGTCCGATACCGCGCACGTCGTGAACGTCCTCGCGAACGCACGGCTGATCGTCGTCGCGGACGGCGTTGTGGAGCTTGCGCACGAAGCGCTCGTGCGCGCGTGGCCCCGGTTCCGGCAGTGGATCGACGACGACCGGGAGTCGTTGCGGCTGCACCGCGACTTCACCACCGCCGCGACGGCGTGGCAGGCCGCCGGGCGCGATCCCGGTGAGCTCTACCGGGGAGTCCGGCTCGCCGCGATGCGGGACCTGGCCGGCCGGATCGAGTGGCCGGTGTCGTCCAACGAGCTGGAACGCGAGTTCCTGCAGGCGGCGGTGGACGAGGAGAGCGCGTCCCGGCAGGCGGCGGACCGGCAGTCGCGCCGGTTGCGCACGCTGGTGAAGTCGCTGGCCGTGCTGACCGTGGCGTGCCTGGTGGTGACGTCCGTGGCCGTCGTGCAGGGCAACGCCGCGCTGAGGGAGCAACGGGTCGCCGAGTCGCGCCAGATCGCCGTGCAGGCACAGGATCTCAGCGCGTCCTGGCCGGAGGCCGCCGCACAGCTCGCGGTGGACGCCTACCGCAGCTCGGCGACCGCCGAAGCGCGCGGGGCGTTGCTCAGCACCGCGGCCTACAAGCCCGCGCGAGCAGTCCTGAAGGATCATCGCGGCACGGTCCGTGCGGTCGCGTTCAGCGCGGACAGCTCGTTGCTGGCCACTGCGGGCGACGATCACTCCGTGCTGCTGCGGACGCCTTCATCCGTTGCGGCACCAGCGGTTCTGACGCAGCACAACGGCGCGGTGCGCGCGCTCGCGTTCATGCCCGGCGGCACGACGCTCGTGTCCGCGGGCGATGACCGGCGAATCATCTTGTGGGACACCAGAACGCACCTGCCGTTGCGGACCATCTCTCTCGACGCCGAGGTACGTGCGCTCGTGCTCGCAGCAGACGGGAAGACGGCCGCAGTCGCGACGGCCGACGGCCTGATCTCCTTGTGGCGCACGGACGACTGGACACGAACCGGCACGGTCCTGCACGAACTGGGCGAGGTTCACGCGTTGGCGTTGAACGGATCCGTGCTCGTCGCAGGTGGCGAGAAGGGCACGTTGGTGGTGGAGAACGGCGTCGCGCACACGTTCACCGATCACGTCTCAGCGGTCCGCACGGTCGCGTTGAGCCCTGACGGCCGTGTGCTCGCTTCTGGCGGTGACGACCATCAGGTGGTGCTGCGCGTACTGGCCACGGGCAAGACTTCGGGACTGCGCAGGCACGTCGGCGGCGTGCACTCGGTGCAGTTCGACGCGACCGGCACCAAACTCGTGTCGACCAGCGACGACGGGAGCATCCGCTGGTGGACGGTGCCCGACGGCGGCTGGCTGACCGGCTTGATCACCCGCACGCACCCGTTCTACGTGGCGGCGCTCAGCCCGGACGGCACCTGGTTCGCGGCGGGCGGCGACGAGAGCGTGAGCCTCTGGAGCCTGCCGCTCCCGCCCCTGACCGGCCACACCAGCCCGCCGGACGGCATCGCGCTCTCCCCGGACGGCGCGGTGCTCGCCACCGGCGGCCGCGACCGGATGGTGCTGCTGTGGAACCGCGAGGGCAGGCAGATCGCGCGCATCGACGTCCCGGCGCACGTCACGGCCCTGGCGTTCCGCAACGCCGACGAGATCGTGGTCGCCGACGTGCGCGGCGTGCTCTCGACTTGGCGGACCGACGGCCGGCCGCTGCACACGTGGCAGGACCACCGCGGCGCGATCAGGAGCCTCGTCGTGTCCGGCGACCGGGCGGTGACCGGCGGCGCCGACGCGGCGGTGGTCGTGCAGGACCTGAACGCCACCGAACCGGGCCGCGCCCTGCCCACCGCCCACTCAGGCCCGGTGAACACCGTGGCGTTGCTGAACGACCTGGTGGTCACGGGCGGAGCCGACGGCCGGGTGCTGCGGTGGTCCGGCGACCGGGTCGAGGTGGTCCGCGAGACCGGCCCCGCCGTGAAGTCGATCGCCGCCGTGCCCGGCTCGGACCTGCTGGTGGTGGGCGACGCAGGCGGCGAAGTGGCCCTGTGGGACCACAACGGCAAGGCGCGCACACTCGTCACCGGCCGAGGCGCTATCGGAGCCGTCACCGCCAGCAGCGACGGCACCACCGTGGCGGCCGCCGCCAACGACAGCCTGATCACGTTGTGGCAGGTCGGCGACGGTACGCAGGTGGCAACGCTGACCGGCCACACCGGCCCGGTCAACGCCGTGCTGTTCGACGCCGACGGCGACCTCACGTCGTCCGGCCCGGACCCGCGGGTGATCAGGTGGGACCTGGACCCGGACGAGGTGATCGCCCGCCTCTGCGCGCCGGGCTGCTAACGCGCCAGGTCAGGCAGCACTTCGGCCCCGGTGAGCTTCATCAGCACGTCACCGGGGATGAGGATCTTGCTGCCCCGGATGCCGCTGCCCACGATCAGTTCGGGGGCGGCGGCCACCTCGGGCGAGACGAGGATCGGCCAGTCCGCCGGCACACCCACGGGCGTGATGCCGCCGTACTCCATGCCGGTCAACGCCACGGCCTCGTCCATCGGCGCGAACGACGCCTTGCGCGCGTCGAGCCGCTTGCGGATGACACCGTTCACGTCCGCACGCATGGTCGCGAGCACCATGCAGGCGGCGTAACGGACCACGTCACCGCGCTTGCCCGCGACGACGACGCAGTTCGCGGAGGCTTCGAGCGGCGAGCCGTAGTGCGCGCAGAACTCGGCGGTGTCGGCGAGGGTCGGATCGATCTCGGCCACGGCGACGCGGTCCGCGCCGTCCAGGGTCTTCAAAGCGGCCGCGACCGGTTCGGGCACGAGGTCGAGGCGGGAGAGCACAGGTACGGGTTCGAGAGACCCGGCGATGGTCCACACGCTGCCCATCCTGCCAAACGCTGTTTGACTTTGACGCTGCGTCAACCCCTACCTTCGAATCCAGAGCGCGAGAGGAGAACCGAGATGGCCTGGTCGATCGCCCAGGTGGCCCGGATGTCGAAGGTGACGTCCAGGACGCTGCGGCACTACGACTCGATCGGCCTGCTGCCGCCGGCCTGGATCGGCGACAACGGTTACCGCTACTACGAGAAGGAACAGGTGCACCGCCTGCAGCAGATCCTGCTGCTGCGCGACCTGGGCCTGGGCCTCGACGTGGTGGCCAAGGTGCTCGACGGCACGGACCAGCTGACCGTCCTGCGCAACCACCACCGGTGGCTGCGGGACGAGCAGCAACGGCTGGACCGGCTCGCGAGCACCGTCGCGCGAACGATCGCAGAACTGGAAGGAGGGGACGAAGTGAAGATGGAAGAGCTGTTCGACGGCTTCGACGCGAAGAAGCAGGAACGGCACGAGGCCGAGCTCGTCGAGCGCTACGGCGAGGGTGCGCGGGAGCACATCGTCGAGAGCCGCAAGAAGATGCAGGGCTGGACGCGCGCTGACGCGGACCAGTTCATGGCCGACTGGCGGGACATCGCGGAGAAGCTCGGTGCCCTGTACACGGAGGGCGCGGCGATCGACGCTCCGCGAACGCAGGAGCAGATCGACCGCCACTACCGCTGGATCTGCCTGAGCTGGACGCCCAACCGGGAGTCCTACAAGGGCCTGGGCGACCTCTACGTCGACTCGGACGAGTTCCGGGTCAACTTCGAGGTCGACGGCGGCGGCAACATGGCCGAGTGGACGCGTGACGCCATGGCGCACTACGCCGAGACCCGCCTCTAGAAGATCACCGGGAGCTGCAGATCCCGGTGATCACCCCAGGCCGAACGCCTTGAGGGCCTCCCGGTTGAACGCCGGCAGGTCGTCGGGGTTGCGGGACGTCACGAGCGTCCACCCGTTCATGTCGCACACCCGGACCTCCTCGTCGGCCCAGTCGCCGCCCGCGTTGCGGATGTCGGTCTGCAGGCTCGGGAACGAGGTCAGCATCTTGCCGCGCACCACGTTCGCCTCGACGAGCAGCCACGGCCCGTGGCAGATCGACGCGATCGGCTTGCCTGCCGCCACCAGGGCGTGCACGAGTTCAACGGCGTCGTCCTCCATGCGCAGGAAGTCCGCGTTGGCGACACCACCAGGGATGACGGCACCGGCGTAGTCGTCAGCCGAGGCGTCGGCGAACGTCGTGTCGACCGGGAACGCGTCGGCGGGCGTCAGGTGGTGGAAACCCCGCACCTCTCCGAGCTTCGGCGCGAGCAGGCGCGGCACTCCGCCGGCCTTCTCGACGTGCGCCCACGGCTCGGTGAGCTCGACCTGCTCGATGCCTTCCGACGCGACGAGGAACGCGATCTTCTTCTGTTCAGCCATGCACTTCGGCTACCCGGCGAAGAAGGACACCAACCGGTGACGGATCTGAGTGCGGTGGGTGATCATCGGTGAGGCCGAGTCGATCAGCCACAGCTCCCCCTCGGGGAACGCCGCCGCCGTCGCCTTCGCCACGTCCTCGGGGTGCAGCGGGTCGCCCACAGCACCGATGACCAGCACCGGAGCCGTCACGGCGGCCAGCACCGAGGCATCGGGAACAGCCACCTGGCCCGGCAGCTGCGAGGCGGCGGCCTCGAGGCGGGAAAGTGCCGCCCGGCGCTCGGCCACGTAGATCGGCGGGCCCGTGGTCAGGTCCGAGAGCTGCTGCAACGTGAACGGCTGCCGCGGCTGGTCCAGCACCGCGGGCAGCAGCAGGGCCACGCGCGCGAACCGATCGGGTTCGATCGACAGCAGCCGCACCAGCGCACCGGCACCCAGCGACACGCCGACGGCGTGGTCAGCGGGAACGGTGCCCAGGTCGGCCGCGATCCGGCCGTAGTCCCAGTAGCCCTCCGGCGCGTCCGGGGCGTCGCCGTGCGACGGCAGCGTCACCACGACGCGGGTGCCGGGCAGCCCGGAGGCGGGGATCCTCGCCTCGCCAGGCGTGGCCCCGAGCCCGTGGGCGACCAGGGTCACCGGTGAGCCGGAGCCGTACGAGTGGGTGATCACCAGCGCGGGCCGCGCTGGACCTCGATCAGCTTGGGGCGCACGTCCACCATGTAGACGAGCACCGCGATGAGGCCGGCCAACCAGAAGATCGACCCGACGCCACCGGGCCCGAACAGCAGCAACGCCGCCGTCCCGCCACCGGTGATACCCAGCCAGGCGGGCTTGGTCATGCGCTCGGCCGCCGTGTAGGCGTCCACGCGCTGTGTGAGCGCGTGGAAGAACGCGAACAGCCCCATGATGCTGAACACGAGGTCGAACACGAAGTACACGACGGTGTCGAGGTACCAGATGCTGAAGATCGGGATGTCGAACACCTCCCCAGACTACGTGGACGTACGCCGGGAGGGGAGCAGCCCTCGCGGACTGCTCCCCTCCCGGTGACTTCAGAGACTCACTTGGCGGTGTTCGGCGTGGTCTTCTTCGCCGCCGTGGTCGTGGTGCGGGTCGTCGTCGCCGGCTTGCGCGGCGCCGTGCGGTTCGCGGTCTTGCGGGCGGTGCTGCGGACCTCGTGCGCGGCCTCGCCACCGACCTCGACGATCTCCTCCGCCAGCTTCTCGGCGGCGTCCTCGACCTCGTGGGCGACCTTCTCGCCGACCGAACGGGTGCGGCGGGTCACCTTGCCGAGCACGTCGTCCGCGATCACGCGGGCGTCGGCGGCGGCGGACTCGGCGCGCTTCTGCGCGGCCTCGACGGCCTGCTCGACCTGCTCCACGGCCTGCTTGACCTGCGGCTGGGCCTTGATCTGCTCCAGCGTCTGCTCGCCCTGGTCGGCGAGGTAGGTGTACAGGTTCACCGCGGAGGCGGTGTAGGCGTCGACGAGCTTCTTGAGCTCGGCCGGCTGCAGCTTCTCGCGCAGGTCCTTGAGCTCGTTCGGGATGTCGACGGCCTGGGTGCGGGCCTCGTCGGCGCGGTCCTTGGCCTTGTTCAGGGCCTCGACCACGGCCTTGGCGGCGAGGTCACCGGCACCGAGCGCGGCGAGCAGCGCCTGGCGTGCGGCGTGGGCGCCCTGCTCGGCGGCCTTGCGAACGTCGTCCTGGGTGAGCTTCGGCATGGAGATCAGTCCTCCTTGTCAGTGGCGGTGTTCTCCCGCCGGAAAGATTCGTAGACGTCGAGCAGCACCTGCTTCTGCCGCTCTGTCAGATCGGTCGCGGCGACGATGGCGTCCGCCAGCGCACCGCCTTCGCGCTGCTGGAGGATCCCGGCCTCGACGTAGAGCACTTCGGCCGAGATGCGCAGCCCCTTGGCGATCTGCTGAAGGATCTCCGCGCTGGGCTTGCGCAGTCCTCGCTCGATCTGGCTGAGGTATGGGTTGGAGACACCCGCCTGCTTCGCCAACTCCCGCAAGGAGATCTTGGCGGTGTTGCGCTGCTCGCGGATGTACTCACCGATGTTGCGGCCGAGGTCCGCGACTGCTTTGTCGATGGACTTGTCCACTGTTCCCGCTCCCGTTCCCTCGTGCCACCACCAACGTTAGCGACGAGTGCTAGCAGTTGCAAGCACTCTGCTAGCAATCGCTGCGTGTGCTCCGCCACAGGGATACCGTGGGAGTGACATGGATGACGCCGTGGTGTTGCGCGCCGAGCTGGCGGACCACCTGCTCGGTGATGGTGTCCTGCGCGATTCCAAGTGGCACAAGGCTTTCAGCACCGTCCCGCGGCACGAGTTCCTGCCGCACTTCTACCGTCAGCTGCACAGCGGCGACTGGGAGCGGATCACCGCGGGCGACCCCGGCTGGCTCGCGCTGGTCTACGCCGACCGCGTCTGGGTTACCCAGTTCGACGGCGACGACACGGTGACCGGCGGCACACCGACCTGCTCGTCGAGCATGCCCACGATCATGGCGATCATGCTGGAGGCGCTGGACGTCCACACCGGACAGACGGTGCTCGAGGTCGGCACCGGCACGGGCTACAACGCGGCTTTGCTCTGCCACGCGGCCGGTGCGGGCAACGTGACGACGATCGACGTCGACCCGCACATCTCCGCACGAGCGCGCGAACGTCTGCACCGCAACGGTTTCCACCCCACCTGTGTGATGGGCGACGGCGCGCTCGGTCACCCGGAGCGCGCACCGTACGACCGCTTGCTCGCGACCTGCTCCGTCGCGACCGTCCCACCCGCCTGGCTGGAGCAGACGAGGCCCGGCGGCCTGGTGGTCACGACGCTGCACCGCCCCATCGGCGCCGGGCTGGTGCGGATCGTCTCGAACGGTGACGGCACCGGCGAAGGGCGCGTGCTCAACGAGGACGGGCGCTTCATGCCGTTGCGCGCTCACGCCCGTCCTCCGGCGTTGAAGGGAACGGAGACGTTCGACCGTCGCACCACGACGGTCGAGTTCGCGACGGTGCTCGACCCGGCCAGCCCGTTCGAGTTCTTCGCGGGCATCGCCCTGCCGGACGTCGTCGCGGGACCCAACCGGCTGGGCCATTCGGACGGATCCTGGGTGCACCACCGCGGCACGCACGTCGACCAGGGCGGCCCGCGCCGGCTGTGGGACATCGCGGAGGACGCGCTGATCACGTGGCATGACCTGGGCAAACCCCGCCGCAGCCAGTTCGGCGTCACGATCGGGCCCGACGGTCAGCACCTCACACTGGGCGATCTGAGCTGGCATCTGTGATCAACAAACGAACGTCACGACACGGGTCACTGAATCGACCCCGGGTGGATGCGGTGCGTCATGATTCGACGCATGTCCAGATTCCGTCAGCAGGCGTTGCTGACCGGCTGCGTGCTGACCGCGGTGCTCACCGCCGCCGGACTGATCGCGTCCGACCACGGCATCAACCCGCACCTGTGGCTGATCGTGCTCGCGGTGGCGTTCCTGGGCTTGCTGGCGCTGCTCGACCCGTGGGTCCGGCGCAGGCACAACGCCGCGCTGAGCACTGACGAGCACCTCGACGCCGCGTGCCGGGCGCTCGCCGTCGGCCTGCAGGCGCAGTGGAACGAGGAGGTCCGTTCGCGCGGCCTCGTCGACCCCGACGTGCTCGAACTGCACTGGATCGCGCCCGAGCTCGACGTGAGCGACGAGCCCGACGCCCCTCCCGGACGCAGCGACGCGGTCGTGGGCGCGTTCGAACGGCAGATCAACCGGCGCATGGTGATCATCGGTGAGGCCGGCACCGGCAAGTCGACGGTGGCGATGCTGCTGACGTGCGGCCTGCTCGACCGCTACGACGGCGGCATGGTGCCGGTCCTGCTGCCCCTGTCGACGTGGAACCCGGCGGTCGAGGACATCCGCACGTGGCTCACGCGCAGGCTGTACGAGGACCATCCGGCGCTGCGCAACACCGAGCTGTACGGCAGCTACGCCGGCGACCTGCTGATCGAGCAGCACCTGGTGCTGCCCGTGCTCGACGGCCTCGACGACGTCCCCGCCCACCAGCGCGCGGACGCGCTCTCGCGGATCGCCAAGGCGTTCCCCGCGAACCGGCCGATGGTGCTGACGTGCCGCACGGACGAGTTCGCGTCCGCCGTGCGCCTCGCCGGTCCGCTGCCGGGCGCGGACGTCGTCGAACTGGCCCCGCTCGACCTGGACGAGGTCGCCGCCTACCTGCGGGCGAGCGCCGACAGCTGGGGTGCCGCGCGCTGGGAGCCGGTGTTCATCCAGCTGCGCGAGGAACCGGACGGCAGGCTCGCGGACGCGTTGTCGACGCCGCTCACCATGTGGCTCGCGAGCATGGTCTACGCGGACGCCGAGGCCGAGCCGACCGAACTGCTCGACCGCGGTCGTTTCCCGGACGCGCGGGCGATCTCCGACCACCTCTGCGACGAGCTGGTGTCGCGGGCGTTCGGCAACAGGGCGTTCGCGCACCACGCCAAGGCGACGCAGGTCTGGCCCCGCGACCGCGCCCGCAAGTGGCTCGAGTTCCTCGCGCACGAGATGCGGGACAGGGGCATCCGCGAACTGGCCTGGTGGGAGCTGCGCCGCTCGGTCGGCAACACGTGGCTCGCGCTGCTCGGCGCACTGGTGCTGGGCGCGATCGGCGGGTTCGGCGTCGGCTGGCTGATGGCGTACTCGATCACACCGTCGCTCGCCCCGATCACCGGTCTGGTGGCGGGCATCGGCGTCGGCGCGGCGGCCCTGACCGCCTCGCACGAGCGGAAAGCCAGGCCACGCCTGGGGATCGCGCGCAGCCTGCTGCTCGTGCCCGGCGTGCTCGGACTCGCCGCCGGACTCGTCTTCGGTGCCCTGTACGGACTCTCGGCCGGACTCGTGGTCGGCCTCGGCATGGCCGTGGCGATCGCGCTGCGGTTCGCATTGTCGAGCGCGGCGGAGCTCTCACAGGCCTCCAGTCCTCTGTGGACGATGGCGCGCGACCGGATCGCCGTGTGGACCGGATCTCTGGTGCTGGCCGTGGTCTTCGGCTCGGCCGCGGCACTGGTGTTCGGCCCCGGCCAGACCGGCATGGTCGGGCTGGGACTCGCGTCCGGGCTGATGCTCGGCTTCGCGCTGGCCGTGCTGCACCTGCGCTGGTGGTGGTTCACCGTCGCGCGGATCTGGCTGGCACTGCGCGGAAAACTGCCCTGGGAGCTGATGGTCTTCCTGGAGGACTCCCGCAAGCTCGGCGTGCTCTGCCGGGCGGGAGCCTGCTACCAGTTCCGTCACGGACTGGTGCAGGACCGCCTGGCAGAGCACGAGGTGATCACTCGGTCCGCAGGCCCAGTGCTCCGGTCGCCCTTCTCAGCGAAGGCAACGTCAGAGCAGTGACCAGCACGACCAGTCCGACCGCGATGCCGGTGACGACGCCGATACCCGCCCAGTCGAAGGCGACCTCGGCGTCGAACACCCGCGTGACCAGCACTCCGAGCAGGAGGCCGGTGCCCACCGACACCACGGTGGAGATCACCAGCGGGATCGCGTTCTGCCACACCAGCGACAGGGCGAGCGTGCCGCGCGGCACCCCGCCGGCCGCCATGGCCGCGAGTGGACGGCGGCGTTCCCGCACCTGCTCCAACCCCACTACCAGCAGCGACGCCCCGGCGAGCAGCAACGTGAGCAACGCGGCGGCGTAGAGCGCCCTGCGCATCACGAAGAAGACCTGCGTGATCTCGCTGGAGTCGTTCTGACCCACGTAGTAGGCGTGGACCCGCCAGGAGTAGGGCGCGATGGCGTTGCGCACGTGCTCCGCGACGTCCGGCATCGCCGCGTCCAGCTCGGCCTGGACCTCGGTGGTGCCCCTGGTGAGGCTGAGCCCCTTGGCCGCGGCGGGCGTGAGGTAGAGGCCGGGACGGGTACCGCCCGCCGGTTCGACCGCGGGGACCGTCCAGGTGGTCTCGGTGTCCTCCAGCTCGAGCTCGTCGCCGGCTTTCGGATCGCCGTTGGCGACGGAGGCCTCCGGCACGACGTACGCCTTGCCGTCGGCGCAGTCCGCGAAGCGCCCCGTCGACTGGAGCGCCGTGCACGTCCCGATGCCGATGATCGTGTGGTCGCCGCCGGGCAGGACCCCGTAAGAGCGCGTCATGGTGTGGACGCCGATGACGCCCCGAGTCCCGGCCAGGAGCCCCGGCAGGTCGGGCAGCGGCGTGCTCTCGTGCACGGAGACCGAGAGGTAGTTGTAGCTCGCCTCCCGGCGGTTCTCCTCCGTCACCTCCTTCTCGACGCCCGCGAGCATCACCTGCAGCGTGACCACACCGGCGAGCACCACCGCCACGCCGCCGACGACCCGCGCCGCCGTGCCCGCGTCGAGCTGCAACCGGCGCACGGCCAGCTGCAACGCGGGCGTGGCGCCGCGCAGCCGGTAGGCGACCTGTTCGACCAGCCACGGCAGCAGCACCGGGATGGCGAACATCAGCAGCACGACGCCGGCGACGATCGGCCACGCGGCGGGCTTCTCGGTCTCGCCGAGCCTGCCGAACTGGCTCGCCAGCAGTGCCGCGCCGGCCAGGGCGGGCACGACCCGCCACCACAGCCTGCGCTTCACCGGCTTCTGCTCGCGGACCACGCCGAGCGGTTCGATGATCGTCCGGCGCATGGCGAACACCGAGGCCAGCACGGCCAGCGCCGGCACCGAAACCACCACGACGAGCGTCAACGCCCACGTCGGCGTGACGTCGCTCGGGAACACCGCGATCTCGGCGAGCGGAATGTCGTCCACGAACGGCCGCAGCGCGAACAGCAGCCCGAACCCGACCGCGAGCCCCAGCACCGCTCCCGCCAGCGCTTCCCCGGACGCGATCAGCCGCACCCGGTTCGCGCCCGCTCCGACCAGCCGCAACGCCGCCAGCCTGCGATCGCGCTGGGCCGCGGCGAGCCTGGCCGAGACGCTGACGAACACCAGCACCGGGAACAACAGCACGACCGCCGCGACGATGCTCAGCATCAGCAGGATCGTCGGCAGCCCACCGCCACGCCCCTCCCGCCCGAAGCCGTGGACCTCGTTGCCGTCGTTCGGCGCGATCCCGGCGTCACCGGCGAGGAACCGCAGGTCCTGCGGGCCGTCCAAGCCTTCGAGCGCGAACGTGCCGATGACCTTCTGCGGGAACCTCGGCCGCAGCAGCTCGCCTTCCGGACTCGCGAGCAGCGCCCCGAGCCTCGGTGACACGACGACCTCGCCGTCGGCCGGCAGCCTGTCCACACCGGGCGGCTTGGGCGCGTCGGGCGCGAGAACGCGCACGTAGGCGCCGACGACGTAGTCGGAGCGGAACGCGACCGACGACTCCTCCACCAGCAGCGGCGCGGCACCGGTGCCCTTCGTGACGACGGCACGGTCGTTCGAGCGCTCGTTGCGGTTGCCGAATGCGGTCGGAATCGACGCGGCGAGCAGCAGCACCGCCACGCACATGCCGATGCCGGCCCCTTGGAGCGCGAGCCTCACCCAGGACTTCCGGCTGCCCCCGACAGCCAGCCGGACTCCCAGGGCGAGGTCGCTCAACACCCGCTTCACCTGACGAACTCCACGTCCCGCGAACGGCCGTCGCGCACCACGACCTCGCGGTCCGAGTACGCGGCGACCCGCGGCTCGTGCGTGACGAGCACGACCGCCGCGCCGGTCTCCCTGGCCGCGGTCGTGAGCAGGTGCATGACCCGTTCGCCGTTGAGCGAGTCGAGCGCGCCGGTCGGTTCGTCGGCGAAGACCACCTTCGGCGCCGTGACCAGCGCACGGGCGACCGCGACGCGTTGCCCCTGGCCACCGGAGGTCTCGCCCGGTCGCTGGTCGGCGACGGTGTCGACCTCCAGGCGGGACATCCACTCCTTCGCGGCCCGTTCGGCGTCCTTGCGCTTCATGCCGCTCAGGCGCAGCGGGAGCGCGACGTTCTCCAGACACGTCAGCTCCGGCACGAGCTGGCCGAACTGGAAGACGAACCCGAACTCGGTCCGCCGCAGCTCACTGCGGGTGCTGTCGTTCATCGCGGTCAGGTCGCGGCCGCGGTAGGTGACCGTGCCGGAGTCCGGCGGCATGATGCCCGCGAGGCAGTGCAGCAGCGTGGACTTGCCGGACCCGGATGGGCCCATGATCGCGACGACCTCGCCCTCGCGGATCGCGATGCCGGCGCCGTCCAGCGCGCTCGTCTTCCCGAACGACTTGTGCAGGCCCTCAGCTGTCAACAGGGACGTCATCGGGCCACCTCCTCGGCGAGCTTGTCCACGCGGGCGGCGGTGAGCTCGAGCCACCGCAGGTCCGCTTCGAGGTGGAACAGGGCGAAGTCGCAGATGAGCTGGTCGGCGAGGTCGCCGTCCGCCTTGCGCCTGGTCAGTTCGCGCATCGTCGTGAGGTGCGCGGAGCGTTGAGTGTCGAGCACGCCGGACGCGCTGCGGCCGGACAGCAGGGCCAGCACGACCTTCGTGAAGAGCGTGTTCTGCAGATACGGGTCGGGTTTCTCCGGCGTGCCGAGCCAGCGCTCCACATCAGTGACTCCGGCGTCCGTGATCGCGTAGCGCTTGCGCTCCGGACCGTCGCCCGCCTCCACGCCCGCCTCGCTCACGAGGCCGTTCTTCAACAACCTCGACAGGGTCGAATACACCTGTCCGTAGTGCAACGGCCGGTCCTGGCCGAAACGCTCGTCATAGGCGCGCTTCAGGTCGTAACCATGCCTTGGACCGCCTTCTAGCAGGCCCAACAGTGCGTGTCCGATCGACATGAGGAGCACTATACACACGAGGTATACACCCGGTGTATTCATCGGATGCCCTGACGGGCAACCGCCGTGGCGCCTACAGTGGTGGGGTGACTGGTCTGACTGTCGGCTGGGATCACGACGTCGAGCTGCTGCTCGACTTCCTGAACACTCGACACGTACTGGACAGTGAAGCCTCCTGGCGCGCATGGGTGACCGAGCGCGGCCTCGGGCGGAGCAGTGAAATCGCGCAGGCGCGCGCCGCTCGTGCGGCGCTGAGGTCGTCCATCGAGGGGTCCTCAGGGCCGCAGACGGCAGCGGGCGTCGTCCACATCGAGCTCACCGACGGCGTCCCGGTGCTGTCGAGCTCGGACGCGCTCGGCGCGGTGCTCGCCGCCTCGGCCCGCCTCGCCGTGCTCGGTTCGTGGGAACGCTTCAAGATCTGTCCGGCCGACGACTGCCTGCGTGCGTTCTTCGACCGCTCGCGCAACCGCTCGCGCACCTGGTGCTCGATGCAGGTCTGCGGGAACCGCGAGAAGGCCCGCACGTTCCGAAAACGAACACGAGCCCAGAACCCGCCTCAGAACAGCACGTTGGCCACGGTGTAGATCACCAGGCCGGCGAGCGCGCCGACCACGGTGCCGTTGATCCGGATGAACTGCAGGTCCCTGCCGACCTGCAGTTCGATCTTGCGCGAGGTCTCCTCGGCGTCCCAGCGCTCGACCGTGTCCGTGATCAGCGTGGTGATCTCCGCGCGGTAGTTGCCGACGACGTACCCGGCGGCCTGCTCCAGCCAGCCGTCGACCTTGGCGCGCAGCTCCGGGTCGTCGGTGAGGTTGGTGCCGAGCGTGATCAGCCCCTGCGTGACGCGCTTGCGGAGCTCGCTGGACGGGTCCTCGGCGGCGTCGATCAGCATCTTCTTGGCCGTGCCCCAGGCCGAGCTGATCACCTTCTGCACGTCCGGGTGGTTGATCACCTGCTGCTTGACCTGCTCGGCCTTCTGCATCGTGACCGGGTCGCTCTGCATGTCGGTGGCGAACTCGATCATGAACTGGTCGACCGCGAGCCGCATCGGGTGGTTGACGTCGGTCTTGACCGCCCACGCGAAGTTGACGAGCTCGGTGTAGACCTTGTCGCCGAGCAGCGCGTCGACGAACTTGGGCGACCACGTGGGCGCGCGGTCCGTGACGATCAGGCTGACCTTGTCGGAGTTGTCGCGCACCCACTCGTAGGCGCGGTCGCACATGAGGTCGACGAGCTTGTGGTGCGCGCCGTCGGTCAGGACCTGCCCGAGCAGCTTGCCGAGCGGCGGCCCCCACGGCTTCACGGTGACCCGTTTGACGATCGCCTGCTCGACGACGGCCTGGACCTCCTCGTCCTTGAGGACCGTGATCGCGCCCTTGAGGACGTTCGAGAGCTCGTTGGTGATCCGTTCGGCGTTCTCGGGCTGCTTGACCCAGGCCCCGGCCCGTTCCGCGATGCCCGCCCGGCGCAGCTTGTCCTGCACGATCTCGGGGCTCAGGAAGTTGACGCCGACGAAGTCACCGAGCGTCTGGCCGAACATGTTCTTGCGCTCGGGGATGATCGCGGTGTGCGGGATCGGCAGGCCCAGTGGCCTGCGGAAGAGCGCCGTGACGGCGAACCAGTCCGCGAGCGCGCCGACCATGCCGGCCTCCGCGGCGGCCCGCACGTAGCCGACCCAGGCGCCCTCGAAGGCGTGGGTGGCGAAGAAGATCACCGTCGCGCCTATCAGGAAGCTCGTCGCGACGAGCTTCATCTTGCGCAGGTCGGTGCGCTTCTGCTGGTCAGCGACGGTCAGTTGCTCCACGACACCATTGTCCGTGAAGATCCTGCGTTGTGCGGGTACCAGCGCTAGTTCCTCGGTTGCAGCCGTTCACGTCGACCATCTTCGCGGAGATGACGGCGCTGGCCGTGCGGCACGACGCCGTCAACCTCGGTCAGGGCTTCCCCGACACCGACGGTCCGTCGTCGATGCTCGCGGCGGCCCAGTCGGCGATCGCGTCGGGCGTGAACCAGTACCCGCCGGGTCCCGGCATGCCGGTGCTGCGCCGCGCCGTCGCCGCCCACCGCTCGCGGTACGGGCTCTCGTACGACCCCGACACCGAGGTCCTGGTGACCGTCGGCGCCACCGAGGCCATCGCGGCCTCGCTGCTGGCGCTGGTCGAGGCCGGCGACGAAGTGATCCTCATCGAGCCGTACTACGACTCGTACGCCGCCTCCGTCGCCATGGCGGGTGCGACGCGGGTGACCGTCGGCCTGCGCGAGGACGAGTCCGGCCGCCTCGCGCTGGACGTGGACGCCCTCCGCGCCGCCGTCACGCCCCGGACGCGGGCCATCCTGGTCAACACCCCGCACAACCCGACCGGCACGGTGTTCCGCTTGGAGGAGCTCCAAGCGATCGCCGCCCTGTGCGTCGAGCACGACCTGCTGGCGATCACCGACGAGGTCTACGAGCACCTGGTGTTCGACGGGCTCGTCCACATCCCGCTGGCCTCGCTGCCCGGCATGGCGTCGCGGACGTTGTCGATCTCCGGCGCGGGCAAGACGTTCAACTGCACGGGATGGAAGATCGGCTGGGTCTGCGGCCCCGCCGAACTGGTCGGCGCGGTGCGCGCGGCCAAGCAGTTCATGACCTTCGTCGGCGGCGCCCCGTTCCAGCCAGCCGTCGCCCACGCGCTGACCGCCGAACTGGACTGGGTCACGTCGCTGCGCGACTCGCTGGCGTCGAAGCGCGCCCGTCTGGCCGAGGGTCTGCGTGCCGCCGGCTTCGAGGTGCGGTCGTCCGAGGGCACGTACTTCATCTGCGCCGACGTCCGGCCCCTGGGCTACGAGGACGGCCTGGCCCTGTGCCGCGACCTGCCGGCGAAGATCGGCGTCGCGGCCGTGCCCGTCCAGGTGTTCACCGACCGCCCGGACCAGTGGAAGCACCTGATCCGCTTCGCGTTCTGCAAGCAGGACGCCGTGATCGACGAAGCCGTGGAAAGGCTCCACAAGCTGTAGTTGTCCACAGGTGTGGATGAGTTTCTCCACAACTGTGGACAACCCACTTTCGGGTGAGGCTTGGAGCCTCCTCACCGGAGTTCGACTCCAAATGGCATGGACTCGAACACAGAGCTTCTCGTGGCGTGGCGTTCCGGCCTCTCGGGCTGGGACGCCCTCGTCGACCGCTACTCCCGCCTCGTCTGGTCGGTGCCCAGATCGTTCCGCCTGAGCCAGGCCGACGCCGCCGACGTCTACCAGTGCACGTGGCTCTGCCTGGCAGAACACCTGACCCGCATTCGAGAACCGGAGCGCATCGGCACGTGGCTGGTCCGTACCGCCACTCACCAGTCGCTGGCGGTCCTGCGCACCCGCGGCCGTGAGGTCTCGTACGACCTGTGGGAGCCGGCCTCCGTCCTGCCGGCCCCGGACGAGGTCGCCATCACCAACGATCGGCAGCGCCGGCTGTGGTCCGCGCTGACGACCTTGACCGAGCGCTGCCAGCGCCTGCTGAGGATCGCCGCCCACAGCCCCGAACTGAGTTATGCACAGGTTGCCGACGCCCTGGGGATGAAGGTGGGGAGCGTTGGCTCCACGCGCAGCCGTTGCCTCGCTGACCTGCGACGGAAGGTGGAGGGCCTGCGATGAGGGACGCCCTCCTGACGCTGCCGGCCGGCCGGCCGGACCGCACCGACGGCCCGCCCCGGCTCACCGCCGACGGCCTGGCGGCCACCCTCCTGAACTGCGCTGAGACCCGGCCTCAGCCCGTTGTCCACAGCCTGCCCGACCTCGGAGGTGCGCGATGAGGGACTCACTGCTCGACGAGATCGCCGACCTGCTCCGCTCGGACACCCCACCGCCCGTCCTGACCCCGCGCCCGACCGGCCTCGATCTCATGGAGGCCGTCCGAGAACCGGTCCGCGGTTCCTCCCACCAGCTCGTGTTCCACCTCGGCACCGGCCGCCTGCACCTGCAGGTCGACGCGGGCCGGCTGACCGGCGTCATGGACGACAGCCTCGCCGTCGAGGTGCACTCCCCGTCCTGCGTCCAAGCGCTGCGGCCCGACGCCGAAGGCTGGTTCCGCACGAGCGTCAGGCCGGGCCCGATCTGCGTGACGGTGCCCGCGCTCGGCGCGACGACGGGCTGGTTCGTCGCATGAGCGCCAGCGCCGATCCTCGGGCCACCATCGCCACGACCGAGGTCCGCGGCACCCCGGCCCAGCGCGCCGACGCCCTGCACGACCTCAGCGTCGCCCACGTGGAGCTCGGCCACCTCGACGTCGCCGCCCGGTTCGCGCGGCGCGGGCTGCGGCTCACCGGCGAGGCCCGGTTCCACCTCACGCTCGCGTGGATCGACCTGGATCGCGGGCGCCGCAGGCAGAGCCTTCAGCACCTCGACCTCGCCACGCCCGGGCTGCGCGGCAGGGACCTGGGGCGGGCGCGGTGCCTGCGCGGGCTGCACCTCTGCGCGACAGAACCTCGGCTGGCCATCGCCGAACTCACCGCGGTCATCAAGGACCTGCGCCGGCACGGCGACGAACGCTGGCTGGCCAACGCGCTCATCGGGCGCGGGATCGCACGGTGCTCCGCGCTCGAGCTCTCCCGGGCGGAAGCCGACTTCACCGCGGCGGAGACGGTGCTGCGGGCGCTGGGCGAGCCGGGCAGGGCGGCGATGTGCCTGCACAACAAGGGGTTCGTCGCGATGCTCGCCGGCGACCTGCCGCTCGCGCTGCGCCGGTACGAAGAGGCCGCGAAGAACGGTCTGGACTCGGCCAGCAGGCCCGAGGCTCTCGTCGACCGGGCCGAGGCGCTGCTCGCCGCCGGACTGACGGCGGAGGCGCGCTCGGTGCTGGCTCCCGCGATGGAACTGTTGCGGCGCTGCAACAGGCACGTACCGGAGCTGGCCGTGCTGAGTGCCCGCTGTGCCCTGCGGGACGGCGATCCCGAGCCCGCGCGGCGACTCGGCGGGCCGGACGTCGAGTTCATGCTGGCCGCCGGGAAGCTCGACGCCGTTGCGGCGCACAGGTTTCGCGGACCTGTGCAGACGCGGGCACTCGGGTGGCTCGCGCAGGCACGGCGGTCGGATCGCCGAGGTGCGCTCGCCGCGTGCCGGGCCGGGCTCAAGCTGCTCGACGAACACCACGGCGACTGGCCGCGCCGCGAGCTGACCGGGCACGCGCTCGGGCTCGCCAGAACCGCGCGCGAGGTGCTGCACTGGTCCGAGCACCACCGGGCGTCGGTTCCGTTGCCTCCCAACGAACCTGACCTCATGAACGCGCTCACGAGCCTGCGCGGGGCGAGGGCGTTCGGGCTGCCGCTGGAAGCACTGGAACGCGACGTGCGGAGGCTGACCCTGGCCGCCGGCACCAGAACCCGCCACGACGTCACCACGCCCCCGGGACTTCCGTTGGTCAGCTTCATCGTCCACGAAGGACAGATGAAGGCGGTCACCCTGATCGACGGGCGTGCCGGCATGCGCACGGTCCCCGAGCCGGCCGCACTCGTCAGCACCGCCAGGCTCGCGTTGCGGGCCGGACGCGCTGTCGTGACGGATCTCCTGCCGGACGCGGAGGAGGTCGTCGTGATCCCGGACGGCGTGCTCCACGAGATGCCGTGGGCCGCGCTCGGCCGCCGCGTCCACGTCGTCCCGTCGACGAGGCACTGGCGTCCGGCCGGTCACCGCGGCCGCCGAGTCTGGATCAACGGGCCGAACGTGGGCAGGGAAGTGACCGCGCTCCAACGAGAACACGGCGGTGACGTCGTCGAGCCCACCGTCGAGGAGACGCTCAGGTCGCTGGAAGGCGCCGGGGTCGTGCACATAGCGGCGCACGGGCACGTCCACCCCGGCAACCCGCTGTTCTCCCACCTCGACCTGCGCGACGGCCCGCTCTACGGCTACGACATCGCGAGAATCCGGAACCCGCCCGACACCGTCGTGCTGTCGGCCTGCGAGTCGGGCCTCGCCCGCGCCTTCCTCGACGCCGGCACCAGGGCTGTGATCGCGAGCGTCCTCCCGGTACCGGACGCGCTGGTCAGCGAGGCCATGCGGGAGGTCCACCGCGGGATCGACCACCCGGCGGAGGCGGCGAGGGCCGTCGCCCACCTCGGCTTCAGCTGCTACGGCACCGGCACGAGGGTCGCGGCGTGAAGGGCCGCGGCGAAGGAGGTGCCGGTGCACAACTGCTGGGACGTCCCCACCGTGGCCGGCACGTCGACACCGGGCACGACCACGTCGACCCAGGGACCGCGGCCCGAGAACGCGGCCGAGGTGCCCACCGCCGTCACCGCGGGCAGAGCAGCGGGCCACCACGGGCGTGCGGAACCGCCGTTGCCCGCCGCGGCCACCACGTTCCCGCCGCACGAGGCCAGCACGGGCGGGCACTCGTCGTCGAACGAGTACGTGCCGGACGCCACCAGCACCACCGGCAGGTCGCGGGTCGCGCGCAGAGCGGCGGCGAGGGTCAGGTCGTCGCCGAACCCCGAGGCGCCCAGGACGGGGAACGGACGCACCGAGGCGCCGTGGTGGCGGAGGACACCGGCGACCAACGCGCCGTGCGGGGCTTCGAGAGGGGTGTCGAGCAACGCGACCGTGCCCTCGCCCAGCAACTCGGGGATGCGTTCGCCGACCACCGGACGGGAGGTGCCGATCATGATCGGGCAGGCGATGTGGACGTGGTTCGGCGTGGCGCCCACCTCCACGGCGATCTCCACGACGCGCGCTCGTTCGGACGCCTTCAGATGCATGCGGATGGCACCCGAAGCGATCTCCTCGTGCGAGTAGACGCCTCGCAAACGCTTGCGCACAGTGGGTGCGTCCGCTGGCAGCACTACTAGTTCCCCCGAACGGACCAAGCACTCGTTTGGCCCCGCGCTGTCGTGCACGACTACGGGGCCGAGCTCGCGAGAGGCGTGATCGACCAGCTCAGAGAGGCTGTTGACCTGCTTTGGCGCGTCCACATCGGACACCATCCCCCGCCGCGACACGGTCCACAGGGGACCGACGCGCAAAGTCACTCGATCCGATGACGACACTGACGGTGTTCATGCCTGATCAGGGCAACACGGACAGCCGCACGAGACCGCCCTTCCGGGTGTTTCGCGCCGAGTTGGTTCACGAAGTCACTCTCCGGTGCTAGACATAGCTCTACGTCGACCTCCGACGGCGCTGTGCGTTGAGGGTGACCCGAAACGGTGGACGGGTGGTGATCCTGTGGCAGGTGGTGGAGTTCGTGCACTGCTGCTGCGGACCGCTGCGCTCGGCGGGCTCACCGCCGCCGCCTGGCTGCTGAGCGGCACGACCGCGTCGGCCAGTCCCGAGGAACCGCCGGCCGTCGAGATCACCACCGAGGCCGAGGCCGAGGCCCCGCAGCTGCTCGAGGATCCCGCCGGGTGGGCGAAGTCCTTCACCGCGTCGGTCGTCGAGAAGCACCAGCCGGAGAAGCTCATCCCGCCGCCGGTCGTGACCAGGCCGGAAGAAGAACCGGAGGAGGAGCCCGACGAGGGCCCGATCCTCGACTTCACCGGCGGCTCGAACAGCACCACGCGCTCCGGCACCGTCACGAACCAGGCGCCGGCCGAGGTCGTCCAGGCCAAGGCCGCGGTGCGCGCCGCCAAGATCGCGGCGAAGATCGCCGCCGAGCTCCCGCCGCCGCCTCCTCCTCCGCCACCCGCACCCGTGCTGGTGGCCAAGAAGGTCGTTCAGCTGCTGCCCGACCTCCCGGTGCCCGCTCCCGTGAAGTCCGAACCCGCGCCCGCGAGCGACTACAACTGGTCCGCTCCCGGCCCGGACGCGCCGCTGCCCGCACCGCAGCAGGCGCCCGTCGTGATCGCGACGGCCTCCGCGTCGTCCGGCCACACCGACAACTCCGGCGGCACGCGCGGCGTGCTCGCCGTTCTGACGTCGCACGACTCGCTCTTCCCGCCCACCACGTGGTCGGTCGAGGAGCGTCGCGACGGCACTGCGCCCGGCAGCATTCCGGGCCTGCCCGCCACGTCACCCGACTGAGTCCGACAGGACAAGTCTGCCCTCTGCGCGATTTGTGACCGTTCTGTTCCGTCGCGCCAGTAACTCCTCCTCTTATTTCCCGTTGTACGCAAGGAACCCAGTCTTCCTGACCTGCCAACCGCGCCCTGGCAGGTCGGGTCTGGTCCGAGTGCCGCGCTGCCCCCGCAGTCTCGGACCACACGGGAAACCTGCGGACGGGGGACGCCAATCCCTGGGTCGTCCCCCTCCGCAGGCCTCTCGGTTGCAAGTTCGTCGGCCCGGTCTCCACCGCTGCGGGAGACCGGGCCGACGTGTGTCACGCGACCGGTACGGACAGGTCGGCGCCCGCCGGAAATCCAGTACCCGCAACGGATGCAGCCACCACACCCAAACGGGCTATCGCCTCACGCAGCACTTCGGGTGACTGCGTGTACGGCACTCGGAGCATTTGCTCGCACCCGCCGTGCACCGCGAACCGAGGACCTGGGACGAGCCGCAGGCCGTGGTTCTGCGCCACCACCGCGATGCGCGTGCTCACCGGCCCGTCGAGCGTGCACCACACCCCGAGCCCACCGGCCGGCACGTCGAAACTCCACTGTGGACAATGTTCGCGCAACGCCGCGACCGCCACGTCCCGCTGCACCAGGGCCTCCTCGCGCCGTTGCCGCAGAACGCTTTCCGGCGACTCCAGCAACGCGGCCAGCACGAGCTGCTCGAACACCGGCGTGCCGAGGTCGATCGCCGCCCGCGTCGACAGCAGCCGGTGCACGACGTCCGCGGACGCCCTGATCCACCCGATCCGCAGTCCACCCCAGTGCGACTTGCTGGCGGATCCCAGCGTCACCACCGAATGCCCGCCGAACGCGGCCATCGGCAACGGCGCCTCGGCCGAGTCGAGCGCCAGCTCCACCAAGGTCTCGTCGATGACCACCGGAGTGCGTGCTTTTCTCAGAACGGCCGAAAGCGACTCCCGCGACTCGGACGACATCCGCAGTCCGGTCGGGTTCTGGAAGTCCGGGATCAGGTAGGCCAGCCGGGGACCCGCCTGCCGCAGCGCGGCCTCGAACCCGTCCAGGTCCCAGCCGTCCGCCAGCATCGGCACGGGCACCGGGATGCCGAACGACGCCCGCACCGCCTCCAGCGCGTTGGGGTAGCTCGGCTGCTCCACCAGCACCCGGTCGCCGGGCCCGACGAAGAGCCGCAGCACCAACGCCCACGCGTGCTGAGCCCCGGACGTCACCACGATCTGGTCCGGCGAGGTCGGCAGTCCCCGAGCCGCGTACCGGTCGGCGATCCGCTGCCGCAGCACCAGAAGACCCCGTTCGTCGTACCCGTGCGACGCGAGGTGCTCCGGCATCTGGCCCATCGCCACCTCCATGGCGAGCCGCACGGACGGCAACGCGGGCGGCGCGGCGCGGGACAGGTCGATCAACGTGTCGTCGGCGCCCGTGATGCCACCCCCGGCACCGACGGGTCCGTTGATCCACGACCCGGCCCCGCGCCGCGACGCCACGACCCCCTCGGCCCGCAGTTGGTCCAGCGCGGCGGTGATGGTGGTGCGGCTCACGGGCAGCGCGTCGGTCAGCTCCCGCTCGGACGGCAGCCGCGTCCCGACGGGCAGCCGCCCGTCCGCGACCAGCAGTGTCAGTGCCGCGACGAGATCGGCGGCACACTGCCGGGCCCCGCCACGACGCCACTCACCGAGCAGTCGGGCCAGTCGAGCTCCGGATATACGTCCACCTGGTGGAAGCATGAGGCCAATTATCCCGAATTGGCTATGGATTACCAGGCCAATCGAGGCGCAACATGGCCACATGGCCTCCATGACCGCACTCCACCAGGTCTCCGTCCGGATCTCTCCCGCCCGTCGCCTCCCGCAACTCTTCGCAGGTCTGTGGCTCTACGGCGCGAGCATGGCGATGCAGATCCGCGCGACTCTCGGCCTGAACCCGTGGGACGTGCTGCACGAGGGCCTCACGAAACTGACCGGTCTGAGCTTCGGGCTGATCACCGCCATCACCGGCGTGCTGGTGCTGCTGCTGTGGATCCCTCTCAGGCAGAAACCCGGTGTCGGCACGATCGCGAACGTCGTGGTCATCGCCGTCAGCGTCGACGTGACGCTCTCGTTCCTGCCCGCGCCGGAGGGACTGCTGCCCAGGATCGTGTTCCTGACGCTGGGCATCGTCCTCAACGCGGTGGCGTTCGCCGCGTACGTCGGCTCCCGCCTCGGACCGGGCCCGCGCGACGGCCTGGTCACCGGGTTCTGCCGCCGCACGGGGATCTCCCTGCGGCTCACCCGGACCGTGCTCGAACTGATCGTGCTCGGCACCGGCTGGCTGCTCGGCGGCACGGTCGGCATCGGCACGGTCCTCTACGCGCTCGGCATCGGACCGCTCGCGCAGCTGTTCCTGCCCGCGCTCACCTGGCGCGAGCGCTCGCGGCCCGCTTGCGAATCTCCGCGTACGTGGCCTCTCGTTCCGTCAGCACCTCGGCCACGATTCCCTTGCCCTGCAACAGGGCCAGCAGGATGTGCTCCACACCCAGGTAGTTGTGGCCGAGGTCGCGCGACTCGCGCAGCGAGTTCTCCAGTGCCTTCTTGAAGTCCGCCTCCAGCGGCATCCCGAACCACCGCCGGCGCGGCCCCGGCCGCAGCACCCCCGTGCCGAGGGACTGCTCCGCCGACTCGATCACCGCGTCGACGTCGATTCCCAAGCCCCGCAACGCTTCCGCGTCGGCCTTGGTCAACCCGCCCTTGCGCCGGTAGTCCCGGAACGCCGTCTCCAGCTCGTCGCGCGGCAGGTCGAAACCGGCCAGCACCGGCGCGTCGAGCAACGCCAGCATCAGGTGCTCCACACCGACCTCGGCGGCGTGGAGCTGTTCCGCCTCCCGCACCGCGGCCTTGACCGCCTCACGGGCTTCCTTCGTGAACCGCTCCGCGATCATCATCGACCCCCGTGCTTCTTGTGCACCGCTTGGCGGGACACCCCGAGCTCCGCCGCGATGTCCTGCCACGACCAGCCCTGGGCCCGCGCACTGCGGACCTGGGCCGCCTCCAGATGTTCGAGCAGTCGCCTCAACGCGCTGACGGCCCGCAACCCGACCTTCGGGTCGCGATCCCCAGCCGCTGTGGCGAGATCCGTCGCTTCCGTCATGATGTCAACGTACGTTGACAAACGCCATCCGTCAACCAATGTTGACACGTACGGTGGCGGCGTGAAGATCGAGACCGCTGAGCAGGGGGCTCCGGGCCGGGTCACCGAGGATCGGATCAGGGTCCTGCCGAACGCCGTCGTGGTGCTCGACGGCGTGACGTCGCGGACCAGACCTCCCGATCGCAACGGTGGCTGGTACGCCTCGAAGCTCGCCGACGAGCTCGCCCGGCTGATCAACGACACCGACCCGCTGACGGACGTCCTCGCCCTGGCCATCACGAACCTCGTCGAGGAGCACGACCTCGTCCTCGGTGACTCGCCCTCCGCGACCGCGTCGATCGTGCGCTGGAACGAGGAGACCGTCGACGCGCTCGTCCTGTGCGACACCCCGGTCGTCGCGTTCGGACAGTCCACCCGAGTACTCGAGGACACCAGACTCGAAGACCTCCGGCCCGATCCCGACATCCTCCGCTGGAAGAACACCCCCGGCGGCTACTGGGTCGCGGAGGCCGATCCCGCCGCCGGCCACCAGGCACTGACGGCGACCTGGCGTCGCGACGAGACCGAGAGTGTGATCGCTCTCACAGACGGGGTCTCCTGTGGAGTGGCCGAGTACGAACTCTTCGACTGGGAAGACCTGAGGCAATTGCCACTGGGTGAAGTGCTCGACCGAATCCGCGAAGCAGAGCGCGGTGATTCGGAACACCGGCGTTGGCCCCGCTACAAAACGCACGACGATCAAGCGATCGCGCGAATCACCTTCACCGCATGACGAAAGAAGCCCCGCAGAAACTCTGCGGGGCTTCTTTCGAAGAAGGTATGGCCAGGGGCGGGGTCGAACCGCCGACCTACCGCTTTTCAGGCGGTCGCTCGTACCAACTGAGCTACCTGGCCATGAGAAGAAAAAGCGACCCAGACGGGACTCGAACCCGCGACCTTCGCCGTGACAGGGCGACGCGCTAACCAACTGCGCCACTGGGCCTTGCTCTTGCTTGTCGTACTGTACTGCATGCAAGGTACTGCATGTTACTGCGTGCCCCCAACGGGATTCGAACCCGCGCGACCGCCTTGAAAGGGCGGGATCCTAGGCCGCTAGATGATGGGGACTAGCTGGTCTCTGGAAGCATCGTAAGCATATGCCATGAGTCCGCGCACCTCCAAAACGGGGGTCCCACTTATGCGTTGACCTGCTCAAACCCCCTCCAGGGCCGGATCGGCCAGATCAACAAATGCCTGGTCGGGGCCGTTCGGGCCCGTCACGCCGGTTCGGACGCTGTTTGTGATCCAGACAACTTCCACGCCGGAGACGCGACGCAGGGCAGCACGTGGCCCAGAACCTCGCGGATCCGCGAGGGGAAGTCCGCGCACTCCGTCGTCGCCGAAGAGATCAACCGCGAACCGAGAGCCGCGCTGCACAACGTCCGGGCGACGGCCTCCGGATCAACGCCGGGAAGCAGGTCTCCGCGTTCGGCCGCCTCGAACACGTAGGCGGCGACGAGCTTCTCCCACATGACGTGCGTGCTCGGGACGCCCGGATAGCCGACCTCGCGATCGGCGTTGAGCCGCACGCCGGCGCGCAGCACCACGTCGGCGGCCATCCGGTCGGCCGACTCGGCGAACATGCCGTGCAGGGCGCTGAGCGGATCGAGGCCGCGCAGCCGCCACGACTCCCTCAGCCCCGCCCACGACTCGCTCTGCCGCTCGATCAGGGCGTCGGCGACCGCTTCCTTGGAGGGGAAGTGGAAGTAGAACGCGCCCTTGGTCAGTCCGGCGCGCGCGAGCACGGCGGTCAGCGACGTGCGCTCGTAGCCGAGCCGGTCGAACTCCTGCGCCGCGGCGTGGAGTATCGCCTCGCGTGTCGCGTGCGCCCGGTCCTGCTGGGGCATGGGTAGAGGTTAGCCGTTGCCGCTAAAGAGACCCGTGGGTATGTTTCGAGATGCGGCCCTGTTCTGCAGGCGCGCTCCGGGGGGTGCGCGCCTGGAGTCAGGGCCGCTTTCGCGTACGCACGACGCTCACCGTTGCGCCGGTGGCAGCCCGCCGTCCTCGCCCGGCGACAGGCCGAGCATGTCCAGCAGCATCCGGCAGTCCTCGGCGCCCAGAGCGCTCCGCGCGACCGCGAGCCTGGCCCGGTGGACCTGATCGTCGGAGATCCGCGAGGGTTCTCCGCTCCGCTGGGCCGGCACGCTCGGCCCGCCCTGTCGCGACATGCCGTCGTCCTGTGTGAACAGGAACTTCCGCACTTCCAGTGACCCGCTCATGAGCACCCTCCCCGACTTGAGGTTGGCGCGAGGCTAAGCGACCTGGGACAACGGCCGCAGCCCCCCGCAGAGTGATTCCATCGCCACCCAGCGTTACTTTCCGTACAGGTGCCGGGTGTGTCCGGTGGAGAACTGGCCAGTGGATGATGGACCGATGACCGACCCCACGCCGGAGCCTTCCCCCGATGCAGAGGGCCAAAACGCGTCCGAGATACCGAATGCGGCCGAGCAGGAAGCGATCTTCCAGGCGCTCAGCGGCATCAACCTGAACACGATCGACGCCGACATCGAGTCGGCGTTCGGCTCGCGGATGGCCGAGCTCGACAAGATGCTCGAGGGCCTCGACGAGCTGGTCAACAAGATCGAGGGCGACCTCCAGAACCTGGACCAGCCCAAACCCGAGAGTCCTCAGTAGATCCCGTACCCCAGGGGGGTATAGACTCGGAGCTCCGAAGAGAGAAAGGGCTCCGATGTCCGTCAGCGCCACCTACACCGTCACCGGCATGACCTGCGGCCACTGCGTCAGCTCCGTCACCGAGGAGCTGAACGAGGTCTCCGGTGTCACGGGTGTCGACGTCGTCCTGGAGACCGGCGCGGTCACCGTGACGAGCGACCGCGAGCTCGACCGCACCGAGGTCGTCGCCGCCGTGACCGAGGCCGGGTACCAGGTCGCATGACCACCACCGAGCCTCGTCACGTCGAGCTCAGCATCAGCGGCATGACGTGCGCCTCCTGTGCGAACCGCATCGAACGCAAGCTGAACAGGCTCGACGGCGTCTCCGCCACCGTGAACTACGCGACCGAGAAGGCCAGCGTCCAGTTCCCGGACAACCTGCGAGTGGACGACCTGGTGTCGACCGTGCGGGCGGCGGGGTACGACGCGGAGGAGCCCCAGCCGGAGGCTCCCGAGCAGGACGAGGCCGGTGAACTGCGGCTGAGGGTCACCCTCGCCGCGGCGCTCGGCGTGCCGGTGATCGCGTTCTCGATGGTCCCGGCGTGGCAGTTCCCCACTTGGCAGTGGGTGTCGCTGGCGCTGGCCAGCGTGGTCGTGTGGGTGTGCGGCTGGCCGTTCCACCGTGCGGCCGCCGTCAACGCACGGCACGGCGCCAGCACGATGGACACCCTCGTGTCGATGGGCGTCACGGTCTCGTACCTCTGGTCGCTCTACGCGCTGGTGTTCGGCGAGGCCGGCGTCATCGGCATGCGGCACGAGTTCAGCCTGCTGCCGCGCCCCACGACCTCCGGTGACATCTACCTGGAGGTCGCGGTCGGCGTGACCGTGTTCCTGCTGCTCGGACGCTGGCTGGAGGCCCGTTCGAAGCGCAGCGCGGGTGCGGCCCTGCGGTCGCTTCTCGCGCTCGGCGCGAAGGACGTGGCGGTGCTGCGCGACGGCGTGGAGACCCGCGTTCCGATCGGTCAGATCAAGGCCGGCGAGCGGTTCGTGGTCCGTCCGGGTGAGCGCATCGCCACTGACGGCCTAGTGGTCGAGGGCAGTTCGGCTGTGGACCGCTCGATGGTGACCGGGGAGTCCGTCCCGGTCGAGGTCGGCGAGGGCGACCAGGTCGTCGGCGGCACGGTCAACGCGGGCGGCCGGCTGGTCGTCCAGGCCTCGTCCGTCGGCGCCGACACCCAGCTCGCGCGGATGGCGCGGATGGTCGAGCAGGCCCAGGCCGGCAAGGCCGAGGTGCAGCGCCTGGCGGACAGGGTGTCGTCGGTCTTCGTGCCGGTCGTCGTGCTGATCGCGCTGGCGTCGTTCGGCGCGTGGCTGCTGGCGGGACGCCCGCTGGAGTTCGCCGTGACGACCGCGGTGGCCGTGCTCGTGATCGCCTGCCCCTGCGCGCTGGGCCTCGCGACGCCGACGGCGTTGCTCGTGGGCACCGGCCGCGGCGCCCAGCTCGGCATCCTGGTGAAGGGCCCCGAGGTGCTCGAGTCGACGCGCCGGGTCGACACCGTCGTGCTGGACAAGACCGGCACCGTGACGACCGGACGACTGACGCTCGTCGACGTGGTCCCCGCCGACGGCGAGTCCCGGGACGAGGTGCTGCGCTTCGCCGCAGCCGTGGAGAACGCGTCCGAACATCCGATCGGCGCCGCGATCGTGCGTGCCGTCGACGAGGTGCCGCCGGTGTCGGACTTCGTGTCCACGGACGGCGTCGGGGTCAGCGGAACGGTCGAAGGTCGACGTGTCGTCGTCGGCCGGATGCGCACCGTGTCGCTGCCACCGGAGTTGACCGAGGCCGCAGTTGCCCACACAACTCGGACAGTTGTCGCGGTTTCCTTTGATGACAAGGTTGTCGGCCTCGTCGTCGTCTCGGATGTCGTGAAACCCACGTCCGCACAAGCGATTCGGGAACTGAAGCAGCTCGGATTGCGCCCGGTGTTGCTGACCGGCGACAACGCCTCCGTGGCCGCCGAGGTCGCGGCCGAGGTGGGCATCGACGAGGTCATCGCCGACGTGATGCCGTCCGGCAAAGTCGAAGCGGTCCGGAATCTCCAGGCACAGGGCCGAGTCGTGGCCATGGTCGGTGACGGTGTGAACGACGCGCCGGCCCTCGCGGCCGCGGATCTGGGGCTGGCCATGGGAACCGGCACCGACGTCGCCATCGAGGCGAGCGACCTGACGCTGGTGCGCGGTGACCTGCGCGTGGCGGCCGACGCGATTCGGTTGTCCCGCAAGACTTTGAGCACGATCAAGGGGAACCTGTTCTGGGCGTTCGCCTACAACGTCGCTGGACTCCCGCTCGCGGCGCTCGGCCTGCTGAACCCCATGATCGCGGGGGCCGCGATGGCGTTCAGCAGCGTGTTCGTTGTTACCAACAGCTTGCGACTGCGGGGTTTCCGGGCATCGGCAGCTTGAGAATCTGGTTCCGAACTCTCCCCATCGAGCACGTGCGCATGCAACAATCCAAAAGCTGACACACCCCCGGTCAGCGCCTGTGGAGATCCCCTCCGGCCCCCGCGTTCCTCCCCCTGGCGCGGGGGCCTCCTCCCCTTCTCGCAGGCTGCTCGGCTTGCGCCTCGCCGCTTGCGGGAAGTCGGGTGTTCTCTGGGGGCCGAGCCCCCAGAGCCCAGCCGGGGCAAGCCCCCGGACCCCCCCGTAGGTCTACCGGCATCGCATTGCGTGGTGCCCGGCTTGGGTGGCGTGGCGGCCCGCTTGGGTGGCGCGGCGCTTGGCCCGCATTGCGTGGCGTGGTGCCCGGCTTGCGTGGCGTGCTCGGCGCCCTGACGGAGATCCACTCTGAGTAGAGCCATTTACACCTTGGGGTGACCCGGCTCACAGGGGTTTGGCTTCCGTGACCGAGCCGTTATCGTGTGCCGGTGCCTATCGGATCCCTCGGACGCTCCAAGTCCGGCCGTCACCGTCCTGCGGACGCACCGCAGGAGCCGGGGACGTCGCCCGACGAGGAGCTGACCTCTTACCTGGCCGCACTGGCCCCGGACGCGGACAACGAGACCACCGCGTCGGGCTTCGGCAACGCGCAGGTGTACCAGCTGCGGCTGCAGCTGATGGCCAACGAGCAGCTCAAGGAACTCGCTGCCGAGCGCCAGACCTCCCCGCAGGCTCTCGCCACGGAGTGGGTCATGCAGCGCCTGGAGTGGGAAGCGCGTCAGCGCGGCCACTAACTCCCAGAGCGAACGAAGAAGGACCCTCGACCGAGCCCGGTCGAGGGTCCTTCTCACGTACGGCTCAATTTGCGGCTTGTTGCAGAACTTCAGACCGCGCGGACGTTCTGGGCCTGCGGACCCTTGGTGCCCTGGCCGACCTCGAACTCCACTCGCTGGTTCTCCTCCAGGGTGCGGAAGCCCTGACCCTGGATCTCCGAGTAGTGGACGAAGACGTCAGCGCCGCCGTTGTCCTGGGCGATGAAACCAAAGCCCTTCTCGGAGTTGAACCACTTGACAGTGCCCTGTGCCATGTACCTGCCTCCATCGCAGGAAAGCTTGGGGCTGCACCGTGCAACCCCGGCCGTCCCGGGGGCGTTCGGCAAACTCGCTGAGAGCGCACCGCACGCCCGCGTGTCGTTCCGCGAGCGTGTGAAGCACGAACACAGAAACCACGGCCTGCGCGGGTCAGCCTAACGTGTGATTGGTCATAGCACTACAGGTCATTACCGGCCAGTTGCATGCCTCAATAGGAGGAAAGCCGCTGGTCCGGGTGGGTGATCGCAATTTCCCGAGCAACGTGTTCCACCGCCGCGCGTCCTCTTGAGCATTGGACGAGGGGATCTTGGGGGAGTACGTGTTCCGGCCACTGATTTTGGTTCTGCTACTGGGATTGACCGCCTGCGGCGCCGCGACCGACGGTGCATCCGGCACCGGTTCGCCGACCACTGCTCCGGCGGGACAGGCGAAGGCGAAGGGCGTGCTGACGGTGACTCCGTCGACGGGCGAAGGGGTCAGCCCGGCCGGACCATTCGAGGTCGGAATGACGGGTGGCGCGTTGACCGCCGTCGCGCTAACGGGTGCCGACGGGCGGGTGGTGAAGGGGGAGCTCACCGCCGGCCGATGGGTCGCCACCGAGGACCTGGGCTACGACAAGGCCTACACGTGGTCGGGTTCGGGCAAGGGTGAGGACGGCGCGGAGGTTCCGGTCTCGGGATCGTTCCGCACGGTCAAGCCGCAGCGGCTCACCAGCGCGAAGCTCAACGTCGGCGACAACCAGACCTACGGCGTCGCGATGCCGTTGAAGGTGACCTTCAGCGCGCCGGTGCAGGACAAGGCCTCGGTGCAGAAGTCGATGACCGTCAAGACCTCCGTGCCGACCGAGGGCGCGTGGGCGTGGCTGTCCGACACGGAGGCGCACTGGAGGCCGAAGGAGTACTGGCGACCGAACACCGAGGTCTTCCTCGACGTCGCGGTCTACGGCGTGCCGTTCGGCGGGGGTGCCTACGGCAAGTCCGACGTGCACGCGCAGTTCAAGATCGCGGACCGGGCGCTGGTCGCCAAGGCCAACACGCAGACCAAGCGGTTCGAGATCTACCGCGACGGCGTGCTGCTGCACGACCTGCCGGCGTCGTACGGCAAGGAGTCCGACCCGGGCAGGGTGACCCGGTCCGGCATCCACGTGGTGCAGCAGAAGGAAGCCGCGCGGCGGATGAAGAGCACCACGTACAACTACGACGTCCCGGTCACCTGGGCGGTGCTGATCTCGCAGAACGGCGAGTTCGTGCACGAGAACGACAAGACGATCCCCCAGCAGGGCAACGAGAACGTGTCCCACGGGTGCGCGAACCTGTCCGGTCCCAACGCCAGGATCTTCTACGACCTGACGATGATCGGTGACCCGGTCGAGGTCGTGGGGTCCTCGGTGCAACTGGGTCCGGCCGACCGCGACTACTGGGACTGGACCCTCGACTGGGCGGCCTGGACCGCCAAGTCCGCGGCCATCGGTTAGGACTTCTCGGTGATGGTGGGTGGCTGCGGGATCTCGTAACCCGACGGACCGACGTTGCGTTCGAGGGCCCGCTTCCACTCACCGCTGGAGATCATCTTCTCGATGGCCTCGTTCACGGCGTCGCGCGACTCGGCGTCCCCCTTCGGCACGCCGATGCCGTAGCGCTCCTTGGAGAACGTCTTGCCGACGAGCTTGAGCAGCTCGGGGTTCTCCGCGGCGAACCCGGCGAGGATGACCTCGTCGGTCGTGACGGCGTCGACGTTGCCCGCCATGAGAGCGATCACGCAGTCGGAGTACTGGCCGTACTCGACGATCTGCACCTGCTGCGAGAAGTCCGTCTTCACCTTCTGCGCGGAGGTGGATCCCTTGACCGAGCACAGCTTGCGGCCGTTCATGGTCTCGGGGCCCTGGATGGAGTTCTCGGTGTAGCGCACCAGCATGCCCTGACCCGTCTCGAAGTACGGGCCGGCGAAGGCGACCTTCTCCTTGCGGGCGTCGGTGATCGAGTACGAGGCGATGATCAGGTCGGCCTCGCCGTTCTCGAGCATCGACTCGCGGGCGGCACCCCGGGCCTCCTTGAACGTGATGCCGGTGTCCTTCACCCCGAGCTCGCTCGCCACGTACTTGGCGACGTCCACGTCGAAGCCGACGTACCGGCCGTCCAGGCGTCGCTGGCTCATGCCGGGCTGGTCGTACCGGATGCCGATGGTCAGCTTTCCGGAGTCAGCACGTCCGATGACTGTGGTGGTGTCACCGCTCCCACAGGCGGTGGCCAACACCGCAACGGCAGTCAGGAGCGCGGCACGACGGATCACGACAGGCCTTCCGGGGGTGGTCTGGATTCGTGCGCAATGCTACGGACCTGGGGCGATGATCGACTGTGATGTATGACAACTACGGAAGCCTCGCCCTGCTCGGTGTCACATGCTTCCCGTGCCGCTCGATCGCGTGCCTCAGATGGCCGGGCGGAGCGAGCCTCCTGATCCTGTCGGGCACCAAAAGCGCAGCTCGGCGCATCAATCGCAGCCACTGATCAGCACGTTTGTACGGTTCGCGGCCGTGCAGTTCGAGCGCCCACTCGGGTAGTACCGAGTAGGCCAGGTGGCCCACGAGGACCCGGTACACGGGGAGTCCGTGGCGGACCCACCCTTGAACGGGCGGTCCGTGCAAGAAGTCGTAGATCACATCGGAATCGGGCGTCCGGCGCAGAACCGGACGCATCCGGTCGAAGTATTCGGCCATTTCACGCCGGGATCCCGGTACTTCATCCGGGTGCAATCCGACCAAAGCGGCCGCAGAGCGCTGCTCGGCGTAGTAGAGGTCCTTCTGCCTTCCGGTCAGCCCGTACCCCGCGCGGTCGAGCACTGTTTCGAAGCAGGAAACCTCCGAGCAATGAACCCACAGCAGCAGTTCGGGTTCGTCGACGCGGAACGTCCGGCCGTCGACGACGCCGCGCAGGTTCCGGTGCGTGGCCCTCACCCGTGCCGCGGCGGTGGCTATGTCCTCGTCGGTGCCGTAGACGCCGAGGCCGACGAAGTCCGCCGTGCGTTTGAGCCTGCCGAGCGGATCGGCCTGGAAGTTCGAGTTCTGGACGACACCAGCGACCGCCTGGGGGTGCAGTGCCTGCAGGTAGAGGCTCGCGATCCCGGCGATCCACATCGTCGGGTCGGCGTGCATCTGCCAGCTCACGGAGTTCGGGTCGGGCATGCGGACATCGTCCCGTCTCGCCAGGATGAAGACCATGGACCTGGACCAGGCACGGGATGTGCTCCGCAGCCAGCACCGCGCGGTGTTCTGCGCACTGAAGTCCGACGGCACCCCGGCGATGTCGCCGGTGCTCGTCGCACTGGACGACAACGGCGACGTGCTCGTCTCCACACGAGCCGCCGCGTACAAGACGAAGCAGGTGCAGCGCGATCCGCACGTCTCGCTGTGCGTGCTGCCGGACAGCTTCTTCGGCCGCTGGATCCAGCTCAACGGGACCGCGACGGTCGTGCCGTTGCCCGAGGCCATGGACCTGCTCGTCCAGTACTACCGGACGATCTCCGGCGAGCACGCCGACTGGAACGACTACCGGGCGGCGATGCAGCGCGAGCAGCGCGTGATCCTGCGGATCTCGCTCACCTCCGCCGGACCGGACAAGACCGGCTGATCCTGTAACACCGTTAGCGGGCGCAACGATTCCACGGGGACGGCGGCTACCGGGCAGGCGGAACCTGGGGAGCGGAAGCGATGGCAGGTGTCAGACGCCGCGGCTACTTCACAGCCGCGGTGGCGGTGATGGGCGCGGCCCTGATCGCGGCCTTGTTCTCGGCACCCCCGGACAAGCCCGTCGACATCCGCCTGGTCGCACCGCCGCCCCTGCCGCCCGAGGTCGTCACCGCGACCGCCACGACCACCGTCTCCGCCGTCGGGGTCCAGCGGCCACCGCCTCCACCGCCGCCCCCTCCGCCACCGCGCGCTCAGGGGGACGCCGACCGGCCGCCGCCTCCTCCGCCCGGGCACAGACCGCCGCCACCGCCACCGCCGGGCAAGAAGCCCAGACCGAACCTGTACGACCTGCTGCGGTGTGACTCGGAGCTCTTCGGCGACGACCTCAAGCACTGCCTGCAGTGGCCTCTAGACGTCGAGAAGTTCTGCGAGTTCCTGGAGGAACACCAGCTCGAACCGACCGACGTGCGTGGTCCCGGTAACGGCCGGTTCGACCACTTCGACCGGTTCGAGCTGAGCTGCGACGACAGCTAACCCTTGAGCCGCCGCAGTGTCGCGAGGTTCGTTTCCGCCAGCGCGCCGAGCAGCTGCGCCTCCCCGAGGTAGTGGTCGTCGATCAACGCCTCGACCTCGTCGTCGTTCATCGCCGGCACGATCCGCGCGGCCATCCTGTTCATGTTGCGATAGCTGCCCTGCAACAGGAACGGCTCTTCGGACGGGTCCGCCGCGGACGCGATGTACGCCTGGTTGACCTTCAGCACGACCTGCTGGATCCGTCGCAGCTTCCGGACGACCGACAGCATGCGTTCGAGCTCGACGGTCTCGTACTCGTGCCGGACGCTCTCGCCGTTCGCCAGGCGCACCAACGGTTCCACGTCGACACCGCCGAGCGTCGGGTTCGAGCCGGATGCGTTCTCCAGGTAGCTCAACGCGAACAGCTCGTCGCGACCGGACAGCACGTCGCCGAGGTTCCACACGTCCGCGCGGTTCGCGAGCATGTCGGGCACGCGGAACGCCCGGCCCGTCTCGGTGTACGGGTTGCCGGCCATCGACACCGCGAAGCGCTTGCCCCGCAGGTCGAACGTCTGCGGCTCGCCGTCCCAGACGCCCTCGACCCGGCGCTGGGCGTCGCACAGCGAGATGAACTTCTGCAGCAGCTCCGGTGAGGTGTGCTGGATGTCGTCCAGGTGCAGCAGGACGTTGCTGCCCAGGGCGAACGCGAAGTTGATCCGCTCGACCTCCTGGCGCGCGGTGGCGTTCGGTGCCTCGGCCGGGTCGAGCGAGGTGACGCCGGTGCCGAGCGCCGGGCCGTTGACCTTGACGAACACCATGCCCAGGCGGTTCGCGACGTACTCCATGAGCGTCGTCTTGCCGTAGCCGGGCGGAGAGATCAGCATCAGCAGGCCGGTGCCGTCGTTCAGCTGCTTGCTGAGGTTGTCACCGATCAACGGCAGGTAGACCTCGTTCAGCAACCTGTTGCGCACGAACGTGTTCAGCACGGCCGGCCGGTAGTCGTCGAGCCTGAGCCTGCGGCGTTCCTCCGCCAGCAGCTCGTCCCGCTTGCGCTGGTAGGCGCGGAAGGCGGGGACCTGGTCGGAGCGGAAGGTCCTGAGCCTGGTGAGGGTCTCGTCCAGGCGCAGGTCCATCGACTGGTCGTGCACGCGCGGGTGCGTGCCGAGCAGGCCGGTGACGGTCTCGGTCAGCGACGCGCTGGAGTCGTAGCGCGGCAGGTCGGTGAGCAGGACGGCGACGACCTCGGGGAACTCCGGGCAGACCTCGTCCTTCAGGAACGCGTGCAGCCAGGCCTCGATCAGGTCGCGGTCGTGGAGCTCCTCGGTGACCACGGCGCGGAACCTGTCGATCACCGCGCGGGCGGCCTTGCTGGTGACGAAACCCTCGGGCTCGCAGGCCAGCTCCTCGAACAGGTACTCGGCGGTGAGCTCGTCCAGTCCGAACTGGCCGCACAGCTCGGGAATCCCGTGCGTGCCACCGAAGATCGTGCGGGCCCGGGCCAGCGACTCGGCCTTGCGCGTCCACACCGCGCGTTGGTCGGCCGGCTGCTCGGACCAGAAGATCTGGGCTCGGGCACGGGCCTGCGGCGGGTACCTGAGCAGTCCGGCACCGGCGTGGAGTCGTTGCAGGACAGCGAGGATCTTCTCGGCGTCGTGGTCGTGGACACCCTTCTCGTAGCCCTCGTCGTAGCGTTCCGCGGCGGCGTTCGTGACGTCGGTGCGGCCCTCGGCGAGCAGGCAGCCGGCGAGGTGCTCGGACCGGTAGACGGCCTGGGTCTCGCTCACCAGCAGCTGGTCCCAGAAGCCCTTGGTCCCGGCGAACTCGCCGTCGGTGACCTCGCTGCGGTAGTCGGTGCCGGTGACGGCGTAGTAGAGGCGGCCGTCGCGGGGCACGAGCGTGAGGTTCATCGGCTCGGTCGTCACCGGGAAACGATGACGACCGAGCACGATCGACGCGCCGTCGTACAGATCGGCCCGGTCACGCAGTGCCCGGCCTCCCTCTTGCCGGGCATCGCGCAGACTCGCGTCGAGCTCGTCGGCCCGGACGTCGCCGAGCTCCCTGAGCTGCTCGGCGACCGTGCGGACCTTGGCGACCATCGGGTCGCCGGCGAAGTACGTGTTGATCTCGTCGGTCGAGGTCAGCTTGCCGACGCGACGGCGGATCGTGCCGAGCACGCGTTCCGCGGACTGCACGAGCCGGTCGGCCCTGCGCGCCCGTTCGTCGAGCAACGTCTGCTTGCGGGCGGAGAAGGCCTCGTAGACGTCCGTGCGCTTGGCACCGACCTGGGCGAGGAAGTCGTCGAACTCGCCGAACCGCGACTCGAGGTTCTCCAGCTGCAGCAGGAGTCGTCCCAGCTGGTCGTCGCAACGCTGCGGGGTGTCCGCGACCGACAGCGCGCCCGTGATGGCCTGGCCGAGCAGCGCGAACTCCGCGGCGAACTCGGCGCGGCCCTCGGCGTTCGCGAGCTGGGCGCGGCGACCGTCCACAGTGGCCCGTGCCCGGTTGACCGCGGCCAGCACCTCGCCGATGCTCGCCAGGATCTGCGTGCGGGTCGTCGTGTCGGCGGCGTCGAGCGTGCTGACGACCTCGGTCAGCACCTCCAGGCCGCCTTGCTGCTGCGCGAGCCGTTCACGCAACGGCTTCGCCTCGGCGGCGGTCTTCAGCTCCGCGGCCGCGATCTGCTCGATCTCCTCGTGGTACTGGGAGAACGCACCCTCACCGCTGAGGAACGCGATGGCCCTGCGTGCCGACGCGCCGAGCTCCTCGACCAGTTCGGCTTCTCGTCTGTCGATCTCTTCGACGTCGACGTACCTGAGGTCCTTGAGGGTGATCAGACGGCCCTGGGCGGACCTGAGGTCGGCCAGCAGCCGCACCCACTCGTCGGCGCTGCGCGGAGCGGCGGACCTCGCGAGCCTGATCAGACTGCCGAGCTTCTCGGCGGCCTCGTGGAGCTGCCGGGCCGCGTGCTCGGTGAGCGTGCGGACGGCCTCGAACTCGTCCAGCACCTGCTCGGCCGTGGCCCGGACGGCCTGGACGTCCTGCTTGAGCCCCAGTTCGTCGAGCCAGAACACACCGTCGATCACCCTGGTGCACAGGGCGATCAGGCCCTCGAACACCGGTGCGCTCGGGGTCATCTCGGCGCTCATCCTGGTGATGGACAGGCAGTCCGAGATGCCGCGGACGAGCTCGGCGTTGCCGATCCGGGCGAGCGGGCCCGCCTGGTCCGGCAGCACCTCCTGGGCCATGAACGGTGTGCGCCAGACCTGCATCGGGTGCACGCGCACGGGTTCGGAGCCGGTCTCGCGGAAGACCACCAGCGTACCGTCGGCGAAGAGCGAGTAGCCGTGGCACGTGATGGGGGTCGCGACCTCCTTGCGGATCACGTTGTAGGGCAGCAGGAGGCTGCGGCCCTCGCGGCGGGCGTGGTAGACGAACAGCACGTCCTCGCCGTTCGCGGACCGGACGACCCGTTCGAACTCCAGCTCGTCCGTGTCGACGTCGAACGTCTTGTCCGCGCCCGTGACCAGGTAGTACCCGCCGGGGAAGATGATCCCCTGGTCCTCGGGGAGCCGCTGGCAGGCCTGGCCGATGCCGTCGAGCCTCGTGACCTCCTTGGAGCGGGTGTTGAAGACCAGGTGCCGGGGCGCGGTCTCCTTGTAAGGCAGGATCTTCAGGAGGATCAGCGGGCCGACGCGGGCGTAGTGGATCTCGGCGTCCGCGAGGCTCTGCAGCGGTTCGTCGACGGGCTCGGAGTAGACGCCCTCGCCGGACTCGGTGTTGTTCTCGATCTTGACGGTCAGCGTGCCGCCGACCGTCTCGACGAACACCTCGTTGTCGATGGCGATGTGCGGGTGCCGGCCGAGCACGTGCTGCTCGCGGGTCGTCTCGACCCACGTGAAGTCGTGCGCGGGCGGGAAGACGTGGTCGCGGTCGCCCCGGTCGTCGACGTAGGTGACCGAGCCGTCGACCTTGACGTCCCAGCGCAGGACCTTGATGTCCTCGATCCGCGCGCCGGTCTGGAACACCGCGAGCAGGCGAGACTCGACGATGCGCAGCTGCAGCAGCCGGGTCTCGCGGTAGTAGCGGTACAGCTCGGCGAAGTCGTTGCGGAACCTAGGGTCCCGCAGGAACTCGGCCTCGACCGTGCCGAAGTCCCTGCCGTGCGCCGCGAAGACGTCGTTGACCGCGGTCTCGGGCTTGAGGCCCATGAAGACGTTGTAGCCGAACAGCATCACGTCGCCGAGCGCCACGATGTCTCGCGGCACGCAGTTGTTCTCGGTGCGGATGCGTTCGGTGGCGACGAGTTCGAGGGCCGTGCTGCCGAAGGTCTCGACGCGCCGGTCGTTCAGCGCCTCCGTGCCCCGGGCGAGCCCGGCGGCCTGTTCGGCCAGCCGGGCCCGCAGCACCTCGTAGGTGCCGGCGTCGAGAACCGTCATGCGGTCTGGCCGTTGTTCTTGGCCATCTGGGTCAGCGCGATCGCCGCGGCGATGTTCTGCGCGTCACCGGTCGTGAACGAGCTGAGGATCTTCGTCAGGTCCTCGGGGAAGTTGTTCGTGCCGTCCATCCACTTGGAACCCAGTGCCTGCACCACGTCCGAGCCGCCGACGAACCCGTCGACCTGCTTGCCCGCGGTGATCGAGCTGGCGATCCTGTCGAAGAACATCGTGTCGCCACCGATGATGTCGATGTCGGCCTTCTCCAGGCCGGCGGCGAGCACCATGGCCTGGGCCTCGGCGATCTCGCGCTGCACGTCGATGCCCTTGAGGCGGATCTCCTTCTCCGCTTCGAGGCGCAGGCGGTACTCCTCGTGCTCACGCGTGGCGGTGTCGAGCGCCGCCATGGCCTCGGCCTTGTGCGACAGGCCTTCCGCCTCGCCCTTGAGGCGTTCCTTGATGCCCTCGGCGTCGGCCAGGGCCTTCTCGCGGTCCACCACGGCCTCGGCGCGGCCCAGTGCCTCCGACGCCGCGGCGTCGCGTTCCTTGACCAGCGCGTCCGCGAGACCCTTCGCGGCGGCCTCGGCCTGCGTGCCCTCGGCAAGACGGATCTTGGAGCGGGTGTCGAGCTCGGCGGCCTGGTTGCGCGCCTCGGCGAGCACGACCTCCTCGCGGGCCTTGTGCTGCGCGGACTGCTCGGCGGCCTCGGCGGCCTTGATGTCCTTGACCAGCGACTCCTGCGCCTCGGCCTCGGCACGGATGATGATCTGCTGACGCTCGCGCTCGGCTTCCTCGACCGCGCGCAGCTTCTTGATGTTCTCCTCCTGCTCGGCCACCGTCTTCTCGACGGCGACGCGCTCGCGCACCAGGTCGGCGATCGCGCGGCGCTCGTGCTCGAGCTCCTTGTCCTTCTCGATCATGCGCAGCGAGGTCTCGCGTTCGCGGGCGATGACCTCCAGCAGGCGGTCCTTCTCGATGCGCTCGGTCTCGACGGCGATCACGCGCTCGCGGTTCTTCTCGGCGACGGCGATCTCGCGGGCCTTGTTCTCGGTCTGGATGCCGAGCTGCTCCTCGGTGCGGATGAAGGCGGTGTTGGCCTTGAGGCGTTCCTCGGCCTGCACCTTCTGCGTCTCCGCCTCCTGCTGCGCGCGGGCGGTCTCGATCTCGCGCCTCTGCTTGATCTCCGCGTCGGCCTGGCGGCGTTCGAGCTCGAGGATCGCCTCACGCGCGCTGACGTTCTGGCGCGTGATCTCCTTCTCCTCGTTGCGGGTGAACTCGTTGGTCTTGACGTGCTCGATCGCGGTCAGCTCGGTGATCTTGCGGATGCCCTGCGCGTCCAGGATGTTCGCGGGGTCGAGCTGCTTGAGCGGCGTCTGCTCCAGGTAGTCGATGGCCGCGTCCTCGAGGCTGTAGCCGTTGAGGTCGGTGCCGATGACCTGGACGATCCGGTCGCGGAACTCGTCGCGGTGGGTGTAGAGGTCCACGAAGTCGAGCTGCTTGCCGACGGTCTTGAGCGCCTCGGAGAACTTGGCGTTGAACAGCTCCTGCAGCGTCTGCTCGTGGCTCGCGCGCTCGGTGCCGATCGCCTGCGCGACCTTGATGACGTCCTCGACGGTCTTGTTGACCCGCACGAAGAACGTGATGCGGATGTCGGCGCGGATGTTGTCCTTGCAGATCAGGCCCTCGTTGCCCGCCCTGCGGATCTCGATCGTCTTCACCGAGATGTCCATCGTCTCGCAGCGGTGCAGCACCGGGAGCACGACGGTTCCCGTGAAGGTCACGTCGACCTTGCGCATCTTCGAGACGATCAGTGCCTTGCCCTGCTCGCACTTCTTGAAAAGTCTGCTCAGCGTGATCAACGCCAAGATCAGCACGAACGCGCTCACGGCGATCAGAACGATCAGCCCCGTGGAGATCGCACCCATGTTCAGCCCCCTGTGGTGATGTCCACGACCCAGAAGAACTCGCCCTCTGCGTCGTAGTCGAAGATCAACGCGGTCTGCCCCGCTGTGAGTTCGGTGCTCTGTGCCGCTCGCACCTGAACGACCGCCGTACCGCCGTCGTCGGCGGTCACCTCGGCCTGCCCGTACTGCTCGGTGACCCTGGAGGTCCTGACGACCGCGGTGCGTCCCACGAAGTCGTTGCGGGACGCCGGTTTCTCCGGTTTCGTCCAGTTCCTGACCGGGATGAGAAGGATCTTCGTGACGAGTGCTCCCACGAGCAGCGAGCCCGCGAGGACCGCGTACCGGAGCTTGCCCTCGGGTGTGAGCACGGTGCCGACCAGCGCCGCGAACCACGTGATCACGATGAACATCGAGACCGAGATCGGCATGACGGGGGCGTCGAAGTCCAGGCCCACCAACGCCACTGTGAGCCAGTAGGCGAGCACTATGAGCAACAGCAGGCTGAACACCACGGTCGGAAACGCCAGCGCGGCAGCCAGGAACTCGGTCATCATCGCCCCCCTTCTCGACATTCTGATGCGCCGGGAGCCCGTTTCGTTGCACTTTCGGGAATGATCGATGGAAATCGATGGTTGCCTCGATCATGGACATCGGGGTGCAGGGGCTCAACATCGGTGACACGGCAGGCCCGGACGAGACGAGGAGGCTCGCCCAGCTGGCCGAGTCGCTCGGCTACCGGTCGTGGTGGGCGTCGGACCACGTGGTGCTGCCGTCGCCACGCGTCGACCCGTCACCGTCCGAACCGGACACCGTGATCGTGGATCCGCTGGCGCACCTGAGTTATGTGGCGGCCGTCACGTCCACCCTGGAGCTCGCGACCGGGATCGTGATCCTGCCCCAGCGCAACCCGCTCGTGCTCGCGAAGCAGGTGGCGTCGCTCGACGTGCTGAGCGGCGGCCGGTTCACGCTCGGCGTCGGCGCGGGCTACCTCGAACCGGAGATGACCGCGGTCGGGGCGACGTTCGCCGACCGGGGCGCCCGGACCGACGAGTACCTCGACGCGATGGACCAGCTCTGGCACGCGGAGGCGCCGTCGTTCTCGGGGAAGTTCGTGTCGTTCTCCGGCGTCGACGCCCATCCGCGTCCGTCGAACGTGCGCGTGGTGGTCGGCGGGCACAGCCCGTCGGCGTTCCGGCGGGCCGTGACGCGCGGGCAGGGCTGGTTCGGCATCGGCACGCCCGACGACATCCGCGGGCACCTCGCCCGGTTCCCCGAGCGCCCCGACGGCTTCCGGATCAGCGTGTCCGCGCAGGTCCCGCTCACCGCCGCGGTCGTGCGCGAGTACGAGGACCTGGGCGTGGACGAGCTGGTGATCTACCCGCCGATGTTCGACGGCACCGTGGATGAGGTGTTGCGGCGCAACGCGGAGTTCACCGGCTAGCCTCGGACGTCGTGATCCCCGTCGTCGTGCTCGCCGGCTTCCTCGGTTCCGGCAAGACCACCCTGCTCAACCACCTGCTGCGCACGTCCGGCGGCACGCGGATCGGCGTCGTGGTGAACGACTTCGGGCGGATCAACATCGACGCGTTCTCCGTCTCCGCCCAGGTCGACTCGATGGTGTCGCTGTCGAACGGCTGCCTGTGCTGCGCCGTCGACGGCACCGAGCTCGACGGGATGCTGTCGCGGCTGGCCTCGGCGGACCTGGACGTCATCGTGATCGAGGCGTCCGGGCTCGCGGAGCCGGCGGCGATGGTGCGGATGGTGTTGCAGGCGCCGGGGGTGTCGTACGGCGGGCTGATCTACGTGGTCGACGCGGTGGAGCTCTCGGCCGTGCCGCACCTGGAACGCGACCTCGCGTTGGCCGACCTGGTGGTGCTGAACAAGGTCGACCGGGTGTCGTCGGTGCCCACGTTGCCCTGCTCGGCTCCCGTGCTGCCGGTGTCGTACGGGCGGATCGACCCTGCGCTGCTGTTCGAGGTGCGTCCGCCGGACATGGGGCCGCGACAGTTGTCGTTCGACGACCTCGACGACCACTCGACGCACACGCACGCCTCGTACGACAGCGTGTCGTTCGAGTGTGAGGAGCCGTTGCACCCCAAGCTGTTCATGGACTTCCTCTCGGCTCGTCCCGAGGGGTTGTTCCGCGCCAAGGGTTTCGTGCGGTTCCCGCTCGGCACGTTCATGCTGCACACAGTCGGCGCGTCCGTCTCGTTCACCGCGGTCGACGACGACGCCCCGACTCAGCTGGTGCTGATCGGGGCGGGCATCGATCCGGAGTCGCTGACGGACTGGCTGCTGGCGTGCACAGCGGACGTACCGGTCACCGAGCAGGACATGCTCTGGGTGCTCCGGTACGCCCGCTGACGTCACTACTTCTTGCAGAGTGCGGTGTCCATGACGTCGAACATCTGCTGGAACTTCTTCGCGGGGTCGTCCCCGAACGTGCCGGGCAGCGCGGTGAGCGTGATCGCGGCGTTCTTGCCGCCGTCCGTCGCACCGCCGAGCGACGCCCAGCCGTGGATCGACCCGCCGTGCCCCCACCAGACCCCGCCGCAGCTGAGCCTGGTGGCCTCGAGGCCGAGTCCGTAAGCGCTCTTCTCGTCGACGGTGACGGTCTTGCGCATCTCGTCGAGCTGGGCCTTCGGCAGCACCTTGCCCTGGAGCAGGGCGTCGTAGAACCTGGCGACGTCCTTGGGCGTGGAGACCATCGCCCCGGACGCCCACGCGGCGGACGTCTCGATCTCCGTCGCGTTGACCACCTTCGACTTCGGGTCGAGCAGGTCGCTCAGCGCGTAGGCCTGCGCGTGCCGGCCGCGGATGCGCTGCTCGCCCTGGTTCGGCCAGTACGTGTCCTTCAGTCCGGCCTTGGCGATCACCTTGTCGATCGCCTCGCCGACCGGCCGTCCGCTGGCCTTCTGGATCAGCAGCCCAGCGACGACGTAGTTCGTGTTGCTGTACTCGTACCTCTCGCCCGGCTCGAACCGCTTCGGCTGGGCCAGCGCGGCGTCCAGGAGGTCGTGCGGCGCGAAGTACCGGTCGCGGACGTCGGCGATCTTCGGCACCCCGACCTGGATCACGTAGTCCGGCAACCCGCTGGTGTGCTGCAGGACCTGGCGCACCGTGATGCGGCTGTCCTCGACGTGCGGCACGTACTGGTTGACGGGCTTGTCGAGCTCGACCTTGTTCTCGGCGACCAGTTGCAGCGTCGCCGCCGCCACGAACGACTTGGTGATGCTGCCGATCCGCACCTGCCCGTTGACCGGCGCGTTCCCCCTGGCGTGGTCACGACCCTGCAGGTGCGCCTCGACACCGGGCGTGCCGTCCTTGACGATCTGGTCGAGCTGCTGGGGGACGAGGAGGCTCAGGGCCGCGACCGCGGCCACCGCGATCACTTGGCACCACACAGAGCAGCGTCCACAGTGGCCAGCATCGCGTCGTGGGCCTTGCCGGCCTCTTCCGGCGTGTCCTGGAAAGTACCCGGCAACGCCGTCACGGCAACGGAGAACGCCCGGCCGTCCGGCGCAACGCCACCCCGCGTCTCGTACCCGTGGATGTCACCACCGTGGCCCCAAGCGCGCCCACCACACGACAGCGGTGAGCTGGCGATGCCGAGCCCGTACTCCACGCCGGGCCACATCTCGCCCTTGGTGTCGACGGTCTTCTGCATCTCGTCGAGCTGCGCCTTCGGGAGGAGCTCACCCTTGAGCAGCGCGCGGTAGAAGGTGTTGAGGTCCTTGGTGCTGGAGATGATCTGCCCGGCCGCCCAGCCCCAGCTGGGGTCGAGCACGGTGACGTCCTCGATGCCGTTGCCCGTCTTCGCGTACCCCTTCGGGTGCTTGCCGCGGATCGTCTCCTCGCCCTGGTTCGGCCAGTAGGTGTCCTCGAGCTTGATCTTCTGGATGATCCGCTTGTCGACGTTCTCCGCCACCGGCCGCCCGGTGACCTTCTGCGTCAGCAGCCCGAGCAGCACGTAGTTCGTGTTGCTGTACTTGAACTTCTCGCCGGGCTCCCCGGTCTTGGGGTGAGCGTTGCCGATGTCCAGCAACTCGCGCGGCTCCACGTACCGGTGCCGCACCTCCTCGAACTTCTCGAGTCCCATGAACTCGGTGTAGTTCGCGAGCCCGCTGGTGTGGTTGAGCAGCTGCCGGACCGTGATCCGATCGTCCTCGACCGCCTTCGGCAGGTAGTGGTTGATCGGCTTGTCGAGCTCGACCTTGCCCTCCGCCACCAGCTGCATGACCACCGTCGCCACGAACGCCTTGGTGTTGGAGCCCGCCCGAACCTGCCCGTTGCGCGGCACCGGTTTTTGCTTGCCGAGCTCGGCCGTACCCGACGTGTAGGCCGTAGTCCTGCCGTTGGCGTCGGTCGTGGTCCCCAAGGCCGCCGGGAACTTGTGCTGCTTCGTGAGCCCGTCGAGCTGCTTCTGAACGGTCGTGGGCGACGCGGCCATAGCCGTTCCACTGAACAACATGGCCGCCGCCAAGACTCCAACCAGCGTCTTCTTCATCCTGTGCCTCCCCTTGCCGTGGTGAGGACAAGATTTCCAACCACGGGTGGGTCAGCGCAGTCACGCACACTTCCCTTCTGGAGGTGGAGCAGGCTCTACCTCAGTAGCGAACGTCGCTCTGCAACAACGGCGGATAGACCCCCGAAGCCTCGCCGTCCACCGTCGTCCCGGCGAACTGCAACATGGCCCGCAACTCCCCGTGCAGGCCGGCGGGATAGTTGAGGTCGGGCTGCGACACCGCGTCGAGCCGAGCGATCTGCTGTTCTGCGAGCACCACTTCGTCGAGGTTGCTCTCCAGATGCTCCAGCTTCCGCGCCCCGATGATCGGCACCACCGTGCCTTCGCGCTGCCGGAGCCAGGCCAACGACACCGCCGCAGCAGACACGCCGAGCTCGTCGGCGACGCTGGTGACCACGTCGATGACCTCGAACTCCCGCGGGCTCGGCCCACCGACGAACTTCGTCCGTTCCGAGTCGGTGACCTGCCCGTTCCGCCGGTACTTGCCGCTGAGGAACCCGTTCTTGAGTGGACTCCAAGGCACCAGCGCCAAGCCGAAGTCCCTGCTCATGGGCCCGATCTCACCCTCGACCGTCCGCGCCAGCAGCGAGTACTCGACCTGCAACGCGATCAACGGCGTCCAGCCCTCGAGCAGCGCCATCGTCTGAGCCTGCGCCGTCACCCACGCAGGCACGTTGGAGAACCCGATGTACCCCACCTTGCCCGATCCCACCAGGTCGTCGAGAACCCGCATCGTCTCCTCGACAGGCGTGTTCCGATCCCAGTTGTGCATCCAGTAGAGGTCGAGGTAGTCGGTCTGGAGCCGGCGCAGGGTCTCGTCGAGCTGCCGGCGGACAGCGAGACGCCCAGCCCCACCACCATTGGGATCGCCGGGGTGCATGTTGAAGAAGAACTTGGACGCCAACACCACCCGATCCCGGTTCTTCTGGGCCTTGAAGAAGTCGCCGAGGATCTTCTCCGAGTGCCCGTTGGTGTAGAAGTTGGCGGTGTCGATGAAGTTCCCGCCACGATCGAGGTAGGCCTGGAGGATCTTCTCGGACTCCTCGACGCTGGCCCCGGCACCCCCGGGGTCCTCGCCGAAGGTCATCGCGCCGAGCGCGAAGGGGCTGACGCGGAGGCCGGAGCGGCCCAGGGTGACGTAGTGGTCGAGCGGCATCTCTTGGCTCCTCGGAGTGGTCTTGTGCTGACACCTCCGATTTCAGTCCTGTCTGTCTTGGGTTGGTACTCCGATCCGGCTTGGTTCTTGCCTGATCCTCTTCGGGGTGGGTTCTCGGGTGCTGTGGCGGCGCGTCAACCGTGAGGTTGGCAACCCGGAGGACAGGTGGAGGTGGAGATCGGTAGGCTGTCCCGGCGAGGGCTGCTAGCTCAATTGGCAGAGCAGGAGACTTTTAATCTTCGGGTTCAGGGTTCGAGTCCCTGGCGGCCCACCAAACCCCCAGGTCACAGGCCTGGGGGTTTCGCTTTGTCCGGGCGTCCCCACACTTAACCCACACAAAACCGCTGGTCATTCAACTTCGCCGTCTTCTGCTTGATCGTCTTTTGGCCCTCCGAGCGCGTCCTCCAGGGCGTCAGCAGCGCGCCGGTCGACCAGCTTCCGACCCATGTAGGTGTCCTGCGTCATCGACGGCCGCGCGTGGCCGAGCTGGTCCGCGACCTGCCGCGCGGAGAGTCCCGCCTCATCGAGGATGGTCGCCGCCGTCTTCCGGAAGACGTGCGAGGTCACCCAGGCGAACTCGTCCCCGCCCCTCGCTTTCCGTAGGTCCTTCCGGGTGTTGGACGGGTCACGGAGGCCACCGAGGGCATCCGGGAAGATCGGCCCGTTCGGAAAGCTGGAGGTCTTGCGCCTCCTTTGGAGCATGTCGAGCGCCCATCGCGGGAGCAGGAGCGTTCGCTCACCGGCCTCCGTCTTGGTCGACTTCCGGATCAGCCCGATGTCCTTGACTCGGATCACCGTGTAGTTCACGGCGACCGTGCCAGCCTCGAAGTCGACGTCCTCCCAGTAGACGGCCAGCGCCTCACCGATGCGAACGCCCGTGGCCATCATGAAGCGCGACAGGTCAGGCAGGTCCCGCTTCACGGCCTTGGGGTCCGACTCCAGCATGTCGAGCCAGCGGACCCGTTCCTCCAGCGTGAGCGCCCGCGGACTCTTCTTCCGGCCGGCCTCCAGCGGTTCCGCCTCCCTGACCGGGTTCGTGTCCAGCGCCTTGTCCCGGACAGCGATCCGCAGCGCCCCCGAGATCACCGACCGGGCAGTCTTCGCCGTGTCCACGCTGACCGACCGCCACAACGCACCAAGGAACGCGTCCACCCGGGCCACCGTCATCTCACGAATCCGCAGCTCACCGAGGCCAGGGAGCACATGCCGGTCCATGATGCTGCGGTACGTGTCGAGGCTGCTTGGAGACCTCTTCCCAGCGTCAACGAGCGCCTGGAACTTCGTGAACCACTGGTCCAAGGCTTCCTTGAACCGGCTCTCGCGCGTCAGCGAACTGCCGGACGGTCCCTTCCTCTCGGCGAGCGCCTTCTTGAGGCTCCGCTCTGCGGCGCTCTTGGTCTTCCCCCACCGCTCAACGGTTCGCGTCTTGCCGTCGTAGTCGCGGTACTTCGTGGTCGCACGCCAGCCGGAATCCGTTTCATAGCAACGAATCGCGCCGTACGTGCCGAGGTCCAGAGGTGGACGCCCCATCAGGCTGCCTCCTCAAGCAGGTGCTCAAACCAGCTCCGCACCTCGGACGGCAGGTACCGCAGATGCTTGCCGATACGCCGAGCAGGCGGCCCGTAGTTCTTGGTCCTCCAGCCGTAGAGCGTGTGCACCGGAACGTTCAGGTAGGCCGCAACGTCGCTGACTGTCCACAGTGGCTCGAACTGACGTGTCTCCATGATGTTCCCCTTTAGATCAAGCAGCGTGCGGAGTTGCCGAACTCCCCGGAGGTCCGGCAGATGCGAGCAGCGCGGCCGTGTATTCGGCCTTCCACCTCCGCCGCTCAGCGACGGCGCTCAAGAGCAGATGTGCTCGAGGCGGCACGTTCGGGTCACCGGGTTCGACGTTGTTCCAGACCACCCGTTGAGGCTGGTCCTCGGGCTTGATGCCGACGTCCGCGAGCAGTTGCCGAACGAATGTCTTCCGGTCGTGCTTGTGGTCAGCGAGCGACTTCCCAGACCACTTCCGCGACACGAGCACCCGCCGACCGGCAACGCCGAGCGTGGTCCGCTTGTGCGCCTTCCCCTTGCACTTGCCAGGCACCGTGGACAGCCGAGCCCCGCGAGGCTGGACGCCGTAGAGCAACCAGACCGGGCATTGCGGCGAGCACGGCGTGACCGCGAGCTCAGCGCAGAGGCGTTCGGCGTGGTCCTCCTGGCGGGCCGTCTGCGCCTCGAAGCACTCGTTGATGCTCTTGGTGAGGTACTTCGTCAGGTAGCCGATGTGTCGGCCGGCCTCTTCGGTCCCGCCGAGGATGCCCTTGGAGTGCACCTGCACCCCGAACCGCGCGACGTGCGCGGGCCGCTCCACCTGGTCGAGCGCGTCTTCCCAGGTAGGCAATGCCTTTCGCGTCTGCGGATCAACGAAGCCCTTGGCCCGGACGTCCCACACCGGCAGGTTGTCGCCGCCGTACTTGATCTCGTCATGCTCAGGCCACCAGACCTGGTGGTACGTGGCCTCAGCGACCGCCCTCAGCTCTGCCCGCGAGATGGAGCCCCGAACCGCCGCGTGCCAGTGCGGAGCAAGCCGACGTTGTGGCTCGACCGCAGAGAAGTACTGAACCTCCCAGCCCACACAGCGCCGCAGGTTCTGAACGAACCGATCGAGCAATGTCGCGAAGTGCACCGCGTCCCGAGCAGCACGCCGGTAGTTGTACGTGGCCGGATCAACTGGCGTGCCGTCACTGCGGACCTTGCCGTAGGTGTCGAGCGTCAGCGTGAGGAATGTCGAGGGCCGGTACTTGCCTCCGAAGACCTTGCCGACCGTTCGCTTGCTGACCGGCCGTCGAGGCAGATTGGGCGCGTCCTGCCGCCGCCTCGTGGACCGCTTCCTCACACCCTTGAGCGGCATCTCCAGAGAGGGGAGTGAACCGCGGACTCCGAGTTGCCGAAGTTCGGCGTCGACCTCCGCGACCTCTTCCTGGACCTCTTCGGCTCCGACCTCGTCACCCTCATCGAGGGCCAAGCGGAAGGCCTTCACGAGGTCAGCCCGGTAGGCGGTCAGCTCCCGCTGATCGTCGCTGGGAGCGTTCGGCGTGAAGTCGGGCTCTTCGGTGAGGTGCCATCCCTCGCGACACTGCGCCATCCGCAGACGCCGGTTCTTCTCAGCGCAGGTTGGGCACACGCTTGCTACGGTCGAACCGCACGGCACAGGCACGATGTCCACGCGTCCGGTGTCGAGGTCGATCCGCTCCTTGGCCAACGGCCGCACACAGACGCCGTGCTCCTCAGCAACGGCCCGAGCGATATCGAGCGCGGCCGGCTGCTTCATCCGCTCCGAGCGAGTCAGGTACTCGGTCACGCTGCCGCCCTCCCTTCACCGCTGGTCGGGAACTCGTGCACTGTGGCCGGGGCGAGGTAGACGCCCAGCTCGACCAGGTCCGCGTCCGTGACGTGGAAGGCCCGAGCCCTCTCCGGTTCGCGCTGCCCGTCCTCCTTCAGCCAGGCGACACCAGGCGTGTTCTCACTGATCTCATGAGCCGCCGCGCCACGCTGCCGAACGCCATCGCCCAGGACCATGTCGACTTGGACCGGCTCATCGAGCCGCAGCGCAACGCGGGTGGTGAACAGGTGTCGGAAGGAGACGACCTCCTTGCGCGGGTCTTGGACCAGGCCGACGACGGCGTAGCCAGGAGCACGTCCTTGCGAGGTGATCGTCTGAACGGCACGCGTAGCGCGTTCCCGGAGGTTCCGGTCGGGCTGGTAGGCGATCAGGTCCGCCAGTTCATCCACGATCAGGACCGTGAACGGCTCACCCGTGCCGCGTGCCCAGAGCCGACGGATACCCCGGTACCGTGCCGCACGTTCCTTGACCTCTGCGGCGATTTCTTCAAGCAGCGCAACAGCTTCAGGTCCGTTGTCGTAGACGACCTTCTCGAACGCGTCCGGACACTGACCCAGCTCCATACCGCCCTTGGGGTCGATCCCGACGAGGCGGACCATGCCGGCCTTGATAGCCGGGGCGAGCTGCCAGACGATCGACCACAGCACCGAACCCTTGCCAGCGCCGGGCACCCCGACTACGAGCACCTGAGACCCGAGCAGCTTCAGCCGCCACGGCTTCCCGGTCTCCGTACGGCCCACCACCACGCGCTTGAGATCGACGTCCCCCACAGCGGCGAGCTGCGGCACGGCCACCGGACGCGACAGCGGATCGGAGTGGATGAAGTCGAGCTCAAGCACGCTCGGCCGCAGCACCCGCACACGACAGGACCGCGCGTTGAACGAGTGCGCCAGATTGTCCCGTCGCGCTTCCCACTGCTCCGGAGACTGAGCCGGGATCATGCGAACCCGGACCTTGTCCCGCCATCCCTCCGACCGGACGCGACGCAGCTTCGGGCGGTACTCCCTGCCTCGACTGTCTTTGGCCAGCTCAGCCAGTCGCATCACGGTGCACCAGTGCGGCACGTACACCGTGAGCCGCCGCCACTCGGTCAGCACGCGGTACCAGCCGTACCGCAGGAACGAGCCACGATCGAGGCCGAACCAGACCATCAGAGCACACACGAGCGACAGCAGCGCCAGGACGAGCGGCGACAGCCCGAACTGGCGATAGCCGATGTAGCCGCCGAGGCAGGCCGTGACCGCGACCGGGTACCGGACCGCCACCAGGACGAGCTTCACGCCCAGTCGGCCGGCGAGCCAGATCAGCGCGACCGGCGCGAGCAGAACCTTGATCCAGCCGGGAAGCCACACCCACCACGGGACCCGTGGACGTGCACCCTCGAACGGTGCGGGGTCGACCCATCGGGTGCCCGTCATCGCGCACCGCCAACGCACTTTAGGCACTGGAAGACGCTGCCAACGCTGGGGATGCGCCCAACAGGCTGGAACGCTCCCGAAGCGGCGGTGTGCTGCGCCCGGCAGGTGAGGCATTCGAAGCCCCGAGCCTGTGCCGCAGTGAGTTCCATCGTCTCCAGCGAGCCGCCGTCGAGCATCACGGCGTAGGTGGAAACGGTCTGCCTGGTGGAGATCATCTGATCCCCATCTAGCGCACGAATGCGCTCAGGCTCTACGCTCATCTTGTTCACTCCTGAGTTGGGTGGACAACGCAGGAGCGGCAAGGTTGGTAGCCGGTTTCCGCTCCTGCGTCTCACGTTCTCTTTGCGCCGCAACAAGACGTGCGGCATCGCCACATGACCCAGCAGAGTCATGCGCTCTGTCCAATGAGGACTTCCGCTACTTCTTCACCGTCTTCGCGACCTTGATCGCCTCCCCCTTCTCGCGCTCACGGTTCGCCCAGTACATGGCCTCGTGGTGGTGGCTGCGATCGGTCTCGGCGACACGGGCGTAGATGGCGGCCGAGCGGAGGTAGTAGTCCCTCAACACCTCGGGCGCGGACTTAGGATTGGGCAGGAGCTTGCTCAGGACGTCGTGCGCCTCGCTCAGCGTCCGAGCCTGTTCCGCCAAGCCCCAGTGCATGGCGTTAGCCGCGGACATCGGGAGCCTCCTCCGCGAGCGCGTGACGCCCCTCCTGGTTGCCGAGATGGTCAGCCAGCTTGGCCGCCTCCTGCGACAACTCCCGGCAGAACCGCATCAGCACGTCCGAGCCGCCGGGGAAGGGCGGGAGCTGGATCGCGATGTTGACCGGGTCGAGGTAGATGGCCAGCGCCGGAACCTCGGGCGTCACCCGGATCATGGCCGCGCCAGCGTCTCGACCGGGTGTACAGGTGGCGTTGAACCCCATCACTGACCACCCCGCGCCGCATCGAGAGCCGTCTGTCCCTCAGCGACAGCTTCAGCAAGGCGAGGCAGTGCCTCAGCGTCGACCACCAGGACGGCCGGGAAGGCATTGCCCAGCCGGAACTCGACCCGTCCAGCGAAGACGAGCGGTTCAACCCGGATCGGCAGGTTTGCCGTCAGGTGCAGTCGCATCAAGTCGGCCACGGATCACGCCGCCTTGGGCGCGGGCTTGGCCGCGACGGCCGCCTTCATGCCGGTGGCGCGCAAGCTGTAGCCCAGCTTCGCCCGGCAGCGGTGACGCTCACCGACGTGGCCACCACGGCAGCCCTTGTCATCGATCCACGGCGTGACCGTCAGCCCCTCGAACACGGCGGGCCGGATATCCGTGCCGGGGATCGCCTCGGGCGGAACGGGCCGGTGAGGTGCGGAAATCTTGACCGTGACCGCCGCGTCCGTCTTGCGCTCCGCCGCCTGGTCGATCACCAGGACGGACCAGACGAGCAGCCCGTTGTCCTTATCGACCTCCTGCTCGACGGGGAGCCCCTTGGCGCGGTCCTCCGCCGACTGGAACTTGAGCACCGGCTCGACGCCCATCACGAGCGCGCCCCTCGGGAACACGAAGTCGTGACCCGCCGGGAGCCTGCTCCCACCTGTGATCGCCATCGTCGTTCTCCTGTCGTTCGTGCCGGCCAGGGCTGGTCCCCGACGTTTCGGCACCTACGACTTTCGACGAATCGGCAGGACGTCAACACCACACATAAGGACAACTACAGACGTCTCGGCTACATTGAAGTCGTCCCTAGTTGTACGGAGGGTGGATCATGCCGAACCAACGCCTGCGGGATGCGTTGCTGCGCAACACTTTGGGCTTCGATGAAGTCGCCAAGGCAACCGGCGTAGACCCGAAGACTGTCGAACGGTGGATCACGCAGGACCGGACGCCGTACCCGCGCCACCGGCACGCCATCGCCGCGATGGTCCGCGAGACGGAGACCTACCTCTGGCCGGACGCCGTCGCACCGGAGAAGAAGAAAGAGATCAACGAGTCCGAGGTCGTCCAGGTCTACGCACACCGCCACGCCGTGCCGCAGGACATATGGGGACACCTGATCGAGCAGTCCAAGATCAGCATCTCGATCCTCGTCTACGCCGGCATGTTCCTCGTGGACAACCCAGCCCTGATCAAGACGCTGCGCCAGAAGGCAGAGAACGGCGTCCGGATCCGGTTGCTGCTCGGAGACCCGGCAAGCCGTGAGGTCGCACGCCGCAGCGAAGAAGAGGGCATCGGCAAGACCACGCTTGGCGCGAAGATCCGCAACGCCCTGGCCATCTACAAGCCGCTGGCCGAGGTGCCCGGCGTTGAGATCCGACTTCACGGCACGACGCTCTACAACTCGATCTACCGCTTCGATGACGAGATGCTCGTGAACACGCACGTGCACGGCTTCATGGCAGCTCACGCCCCGGTCCTGCACCTGCGGCGATTGTCCGGTGGCGACCTGTTCGAGACGTACGCCGAGAGCTTCCAAGGCGTCTGGGATGGCGCGAAGCCGCCGAAGTGGTAGGCAGGTAGGCATGGCTCGCATTGATCACTACAACGACCCGAACGCACCGAAAGCGACCAACATCGTCGTGGCAGTGACGGCGTTCGTGCAGGACGAGCAAGGCCGGCTGTTGATGATCCGGCGGACCGACAACGACCTGTACTCGATCCCCGGCGGAGCCCAGGACGTCGGCGAGACCATCGGCCACACCGTCATCCGCGAGGTCAAGGAAGAGACCGGGATCGACGTGGAACCCGTCGACATCATCGGCGTGTACTCCGATCCCGCGCACGTCATCGCGTACACGGACGGTGAGGTGCGACAGCAGTTCTCCATCTGCTTCCGAGCGCGGCTGATCGGCGGCGAACTGCGCACCAGCGACGAGTCCAGCGAAGTTCACTGGGTCAGCCGCGGAGACCTCGACACGCTGAACATCCACCCATCCATCCGACTTCGGATCGAGCACGGGTTCGAGGAGCGGTCGAGGCCCTACTTCGCGGTCTGATCCAACCCTGCAACGCGGAGCCGCTCCTCGGTCCGGACTACCGCGCCTGCCAGCTCAGGACGGGCCTCGCGGATGAACAGAGTGACCAACGACTCCGGGCCATAACGCTTCTGAATCTCCTCGATGCGGTCGTTCAAGTTCGTGGGTTCACCGTCAGGACTCGTCGTCATGTCGGCCCACCACAGCGCATCTCGAAGCACCCCCTCCTCGTCTACCCACTCTGTGAGCTCAGCCGATAGGCCTCTGAGCTCAGCCTCTCGAAACGCGCACGAGTGGTGAGCAACAAGGGCACAGAGGCGGGTTGGCGCACCTTGATCGCGAAGAAAACTGGCACCGTCCAGCGGATGAAAGCCTGTCGCTGCAAGCTCAGGCGCGTAGCCGATGTCATGCAGTAGAGCCGCAGCCCTCAGCATCTCCGCATCTTGTGACGACAGTAGGGCCTCAGCAACACCCACACGCTTGGCGACGCCGTTCACGTGCCTCCAACGCCGTGGCAGCGAAGCCTGCAGCATGTCGTCCACCAACGAGCGCGCCCAACTCATCAGCTGCATCTGCGCAACGCTACAACGCTTACGCATCAAGCGGATCGACACCACCAGCACCACCGCGCAAGAGTGGGCGACTCTGGACCGAATGATCTATAGCTAGTCCACTCAGGCTGCTAACATCACTCTGTGCAGGACAAACGCGCTCCAACAGGACCGGACGACTCTGACAAGATCGAACAGGATCTAGTCCAGTTGGCCAGGCTCGCCCTATCCGGGCGGACGGTCGAGGTACCACCGATGCTGCGCCGCTTGGCCAGGCGCTACCGAGACTCGCGCCCTCGCATCGCATCGTCACTGATCGACATGCTTCGCGAGAGCCCCATGCGAGGAGTCGAGGGGCGAGCGGCCGCAATGGCCCAGCCAGTTGATCAGGAGTCGAGACTGCCCCTGGTCAGACAAGACGACCTCAACATCGTTCATATCGTCCCAATTCTTAGCGAGGCCGTAAGGAAACGAGTCGATCAGATTGCGCAAGAATATTCAAATCCCGCGCCGCTTCTTCAGGTAGGCCTCGCCCCCACGAGGACCGCCCTATTCACAGGGCCTCCAGGAGTAGGAAAGACGCTTTCAGCGCAATGGTTGGCATCTCAACTCAAGCTACCGCTGCTCACGCTGGATCTATCATCGGTAATGAGTAGCTTTCTCGGTCGCACAGGTGCAAATGTTCGCCGGGTACTCGACTACGCTAAATCAACCCCCAGCGTACTGCTAATTGACGAGTTGGATGCTGTTGCAAAACGCCGAGATGACGCGACCGAACTCGGCGAACTAAAAAGGCTTGTCACAGTTCTCCTGCAAGAGATCGACAACTGGCCTGAGGGATCCCTACTTCTGGCAGCGTCAAATCACGCCGAGCTGCTCGACCCCGCCATCTGGCGGCGGTTTGAAATGACTATTGATTTTCCGCTTCCCGGGGTCAATGAAATCAGGACAGCACTCGAACATCACCTGAGCGAACAAGCAATCGATGTAGACCTCATCGAAATACTTTCTCAACTCTGCATAGGAATGTCGTTTAGCAACATCGAGCGCGAAGTCACTCAAGCACGACGGTTCGCAGCTATCGGCCAGATACCAGTCGAACAGGCACTACTTGAAAGAGTCAAAGAGCAGATGGTGACACTGCCAACAGCTCGCAGAGTTGAACTTGCGATGCGCCTAATGAAAGAAACCCAAATCTCTCAGCGTCGCACCAGCGAACTGACTGGCGTTAGCCGCGACACCCTGCGTAGGCGTCAACAGTAAACGAGGACAAGGAGCAATCATGCCGGACGACAGGAAGTTTCTTCTCGGGTATGGCGAACGACTAACGGAAGGCATAATCCCGCCGGGAGGAGGTGGCGGAAATGAACCTTCATATACCTTTGATCAGGCGGTCGCACGGCTAACACCCATGATAACCACGACCGCGCAGTCATTGGACTCACTCCCCAGAGGCGCATGTCCAAACAACGAAGCGGTTGGCGTGGTGACACTTCACCCACAATGGATCGCAAAGTCGTATCATCCCGCAAATCTGCTTAACGACTTCAACCTTCGACAAGTGGGAAGTCGCCCAGCAGAAATTCAACCAGAGAAATGGTCGAAGAAAATAGATCCCGAGCCGGCAGCCACGACCGAGCTATTTGTCGCTGGCCGCCGTGAAGCGTTCGACAGGTGGGCGGCCGCCATGTCAAGTGGCGCACACAACCTCGGATCAACATCGCGTGACCAACTCCGAAAGATCGAATCCGTACGAGCGCCGGCAGCTTCTGAACGCTTGCGGATCAACGACAGCCCGTCTGGAACACTTCTTGAAGTCGTACTGCATGCCAACGCAAGTCAATCAGCCATTTACATCTTGCAGGCATTTTCCGACTACGCTTTGACGTTGGGGGCACGACCACACTTTGAACAGCGCCTACACGCTGGTGGACTCTGCTTTGTACCTGTCGAGCTAGGGGACAACGGCACGCTCTCCGAACTGGCCAAGTTCGCCTTTCTGCGCGTCGCGCGACCCATGCCGCGCCTGAGGAATATTCCTACTATCGAGCGCGCACGCCCTATGCCTCAGTTGTCACCTTGCGCTCTTCCTGACGCAGACGCAGTAGACCCCGACCTCCGCGTGGCGGTTTTCGATGGAGGAATTCCAGAACAACATTCACTTGGGCGCTGGGTTGCCGCAATCGAGCCCAGCGGAACTTCCACGCCGAACGAAAGTTTCCGCAGTCACGGGCACGACGTCACTTCCGCTCTGCTGTTTGGAAGCCTGACTCCAGGAGAGACCGCACCCCAGCCATATGCCCTCGTGGACAACTTTCGCGTTCTTGACGAGGAGTCCGCGCAGGATCCGTATGAACTGTACACAGCACTTCGACGAATCCAAGCTGCTCTGGCAGAACGGAACTATGAGTTCTTCAACCTGAGCATTGGACCTAGCCTTTCAATCGAGGACGACGAGGTTCACCCGTGGACCGCGATTCTTGACGAACACCTCTCTGACGGCCACGCACTTGCCACCATCGCCGTTGGAAATAATGGCAACCTGAGCGCGCTCGAAGAAGAGTTGCGGATTCAGGTCCCATCCGATGCCGTTAATGCAATGGCTATTGGTGCCGCAGATAGCCAAAAAGACGGATGGAAACGAGCGCCGTACAGCGCTTTTGGGCCAGGACGAAGCCCTGGGCGTGTAAAGCCAGATGTTATCCACTTCGGCGGGGTCGAGCGCGAACCGTTCATCGTATATAGCGCAGACGACGCACCCAAATTGGCCATGACCCGAGGTACATCGTTCGCCTCGCCAGCAGCACTACGAATGGCTCTCGGTGTCCGCGCACACTTTGGCGAGCGGCTCAGTCCGCTGGCCCTGAAGACGCTCTTGATCCATGGCGCCGACAACTCAGATATGGATAAATCAGAAGTCGGCTGGGGACGACTTCCTAGTCTGATTGACGATCTGGTTGTCTGCCCTGACGGGACGGTTCGCGTCGTCTACCAAGGAGAACTAAACCCCAGCCAGTACCTGCGCGCTCTACTCCCTCTTCCCGAATCTTCTCTCAGCGGCTTCGTAACCGTGGATGCCACGTTCTGCTACGCCACAGCAGTGGATCCACAGGATCCAGGAAGCTACACGCGCAGTGGGCTAGAAGTTGTGTTTCGTCCGCACGCAAAAAAGTTCAAAGACGCCGCGACCGAGCCTACTTCGAGCTCATTCTTTCAGCGGAGTGACTACGATAATGAGCGGACACTGCGAAACGATGCCCAGAAGTGGGAGACAACACTTCATCGCAGCAAGCGGTTCCGCGGATCATCGCTCTACCAGCCAGTGTTCGACATTCACCACAATGCGCGCACGGGCGGCGGGGCTGCGAGCGGGGTCGACAGGATCCGTTACGCACTGGTGATCACTGTTCGATCGACTAGGACGCCCGATATTTACGACCAAGTGGTGCGTACATACGTTGGCCGCCTAGAAGCGTTCCGGCCACGAATCGAGATCCCGATTCAGACGTAAGGCCGTCTCTTGCTGCATCGCTGCAACGGACTTGGAGGTATTGCCGAATTTTGCTCTACGGGATCAAGGCCGCCGCTGGCGGCACGCTCCGCGTACGGCGAACACCTTCCATCCCGGCACTCCCGGCATCCGCTTCGCTGCGCCGGTCGGCCGGGCGGCGCTGCGCGCCGTCCTCCGGCCTTACCCAGCCGGCGAGTTGCCCCATACGGCCATGTCGGCCAGCAGCTCCCTACGAGCGCCGTCAGGGTCACCGTGGACTTGCCGGTCATGGCGCTCGACTGCCGCGCCGGCTTCGCCGCCTTGCCACCGATCCAGGACCAGACGAAGCCGCGGGAACGCCCCGATGAGCACCAAGCCGAGCCACCCCGACGCTACGAGCATGACAACGGCCGGCGATGCCGCGTCAAGGCTGGAACGAGTACCTTGACCCGACGCCACCGGCCGCGTTCGAGGCTCAGTGTCGGGATGATGGCAGGAGTGTGGGTGAGTCCAGAAGACCAAGATCAACCCACACTTAACCCTCACAAAACGACGACAGACGTCGAGAAACGACTGTCCAAAGTGCTCTGATCAAGACCGCATCCGCGCAGGTAGTGAGCACCGTCGAGGAAGATCGGCGAACAACACCAAGCGAGTGCTCTTACTCTTCGGGTTCAGGGTTCGAGTCCCTGGCGGCCCACAACTTCGCTCTCTGCGCGAACCAGAAGGGGCCGGCGTCGGAACTCCAACGCCGGCCCCTTCTGCTCTGACTTGGAACAACGTCAGTGCACCACCACGTCCCCCGACGTGCTGGTCCGGTTGGGCAGCAGAGCCGCGGCCACGATCGTCCCCACCGCCAGCACGGTCGCGATCACGAACGCCACCCTCATGCCGCTCAACTGCGCCGAAGCGGCGCCCACCCCCTCGGCCACCAGCGAGCTGGAACGGGCCGACATCACGGTCACGACCAGCGCGGTGCCGAGGGCCGCCGCCACCTGCTGCAGCGTGCCGAGGATCGAGCTGCCGTGCGGGTACATGTTCGACGGCAGGGCTCCCATGCCCAGGGTGAAGATCGGCGTGAAGGTCGCGGCCAGGCTCACCATCAGGAGGGCGTGCAGGGCCAGGACCTGCCAGTACGGCATGGTCATCGAGACCTGGGTGAAGCCGGCGAGGGACAGCACGATGCCGACGGCGCCGGGGAGGACCAGAGGGCGGCTGCCCAGTCGGTCGTAGATTCGGCCGACGGTGGGGCCCAGCAGGCCCATGGCCAGGCCGCCGGGCATGAGGAGCAGGCCCGTCTCCAACGGGGTGAGGCCCCGCAGGTTCTGCAGGTAGAGGGGCAGCAGGATCATCGAGCCCATCATGGCGAGGAACGCGATGCACATGAGGGCCAAGGCCAGCGCGAAGGTGCGGTGGGTGAGGGTTCGGAGGTCCATCAGCGGGGCGCCGGTGCGCTGCAGCTTGAGCTGGCGCAGGACGAAGAACGCGATGGTGGCGGCGCCCGCCACGACGATGCCGATGCTCGGGCCCAGGTTGCCGTGGCCCTCGCCGAACAGACTCAGGCCGTAGACCAGGCCGCCGAAGCCCAGGGTGGCCATGATCGCTGAGGCCCAGTCGAGGGTGCTGACCTCGGGCTCGCCGATGTTGTCGAGGTGGCGGAGGCCGAAGTACGTCACCGCGCCGGCGATCGGGAGGACTGCCACGAAGAGCAGGCGCCAGGAGCCCAGTTGCAGGATCAGGCCCGAGATGGCCGGGCCCATGGCCGGGGCCACGGAGATCGCCAGGGTCACGTTGCCCATCACCCGACCGCGGTCCTGTTCCGGCACGACGGTCATGAGCGTGGTCATGAGGAGCGGCATCATCACTGCGGTGCCTGCTGCCTGCACGATGCGGCCCAGCAGGAGAATCGTGAACGTCGGGGCCACGGCCGAGAGGGCGGTGCCGGCCAGGAAGACGCCCATCGCGATCGCGTAGCCCTGGCGGGTGGTGACTCGCTGCAGGAACCAGCCGGTGACGGGGATCACTGCGGCCATGGTCAGCATGAACGCCGTCGAGACCCACTGGGCGGCCTGTTCGGTCACGTGCATCGACTCCATGAGGCGCGGAATCGCGTTGATCATCAAGGTCTCGTTGAGGATCACGACGAACGTCGCCAGCACCAGAAGGCGCACCACCAGTGGCGTTTTGCCCGCTTGTGCGGTGGGTCGGTCTTGGATCGCAGCAGGCATGTCAGGCCCTCACTCGGTTGCTGGCATCAGGTTCTTCGTGACACCGGAGAAGACCTGCAGCGTCGAAGGAACTCATCGGTACGCCCGAGTCTCCCTCATCGTCGCGGTGGTCTCATCCGGGTTTTCGTCTACCTGGACGTCGAACCGGCGGACCGCGAATCGACAGTTCGGTCCGTAAGTTTTTTCGCGTGGGGTTGAGCGAGCTGATCGCGAAGTACGACGTGCCGGGTGCCCAGGTGGCCGTTCTCGCAGGTGGGGAGGTCCGGGACGAGGCGGCGGGCCTGGCGGGCGAGGTGTTCAGGGTCGGGTCGATCACCAAGCTCTGGACGGCGACGCTCGCGCAACGGCTCGTGGGCGACGGGCTGCTGGACCTCGACCAGCCCGTTCGCCGTCATCTGCCTGGGTTCGACCCGGCGCTCACGGCTCGGCAGCTCCTCACTCACACGGGCGGCCTCGCGCTCGCGTCGGAAGAGCAGTTCGTTGCGCCCGGAACGGTCTTCTCCTACTCGAACAGCGGGTTCGTGGTGCCGGCACGGCTGGTGGCGGCGGTGAGCGGCCGGCCGTTCGACGACGTGCTGCGCGAACGGCTGGTCGAGCCCCTCGGGGTGCGGTCCGTGGTCACGGGGGTCGGTCACGGCACCCTGCCCGGCGCGTCGGACTTCGCCATGAACGCGCGGGACCTGCTCGAGTTCGTGCGGTTGCACCTCGACGACCCCGAGCTCGCGGTGCTGCGGGAGACGCAGGTCGAGGCCGTTCCGGACTTCGGCGGCGGGGTCACCGGGTGGGGTCTCGGGTGGATGCTCTACCCGGACGGCGTGGTCGGCCACACCGGGGTTGCCAAGGGGCACAAGGCTTATCTGCGTGTCGTGCCGGCGTCCGGCACCGCTGTGGCCGTGCTGACCAACAGCGCGCACAGCGAACCGCTGGCACACGAGATCTTCACCGGGCTGTTGAAGGAGGTCGCTACGAAGGCACCTCCCACGCCCGCGGAGAACCCAGGGCCGATCGACGCGGCTCGGATGTGCGGCACCTACCGCACTCAGCTTTACGACATCACGCTCGCGGTCGAGGGCGGCAGGGCCGTTCTGATCTACCAGCCGCGCACGGAAATCGGCCGAGCGAAGCGGGTCGAGGTCGTGCGGCACGGTGAGACCTCCGTCATCGCCGTCGAACCCTCGGACGGCGGCTATCAGGTGTTCTCGCTGGTCGGCCGGGACGAGAGAGGACGAGCGCGGTTCCTGCACAACGGAGCGGCGGCCTGCCGGGTCTAGGACCACGGGCCGAGAAGGCAGTCGGACCGCGGGCCGATCACATGTCGTCGCGACGGTGACAGCGTCTACGACCATGAGGTTTCCGAACGGGTGGGTTGGTGGCGCGGCGCTGGTCGCCGGGCCTGTGCTGTTGCTGGTGGGCACGCTGTTGCGCTCGCCGTTCCACTTCTTCTTCCCCGACCAGCTGAGGGCCGCCGCGGAGCACCCCGGGCTGATGCAGGCGGCCTACACGGCGTTCCTGGCGGGCCAAGTCGTCATGTGGGCGGCGGTCGCGTACCTGGTGCAACGGATCGGCGTCCGCAGTCCCGGGTGGGCGACCTGGGGCGGGGTGCTGGTGACGGTCGGGCTGTTCGCGCGGACGTTCCACGCCGGGGTCGACCACGCGGCCTTCAGCGCCACCAGGAATCTGGGGGTCTCGCAGGCCACGGAGCTGGTGGCGCGCGGGTACGGCGACCTGCACCTGTTCAGCTTCCTGTCCTTCACGATCATGTTCGGCTGGTTCGTGCTGGCGTTCGCGGCGTACCGCGGCGAGGTGCTCGGCAAGGTCCGGGCGGTGGCGCTGGCGACCATGGGACTGTTGCCGCTGGGCGTGCTGAAGGGCACCGAGGTGTTGTCGGTCGTCGGGACGGTCGGGCTGTGCGTTGCCTTGGTGCCGTTGGGAATCCGGACGCTGCGAGCACTGCCGCGGCCTACGAGGAAGAACGTGCTGACGGCCGTGCCGGTCGCGCTAGGGCTCGGGGCTCTCGCGGTGCTGAGCACCATGGGATGAGGCGAACGGCAGCGCGAACCACAGGCCGGTGAACGCGGCGAACGCCAGCACCCCGACCACGATGGCGGGCCAGCCGCCCAGGACCACCTCGGCGAGCAGGAGGACGGTGCCGGTCATCGCGAGGGCCAGGAAGGCGAGGCCTGTCAGGGCGAACGTGTTGCCGTGCCGGACGACGTCCTCGCGGCGGCCCTGGCGGAAGAGCACGCGGTGCCACGCGGCGGGGGCGGTCAGGAAGGCGACGGCGATGGCCGCGCACAGGACCGTGATGAGGTGTGTGACGCGGATGTACGACCCGACGGAGTTGTACTTGTCGGTGAACGCGATGGAGAGCAGGAAACCGAAGAGGATCTGCACGCCGGCCTGGGCCACGCGCAGCTCCTGGAGCAGCTCGTTGATGTTGCGCGCGAGTCTGCGCTGGTCGGACTCCTCGGCTTCGCTCACCACTGGCGCGTACCCGCTTTCGCCCAGTTGAAACGCCGACAAATGGCGAAGCTGGGCCGTTGGCACTAAGCAAGAGGTCCATGAGGACCATTGCGGCAGCGATCGCCGCCACGCTCGTGTTCACCGGAACCGCGCACGCCGAGCCCGCTCAGGTGGCGCACACGTCCGCGAAGTTCGAGACCTACAGCACTACGGCGAAGGCCGTGACGTACGACGCGGAGAAGGTGCCGGCCGCAGCGAAGGTCACCGTGGTCGGTGTGCCGAAGGTCAGCGGCGGCACCTCGGTGTTGTTGGTGCTCAAGGGATTGCTGCCGAACCGGGCCTACGGTGCGCACGTCCACGTGAAGAAGTGCGGCGCGGCACCGGCCGACTCGGGACCGCACTTCCAGAACGTCCCCGACCCGGTGCAGCCGTCCGTCGACCCGGCCTACACCAACGCGCGCAACGAGATCTGGCTCGACGTGCACACCGACGGCAACGGGTTCGCCCACACCGAATCCACTGTGGACTGGCAGTTCACCGAGAAGCACGCACAGTCCGTGGTGCTCCACAACGAACACACGCACACCAAGCCCGGCGAGGCAGGCACCGCCGGGCCACGACTGGCGTGCGTGAACGTCGCCTTCTAGACCTTGTTGATCACAAAGAAGTCAGTCACGAACGCGACCGGGTCGCCCGCGGTGTTGCGGCCGACCCACGTCGGGTAGACGCCGTCGCCCCAGCCCGTCGAGAACGCCACGACGTTCAGCCCGGACCGGGGTTCGGTCACGTTGGCCGGGCCACGGCCTCCGCCCACGGCGCCGAGCGCGTCGATCAGCTCGCAATTGCCCAGCTCGTCGTCGCTGACCAGCCGGTCCAGCACGGAAGCCGTGGCGAGGTCGAAGAACGCGCCGGTGCTCGACTTCACGTCGTACCCGAACTCCGGCATCACCGGCAGCATCGGCACGTGCTCGCCCGGCATCACCGCGGGACGCCACGAGTACGCGGGCTCGTCGCTGATCATCACCCTGGCGGCCGCGACCCGGTAGCCCTGCCGCTCGTCGGGGACGCCATCGCCGTCTATGTAGGAGACCAGCGAGACCGACACCGGGTAGCGGCCCGGTTCGACGGCGTCGGTGAACGCCTCGGCGTCCTCCGGCCACACGACGAACGGGTCGGCCGCCACGAGTCTGCCCGTCGGCAGGGCCAGCTCACCCACCTCTTCGACGGTGATGACCTGCTGTTCGCCGCCACCTGTCGACGAGCCCACCGGCCCGTCGACGAAGAACCGCTCGAACCCGGACCTGATCAGTGCAACCGCCCCCATGAGCTAGGCCACCTCCGACTGCATGTTGGCAGAAGCCCCTGACACCCGATCGGGGCACCGGGGGTGTTCGCCGTGAGCGAAGACCCCAGACGCCCCAACGAATCCGCTGCCACGCTGGTCAGCACCGGGATGATCGGCGTGGTCCCGGGCGACATCAGTCGACAGGAAGTCGACATCATCGTCACGGCGGCGAACGAGTCGCTGCTCGGCGGCGGGGTCGACGGGGCGGCCCTGCCGGACTTCGCTGGCTGGTCACCCTCGAAGAGGCCGTCCGCGGTCACTCTCGGTGAAGATCACGCCAGGTCAGTGCCGTAACCTGAAGGGCGTGTCCGTTCCCGCCACGCTGAAGATCGGCCCGTACGCCGTCGACCCGCCCGTTGTGCTGGCCCCCATGGCCGGCATCACCAACGTGGCGTTCCGGCAGCTGTGCCGCCAGTACGGGGCCGGGCTCTACGTCTGCGAGATGATCACCGCGCGGGCCCTGGTCGAGCGCGACGCGATGACCATGCACATGATCACGTTCGACGAGGGCGAGAGCCCGCGGTCCATGCAGCTCTACGGCGTGGACCCGCGCAACGTCGGCGAGGCCACGAAGATGATCGTGGACGAGAACCTCGCGGACCACATGGACATGAACTTCGGCTGCCCGGTGCCCAAGGTGACGCGCAAGGGCGGTGGCGCCGCGCTGCCGTACAAGCGCGAGCTGTTCCGGCAGATCGTGCGGGCCGCGGTCCGCAACGCCGGGGACATGCCGGTCACCGTCAAGTTCCGCATCGGCATCGACGACGACCACCTCACGTACCTCGACGCCGGTCGCATCGCGGCCGATGAAGGCGCACAGGCCGTGGCACTGCACGCGCGCACGGCGTCGCAGCGGTACTCCGGCAAGGCGGACTGGACGGCCATCGCGCGGCTCAAAGAGGCCGTGACCAGCATTCCGGTGCTCGGCAACGGCGACATCTTCAGCGCCCAGGACGCGCTCGACATGGTCGCCGAGACCGGCTGCGACGGCGTGGTCGTCGGGCGCGGCTGCCTCGGCCGGCCGTGGCTCTTCCGCGACCTGCAGGCGGCGTTCCGCGGCGAGCCGGTCCCCGAGGGGCCGAACCTCGGTGAGGTCGCCGAGGTCCTGCGCCGGCACGCCCAGCTGCTCGCGGCGCACGACGGCGAGCACAAGGGCCTGCGCGACTTGCGCAAGCACATGGCCTGGTACTGGCACGGCTTCCCGGTCGGCGGGGACACGCGCAGGGCGTTCGCGATGGTGTCGAGCCTGCAGGAGCTCGACGACCTCATCGGCACCCTCGACGGGAGCGTGCCGTTCCCCGAGAACGCCGAGGGGCCGCGCGGCAGGCAGGGTTCGTCGGCCAAGGTCGTGCTGCCCGAGGGGTGGCTGGACGACCCCGAGGACGCCACCGTGCCGTCCGGCGCGGACGTGATGCACTCCGGTGGCTAGGCGCGTCGCGGTCCTCCTCACCGTGCTCGCACTGCTGGCGGGCTGCGGTGGCCCGATCGCGGGCACGGCACGGCCGGTGCAGCTCAGCGAAGACGACCGCGCGAAGTTCAAGGACTACTACGCCCGCGTCAACAAGGCGGGGGACCAGAGCGCCACCGAGCAGGCGAAGCTCCTCAAGGACACGCAGCACCCGGACTTCCGGAAGAAGACGTGCGACCTGCGCGGCGCGACGATCAAGGTCGAGCCCACGTGGACGACGCTTCGCACTGATGCCGACTGGGCACCCCCTGGTGAGAAGGCACATCCCCGCGGTGACGTGTACGTCGTCGCCGTCACGATCACGTTGCGACGGCAGGACCAGACCATCGGCAGCCAGATCGGGTCGATGCACGTCGTGCTCCTGGACGACGAGGTGTACGGGTTCGCGCCCTGCCTCGGTGGCTGAACGGGTTGTTGATCTTCCAAGCTCACTGGATCGGAGCAGCTGACGGTCAACCGGACGGGGGAAATCCCACCCCTACGCGTCCTTCTGGCTCAAGCGCCGTCTCTCAGGGGACGACACCTGGCAGGTAAGGAGGTGACCGCGATGACCGCACTGCGACCCGAGACCGCAGAGACCCAGCAGGCCGACGCCCCAGTCGACAGGCAGGGTCCCGGCCTGGTGGGGCTGCACGAGTCCATCGCGACGTTGCTCGCCTCCCGCGGCCAGTGGCGCCAGGCGTACCAGCACCTGCGTTCCGCGCTCGACCTCGTCCACGCGGACCAGGTCGAGGAGCCGCACGTTCCGGAACAGCTGCGCCGCGAGGTCGAGCTGCTGCGCCGGGAGCACGCCGAGGCGCGCGAGCAGAGCCTGCGCGACAGCCTCACCGACTCCTACAACCGCCGTTACCTCGACCAACGGCTGATGGACCTGCTGACCGAGCACGGAGCGTGCCGGCACGGGCTCGCCATCGCCCTGATCGACCTGGACTGGTTCAAGCAGGTCAACGACACCTTCGGCCATCTCCTGGGCGACCGGGTGCTGCAGCGCGTGGTCGAGCTGCTGCAGCAGGGCCTGCCGGAAGGCGCGTTCTGCGCCCGCTACGGCGGCGAGGAGTTCGTGCTCGTGCTGCCCCGGGTCGACGCCTCCAGCGCCGTGGAGGTGGCCGAGGCGGCCCGCGAACGTGTCGAGCGTCACCCCTGGGGAGACGTCGCTCCAGGGCTTCGCGTGACCGTCAGCGCGGGCCTCGCGTACGAGCCGCCCGCGGACGAGGCGCCGGAACGGCCGGCGGTCAGCGCCGAGCAGCAGCTGCTGCGCGCCGACAGCCTCCTGTACACGGCCAAGCAGTCGGGACGCAACGCGGTGGCGTACCGTGCCGACGGACGGGTTCGCCTCGCGGGTGCTGCCTCAGGCAGGCGCGCGATCGCTGAAACACGTGTTCTCGGTTACTACTGAGTGACCTGGCTCACCCGTTCAGGGCAAGCGTCCTACTCGTAATCGCGTACAGATCGCAGACGTATCACCCGGAGTGGTCGTCAGAAGTCGCCTACATCCGTAGTATCGCGGGCGCAACTGACACGCCGGTGATGCAACCCTTGTGTCCCGGTCGTCGTCACTTCGTAATGACGAACCGCTTTTTTGCTTCTGACCCAGAAGGGAGATTGGGTGCCCGACGACCCCCGACGTGGCGGCCCCTCTTCCCGTGGTGATCAGGATCCCCAGCACGACCAGCCGACCGGCCGTAGACGTCGCTCGATGGAAGGCTCTGGGGGCCTGAGCGTCTCGGACCTCATCGAGCAGCACAGCAGGACGAACATCCCCCGGCCCGTCCCGCCTGGCATGCCCGAGGAACCCACGACAGGCAGGCGTGCCCTGCCGGACCCACCCGCGGCCACCGGCAGGCGTGCACTGCCTGATCCCCCGGCCCACCCGCAGCAGCCTCCCGCGGCACCGCGGCAGCAGCCGCCCGCCGCTCACCGGCCTGGTGAGCAGACGGGCACGCGCCCGCGGCCGGAGCAGGCCGCACCGCAGAACTTCACGGGTGACCAGACGGGCAGGCGGCGCCGCAACGACGCCCCCGAGCCGAACGGTGCCCCGCAGACCGGCCAGCGGCCGAGGCCCGCACCCGGTGAGAGCACCGGGCCGCGGCCGAGGCCTGCCCAGCCGCCGGCGCAGAACCCCGAGCAGAGCGGTGCCTACCGGGTTCCCGGTGAGCAGACCGGTCCGCGCCCGAGGCCCGACGCGACGGGCATGCAGCGCCGCCCGGTCCCCGGCGAGCAGCCCGGACAGCCCACCGGCGCGGTCCGGCGCCCCGCTCCCCAGACCGGCACCCCACCGCAGACCGGCACCCCGCCGCGCAGGCTCGCCCCCGGCGACGTCCCGTCGTCGAACGGCATCCCGCGCCCGCCGGTGCCCGGTGACGTCTCGCAGCCGGCCGGGCCGAAGCGTCCCGCTCCCGGTGACGTCTCCCAGCCCACCGGCCTGAAGCGCCCGCCGGTCCCCGGTGACGCCGCCCCGAACGGCATGCCCAGGCCGCCGGCTCCCGGCGACCCGCGGCGGATGCCTCCCGGCGACGCGCCGTCCTCGAACGGCGTCCCGCGGCGTCCCGCGCCCGGTGGAGTGCCTGAGGCAGGCCTGCCGAACGGCACGATCCGCCGGCCGGCACCCGACGCGAACGGGGCACCTCCGCGCAGGCTCCTGCCGGGCGACGCGCCGTCGTCCAGCGGCATCCCGCGCCCGGTGCCCGGCGAGCCCAACGGCCTCCAGCGTCCCCCCGCGCCAGGAGGGACGCCGGAAGGCCCCGCGGCCGGTGCACCTCGTCGCCTCCTGCCAGGCGACGCACCGTCCGGCACCAGCATTCCGCGCCCTCCCGTCCCCGGCGAGGGGCCGGAGAACGGCCGCCGCCCGCTGCCCCCGAACGGGGACCTGACGGGCCGGCAGCCGATGCCGTCGCGCGCGGAGTCGAGCGGTCCCCGGCCGATGCCCCCCAGGGCGGAGTCGAGCGGCCCTCGCCCGATCCCCGGCGGTCTCGCGAACAGGCTCAACGAGCCGGTTGACGAGCCCAAGGCCGACGCGCCCGGTCCCGAGGCCACCCAGATCGCCCCGTCGGTGGGTGTGGCCAAGGTCGAGAAGCGCGAAGAGATGGACCCGCTGAGCCTCACCACCGAGATGGAGGCGATCGGCGACGACGTGAAGAAGCGTCGCGAGGTCGACCACACTCTCGCGCGGTTCTCCGCGGTGCACGACGAACTGCTCGAGCAGGAGCGGCAGCGCAAGGAGCGCCGCGCCAAGCTCATGCCGTGGGTCAAGGAAGGTGACGACGGCGACCTGGTCGACGAAGCGACCCAGTACGCCGAGCCCGTCGCCGTCAGCGAGGAGGACGGCGAGCAGCGTCCCACCGGCCGCACCCCCCAGCAGCGCAAGCTGATGCGCACCGCGCGGATCGGCGCGATCGCCGCCGCGGCCGTGGTGTTCGCGTCGACGGGCATCGGCTGGGGTGCCATGAAGTGGGCCGACTCCAAGATCCAGAGGATCGACGCGCTCGGCGGCAACTCCGAGGCCGTGCAGCAGGCCGAGAAGCAGCTCGGTGACGAGAACTTCCTGCTGGTCGGCTCGGACACCAGGGCCGGCGCGAAGGCGGGCGACAACGTCGGCACCCAGGCCCAGGAGGGTGGTGCGCGGTCGGACGTGATCATGCTCGCGCACATCCCCAAGGACCGTAAGCGCATGGTGATCGTGTCACTGCCGCGCGACGTGCGCGTCGACCGTCCGGCCTGCCGCGCCTACAACCCGGACAACGCGCAGTACGCGGGTCCGTTGGCGCCGGAGAAGGGCGTCATGGCGAACTCCGTCTACAACGACGGCGGGCCCGAGTGCGTGGCCAACATGATGACCCAGATGACCGGCCTGAAGATCAACCACTTCGTCAGCATCGACTTCAACGGCTTCCGCGAGATGTCGACGGCGATCGGCGGGGTGGAGATCTGCACCCCGTCGAAGATCGTCGACGACGAGCTCGGTGTCGTGATCGACAAGGCCGGCAAGCACGTTCTCAAGGGCGACCAGGCGCTGTCGTACGTCCGCGCCCGCAAGGTGCAGGCCCAGGGCGACAGCGGCACGGACTTCGACCGCATCAAGCGGCAGCAGGGTTTCCTGTCCGCGATGCTGCGCCAGGCGCTGTCCAACGAGGTGCTGCTGAGCCCGACCAAGCTCAACAACTTCATCAACGCGCTCACGAAGTCCACGGTCGGTGACAACATCGACGTCGCCTCGCTGCTGGAGCTCGCGAACTCGTTGCAGAGCCTCGAAGCGGGCCGCGTCTCGTTCGTGACGATGCCGCACTGGACCGACGAGGGCCCGACGAAGTCGAACGACGACAACATCGAGCGCCTCAAGGACGACGACATCAAGGCGCTGTTCCAGACGATCATCGACGGAACCCCGCTGCCGCAGGAGAAGGTGACCGACCCGAAGTCCGGTGACGCCAACGCTCCCGCTCAGCAGCCCGGAACCCTGGTCGATCCCAAGGAAGTCAGCATCCAGGTGCTCAACGGCGACCCGACGAACGACGGCGCCGGCGGCAGGACTGTGAACCAGTTGCAGCAGCAGGGCTTCACCGTCGTCAAACGGGGCGACGCACCCGAGCAGGCGCCGAAGACGATCATCAAGTACGCCAAGGGCAACGAGAACAAGGCCGCGACGCTCAAGGCCGCGGTGCCCCAGGCGGAACTGGTCGAGTCGGCCGACATGGGTGGCGCGGTCCTGTTGCTGATCGGCAGGGGCTTCGACGAGAAGATCCAGGCACCGAAGGCGGGTGGCCAGCAGGGCACCGCTCAGGGACAACCGCAAGGTCAGCCCGGCACCGATCTGTCCATTGTGAACGCGGCACAGGACCCCTGCGCGGCGAAGTGATTCGCCTGGGGTTCACCTCGGGTTCATCCTGGCATGTCGCTGCCGCGATGGTCGGGACGTAGGCTGAGCGCCATGCGCGAGGCCTACCACGACTCTCTAGAAGAGCTCGCCGAACGACTGGCCGACATGACCGGCATGGTCGCCGAGGCGATGCAGAACGCGACCGCTGCCCTGCTGCAGGCCGACCTCGGTCTGGCCGAGCAGGTCATCAGCGGTGACCAGAAGGTCGACGACGTCCGCTCCAGCATCGAGGAGCAGTCGTACGCGCTGCTCGCGTTGCAGGCACCGGTCGCGACCGACCTGCGCACCGTGCTGGCGGTGATCCACGCCGCCGAGAGCGTCGAGCGCATGGGCGACCTCGCGCTGCACGTGGCCAAGGCCGCGCGCCGCCGGCACCCTGCGTCGGCGCTGCCCGAGGACGTCAAGCCGTACTTCGAGGAGATGGGCCGCATCGCGGTCAAGCTCGCGAGCGAGGCCGCGGAGATCATCCGCGAGAAGGACGTCGACCGCGCGCGTGCCCTCGAGGACGAGGACGACGCGATGGACGACATCCACCGCCACCTGTTCTCCGTGATCATGGACAAGGAGTGGCAGCACGGCGTCGCCGCCGCGGTCGACGTGACGCTGCTCGGCCGCTTCTACGAGCGCTACGGCGACCACGCCGTGTCGGTCGCCAAGCGCACGGTCTTCGTCGTCACCGGCCGGATGCCCGGCTACGGTGGCGACGAGAACCTCTGAAAACCCCTTCAGCTAACGAAACTGCCCATCGCGTTCGGCGACCAGCTCCGGATCGGCGTAAGCCTCGGAGAACTCGGCGAGCACGGTGGGCAGTTCTTCGTCCCACGTCGCCCGCGCCTCGTCGCGCGGCAGATCCCGCGCGTCGACGGTGAAGTACGCCCACGCCCGCACGATCTCGGGCAGCAGCGCCAGATCCTCGTCGGACACGTGCAGCTTCGCGGCGACGTCGAGGATCAGCACGGCGGTCAGCGACGCCGGTCCGTAGACGACCGGGTCGCGGTTCTGCTCCACCGCAGAGGAAGCGACGATCCGGGCGAACGCCCGTGCGGCCTCGACGTCCTCGATCCCGTGCTGCGAGGCCAGGAACGCCTCGACGACCTCGTCCGTCCTTTCCGGACTGACGGTGGGGATCTCGTACTCCTTGGGCACCAACGCGCTCACGCGGGCGTCGGCGAGGGCGATCAGCTGCACGGGGTGCCGCACGTCCTCCTCGCCCATGAGGCCTTCCTCGACCTCCTCGTCCGGCCCGTCCGCCCAGAACTGCTCGATGTCCGGCCACACGCGGTCGTAGACGTCGCTGGCGCTCAGGGCGGTGATCTCGTCGCGGAAGGCGTCGGGCGTGGAGGCGATCATGTCCTCCAGCAGCGCGACGGTGCCCTCGTCCGGCGTCGAGAACAGCTCGATCGCGGTGGCACCGAGCACCGGCTGGCGCATGAACAGCACGGTCTCGCCGACCCCGGCGCGTTCCTGGGTGATCGCGATGACCTCGACGTCGCCCAGCAGGTTCGTGACGAGGTAGGCGTCGCGGAAGTCCGCGACGGTGCCGGCGACGAACCACGTGGGCTCGGCGACACCGCGGGACGCGACGACGTCGGCGGCGGCGGACGAGGCGATCCGGTTCTCCTCGGAGCCCACGCCGGCCAGCGCGCGCAACGCGGTGAGCGCCGCGGGGTCGTCCATCTTCTCCAGCGCCTCGATCAACGGCGCGGTGCCGGACCCGGCGAGCCAGAGCGTCGCGTAGAGCTCGCTCGCCCAGGCGTCCGCGAGCAACCAGGACTCCGAACGCACCGCGGCCGCGGACTCGAGCAACGCCCCGTACGGGGACTGCTGCTCGGGCCTGCGGCCGGGCGCCTTGCCTTGCTTCTTCTTGCGTGACTTGCTTTGCGGGCTCACGCCGAGCAACTTAGCCCAACCGGCCGGAGGCGTGGTCCCCGGCCGAAACCCGTCAGCCCCTCAGCGCGCTGAGCTCACTCGCGAGCTGCGCGGCGATGCGGGCGTTGTCGGCTGGAGCCTGAACCAACCAGTCCTGACCGTCGGCGCCTTTCCTCTTCTGCGTCAGGTAACGACCTTGGTCCGTGTCGAACCACGCGACCTGCGGCGCACGGAGTTGCCGCCCGTCGCGGTTCTTCGCCTCGACGCCGAACTGCCCGACCCGCAAGCGCGGACGTTCGGAGATCGCCTCCAGCGCCCGGCTCTGCGACTCGGCGGGTGACTGGGTGCGAACGCTGCTCATGTAGGAAGAGGACTGGTAGTCCTCGTCTCGTCCGCGCTTCGGCTGTGCCTTGACCGGCCGCGGAACGCTCAACGACTGTCCTGGGCCTGGCCGCTCGTTCGGCACCAGGTCCACAACGGACCGGATGAGCTGCGGCGCGCGGATCAGGTCGACCTTCATCATGCGGTCGTCCAGCACCGCGAGCACGGCCTGTTCCCCGGCCGCTCCACCTCGGGCGAGCAACTGCACGTCGCGGTCGGGGTCGAACATCGCGATGGCGTTGACCCCGAACTCGAAGCGGACCAGCAAGGTCAGCGCTTCCTCGACCTCTCCCACGACTCGGCCCCGGCGCGCCAGACCGCGGTCGCCCAGATCGGTGTAGACCGCGTTGCGAATGCTGCGGCGCTCGTCGTCGGACTGCCCGAAGTAGGGAAAGTCGAACGGATACGGGCGGCTACCGAGCCTGAGGTCTTCCCACAGGATGTCGGCGGCCGCGTGGGACAGCGAGAACGAGTGCACCGTCACTCACCGATCACCGGTGGCGCGACCATCGTGTTGTCACCGAAGACGTCGTCCGCCTCGACGAGGTAGGACGGGGCCTTGTGCTCCAGGTCTTCGTCGCCCTGCCCCTTGCCGGCGGCTCCCCCCGCTCCGCCGCCCACGCCACTCGCACCGGAGGGGCCACCACGCCCCGCCGCACCCGAGCCGGAGGGACCGAACCCGCTCTGCTGGTTGCCCATGACACCGGCGGAACCGCCAGGTCCGAAGCCCGTCTTGGCCGCCGCTGCTCCACCGAAGGCGCCAGGTCCGCCAGGGCCGCCACCCGCACGACCGCCGCCTCCAGCACCGCCACCTCCGGCACCAGCGCCACCGCCGGCCCCGCCCTGACGGCCGCCGCCAGGACCCTGCGAACCGGAGAGACTAGGGCCGGTCCGTCCAGGCTGGCCGGGGCGAACCGGGCCGTTCGGTCCGATGGGAATCCCTGTACCGCCAGGCCCGTTGGGGTTGGTCAAGCCGTTCTGCCCCGTCGTGCCACCCGGTCCTCCTGGGCCACCCGGCCCTCCGGGACCGACCTGCGACAGGTTCGTCGAGCCGTTGTCACCGCTCTGTCCCACACCGCTCGCCGGGGTGGGTCCGCCTGGCGGTGTGGGGCCGCCGGGGGGAGTGTTCGGCCGTCTCGGGGGAGGGCCGACAGGCGGGGGTGGGGGCGTGGGCGGAGGCGTGGGCGGAGGCGTCGAACCGCCGCTGTCCGCAATGGTGGGCGGCGGCGCGAACGCGGGCATCGTGGCACTCGACTGCTGGAAGCTGCTCGACATGGTCGACATGACCTCGGCGGCTTCCTCGTGGGCCTTCTGCTTCTGCTCGAACTTCTCCTGGATCCTGTCGACCGTGTCGGCCACGGCCCAGGGAGGAGCGGAGAAGAAGTCTCTCAACGCGTCCTTGGTGCTGTACTGAACCGGGTCCGGCATGCTGTTCTTCGCCCGGCTCGCGGCCTGCTCCTGCTGGGACAGCTGGTTGCCGGTGAGCTGCGCGGCCTGAGCCGCGTTGCCCGACCACGTGGCGACGTTGGTGAAGTACCCCTGCGCCTTGCCCGCCGCCGCGCCTTCCCAGGAGTCGCCCGCGACCTCGGTCGCTTTCTGCAGATCGGACTGCAGAACGGCCAGCGTGTTGCCGATCCGGTTGAACGCGGCCCCCTGGGCGTTCGCCGTGCCGGGCTCCATGTTGTCCGTGACCATGGCCTTGAGCTGGTCGTGCGGATAGCCCAGGTAGTACGAGCCCGCACTGGTCATCGGCGGCCGGTACGTCTCGACCTGCTGCCGGAGCTCACGGTTCTGGTCCTCGCGGTACTGGTTCGCCTTCGCCTTGTACTCGAAGTAGTCGGCGATGCTGGTGAACTGCCCGAAGAAGCCGGGGTTGTTCTTCTGCCCCTCTTCCCACTCCCGCATCAGCTCGGCTTCGCGGTCGCCCGCGTAGGTGGACTGCCGCGCCTGGCTGTTCGGCTGCGGCGCGCTCTGCGGACCGCTCGCCCCGTCCGGATACGTCATGGCTCCCCCTCCGGGCTACGGCAGATTGGGCTCGATCGCCTCGGCGACGCTCTGCGACGCCGCACAAGTCACGTCCAGCTTCGTTCCGGTCGAATTGACATCGACACGAGACGTGGTCGTCAGCCCTATGGAAACCGCACAGCCAGTATTGGTCAGCGATTTCTTGACCAGCTTTGCTTCGCGCGTTCCCACCTTGATGTCAGATGGCTCTGCATTCGGAGCCAGCACGTAGTCTTTGAGCCCCAGAGTGGCGTAGATGCCCAGCCTGACGAGCGTGCGGTCCTGGGTGCGCCACTGACAGCTGTTATTGTCCACCTTTTCCGCAGGCGACAACTTGAGCTTGGACACGTCCGCCGGCTTCAACAGCGAGCACGGATCGACATCCGCGATAGAGCTGTTGCCGGACGACGAGGTCGAGGAACTCGCGGTGGTCTCCGATGCCGTGTCTCCGGGGGTCGCCTTGCCAGGTTCTTCAGTGGAGCAGCCAGAGAGCACGAGCCCGAGAACAGCGACCTGCAAGACAACGCGTAGCTTCAAAGTCATGATCATCGGTGGCTTTCAGTCGGCGTGCCGGAAGGAGGTCGCATTAGCGCTCTCGACGTTCTCATATGTCTGAAGGACCGTCTTCATCGCCGCAAGCGCGTCATCAAGCGCAGTCCTCAACTGCTCGATCGCAGGAACGATACCTGTGGTTCCCGCGCCGCCCATGGCGCCTTCCTGGTTGTACTTGCTCAGCGTTTTTCCATCTGGACTCGTACCGAGCTTGGTTTCCTGCACGACGTCGACAAGGTCCTGCTCCATGGCAAAGACATCGTCCAACGCTCGCTGAATGGCGGCGACGTAAGCCTTGGCGCCTTCGGGGTTGACAGTGAACCCACCCGACGAGGCCGCGTCCTTCAAGCCCCGCATGCTCTCGGTCATCGACTGCATCGACGCCTGACTCCACGCGCCGTCCGCTGGCCGCACGACTACCCCCTGTGCTCACGCGCTCCCGGACAGGACCGTACCGCCGTCCGGCGGGGTCTGTCTCGCTATGACAGCACAAACACCCAGGCGGGTTCCCGCAATTGCGAAAGTCCACGCGATAACGACTAGCAGTCCGATTGCCGGTTCGAATTCCAACCGGGGCCGGGAAAACGAAAACCGGCCCTGGGCATTCATGCCCAGGGCCGGTTGATCGAACTGCCGCGCGGATTTAGCCGAACCGGCCCGAGATGTAGTCCTCGGTCGCCTTCTGGCTGGGGTTGGAGAAGATCTTCTCCGTGTCGTCGACCTCGATCAGCTGCCCCGGCTGACCGACACCCAGCAGGTTGAAGAACGCGGTCTGGTCGGACACGCGCGCCGCCTGCTGCATGTTGTGAGTCACGATGACGATCGTGTACTCCTTCTTCAGCTCCGTGATCAGGTCCTCGATCGCCAGCGTGGAGATCGGGTCCAGAGCCGAGCAGGGCTCGTCCATGAGCAGCACGTCGGGCTGCACCGCGATGGCACGCGCGATGCACAGACGCTGCTGCTGACCACCGGAGAGGCCACCGCCCGGCTTCTCGAGGCGGTCCTTGACCTCGTTCCACAGGTTGGCGCCGCGCAGCGAGCGCTCGGCCACCTCGTCGAGCTTCTTCTTGTCCTTCATGCCCGCGAGCCGCAGCCCGGCCACCACGTTGTCGCGGATGGACATCGTGGGGAACGGGTTGGGGCGCTGGAACACCATGCCGATGGTGCGGCGCACCTCGACCGGGTCCACAGTGGACGCGTAGATGTCCTCGCCGTCGAGCAGCACCTTGCCCTCGACGCGGGCGCCGGGGGCGACCTCGTGCATGCGGTTGAGCGACCGCAGCACGGTCGACTTGCCGCAACCCGAGGGGCCGATGAACGCGGTGACGTTCTTCGGCGGCACCGCGAGCGAGACGTTCTCCACGGCGTGGAACTTGCCGTAGAAGAGGTTCAGGTCCTTGATGTCGAGTCGCTTGGCCATGTCCGCCCGCTCACTTCGTCTTCGGCGCCAGCGCCCGTGAGATCACGGTCGCCAGGAGGTTGAACAGGGTGATGAGGACGACGAGGGTGATCGCCGCGCCCCAGATGCGGTCGAAGCCCGCCGCCGTCGGGTTGTTGCGCTCGTTCACCATCATCAACGGCAGCGAGGCCATCGGGCCCTCGAACAGGTTGTAGTTGATGAACGGCGCGTACGCGGCGAGCACCAGCACCGGCGCGGTCTCGCCCATGACGCGGGCCAGCGCCAGCATGATGCCGGTCAGGATGCCGGACAGCGCGGTCGGGATGACGATCTTGACGATCGTCTTCCACTTCGGGATGCCCAGCGCGTACGAGGCCTCGCGCAGCTCGTCCGGGACGATCTTGAGCATCTCCTCGGTCGTGCGCACGATGACCGGCACCATCAGCAGCACCAGCGCGAGCGACACGGCGAGCGCGCTGCGGCTGAGGCCGAAGGTCGTGATCCAGACCGTGTAGACGAACAGCGCCGCGACGATCGACGGGACACCGGTGAGGATGTCGACCATGAACGTCGTCGACTTCGCGAGCCGCGAGCGGCCGCCGTACTCGACGAGGTAGATGGCGATCATGATGCCGATCGGCACCGAGATCACGGCGCACACGAGTCCCTGGACCAGCGTGCCGTAGATCGCGTGGTAGGCGCCGCCACCCTGCTGGCGGGCCAGCAGGCCGGACATCGACTTCTGCCACCAGTCACCGTCGAGGATGACCGGGAAGCCGCGCTGGATCACGGTGTAGAGCACCCACACCAGCGGGATGATGGCGATCAGGAACGCGCCCCACACGAGTGCGGTGGCGAGGCCGTTCTTGATCTGGCGGGACAGGCTGACCGCCTGGAACGTCGGTGGCGTCGCGAGGCGCTGGGGATCCGCGAGGTTGGTGCTCACTCGTACTCCTTGTGGCCGGCGACGATCGAGCGCGCGATGGCGTTCACGACGAAGGTCAGCACGAACAACACCAGACCGGCGGCGATGTAGGCACCGGCCGAGCGCGCGTCGTTGAACTCGGGCGCGGCCAGCGCGATCTTCGAGGCGAACGTCGAACCACCGTCGAACAGCGACCAGCCGAACGAGCTGGTGGCGGTGCTCAGGATGATCGCGACGGCGATGGTCTCACCCAGCGCGCGGCCGAGGCCGAGCATCGAGGCGCTGACGTAACCGGCCTTGCCGAACGGCAGGACCGTCGTGCGGACGACCTCCCACTTGGTCGCGCCGAGTGCGATGGCGCCCTCGATGTGCATCGTGGGCGTGCGCTCGAAGACCTCGCGGCTGACGGCCGTGATGATCGGCAGGATCATCACCGCGACGACGATGCCCGCGGTGAAGATGGTGCCGCCGAGCTGCACGTTCACGTTGCCCTTGGCGAACAGCGGGATCCAGCCGAGGTTCTCGATCAGCCACTCCGAGAACGGGAAGAGCACGGGACCGAGCACGAAGAGGCCCCACAGACCGAAGACGATCGAGGGGACCGCGGCGAGCAGGTCCACGACGTACGCGAACGGCCGGGCGAGGTTGCGCGGCGCGTACTGCGTGAGGAACAGCGCGATGCCCAGCGCGATCGGCATGGCGATCAGCAGGGCGAGCAGTGCGACGACGACCGTGACGAGCGTCAGGTCGAGGATGCCGAACCGCAGGTTCGTCGGGTCGGTGGTGTTCCACTCGCGACTCGTCAGGAAGTTGACGTTGTCCAGTCCGAGCGACGGGATGGCCTGGAGGATCAGGAACAGGCCGATCGCGCCGATGAGGACGACGATGAAGACACCGGACCCCGTCGCCAGGCCGCGGAAGATGCGGTCACCAGGCCGGACGTGAGGTGCCTTGGTCGTTACTGGAGCTTCCGGTGTCGGGGGAATCGGAGCCTCCGAGGCGTGGGGAGCAGCCGCGACGCCCCGCTCCGCACCGGTGTCACCGGGGCGGGCGGGGCGCTTGGCCACGACGGGATCTTTCATCGCGTCTGTGTGTCAGCCGAAGTTTCGCATCAACCTCAGGCGATCGCCTTCACAGCGGTCAGGATCTTGTCCTGGAACGCCTTGGGCAGCGGCACGTAGCCCGCGTCGGCGAGCTGCTGCTGACCGGTGGTGGCGGCAACCGTGAGGAACGCCTTGACGGCCTTCGCGGTGTCGGCGTCGTAGCCCTTCGAGCACACGATCTCGTAGGTCGCGAGCAGCAGCGGGTACGCACCGGCGGCCTTGGAGCCGTAGATCGAGTCGAGGTCGAGGACGAGGTTGTTGCCCTCACCCTTGATCTTGGCCTCGTCGATGGCCTTGCCCGCCGACTCGGCGTTCAGCTCGACGGCGCCGGCACCAGAGTCGATCTTGGCGACCGAGAGCTTGTTGTCCTGCGCGAAGGACCACTCGACGTAGGTGATCGCACCGTCGATGGAGCCGACGGCCTGGGCGACACCGGCGGACTTCTCCTTGCCCTCGCCGACACCACCCTTGAACTGCTTGCCGTCACCCTTGGTCCAGCCACCGGCGACCTTGAGGTACTTCTGGAAGTTGTCGGTGGTGCCCGACTCGTCCGAGCGGTAGATGACCGCGATGTCCTTGTCCGGCAGGGTCGCGGAGCCGTTCAGCGCCTTGATGGCCGGGTCGTTCCACTTCTTGACCGCACCGGAGAAGATCGCGGCGGTGGTCTTGGCGTCCAGCACGAGGCTGTCCACACCGGACACCTTGTAACCGATGGCCACCGGGCCGAAGACCAGCGGCAGGTTCCAGGCCGGGTTGGTCTGGCAGCGCTTGGCGGCGGCCTCGGTCTCGGCGCCTTCCTTGAGCGCGGAGTCGGAGCCACCGAAGTCGACCTGGCCCGCGTTGAAGTTCTTCACGCCCGCGCCGGAGCCCGACGGGTTGTACGCGAGGTCCACACCGGGGCAGGCGGCCTGGTAGGCCTGCACGAACGCGTCGACCGCGTTCTTCTGCGCGGAGGAGCCCTCGGCGTTGAGCTTGGTCTTGCCACCGCACTCGACCGGGACGGAGGCGGCGTTCGACGCGCCGGCGTTGTTGTTGCTGCCCGCCGGGGCGTTGTTGTCGCTGCCACATGCACCGAGCAGCAGCGCGCTGGCCGCGACGAGGCCGAGCACGGCACCGTGCCGCTGGATCTTCACCTTGGTCCTCCACCTTGCGGAAGCAATTAGCGGTTCGCGACGAACCCGCCGCTCGCTACGGAAGGTAGGTAGCCAGAGTGGACAACCCACCTAGTCAGGGTGAACGGAAGGTGAACACAGGACGGGAAGTGACGGGTCACACGGCCGAAAGAGTGAGTGCGTGACCAGCGCGTATGCGTTTTGTGACGGTACGTTGACTACCGCGCGTACTGGACGTCGGCGTCCCAAAGGGTGAAGCCGAGCTTCGTGTAGACGCGGACCGCCGCCGCGTTGTCCGACTCGACGTAGAGCATGACCTGCTTGACGCCCTGTTCCCGCAGGTGACGCAGGCCGGCCAGGGTCAGCGCCTTGCCCAGGCCACCGCCCTGGCGGTCCGGGTCGACGCCCACGACGTAGACCTCGCCCAGCTCCGGCGTGTGGACCTTCGTCCAGTGGAAGCCCGCCAGGTTGTCGTCGGCGTCGAACGCCAGCAGGAAGCCCTCGGGGTCGAACCAGGGCTCTTCTTCCTTGGCGCGGACGTCCTCGATGGACATCGCGCCCTGCTCCGGGTGCCAGTCGAACGCGCGGTGGTTCACGTAGACGACCGCGGCCTCGTCCTTGCCCGCGACGAACGACCGGATCGTGACGCCCTCGGGGAGCTTGGGCTCGGGCAGGTCGTTCTCGACGCGCAGCCGCATCCGCAGCAGCTCGCGCACCTTGCGGAAGCCGAGCTTCCCGGCGAGCTTCTCGGCGTCCGGATGGCCGCCGTGCGCCCAGATCCGCAGCGACTCCTGCGGAAGCGCCTTCACCAGCGCCTCGCCCACGCCCTGATGGCGGTGCTTCGGGTGCACGGCGAGCTCGGCGACCTTGTTGCCACCGGAGTCACCGATCAGGTCGACGTGCGCGTACCCGGCCAGTTCGCCGTCCAGGTGCGCGAGGAGATGCCTGCTGCCGGTCGCGCCGGGGCGCATCCGCAGCCGTACGGCCTCACCGACCGGGGCCACGCCGTCGGTGCCCTGGGCAGCCTCCAGCAGACCCGTCACCTCGGCGGCCTGGTCGGCCGTCAGCTCCTCGAACCAGCTCAGTTGCGCCACACCGGCGAACCTACCGCGCGATCAAACGCTCATCCAGGACACGGGCGGAGTCGTCGATCTCCACCTCGGCGACGTCGGCCGGGCGGCGCGACGAACCGGGGCGCGGCGGGCGGACGAACTTGTAGCCCACGTTGCGGACCGTGCCGATGAGCGCCTCGTGCTCGGGGCCGAGCTTGGCGCGCAGCCGTCGCACGTGGACGTCGACCGTGCGGGTGCCGCCGAAGAAGTCGTAGCCCCAGACCTCCTGCAGCAGCTGCGCGCGGGTGAAGACCCGGCCCGCGTGCTGCGCGAGGTACTTGAGCAGCTCGAACTCCTTGTAGGTGAGGTCGAGCGGGCGGCCCTTGAGGCGCGCGGTGTAGGTGGCCTCGTCGATCACGAGGTCGCCGAGCTGGATCGCGCCGTCGCCACCGGGGGCCGTGGTGCCGCGGCGCGAGCGAACGAGTCGCAGGCGGGCGTCGACCTCGGCGGGGCCGGAGTTCGGCAGCAGGATCTCGTCGACGGACCAGTCGGAGTTGACCGCGACCAGACCGCCCTCGGTGACGACGGCCACGACGGGCACGTCCACGCCGGACGAGTCGAGCAGGCGGCACAGCGACCGGGCGCCGACCAGGTCCGTGCGGGCGTCGACCAGCACGATGTCGTGGGGTCCGGCTTCGAGGAGCGCGGACACCTCGGGACGGAGCGGGCGGACGGCGTGAGGGAGCAGAGCCAGAGCAGGAAGCACGGCCTCCGGGTCGGGGTCTGTCGTCAGCAGCAGCACGTCGATGCTCATCGGGGTGCCCTCCAAATCGGCCGTGGTCAGGTCACCTCGACCAGACCAGCGGCGTACGGTGACCGGGCCCCGTTGCCTGCGGATGACGGAGAGACTACCGGTGCAGCCCCAGAAAGTCCCAGGTCAAGAAGCCGTGCTCACATTTGTTTCCACAGGCGTCATGCCTGTTACATCCACGTCACACGACGGGGTGCGCTTGCACGGCGTCCACCACAAGGGTGAAAGCGACCTCGCTTTCGTTGTGGGACATGGGTTCACGAACAACGTGCGGCGCCCGCACGTGGCCCGCGTGCTCGCCCGGCTGGCCCGTCGCGCCGGCGTCGTCGCGTTCGACTTCCGCGGCCACGGACGCTCAGAAGGGCGCTCCACGGTCGGCGCGGACGAGATCCACGACGTGGAGGCGGCCGTCCGGACGGCTCTTTCGCTGGGCTACTCGAAGGTCGCCACCATCGGCTTCTCGATGGGCGCGTCGATCGTGCTGCGGCACGCCGCGCTGGGGGAGACCCGGCCGGACGCCGTGGTGTCCGTCAGCGGGCCCGCCCGGTGGTGGTCGCGCGAGACCGCTCCCATGCGCCGGGTGCACTGGTTGCTGGAGCAGCCGCACGGCAAGCTCGCCGCACGCGCGCTCGGGGTTCGGCTCGGCAGCAGCTGGGTACAAGCGCCGGAGAGTCCGCTCGAGGTGGTCGGACGCATCACGCCGACCCCACTGCTGATCGTGCACGGTGACCTGGACCACTATTTCTCAGTGGAGCACGCCAGGTCGTTGCACCGCGCGTCCTCAGGACATGCCGAGTTGTGGATCGAGCCCGGCATGCGGCACGCGGAATCGGCCGCGACTCCAGAACTGGTAGACCGGGTGGCGGCATGGATCGCCGTTAACGTCGAGGACGAGGGATGACTGCGCAAACCCCTGCACGGCCGCGAAAGAAGAAGTCCCGTCGCGGGAAGTTCCTCATCATCACGGTCATCGTGCTGGGCGTGCTGCTCGTGGCGGCCGACTTCGCCCTGGCGGCGGCCGGCGAGTACCAGATCGCCCAGCGGATGCGGGAGAAGCTGCAGCTCAGCGAGGACCCGTCGGTGCGCATCAACGGGTTCCCGTTCACCCTGCAGGCGCTGCGCGGTGACTACAAGCACGTGGAGATCCGCGCGTACGGCGTGCCGATCCGCAACGAGCAGCAGGGCGTCGACCTGCGCGACCTCGACGTCGAGGCGGACCTGCTGCACACCCGCGTCGAGCTCGCGGACCTGTTGGCGGGCAACGTCTCCAAGGCGACCATCGACACCGTCAAGGGCAGCGTCCGGATCAAGGCGCTCGACCTGAACCGGCTGGCGAACCAGGTGACGCCGTTCGACAAGCTCTCGATCGAGCCGGACAACCGCGTCGCCACGCAGGCACCGGTCGACCCGAAGGCGCCCAAGACCACGGCCGCGGTGAAGCTCTCCGGCCAGACCAACGTCGCCGGCAAGGTCATTACGCTCACCGCGTACGGCCAGATCGCGCTGGTCAGCGGTTCCATCCAGATCAACATCGACGACATCGAGCTCGACGACGCGTCGCTCAAGCAGATCATCCCGCAGCTGCGCCAGGCGCTCGCGATCAAGATCGACCCGGGCACGCTGCCGTTCGGTGCGACGCCCACCGCCGTCGAGGTGGAGAGCGGTTCGTTCAAGCTGTCCGGCGAGATCGCGGATGTACCGTTGGTCCAACGATGACAGGTGTGTGGGCGCTGCTGGGCGCGCTGGCCGTGGCCGGTGCGATCGGTGTGCTGCTCAAGGTCCGCGAGGGCCGCATCTCGTCTCGTTCCCCACAGCCTTCCGCCGACCTGCCCGCTCCCGTGCGCGACCTGCTCGCGCCGGGGGTGACGCTGGTGCAGCTCTCCACCACGTTCTGCGCGCCGTGCCGGCACGCGAAGGTGATCCTGCGCGACCTGGCCGACCGCACGGACGGCCTCACGCACGCCGAGCTCGACGTCACGAACCTCCCGGACGTCGCCGCGTCGCTGGGCGTCATGCGCACCCCGACGACGCTCGCCCTGACCGCCGACGGCACCGAGGTGTTGCGGGTCGGCGGCGTACCGAAACGCGACTCTCTGCTGGACGCGTTGCGCCCGCATTTGCCCTAATCCGGTCGGGTGAACCTGCGTTGTTCCATCAAGTGGACATACCTCCCGCACCGAGGGATTGCGGGCTACCCTCGCTGCCATGACCTTGCTGCTCACGAAGCGACGCGCGGTTGATCTGTGCCGCGTGCGCAGCAGCCTGTGTCGCACGACGAGCTGAACTGGGCTGCTTGACGCCCATCAGCCACCTCTGCCGGACTGAATCCCCTCGTCCGTTTGCCCGGAGGTCGTCGTGCCCAAAGACTCCCCTGTAGACCCGCGCGGACCGCGCTTCTCCGCCTGGATGACCACCGTCATCCTCGCGATCGTGTTGCTGACCGGCTGGTGGCGTCTCCTCGCCGCCCAGACGGTGCTCTTCGCGATGTGCGCGTTCATCTCGCTGAAGTTGAACCCGTGGGGTCACGTCTACCGCTACGCGATCCAGCCGCGCTTGACCCCGACCACCGAACGCGAGGAAGCGGCCCCGCTGCGCTTCGCCCAGGGAGTCGGCTTCGTCTTCGCTCTGATCGGCACCCTCGGTTACGCCACCGGCCTCACCACGCTCGGCATGGTCGCCACCGGCTTCGCCCTGGTGGCAGCACTGCTGAACGCGGCACTGGGCCTGTGCCTCGGGTGCGAGATGTACCTCGTTCTGCGCAGGTACGTACCTGCCCTCGCTCGACCGCAATAACGACACGCACTACTACAGGAGAAACGTCCCATGAGCCGTGAGAACGTGCTGGTCTCGGCCGCCTGGTCCGAGGAAAACCTCCAGGCGCCCGGCGTCGTGTTCGCGGAGGTCGACGAGGACACCACCGCGTACGAAGGCGGCCACATCCCCGGCGCCGTCCGGATCGACTGGAAGACGGAGCTGCAGGACCCGGTCCGCCGCGACTTCATCGACCGCGAAGGCTTCGAGAAGCTGCTCTCGGCCAAGGGCATCTCCAACGACGACACCGTCATCCTCTACGGCGGCAACAACAACTGGTTCGCGGCCTACGCGTACTGGTACTTCAAGCTCTACGGCCACACCAACGTCAAGCTGCTCGACGGTGGCCGCAAGAAGTGGGAGCTCGACGGCCGCCCCCTGGACAAGGAGGAGGTCACCCGCGAGGCCACCTCCTACTCCGCCCAGGAGCAGGACCTCTCCATCCGCGCGTTCCGCGACGAGGTCGTCGAGGCCATCGGCAACAAGAACCTCGTCGACGTGCGCTCCCCCGACGAGTTCTCCGGCAAGCTGCTCGCCCCGGCCCACCTCCCGCAGGAGCAGGCGCAGCGCGGCGGCCACATCCCGTCCGCGGTGAACGTCCCGTGGTCCAAGGCGGCCAACGAGGACGGCACCTTCAAGTCGGACGAGGAGCTCCGCGCCCTCTACGCCGAGGCGGGCTTCGACGGCAGCCGCAAGACGATCGCGTACTGCCGCATCGGCGAGCGCTCGTCGCACACCTGGTTCGCCCTGCGCGAACTGCTCGGCCACGAAGACGTCAAGAACTACGACGGTTCTTGGACGGAGTACGGCTCGCTGATCGGCGTGCCGATCGAACTCGGTTCCGGCAAGGAGGCCTGATTCCATGTCCAACGGCTGCGGCGCCCCCACCCAGGGCGGCACGATCGACGTGGGCACGACCGAAACCGTGCTCGAGGGCAAGGTCGTCTCCGACGGCACTCCGGTGGGCGGCGCGTTCGTCCGCCTGCTCGACTCGACCGGCGAGTTCACCGCCGAGGTCGTGACCTCGCCGGAGGGCGACTTCCGCTTCTTCGCGGCACCGGGCAGCTGGACCGTCCGCGCACTGCACCGGACGGGCAACGGCCAGGCCGACGTGTCCGCGTCCGGCCCTGGGGTGCACGCGGTGGAGATCGCGGTCGCCTAGGACCTGGTTGGCTAGAGCGAGGGCCTCGACGGTGCTCCACCGTCGGGGCCTTCTGCTTGTCAGCGGTTGGGCGCTTCGGACCTAGGTGTCCATGCTTGGACAGTGGCAAGGCTAGGGCCATGGCGCAGACGATGCCGAAGGCGAGCAGTCCGAGCACAAGCTCACGGCCAGGCCCACTCATCGCGAAGCCGAAGGCGAGCCGTCTTTAGCAGACGCTCTGGGCGGTGGGGTCCCATCACGAGTCGCGCCACAGCTCTTGCTGCAGTCAGGAAGGGGTGTCAACTCGACACGCTTTTCGTCGAGTTGACACCCCTTCCTGACTGTGGGACACAAATTGCTCGGCGTGTTATTGGAACCCAACGCCCAACCCACCCCCCCA
>NZ_JBSGUQ010000028.1:0-93297 GCF_053608005.1 Lentzea sp. NPDC055074
TGGGCGGTGGGGTCCCATCACGAGTCGCGCCACAGCTCTTGCTGCATGCAGGTAGGGGTGTCAACTCGACACGCCTTTCGTCGAGTTGACACCCCTACCTGCATGTGGCCCGCTCTTGGTGCGACTCGTGATGGGACCCCACCGCCAACGCAACCAAACAACTCAACAGGCAGCCGCTCAAAGCAACAGGCGTGCCATCAACCCGCGAGCAGCGCTGGCCCCCTGATCAGATTGCCGGGGGTCTGGGGGCAGAGCCCCCAGGGAAAGCACTCAAGGCAAAGGTGGCCGCCCGCAAGGTGACCCACGCACAGGTCGCCCCACGCCAAGGCAGCCCACCGCAAAGGTCAGCCCCACGCAGACGTCAGCCCCACGCAGACGTCAGCCCCACGCAGACGTCAGCCCCACGCAGAGGTCGACCGAAGCAAGCTCAGTCCAAGCAGAGGTCGCCCCACGCCAAGCCACCCACCAAGCCCACCCGCCCAGAAAACGCCAAAGGGCCCCGAGGCAAAGCCTCGAGGCCCTTCAGACAGCTAACGCAGAACCGCGTCAGGAAGCCACGGTGGAAGACCCACCAGCGGCAGCCAACTTCTCCACAGCGGTCTTGGAGAACTTGTCAGCCGTGACGTCCAGCTTGACGGAGACGTCTCCGTCGCCCAGAACCTTGACGAGCGAGCCCTTGCGGACCAGCCCGGCCAGGACCAGTGCGGGAACGTCCACCGAGCCGCCCTCCGGGAAGGAGGCAGCGATGGCGGAGACGTTCACGACCTGGTACTCGGTCCGGAACGGGTTCTTGAAGCCCTTGAGCTTCGGGAGCCGCATGTGCAGCGGCATCTGGCCACCTTCGAAGCGCGGCGAGACGTTCTTGCGAGCGCCCGTGCCCTTCGTACCGCGGCCGGCGGTCTTGCCCTTGGAGCCCTCACCACGACCGACGCGGGTCTTGGCGGTCTTGGCGCCGGGGGCCGGACGCAGGTCGTGAATCTTGATGGTCACGACTGGACCTCCTCAACAACCACCAGGTGGCGCACGGCGTTGATCAGGCCGAGAACCTGGGGGGTGTCCTCACGCACGACCGACTGACGGATCTTGCGCAGCCCGAGGGTGCGCATCGACTCGCGGTGGTTGTGCTTGGTACCGATGGTGCTGCGGACCTGGGTGATCTTCAGCTGAGCCATGATCAGACCCCCTGGCCCGCGCGAGCGCGGATCATGCCGGCGGGGGCGACGTCCTCGAGGGGCAGGCCACGACGGGCCGCGACCTCTTCCGGACGCTGCAGACCCTTGAGGGCCGCCACGGTCGCGTGCACGATGTTGATCGCGTTGTCGGAGCCGAGAGACTTCGACAGCACGTCGTGCACGCCGGCGCACTCGAGGACGGCGCGGACAGCGCCACCCGCGATGACACCGGTACCGGCCGAGGCCGGACGCAGCAGGACCACACCAGCGGCCTTCTCACCCTGGACCGGGTGGGGGATGGTGCCGGCGATGCGGGGAACGCGGAAGAAGTTCTTCTTCGCTTCCTCGACACCCTTGGCGATGGCCGCGGGAACTTCCTTGGCCTTGCCGTAACCGACGCCGACCATGCCGTCGCCGTCACCCACCACGACGAGCGCGGTGAAGCTGAAGCGACGACCACCCTTGACCACCTTGGAGACGCGGTTGATCGCAACCACGCGCTCGAGGTGGGGGGTCTTCTCCTGGGCCGCGCCGCCGCGGCCGCCGTCACGACGGTCGCGGCGCTCTCCGCGCTCGCCCCCGCCGCCTTCGCGACGCGTACGTCCTGGCATCAGGCGTCCCTCTCAATTCCAGTGATGATCATTGTCAGAACTCCAGCCCCGCCTCGCGAGCGGCATCCGCCAGAGCAGCGATCCGGCCGTGGTACGCGTTGCCACCGCGGTCGAACACGACCGCCGTGACGCCGGCGTCCTTGGCGCGGGCCGCGGCCAGCTGGCCGACCTTGGCCGCACGGGCCTTCTTGTCGCCGTCCAGGGCACGAACGTCGGCCTCCATGGAGGAGGCGGCCGCGATCGTGTGGCCCTTCAGGTCGTCGATGATCTGCACGGTGATGTGCTTCGACGAACGGTGCACGGCCAGGCGCGGACGCTCGGCGGTGCCGTTGACCTTCTTGCGGAGGCGGAAGTGGCGACGGGCCTTCGCAACACGACGCCTGGTGGAGATGTCCTTGCCCACCGGCTTGCGCTTCGTAACAGTCGACTCGCTCATGTCACTTACCCGTCTTTCCGACCTTGCGACGGATCTTCTCGCCCGAGTAACGGACGCCCTTACCCTTGTACGGGTCGGGCTTGCGCAGCTTGCGGATGTTGGCGGCAACCTCACCGACCAGCTGCTTGTCGATACCCGAGACGGAGAACCGGGTCGGGGTCTCGACCGCGAAGGTGATGCCCGCGGGGGCCTCCACCTTGACGGGGTGCGAGTAACCGAGCGCGAACTCGAGCTCAGAGCCCTTGAGCGCGACGCGGTAACCGACGCCGTGGATTTCCATCTTCTTTTCGTAGCCCTGGGTCACGCCGACGACCATGTTGTGCACGAGCGTGCGCGACAGGCCGTGGAGCGCGCGGTTCCGGCGCTCGTCGTTCGGGCGCTTGACCTCGAGAGTGCCGTCTTCGGCCTTCTCGACGATGATCGGCTCAGCGAGCGTCAGCGTCAGGAGGCCCTTGGGGCCCTTGATGCTGACGTCCTGGCCGGCGATGTTCACGTCGACCCCGGAGGGGACAATGATCGGCTGCTTACCGATGCGCGACATGTCTACTCCCCCTTACCAAACGTAGGCGAGGACTTCTCCGCCCACGCCTGCCTTGTTGGCCTGACGGTCGGTCATGAGACCGCCAGAGGTCGAAATGATCGCCACGCCGAGGCCACCGAGAACTCGGGGCAGGCCAGTGGACTTCGCGTACACGCGCAGACCGGGCTTGGACACGCGGCGGAGGCCGGCGATGCTGCGCTCACGGTTCGGGCCGTACTTCAGCTCGACGACCAAGTTCTTGGCCACCTCGCCGTCCTCGTCGCGGTACGAGGCGATGTAGCCCTCGCGCTTGAGGATCTCGGCGATGTTCGCCTTGATCTTGGAGTGCGGCATCACGACCTTGTCGTGGTAAGCCGAGTTCGCGTTCCGCAGACGAGTGAGCATGTCTGCGATGGGATCGGTCATCGTCATGGTGACCTGGTCAACCTTTCTCGCTGCGGTTCACCGGCTCAGGGTCCAGACCCGCCCTCCCCGTGAAGGGAGGGCAGGACGGTCGTGTGCGGGCCTACAGCGAAGTAATGAAGCTTGGAATTACCAGCTGGACTTGCTCACGCCAGGCAGCTCACCGCGGTGAGCCATCTCGCGCAGGCAGATCCGGCAGAGGCCGAACTTGCGGAACACCGCGTGGGGGCGGCCGCAACGCTGGCACCGGGTGTAACCCCGGACCTTGAACTTCGGCTTCTTCGCGGCCTTGTTGATCAACGCCTTCTTGGCCATCGAGTCAGTTCTCCTTGAACGGGAAGCCCAGGTGCTTCAGCAGCGCCCGGCCCTCCTCGTCGTTCGTGGCGGTGGTGACGACGGTGATGTCCATGCCGCGAGGCCGGTCGATAGCGTCCGGGTCGATCTCGTGGAACATCGACTGCTCGTTCAGACCGAACGTGTAGTTGCCGTTGCCGTCGAACTGCTTGCCCGAGAGGCCGCGGAAGTCGCGGATTCGGGGCAGCGCGATCGTCAGCAGACGGTCGAGGAACTCCCACATGCGGTCGCCGCGCAGCGTGACGCGCGCGCCGATCGGCATGCCCTCGCGCAGCTTGAACTGAGCGATGGACTTGCGGGCCCGGCGGACCTCGGGGCGCTGGCCGGTGATGATCGAGAGGTCCTTGACGGCACCCTCGATCAGCTTGCCGTCACGGGCGGCGTCGCCGACACCCATGTTGACGACGACCTTCACGACGCCCGGGATCTGCATGACGTTGTCGAAGGAGAACTGCTTCTGCAGCTCGCCCTTGACCTCGTCGCGGTAGCGCGTCTTGAGCCGCGGGATGATCTTCTCTGCGGTAGTCATGATCAGATGTCCTTCCCGTTACGACGGGAAATGCGGACCCGCTTGCCCTCGTCGTTCGTCCGGTAACCAACACGGGTCGGCTTGCCGTCCGAGTCGACCACCATCACGTTGGAGACGTTGATCGGGGCTTCCTGGGTCACGATGCCACCAGACTGCGCGCCCCGCTGGGTCTGCGTGATCTTGGTGTGCTTCTTGATCCGGTTGACGCCCTCGACCAGGACCTTGCCGGTCTCCGGGTAGGCCTGGATGACCTTGCCCTTCGCGCCCTTGTCCTTGCCGGCGATAACGACGACCGTGTCGCCCTTCTTCACCTTCATGGTCAGAGCACCTCCGGAGCCAGCGAGATGATCTTCATGAACTTCTTGTCGCGCAGCTCACGGCCGACCGGGCCGAAGATGCGGGTACCGCGGGGCTCGTTGTCGTTCTTGATGAGCACGGCGGCGTTCTCGTCGAAGCGGATGTACGAGCCATCCGGACGACGACGCTCCTTGACGGTGCGGACGATGACGGCCTTGACGACGTCACCCTTCTTCACACCGGCACCGGGGATCGCGTCCTTGACGGTCGCGACGATGATGTCGCCGATGCCCGCGTAGCGGCGGCCGGAGCCACCGAGAACACGGATGCAAAGGATTTCCTTCGCACCAGTGTTGTCGGCGACACGAAGCCGCGACTCCTGCTGAATCACTTAACTTGCTCCTTGACCATTCCTGGCCCGCCGGATTTCCGACCCGACGGGCTCGGTCTGTCTAGAAAGGACTTACTTGGCCTTCTCGAGGATGGCGACGAGACGCCAGCGCTTGGTCGCCGACAGGGGCCGGGTCTCCATGAGCTGGACGCGGTCGCCGATGCCCGCCGCGTTCTCCTCGTCGTGCACCTTCACCTTGGTGGTGGAGCGCATGATCTTGGAGTAACGCGGGTGCTTCTTGCGGTCCTCGAGCGCCACGACGATCGTCTTGTCCATCTTGTCGGACACGACGAGGCCCTCGCGGACCTTGCGGTCGTTGCGCTTCTCGGTCTGGACTTCGTTGCTGTCGGTCATGCCGCACCCTCACCAGTGGAATCCGGCGTGACGGAGAGCCCGAGCTCCCGCTCCCGCATCACGGTGTAGATCCGGGCAATGTCGTGCCGGACCGTGCGCAGACGCCGGTTGTTGTCGAGCTGGCCCGTGGCCATCTGGAAACGAAGGTTGAAGAGCTCTTCCTTCGATTCCTTCAGACGCAGCACGAGCTCTTCCTCGGTGAGCTCACGCAGCTCGGAAGCGGTGGTACCCGCTGCCATCAGAACTCACCACCCTCACGCGTAACGATGCGGCACTTCATCGGGAGCTTGTGGATCGCGCGGCGGAGAGCCTCGCGAGCGACCTGCTCGTTCGGGAACGCCATCTCGAAGAGGACGCGACCCGGCTTGACGTTGGCCACCCACCACTCCGGCGAACCCTTACCGGAACCCATGCGGGTCTCGGCCGGCTTCTTCGTCAGCGGACGGTCCGGGAAGATGTTGATCCAGACCTTGCCGCCACGACGGATGTGGCGCGTGATGGCGATACGAGCGGACTCGATCTGCCTGTTGGTGACGTAGGCGGGCTCGAGAGCCTGGATGCCGTACTCACCGAAGGTGACCTTCGTGCCGCCCTTGGCAGCGCCCGACCGCTTGGGGTGGTGCTGCTTGCGGTGCTTGACCCTACGAGGGATGAGCATTACTCAGCTCTCCGTCTTCTCTGCAGAAGCCGGGGCCTCGGCCGACGCCGAAGCGTCGGCGGCAGCACGGCCGGCCTCGGTGCTCGTCGCCGTGGTGCCGCTGGCACCGGAACGACGGGCACGGTTCGGACGCTCGCCACGGTCGCGGCGCGGGGCGCGGTCAGCCTGCGAAGGCGCAGCCGCGTCGAGCGCGCGCTTGGCGGAGATGCCACCGACGATGTCGCCCTTGTAGATCCACACCTTCACGCCGATACGGCCGAACGTGGTGCGGGCCTCGAAGAAGCCGTAGTCGATGTTCGCGCGGAGCGTGTGCAGCGGCACGCGGCCGTCGCGGTAGTGCTCCGAGCGGGACATCTCGGCGCCGCCGAGACGACCACCGCACTGCACGCGGATGCCCTTGACCTGCGGCGAACGCATGGCCGACTGGATGGCCTTGCGCATCGCGCGCCGGAAGGCGACGCGGTTGGACAGCTGCTCGGCGACACCCTGTGCCACGAGCTGCGCGTCCGACTCGGGGCTCTTGACCTCGAGGATGTTCAGCTGGACCTGCTTCTTGGTGAGCTTCTCCAGCTCACCGCGGATGCGGTCCGCCTCGGCACCACGACGGCCGATGACGATGCCCGGCCGGGCGGTGTGGATGTCGACGCGCACCCGGTCACGGGTCCGCTCGATCTCCACCTTGGAGATGCCGGCACGCTCCATGCCCTTGCTGAGCAGGCGGCGGATCTTGACGTCCTCCGCCACGTACTCGGCGTACTGCTTGTCTGCGTACCAGCGGGACTTCCAGTCGGTGGTGATCCCCAGCCGGAAGCCGTGCGGGTTGATCTTCTGGCCCACTACCGCGTTCCCTTCACGCTGGTCTTCTTGGGACGAGACTCCACCTCGATGGTGATGTGGCTCGTCCGCTTGCGGATCCGGTACGCGCGGCCCTGGGCACGCGGGCGGAAACGCTTGAGGGTCGGACCCTCGTCCACGTAGGCCACCGACACCCAGAGGGTGGAGGGGTCCAGGGACAGGTTGTTCTCGGCGTTGGCCATGGCGCTGGCGAGCACCTTCGCGACCGGCTCAGAGGCGGCCTGGGGCGCGAACTGGAGCACGGCCAGGGCCTCGCTTGCGTTACGACCCTTGATGAGCTCGATGACGCGACGCACCTTCATGGGGGTGTCGCGAACGTAACGAGCCCGAGCCACGGCGCGCGGAAACTCCGCTGCCTCAGCGTCCTTACGGGCGTTCATCGCTGCTGTTCCCTTGCTCTTCTCAGTTCGACGCCTAGCGGCGACGAGACTTCCGGTCGTCCTTGATGTGGCCCTTGAAGGTGCGGGTCGGGGCGAACTCGCCCAACTTGTGCCCGACCATCGCCTCGGTCACGAACACCGGGACGTGCTTGCGACCGTCGTGCACCGCGATGGTGTGGCCGAGCATGTCCGGGATGATCGTGGACCGGCGGGACCACGTCTTGATGACGGTCTTCTTGCCCGCTTCGTTCTGAACGTCCACCTTCTTGAGCAGGTGGTCGTCGACGAAGGGACCCTTCTTAAGGCTGCGAGGCATCCTTCACTCCCTCCCTGCTCAGCGCTTCTTACCGGTGCGACGACGCCGGACGATGAGCTTGTCGCTTGGCTTACGGCGGCGGGTGCGACCCTCGGGCTTACCAGCCGGGTTGACCGGGTGGCGACCACCGGAGGTCTTACCCTCACCACCACCATGCGGGTGGTCAACGGGGTTCATGGCGACACCGCGGACGGTGGGCTTCTTGCCCTTCCACCGCATGCGGCCGGCCTTGCCCCAGTTGATGTTCTGGTGCTCCTTGTTGCCGACCTCGCCGAGCGTGGCGCGGCAGCGCACGTCCACGTTGCGGATCTCGCCCGAAGGCATCCGCAGCTGGGCGTACGGGCCGTCCTTCGCCACGAGCTGCACCGAGGCACCGGCGGAGCGGGCGATCTTCGCGCCGCCGCCGGGGCGGAGCTCGATCGCGTGGATCACGGAACCGACCGGGATGTTGCGCAGCGGCAGGTTGTTACCCGGCTTGATGTCGGCCTTGGGGCCGTTCTCAACCGTGTCACCCTGCTTGAGCTTCTCCGGGGCGATGATGTAGCGCTTCTCGCCGTCCGCGTAGTGCAGCAGCGCGATGCGAGCGGTGCGGTTGGGGTCGTACTCGATGTGAGCGACCTTGGCCGGCACGCCGTCCTTGTCGTTGCGACGGAAGTCGATCAGGCGGTAAGCCCGCTTGTGACCGCCACCCTTGTGCCGCGTGGTGATCTTGCCCGAGGCGTTGCGGCCACCCAGCTTGTGCAGCGGGCGGATCAGCGACTTCTCCGGAGTCGACCGAGTGATCTCGGCGAAGTCGGAGACGCTCGCACCGCGACGACCGGGAGTCGTCGGCTTGTACTTGCGAATGCCCATCTCTACGCAGTCCTCGTCATCAGGCGGCAGGGCCGCCGAAGATCTCGATCGCCTTGCTGTCAGCCGACAGCGTCACGATCGCGCGCTTCGTGTCCTTGCGCTTGCCGAACCCGGTGCGGGTGCGCTTGCGCTTGCCCTGCCGGTTGATGGTGTTGACGCTGACGACCTTCACGCCGAAGACCTTCTCCACGGCGATCTTGATCTGGGTCTTGTTCGAACCCGGCGCCACCAAGAAGGTGTACTTGTTCTCCTCGAGAAGCCCGTAGGACTTCTCGGAGATCACCGGCGCGAGCAAGATGTCCCTGTGGTCGGGGATCACTTCGAGGCCTCCTCGTCCACCACGACCGCCGTGGCCTCAGCCGAGCCAGAACCCTGCTGGGCCTTGCTGGCGAGGAACACGTCGAGCGAGTCCTTGGTGAACACCACGTCGTCGTTGACGAGCACGTCGTAGGTGTTGAGCTGGTCCGGCGCGATCACGTGCACGTGCTGCAGGTTGCGCACGCTGACCCACGCGACCTCGTCGGTGCGGTTGAGCACCACGAGAACGCGACGAGCCTGGGTGACCGACTCCAGGACCTTGCGCGCGGTCTTGGTCGACGGGGTGTCCCCGTCCACCAGGCCGGACACGACGTGCACCTGGTTGGCGCGGGCCCGGTCGGAGAGGGCACCGCGCAGAGCGGCGGCCTTCATCTTCTTGGGCGTCCGCTGCGAGTAGTCGCGCGGCTGCGGGCCGTGGACGACGCCACCGCCGGCGAACTGCGGCGCACGCGTCGAACCCTGGCGGGCACGGCCGGTGCCCTTCTGGCGGTAAGGCTTCTTGCCACCGCCGGACACCTCGCCGCGGGTCTTCGTGGAGTGCGTGCCCTGGCGCGCGGCGGCCTGCTGGGCCACGACGACCTGGTGCAGCAGCGCCACGTTGGCCTGCGCGTCGAAGACGGAAGCCGGCAGCTCGACCGAGCCGGCGGACTTGCCGTCCGGGGTGCGGATCTCAACAGTCGACATCAGGCACCACCCTTCGCTGCAGTCCGGACGAACACCAGACCACCCTTGGGGCCGGGAACCGCGCCCTTGATGAGCAGCAGGCCGTTCTCGGCGTCGATCTTGTGCACCTTCAGGTTCTGGGTCGTGACGCGCTCGTGGCCCATGCGGCCAGCCATGCGCAGACCCTTGAAGACGCGACCCGGAGTGGCACAGCCACCGATGGAACCCGGCGAGCGGTGCTTGCGCTGGGTGCCGTGGCTGGAGCCGAGGCCCCGGAAGTTGTGGCGCTTCATGACACCCGCGGTGCCCTTGCCCTTGCTGGTGCCGGTGATGTCGACAACAGCGCCGGCCTCGAACACCTCAGCGGTGATCTCCTGGCCGACCGTGTACTCGCCGGCGTCCGCCGTGCGCAGCTCCGCCAGGTGGCGACGGGGCGTGACCCCGGCCTTGGCGAAGTGACCCGCGACGGGCTTGTTGACCTTGCGCGGGTCAATCGCGCCGGCCGCCAGCTGGACGGCGGTGTAGCCGTCCTTCTCTTCGGTGCGAACCTGGGTCACGACATTGGGCTCAGCCTTGACGACGGTCACCGGGACGACCCGGTTGTTCTCGTCGAAGACCTGAGTCATGCCGAGCTTGGTGCCCAGGATGCCCTTCATCTGCCTGTCAGACATTGGTCCGTTACTCTCCGCGCCCAACGCTTACTGGATGTTGACGTCGACGCTGGCCGGCAGGTCGATGCGCATGAGCGCGTCAACCGTCTTCGGCGTCGGGTCGAGGATGTCGATCAGCCGCTTGTGCGTGCGCATCTCGAAGTGCTCGCGCGAGTCCTTGTACTTGTGCGGCGAGCGGATGACGCAGTACACGTTCTTCTCAGTGGGCAGCGGCACAGGCCCGACAACCCGAGCGCCGGTGCGCGTCACGGTCTCCACGATCTTGCGCGCAGACGCGTCGATCGCTTCGTGGTCGTAGGCCTTGAGCCGGATGCGGATCTTTTGTCCCGCCATAATGGCTTGCCGTTCCTCTGCTTCTCGTAACCGCTGCGGTGCGGTGCCTCGGATGAGGCCTTTTACAGCCTCTTGGCGCGCTCCGCCCCTGTTGAAGTGTCATGGTGCCCGGTCCACGCGGTCGGGCGTGTCGCGCCCGCTACGCATACCGGTCCCACTCAAGGTCTCCCCGGTGGGATTGGGCCTACCACACAGCCCATGCACCCTGATGCCCATCTCCGCAAGGAGGCGTTCACTAACAGGGCGCGGACGCTCGATCGAAGGACTCAGGCACGCACGAGTGCGACCCGTGCCTTCATCGAGCAACCCGTAAAGGATGCCACACGGGCGTGGGGCACTCCAAATCGGGGTGGGCGACTTGGACCCAGATCACGTGCGGATCTTGGCCGGTGAGCCGCCATGTCCGTCGCATGTGGAGCGACAGCCGTGCCGGTTTCATTGCCCGGCAACGGAATCGCGGCGGCACTCTGTCGCCCGCGCGCCTGCGGCAGCTCGACGTGAGCTGACGCACAGTTCGCTGCTGAACGACGAAAGCCGGGCCAACGAAAGTCGTTGGCCCGGCTTCACGCCGAACTGGTGCAGCTAGATCACTTGATGATCTTGGTGACCGAGCCGGCGCCGACGGTGCGGCCACCCTCGCGGATCGCGAAGCGGAGGCCCTCGTCCATGGCGATCGGCTGGATCAGCTTGACGTCCATACCGGTGGTGTCACCCGGCATGACCATCTCGGTGCCCTCGGGGAGCGTCACAACGCCGGTCACGTCCGTCGTCCGGAAGTAGAACTGGGGACGGTAGTTGTTGAAGAACGGCGTGTGGCGGCCACCCTCGTCCTTGGACAGGATGTAGACCTGCGCCGTGAACTCGGTGTGCGGGGTCGTGGTGCCCGGCTTGACGATGACCATGCCGCGCTCCACCTCCTCGCGCTTGATGCCACGGAGCAGCAGCGCGGCGTTGTCGCCGGCGCGGCCCTCGTCCAGGAACTTCTTGAACATCTCGATCGAGGTGACCGTCGTCTTCTTCGACGTCTCCTTGATACCAACGATCTCGATTTCCGAGTTCACGTTGATGATGCCGCGCTCGATACGACCGGTCACCACGGTGCCGCGGCCGGTGATCGTGAAGACGTCCTCGACGGGCATGAGGAACGGCTTCTCGGTGTCGCGCTCCGGCTCCGGGATCGCCGTGTCAACGGCGGCCATGAGCTCGAGGACGGACTTGCCCCACTGCTCGTCGCCCTCGAGCGCCTTCAGCGCCGAGACGCGCACGACCGGCAGGTCGTCGCCCGGGAACTCGTACTCGGAGAGCAGCTCGCGGACCTCGAGCTCGACGAGCTCCAGGATCTCCTCGTCGTCCACCATGTCGGCCTTGTTCAGGGCGACAACGATGTAGGGGACGCCGACCTGGCGGGCCAGGAGGACGTGCTCCTTCGTCTGCGGCATGGGACCGTCGGTCGCCGCCACAACGAGGATGGCGCCGTCCATCTGCGCCGCACCCGTGATCATGTTCTTGATGTAGTCGGCGTGCCCGGGGCAGTCGACGTGCGCGTAGTGACGGTTCTCCGTCTGGTACTCGATGTGCGCGATCGAGATCGTGATGCCGCGCTGCTTCTCTTCCGGCGCCTTGTCGATCTGGTCGAACGCGAACGAGGCGTTCACATCGGGGTACGCGTCGTGCAGAACCTTGGAGATCGCCGCGGTCAGCGTGGTCTTGCCATGGTCGATGTGACCGATGGTGCCGATGTTGACGTGCGGCTTCGTCCGCTCGAACTTCGCCTTGGCCACTGGATTGTCCTCCTGGACTTCTTTTTGCTGGTCCGGCGGGCATCTGTGGCCACCCGCCGGACTTACACGTCAGGGTCTGAAAGTAGCGGACCCCAGGGATTCACCCCCGGAGAGCCCGCGGTGGAACTGCGGTGCTCCGGTTGGGGAATTACTCCCCGGTCGCCTTCGCGATGATCTCCTTCGAGACGTTCGCGGGAACCTCTGCGTAGGAGTCGAACACCATCGAGTAGTTGGCACGACCCTGGGTCTTGGACCGCAGGTCACCCACGTACCCGAACATTTCCGACAGCGGAACCAGTGCCTTGACGACACGGACGCCGCTGCGCTCCTCCATGGCCTGGATCTGGCCACGGCGGGAGTTCAGGTCGCCGATCACGTCACCCATGTACTCCTCGGGCGTCGTGACCTCGACGGCCATCAGAGGCTCGAGGATCGCGGGAGACGCCTGACGGGCGGCTTCCTTGAGGGCCATCGAACCAGCGATCTTGAACGCCATTTCCGAGGAGTCGACCTCGTGGTAGGCGCCGTCGAGCAGAGTCACCTTCACGCCGACCAGCGGGTAACCCGCCAGCACGCCGTACTGCAGCGCGTCCTGCGCACCCGCGTCGACCGACGGGATGTACTCGCGGGGGATGCGACCACCGGTGACGGCGTTGACGAACTCGTAGAGCGCGCCGTCTTCCTTCTTCTCCAGCGGCTCGACGGTGACGAGCACCTTCGCGAACTGGCCGGAGCCACCGGTCTGCTTCTTGTGGGTGTAGGAGTACTTCTCCACCGCACGGCGGATGGTCTCCCGGTACGCCACCTGAGGCTTGCCGATGTTGGCCTCGACCTTGAACTCGCGGCGCATGCGGTCCACCAGGATGTCCAGGTGGAGCTCGCCCATGCCGGCGATGATGGTCTGGCCCGTCTCCTGGTCGAGGTTGACCCGGAACGTCGGGTCCTCCTCGGCCAGCTTCTGGATCGCGGTGCCGAGCTTCTCCTGGTCCGCCTTCGTCTTGGGCTCGATGGCCACCTGGATGACGGGCTCGGGGAAGGTCATCGACTCGAGCACGATGGGGTGCTGCGGGTCGCACAGGGTCTCACCGGTCGTGGTGTCCTTCAGACCGATCACGGCGTAGATGTGGCCCGCGATGGCCTCGGTGACCGGGTTCTCCTTGTTGGCGTGCATCTGGAAGATCTTCCCGATGCGCTCCTTGCGGTCCTTGGTCGCGTTGACGACCTGGGTGCCCGCGGCGACCTTGCCCGAGTAGACCCGGATGTAGGTCAGCTTGCCGAAGAACGGGTGCACGGCGATCTTGAACGCCAGCGCGGAGAACGGCTCGTCCGTGGACGGGCTGCGCTTCACGATGGTCTCGCCGTCCTGCAGCGTGCCCTCGACCGGCGGGAGGTCGAGCGGCGACGGCAGGTAGTCGATCACCGCGTCGAGCATGGGCTGAACGCCCTTGTTCTTGAACGCGGAGCCGCACAGGATCGGGTACGCGGTACCCGCGGCGACGATCTTGCGGAGGCCGGCCTTGATCTCCTCGACGGACAGGTCGCCCTGCTCGAAGAACTTCTCGGTCAGGTCGTCGTCGGTCTCGGCGACGGCCTCGAGCAGCTGCTCGCGGTACTCCTGCGCCTTCTCGAGCAGATCCGCGGGGATCTCCTCGATCGCGTAGTCCTCGCCCTTCTGGACTTCGCCACGCCACGTGAGAGCACGCATCTCGATCAGGTCGACGACGCCGATGAAGTCGCTCTCGGCACCGATCGGGATCTGGAGCGGCAGCGGCTTGGCGGCCAGCCGGTCCTGGATCGTCTTGATCGTGAAGTAGAAGTCCGCGCCGAGCTTGTCCATCTTGTTGACGAAGCAGATGCGCGGGACGTCGTACTTGGTCGCCTGCCGCCAGACCTGCTCGGACTGCGGCTCGACGCCCTCCTTGCCGTCGAAGACGGCGACGGCGCCGTCGAGGACGCGCAGGTTGCGCTCGACCTCGACGGTGAAGTCGACGTGGCCCGGCGTGTCGATCAGGTTGATCTGGTGGTTCTTCCAGTAGCAGGTCGTCGCGGCCGACGTGATCGTGATGCCGCGCTCCTGCTCCTGCTCCATCCAGTCCATCACGGCCGCGCCGTCGTGAACCTCGCCGATCTTGTAGCTGATCCCCGTGTAGAAGAGGATCCGCTCAGTCGTCGTGGTCTTGCCCGCGTCGATGTGCGCCATGATCCCGATGTTGCGGACCATGGAGAGATCAGTGAGCACGTCCTGTGCCACGGGTCTTTCCCCTGTCTTGAGCTTGTGAGCTCACTAGGGCTGGGAGCGCCCGGCTCCTGGTGAAGCCGGGCGGCACATCACCAGCGGTAGTGGGCGAAGGCCTTGTTGGACTCGGCCATCTTGTGCGTGTCCTCACGGCGCTTGACGCTCGCACCGAGACCGTTGCTCGCATCGAGCAGCTCGTTCATCAGACGCTCGACCATGGTCTTCTCACGGCGCTGCCGGGAGAAGGTGATCAGCCAACGGAGCGCCAGCGTGGTGGAACGACCGGGCTTGACCTCGATCGGCACCTGGTAGGTCGCACCACCGACGCGGCGGCTCTTGACCTCCAGCGACGGCTTCACGTTGTCGAGCGCGCGCTTCAGCGTGACGACCGGGTCGGTGCCGGTCTTCTCGCGAGCACCCTCGAGCGCTTCGTAAACGATCTTCTCGGCCACCGAGCGCTTGCCGTCGACCAGCACCTTGTTGATGAGCTGCGTGACGAGGGGCGAGCTGTAGACCGGGTCAGAGATAAGCGGCCGCTTCGGGGCCGGTCCCTTGCGGGGCATTAGCTCTTCTCCTTCTTCGCGCCGTAGCGGCTGCGAGCCTGCTTGCGGTTCTTGACACCCTGCGTGTCGAGAGAGCCACGGATGATCTTGTAGCGAACACCCGGCAGGTCCTTCACACGACCGCCGCGCACGAGCACCATCGAGTGCTCCTGGAGGTTGTGACCCTCACCGGGGATGTAGGCCGTGACCTCGATACCGCTGGTCAGCTTCACGCGAGCGACCTTGCGCAGTGCGGAGTTCGGCTTCTTGGGGGTGGTGGTGTAAACGCGGGTGCACACACCGCGCCGCTGCGGCGAGCCCTTGAGGGCCGCCGTCTTCTGCTTGGCCACCTTGTCCTGGCGGCCCTTGCGGACCAGCTGCTGGATCGTTGGCATTCGCCGGCTGCTTCTTCCGTCTTTGAGGGTTCGCCTTCCGGTTCACCCTCGTGTTTCTTGATCCCTCTCTGCACCCGAGGTCGGGCGTGTCGCCCGCTCCCAAGGTCCGCAAGCAACAGTTCAACTGCCACTGCGAGTGGAGGACACCGCTGCCTCACGGGCACGCGGAGCGGCCCGACATGGGTCGGGCACAGGTAGCAAAGATACCCGCCCACGTCTACCTGGGTCAAAACGGGGGTACCGCACCCGCGCCTGCAGTAGACATGTCTCCGCAGGTTGCTCCTGGACAGGAGGCTCGGAACGGTGTGGCGGCAGCGAACGACGTGGTCCGGACGCACGGCCGGGCACGTGGCGGGTCTCACAGTCCTCACGGCTCTGACACTGGTGCTGGCCGGGTGCTCCGGCTGGCACGAGCAGGCCGGCGTGGGTGAGTGCGCGAAGCAGGTCGACGTCGCCGACACGAACGTTGACATGGCCGAAGTGGACTGTTCGTCACAGGAAGCCGTGTACCGCGTGTCCTCCCGTGAGCGACGCACGATGTGCCCGACCGGCGACTACCTGACCGAGTCCTCGGGGCGTTCGCGGACGAACGGCAAGACGCGGCTCTGCTATGTCCTCAACGTGCAGGAGGGCGAGTGCCTCAAAGCGGTCAACCAGTACTTCGAACGGGTGGCGTGCGGCACCGGGACGCGCAAGGTCACCAAGGTCGTGGACGGCAAGTCGGACAAAGCGCTGTGCAACGGTGACGACGCGAAGACGTACTCGCAGCCGGTGAGGACGATCTGCATCACCAACTGAGCCGTTCGGCCGACACGAGTTGATCGACTTCGGTACGTTTCCGGGGTGCTCGACGACGATCAGCTAGCAACTCGTAACGCAGAGTTGCGCGGAACCCTCGACAACCTGATGCGGGAGCTCAAGGACCGCACCGACGGGTTGCGGGACGCCCAGGCTGCGATCGCGGCGATGACCGGGGTGGCGTCCTCCCCCGACGGCACCGTCGTGGTGACCGTGGACTCGACGGGTGTGCTGGACCGGCTCGAGCTCGGCTCCCGCGCGTTCGACCGGGTCACCCCCGAACAGCTGGCGCAGACGATCACGCAGGTGACCCGCCGTGCCGCGCAGAACGTGCGCGAGCAGGTCAACGCCCACATGGCTCCGCTGACCTCGGAAGAGGGCACCGTCGACCTGCCGGACGTCGTGCCGGGCGCGCCGTCGATCAGGGACATCTTCCGGGTCGAGCAACGCGAGGAGCCCGCCCCGCCTCCCCCGCCGTCCGATGAGGACTTCGGTTCCTCGGTGCTGCGCAAGGAGGCCCGCCCGGTGCAGCGCGCGACCGGCACCGAGGAGGACGAGGACTTCGGCGGCAACTCGATCATGGGCAGGGGGAACCGCTGGTGAGCGCCGGTGGCCACACGTACATGGAGGCCGCCGGGGTCCGTTCGGCGGCGGCGAAGATGGTGAGCACCGGCGAGGACATGGCGACCAACGCCGCCGCGCTCGCCCGCGGCCTCGACGCCGAGGGCCACTGCTGGGGTGGTGACGAGGCGGGTCAGAAGTTCGGCACCGACTACGCACCCGCGTCCGACGGCGTCCGCAAGGTGATGGCGGAGGTCGCGAAGACGTTGCAGGACATCGGGAAGAACCTCGAGGAGTCCGCGAACCTGATGGAACAGCAGGACGCGTTCAACGCACGCGCCATCAGCGGCTAGCAGTCTGGGGGGATTGCCGCACATGGGCATCGAGATGCCCGCCGAGGTCCGCTGGCTCATCCCGATCGTGGTGGGTGACAGCTGGCCGGAAGGCGACGAGACGGCGCTGCAAAGGCTCGCCGAGGTCTGGAAGCAGGCCGCCACCGACGTCGACGACGCCATGCGCGAGGCCGAGAAGGCGGTCGAGCAGGCGTCGTCCAACATGGACGGTGAAGCGGCCGAGGCGTTCAAGAAGTACTGGGAGAAGTTCGTCAAGGGCGAGGACGCCACCCTCCCGAAGATGAGGGACGTCTCCGACAAGCTGTCGACGGCGTGCCGCAACTGCGCGATGCAGATCGAGTACGCCAAGCTCTCGATCATCATCGCCCTGGTCATCCTGGCCATCCAGATCGCGGTGATGATCGCGTCGGCCGTGGCTTCCTTCGGCGCCTCCACCGCGGGCATCGTCCCGGCCCAGCTGGCCACGCGCGCAGGCGTGCAGATCGTCTTCCGCCAGCTCGTCGGGCAGCTGACGCAGCAGGTGGGCCGCAACCTGATCGGCAAGCTGGCCCTCCAGGTGGGCATCGAGGTGGCCACCTCCGTGGCCACCGACCTGGCCGTCCAGGGCATCCAGCTGGCCAAGGGCACCCGCGACACCCTCGACACGGCCATGACCCTCGACGCGGCCAAGTCGGGCCTGATCTCCGGCGTGGTCGGTGCGGGTGTCGGTGCCGGCACGGGCAAGGCCCTGGGCGACGGCGCAGGCGACTCGATCGGCCGCTCGATCGGCCGCAACGCCGCCGAGGAAGCCGTCATCGGCGCGGGCTCGGCCCTGGCCGAGGGCGCGCTGAGCGAGGAGGGCATCAAGGCCGAGAACGTGCTCTTCGGCGCCACCTCGGGCGCGGCGAGCGGCTCGGTCTCGGGCACGAAGTCGGGCATCGAGGGCTTGAACGCCGACGTAGACGTCCCGAGGGCAGGCGACATGCCCCGCCCCACCTCGGGCGACATGCCCCGCCCGACTTCAGGCGACATGCCCCGCCCGGACGCCGCCCCGCGCCCGGACGGCCCGCCGGCCGACCCCACGCCGGATGCCCCGCCTCGCCGCACCGACGCGACAGCGGCCTCCTACGCGGCCCCGCCGACCGAACAACCGCAACACCGCGCCACCCCGGACTCCGCTCCCACGCCACCGTCTTCCCAGCAACCACAGGGCTTCGGCCAGGCGCCTGGCCAGTCGGCACCGTCGACAGCTCCAGCCGCGGCGAACGCACCGCGGGCCGCGATGCCCACGGGCGGTCCGGCACCGTCGGGCGGAGGCTTCTCGCCGAACGCCGGTGGCCACAGCGGACCGGCACCGAGCGGTCCGTCTCCCGCCGGAAGCGGTGGCGTCGCGCACGGAGGCGGCCCCGCGAGCGGTGGCCCCACGCCGAACCACGGCCCTTCTCCGGCTGGCAACGGTCCCGCTCATGCCGGCACCTCGTCGCCGGCCCACGCGGGCCCGTCGCCCGCAGGCGGCGGCCCTGTCCCTCACAGTCCGACCTCTGGCGGGCCCACGCCCGCCGGCCCCACTCCCAGCGGCCCCACTCCCAGCGGCCCCACTCCCGGCGGGCCCACTCCCGGCGGCCCCGCAGCAGCAGGCCCGCCCTCCGGTGGACCGACGCACAGCGGCCCCGCCCACAACGGCCCCACCCCAGGCGGAGCTGCCCCTGGCGGTCCCACCCACCACGGTCCCGCAGCGGCAGGCCCGCTCCCCAGCGGCCACTCGCCTGCCGGACCGACGCCCAGCGGTCCCCCACCCCTGAGCCACCACCCGGCCGGACCGCACCACCCTCCCGCTCCGAACCCCACGCCTGCGCAGCGGCCGGCGGACGTCGTCCAGCAGGCAGCGACGTCGACGCCGTTCGCGCCGCCCTCAGCTCCTTCGCCGAACCGACCCGGCAACGACGCTCCTCCCGCACACCAGTCGCAGGCGCCCACGCACTTCCCGGCGCAGCAGAGCCACACGTCTGCCGCGCCGCATCAGCCACCACCGCGCCACCAGCAACCTCGGCCGCCCGTCCAGCAGCACCATCCGGCGCCGCCCCGGCAACGCCCGCCACACCAGAGCCCGCCCCACAGCGCTCCGCCGCACAGGGCTCCGCAGCACGGCGCTCCGCAGCACCGTGCGGCCCCTCCGCACCCGGCGCCACCGCAGCGCCCGGCACCACCGCAGCACCCGGCGCCGCCGCAGCACCCCGCCCCCGGCCAGCACCCGCCGGCGGCCGGCCTGCCGCGTCCGCTCGCCGCCACCGACGCACCCACGCCCCACGAGCGCCCGACGCGCACTCCGTGGGAGGAGCGCAAGAGGCTCGACGCTCCGGTCAGGCTGCCGGACGGCCTCCGGCACCTGCAGAACGACGTCAAGCACACCAAGGCCGGCTTGTCGTTGCACGACAACAACTTCAAGGCCTTCCCGCAGTCCGCGGCGATGGTCGCGCCCGACCCCCACCGCTACACCGTCGACCTGCACGGTTCCGCTGACGACGTCCGCGTCGGCGACACGAGGCTGTCCCCGAAGGACCTCGCCGACATCATCCGGTCGAGCGGCGACTGGGACGGCAAGCAGCCGGTGCGGCTGATCTCGTGCCAGACCGGCACGAAGGCGGACGGGTTCGCCGCACAGCTGAGCAAGGAACTCGGCGTCGAGGTCGTCTCTCCCACCAAGGACGCGTGGGTCGACGACATGGGCAACGTCTTCGCGAGCTCGACGGAGTTCGACCACCGGCGAGGCGACTTCTCCCCCGGCTGGCCTCCGAACGGCGACTGGGTCACCTTCAGGCCGGACGGCACCAGCACCAGGCACGACAGGTCCACACCTCCCGGCTCCACGCCGACGTGGGGCGACAGCACGCCGGAGAGCCGTCCGCGAGCCTGGCGCCGCGGCGAGGACGGCACGTGGGTCGCCGACGCCAACGACAACTGGCACTACGTCCCGGCGCGCAACGCACCATCGCCGCATCCGATCCGGGGCAACGACCAACCTCAGTGGACGCCGAACCAGGGCCAGCCCCATCACCGCCAAGGCCCTCCCCCTCCGCAGGGGTGGGTTCCGCAACGACCCCAGCAGGGTCCGCCGCCACGGTTCCCCCAGGGCGGTGCTCCGCGGCCGAACCCGACGAGGCACGACCCCCGGCAGCAGCAACGCATGCCGCAGCCCGATCCGCGCCGCTTCCCGCAGCAGCAGCCGACGGGCCCACGCGGGTTCGACCCCAACCAGAACCGGCAGGTCCCGCCAGGCCAGAACCATCCCCCGCGTCAGGCGCCCGGCTTCGTCCCCAACCAGGACCAGCGACCGCCGGCCCCGCCACGGGGCCCTGACGGTCGTCCGCTGCAGCCCGCACCGCAGTCGTTCGGCCCGGACCCGCGCCACACCGCACCCGACCACCGGCAACAGCCTCTCGGCGACGTCTCGCCGCCGCGGCACGAGCCGGCGCCCGCACACCAGCCCGTCGCTGAGCAGCCGACGGAGACGCGGCGCACGGAGCAGGGCCTCGAGTGGGTGCCGCTCGAAGAGCAGCTCACCGCGACCCGCGATCGCCCGATCACGGAGACCGAGCGCGTGCTCCGCGCTCGGGCGCTCGAGCTGTACGCGATGAAGACCGGGCGCTACCACTTCGGCTACGACCAGGCGAAGTTGAAGGCCGAGGTCGTGCACTACAAGGTCGGCCTCGACGGCAGGTTCATCGAGAAGCCACGCGAGATCCCGACGCTGCAACGCCCGGACAGGCTCACGCCGGAGTACCTGAGGGATCTCGCCGAGCACGTCGCGACGTATGGCCAGCCCCAGACCCCGGCGCACTCGTTCACGCCACGGTCCGATGACCTGCCCCCTGGACGCACCGCGCAGATCCCACCAGGCGCGTACGCGAACACCGTGGTGCCGGTCCACCCCGCGCAGCTGCACTTCAACACCAGCGGCACCGGCGACCGGCTCATCCACCGCAACGAGCCGGACTTCCTGAACAAGAAGAACGCGATGTTCCGCCGGATGGACCACAACATGGCAGGGGTCTACCGCGGTGACGGAATTCCTCCTCGCGGCACCAGTGGCAACGCCGAGGCCCACATCACCGGCACCACCACCGGCAGCATCTACACGTCGTTCACGGACAGCATCGAGCACGCGATCGGCCGCAGTCCGTCGAGCACCCCTCCGTCCGGAACCAAGGGGCGCCACGTCATGACGGACTACGTCGTCGAGGCCTACCACCCGTTCGGCATCGACTCCGACGCCAGCTTCCACGACGCGGGGGCGCGGTCCCCTCACCGGGAGAACGAGTACCTCTTCGCCGGTGGCATGCCCGACGAGAACATCTTCAGGGTGTGGAGACTCGAAGTGACGTTCGAAGGCGACACCGTGATCTCCACCGAAGTCAAGGACGTGGGGATCAACCCCCGGTTCAAGTACCTGGCCCAGATGGGAGACCGCTGATGCACATCACCGAGACGAGCCTCGACGCGCACCTGCCGGTCACCGCTCCGGCCGAGGGCCACCCGGACAAGTACGACTACCCGTTCGACGCGGCGATCTGGAAGACCCTGCACGGCCACGCCCCGCTCTCCGTGCTGATCTCGGCGCTGGGGGCCCACAACCTCTACGCCGCTGCCAATGAACAGCAGGAGCTCGAGATCAGCAGGGACGAGGCCGGGACGCGGACTCTCGACCTGTACACGGACGTGGGTTACAGCCCCTTCACCCGGAGCAGGGACCAGCGCGTCGACATCCGCGGGTGGGACGTGGTCGACTTCGTCTGCGCCGACCCGGAGCTGACCATCCGCTTCAACCGCGGCTCGGACCTGGAGATGACGATCGAGTCGACGCTGCTGCGCCGACTCGGTCAGGAGATGTTGCGCGCCCACACCCAGGTGCCCACCACCACGCACGAGACCACCTCCGTGGGCACCGCGACGAACGAGAACACCGGGGCACAGTCATGAAGGCGGTTCTTCCCGAGGTCCTGCCGCAGGGCTTTCACGCCGTGCACAACGGCGAGGTCGAGCAGACGATGCCGGGCTCCAGGACGTCGAACGGCTGGGGCTACCTGCTGCGCCTGAACGGGGCCGAGAGCCTGACGACGCTGCCCCTCGTGGAGTCGTGCTTCGACCTCCGCGTGGTCGGGATGGCGGGTGAGCAGGCGCTGTACGTGGACGAGGTGCGCGCCGACGGGCTGCTGGTCCGCGCCGCCACGCCGCGGACCGCGAACCTCCCCCGGCACACCATGCCGATCAGCGCGTTCGACCGGATCGGCCTGGTGCGGTTCGACGAGCTGGAGGAGCTGCAGCCCGGAACGGTCCCGTTCCTGGAGGCCACGCCCAGCCCCCACGAGAAGCCGCGCACCTCCGCGGACGAGATCGCGGACAGGATCACCGCGCTGTTGTCCGAGCACGCGCCCGGCGGCTGGGCGGAGATCCGCGTCGAGTGCGACGCACTCGCCGGCTGGCAGCTGCTCACGACGTCCGCGGTCACCGAGGCCGGCGACGAGGTCCACTGGCTGCCGCCCGTGGAGGTCAGCCAGTGGTTCCACCGGCTGCGCTCGGCAGGGTTCCACGCCCCCGGCGGCGCCTGGTACCGGGCGAACTTCGTGCTGGCGCGCGGTGAGTCGCCGACCCTGCGCGTCGACTGGGCGGTGGAGCCCTGCTGGAAGTCGTTCTTCCCCGTGCCCCGGCGCGGTGGTCCCCGCTACCGGCACATCCGCGACGAGCTCGCGTACTTCCCCCGGTCCCTGTCGCAGACGCCGGACTGGCTGGTCCTGGCAGCCGCGCAGGACCACGACATGTGGGGCCCGTTCCACCCGGAGGACCGCGACCCCGAACCGGTCTCGCTGGTGCGCACCTTCGACGGCATCACGGCCGATGGCACGCCCAAGCTGTTCCGCCCGGCCATGTCCGGCTCCGAGTTCACCGCCGTCCTGGCCTACCTCGACAACGCTCCAGTCGTGCTCGCCTCTCGCGAACTCGTGCCCGACCTGCTCGACCCCGCGCGCCCGCGGCAGGTGCCGATGGCCTACCAGACGGACGGTCGCTGGGTGTGGTCCAGCTCGGTCGCCTACTACCTGCGCACTCACCGCGTGTGCCCCGATGTCGCCTTCCTGGCCCACGTCCGGCTGCACCGGTACGAGCTGCCGGCCCGCGTCCCGTCCGCCCTGCGGGCACGGGCGCTGTCCTCGGCCACCGACCAGATCGCGCTCATCGACACGAGCTGGAACCTGCTCGAACTCATGGAGCCCGGACTCGCGGACGAGTTCGAGCAGGCGAGCAAGGCCGTGCTGGCCGTCGCGGAGCACCTGAACCTGGACCCGGCGAGCTACTCGCTGCGGGACAGCGTCGACGGTGCGCTGTGCCTGGTGCGCGAGGGCGACCGGTACGCCGTGTTCTGGCTGCACGACGAGGATCGCCGGTTCTACGCGGAGTTCGACAGCCCCGGTGACGCGGCGACCTACCTGATCGGGTTCTTCTACTCCTACGCCGGGTCGTTGCAGCGAACGTGATCAAGTACCTCGTTGGCCTCGTGCGGATGCACGCCTGATTCACTTGTGCGCGTGGACGACCTGATCGCGGCGATGGCCTCGCTGACCGGCTCTTCCGCCGACCCGGAGGTGCTCGGCGGCGATCGTGGTGACGTCGTGGTCGTGCGCGTCGGCGACGTGGTGGCCAAGGCGTTGCCGGCCGACACCGACGTCGAGGCTCTCGGGCAGCGGCTGGAGATCGCGGCGGCGCACCCCGAGCTGTTCGTGCCGCCGGTGAAGCCCCTGCAGTTCGTGGACGACCGGCCGGTGACGGTGTGGCCGTACGGGACGCCGGTGAGTCAGGAAGACCCGGACAAAGCGCCGTGGGAGGAGAGCGCGGCACTGCTGGCGAAGCTGCACGCATTGCCTGTGCGGGGGCCTGCGGCCGGTACGCCGGAACGGATCGTGCGCGCTATTCAGGCGTTGCCGCCGGATTTGCCGTACGCCGATGTGGTGCTTCGCGCGTATGAGGTCTTGCCGCCGTTGGACATGAACGGACGTGCGCTGATCCACGGCGATTGGCACCTCGGGCAGTTGGTGCACAGGGGGTCGTGGCGGCTCATCGACGTGGACGATCTCGGGGTCGGCGATCCCGTGTGGGACCTGGCGCGACCTGCGGCTTTGTTCGCCGCGGGGGTGCTGCCCGACGACCTGTGGGCGCGGTTCCTCAACACCTACCGTGAAACGGGTGGTGTGGCGCTGCCGACATCTGAATGGGAAGCGCTCAACATCCCGGCTCAGGCGTACGTTGTGCAGATGGCGGCCCGGGCACTCATGTCCGGGTTGCAGGCAGTGGAACCGCTGGTTGAAGCCTGTCGTCGGATCGTCGCGACGCACGAGAGCAGTGACCGCGGCTAATATCGTTTTTGTCCGGTCCCACCGCAGGAGGCTCACCACGATGCAGTGTCCCAAGTGTCATGCGAACATGCGCACGTTCGACCGCATGGGCGTTCACATCGAGCAGTGCGACGGCTGCCGCGGGGTCTTCCTCGACTACGGCGAGCTCGAGTCGATCACCCGCCTCGAGGCCCAGATGCAGGCCCCGCCGCCGCCCGTCGCGCCGCCGCCCGCCGCCTACCCGCAGCCGGCCCAGCCCGCCTGGGGCGCGCAGCCGCAGCAGATCCACCACCACCACGGTGGCGGTCACGCCGGCTACGGCTACGGCCACCGCAAGCACCGCGGCCTCGGCGGACTCTTCTTCTCCTCCTGATCGCGCGCAACGGCCCCGGATCCCTGCTCCGGGGCCGTTGACGACTACCGAAAAAGTAGTGGATAATCGGTAGTCAACGGGAGGAGTAGCCATGTCTGTCGCGACCGAGGCCGCCCACATCCGCGACCTCTTCGACACGATCGAAGAGCTGGAAGCCGTCGCGTCATCCCTGTCAGAAGACGACGAACGCCGCGCCCGCCTCGACGGCGTGGTGGCGAAGACCCTCCGCCAGGCCCCGCCGGTACGTCCCGTGGTGGCAGGCGAGCTCCTCGACCTGACCGAGAAGACCGTGAAGGCCTGGGCCCGCGAGGGCGTGCTGGCCATCCACAGCCAGGAACCGCGCATGCTGCTCGACACCGTGCGCCTGCACGAGGTGCTCCACCTCGTCTCCGACCTCCGCCGCGCCGGCAAGACCCGCGGCCTGATCGACGAAGTCCACCGCCGCCTGAGCGACCAGTCACTGCTGGACCGCCAAGACCTCGCCAACTCCCTGGACGAGATGCGCAGCGGCAGGGGACGCGTGGTCCGCCCGGTTTGATCGAGGTAGTCGAGACCCCCACTGCTCACGCCCAGGCGAACGGCCTGCGCGGCCGGGCCCGCGTGGCCTACGAACGCTTCCTGGACGAGCTCGCCCACTCGGGCTGCGCCGCCCTCGGCTACCGCGTCACCGGCCCGGAACCCCTGCCACGCCTGTGCGTGAAGCACCTGCGCGGCGCCGACCGCGTCGTGGTCGCCTTCCCGTCCCCCGAGGTCGTGTGGGTGCTCCTCGTGGGCCCGCACGACGACGATCCGGGCCTCGACCTCTACGAGGCCCTGTACGAGATGGCCGGCGTGCGTCCTCGCATGTCCGAGAAGCGCACCAAGCCCCGTTGCTGCACGGACGAGAGCGGCATCCCGCCCCTGGTGGACGAACACCTGGTGGACGACCTGGTGATCCGGGCCAGAGCGCTGGCCCGCGCCCGCCGCCGTTAGCCGGGCTCCCGGTCGAGCACGAACCCGTCTTCGACCCTCGCCGACAAATTTTCTTGTCAAGACAGGGATACTTGTCCTAGGCTCTGGTTCACCAGACGAACGGAGAGCGCGATGTCCTTCCAGGCCTACCTCGACGGCGCGGAGAAGAAGACCGGCAAGACCCCGGCCGAACTGCTGACGGCGGCCCGCGAGCAGGGTTACGATGCCACGACGAAGGCGGGTGTGTTCCTGGAGTGGCTGAAGACGGACTACGACCTGGGCCGCGGGCACGGGATGGCGTTGTTCCACGTGCTGAAGAACGGCGCACAGATCAGCGACAAGCACGTCGGCACCACGGGCAGTCACCGCGACGACTCGGCCACACTTCGCCTCGACGGAATCGCAAACCGCTGAATCCGAAGCTTCGTTCCCGCATATTCCCAGGTCAGCACCTTGCTGGTGCTGTTGACCCTGGGGACTCGGATGCACACGGTGAGCAAGCGGTCGCTGGCGCCTGATCTGGCGCGCGGCTTGATGTTGATGCTGATCGCGCTCTCACACGCGCATCAGTTCATCCGCGGGCACCCGACCACCCACCGCAACTACCCCACCGACGGCAGCACGCTCGACCTCGCCGTCGCCGGGGTGCAGATGGTCTTCGTCGACGGACAGCCGCTGCCGCTGTTCGCGGCCCTGTTCGGCTACGGGCTGGTCCAGATGGCGGGCCGCCAGCCCACGTGGCCCGCGGCGCGCTGGGCCGTCATCAAGCGCTGCTTCTGGATGATCGTGCTCGGCGGCCTCCACGCGCACTTCCTGTTCGAGGCCGACATCCTCGGCACCTACGGCCTGCTCGGGCTGATCCTGGTCGGCACGATGGTGTGGCGCGACCAGTCGCTGCTGGCGCTCGCCGGTGGCTGGATGGTCGTCTACCTGACCTACGTGATCCTGTCCGCGTTCCAGGTCATCAAGGACGACGGGGTGTTCCCCGAGGGCATCGAGACGTGGGCTCTGCACTCCGTGCTGTGGCCCGTGAAGGTGCTGGTCCCGGTGGTGCTGGGCATGTGGGCCGCACGCCACAAGATGCTCATGGAACCGGAGAAGCACGTGCGCTTCCTGCGCAACGTCGCGGTCTGGGGCATCGGGTTCATGATCGTCGGCAGCCTGCCGCTCGCCCTGGTCGTCGCGCAGGTGATCCCCGGCGTGCCGATGCCGTTGATCATCTTGCACTCCGTCAGCGTGCTTCCCGGTGGCCTCGGCTACGCGGCCCTGATGGGCTGGATCTCGGCCCTTGTGAAGAAGCCGAACCTGCTGATGGAGGCGATCGCCGCGACAGGTGAGCGGTCGCTGACCAATTACGTCCTGCAGTCCGTGTCGTGGCTGCTGGTGTTCACCATCGGCGGCCTCGGCTACCAGATCGGCGTCGCGCAGGCGTCGCTCGTCGGCCTGCTCACGTGGCTCGCCACCGTCGTGCTGTCGTTCGGCATGCACCTCGCGGGCATCCGCGGCCCGCTGGAAGTGCTGCTGCGCTTCCTCACGTACGGACGGCGCAAGAAGAAGCCGGCGCCTCCCGTGGCTCCGCCGCCGCCACCCGTGATGGCCGAGCAGTACCGCTAGAGCCCCAGCGCGGGCAACAGTGCCTCGTTCACGATCGCCGCGAACCTCCTCCACCGGGTGCGCGGCGGCCTCCGGTATCGCGCCGTGCTCACCTGGCTGGCCACGGCGGTGTTCGCGGAAGTGTTGCGGCGCAACGACGTACAAGGTCCGGCGGAGACGCTGCTGCGCAGGCTCACCTACCGCTGAAACGCCGAACGGCCCCCGGAGCGCGAAGCTCCGGGGGCCGTTCGAAGACACCGACTAGCGGTAGTCGCGACCGAAGTCGTAGTCGTCCAGCGGCACCGCGGCACCAGTGCCCGTGCCGAAGACGTCGGGGGTGTAGTACCCGTCGTCGTACGAGGGGATCGCGTACGCAGCGGCACGCGCCTCCTCGGTCGGCTGGACCTGGATGTTGCGGTAGCGGTTGATGCCCGTACCAGCCGGGATCAACTTACCGATGATCACGTTCTCCTTCAGACCGATGAGCTTGTCCGAACGCCCGTTGATGGCGGCGTCGGTCAGCACACGAGTGGTCTCCTGGAACGACGCCGCGGACAGCCACGAGTCGGTCGCCAGCGAGGCCTTCGTGATACCCATCAGCACCGGACGGCCGGCGGCCGGCTCGCCACCCTCGGCGACGACCGCGCGGTTGCCCGACTCGAAGTCGGCACGCTCGACCAGCGAACCCGGCAGGAACTCGGTCGCGCCGGAGTCGATGATCGTCACCCGGCGGAGCATCTGCCGGACGATGACCTCGATGTGCTTGTCGTGGATCGCCACACCCTGGGCGCGGTAGACCTTCTGCACTTCCTGGACGAGGTGCAGCTGCGCCTCGCGCGGGCCCATGACACGCAGGACCTCGTGCGGGTCGGGAGTACCTTCCAGCAGCTGCTGGCCGACGGACACGTGGTCGCCGTCCTGCAGCGGGCCGGTGGCCGTGTTGGCGAGACGCTGACGCTTGGACAGCTTCTCGAACACGATCTCCTCGGAGCCGTCGTCCGGGATGAGCGTGATCTTCCAGAAGCGGTCGCCGTCCTCGATGCGCACGCGGCCATCGACGTCGGCGATCGGCGCCTTGCCCTTCGGGACGCGGGCCTCGAAGAGCTCCTGGACACGGGGCAGACCGGTCGTGATGTCGTCACCGGCCACACCACCCTGGTGGAACGTACGCATCGTCAGCTGCGTGCCGGGCTCACCGATCGACTGGGCGGCGACGATGCCAACGGCCTCGCCGACGTCGACCAGCTGGCCGGTGGCCATCGAGCGGCCGTAGCAGGACGCGCACACACCGACCGCGGACTCACAGGTCAGCACGGAGCGGACCTTGACGCGGACGATGCCGGCCTCGACCAGCGACACGAGTGCCGGGTCGCCGAGGTCGTCGCCGCGGTTCAGGACCAGGTTGCCCTGCGCGTCCGTGATGTCGTCCGCGACCGTGCGGGCGTAGACCGACGTCTGCGCGAACTCGTGCAGGCCGACCTTGTCGCCCAGCTGCTCGCCGACGGTCATCTGCACACCACGGGTGGTGCCGCAGTCGACCTCGCGGATGATGACGTCCTGCGAGACGTCCACCAGACGACGGGTCAGGTAACCCGAGTCGGCGGTACGAAGCGCCGTGTCGGCCAGACCCTTGCGGGCACCGTGCGTCGCGATGAAGTACTCGAGCACCGACAAGCCCTCGCGGAACGAGTTCTTGATCGGGCGCGGGATGTACTCACCCTTCGGGTTGGTGACGAGACCACGCATACCCGCGAGCGAACGGACCTGCGTCATGTTGCCGGCGGCGCCGGACTGCACGATGACGCGGATCGAGTTGTCCTCGGGGAAGTTGTCTTCCATGATCTCGTGGACCTGCTCGGTGGCCTTCGTCCACACCTTGACCAGCTCGGAGTTGCGCTCCTCATGGGAGAGCTGACCGCGCTGGTAGCGCTTCTCGACGGCGTCCGCGAGGCGCTCGTGCTCCTCGAGGATGTCCTGCTTCGCCGCCGGGACGAGGACGTCCGAGATCGCGACCGTGACACCGGAGCGGGTGGCCCAGTGGAAACCGGCGTCCTTCAGCTTGTCCAGCGTCCGGGCGACGGTGACCATCGGGTAGCGCTCGGCCAGGTCGTTGATGATCACGGCCTGCCGCTTCTTGGGCATGACCTCGTTGATGAAGGCGTAGTCCTGCGGCAGGATCTCGTTGAACAGCACGCGACCCAGCGTGGTCTCCGCGAGCCACGGCTGACCGGGCTCCCAGCCCTCGGGCTCCTGGCCCTTGGGCGGGTTCTTGTCGGAGACGCGGATCTTCACCATCGACTGCAGGCCCAGGACCTTGCGGTCGAACGCCATCAGCGCCTCGGCGGGCGACGAGTACGAGTGGCCCTCGCCCAGGTCGCCGACCTTGTGCCGGGTCAGGTGGTACAGGCCCGTGACCATGTCCAGACGCGGCATGGCCAACGGCTTGCCGGACGCCGGCGACAGGATGTTGTTCGACGACAGCATCAGGACGCGGGCCTCGGCCTGCGCCTCGGCGGACAGCGGCAGGTGGACTGCCATCTGGTCACCGTCGAAGTCGGCGTTGAACGCTTCACAGACCAGCGGGTGCAGCTGGATGGCCTTGCCCTCGACCAGCTGGGGCTCGAAGGCCTGGATGCCGAGGCGGTGCAGCGTGGGTGCGCGGTTCAGCAGCACCGGGTGCTCGGTGATGACCTCTTCCAGCACGTCCCACACGGCCGGGCGCGCACGCTCGACCATCCGCTTGGCGGACTTGATGTTCTGCGCGTGGTTGAGGTCCACGAGCCGCTTCATCACGAACGGCTTGAAGAGCTCCAGGGCCATCTGCTTGGGCAGACCGCACTGGTGCAGCTTGAGCTGCGGGCCGACCACGATGACCGAACGGCCGGAGTAGTCGACGCGCTTGCCGAGCAGGTTCTGGCGGAACCGGCCCTGCTTGCCCTTCAGCAGGTCGGACAGCGACTTCAGCGGGCGGTTACCGGGACCGGTGACCGGGCGACCGCGGCGGCCGTTGTCGAACAGCGCGTCGACGGCCTCCTGCAGCATCCGCTTCTCGTTGTTGACGATGATCTCGGGCGCGCCGAGGTCGATCAGTCGCTTGAGGCGGTTGTTGCGGTTGATCACGCGGCGGTACAGGTCGTTCAGGTCGGACGTCGCGAAACGGCCACCGTCGAGCTGCACCATCGGGCGCAGGTCCGGCGGGATGACCGGGACGCAGTCCAGCACCATGCCCTGCGGGTTGTTGCGGGTCGCCTGGAAGGCGGCAACGACCTTGAGGCGCTTGAGCGCACGGAGCTTCTTCTGGCCCTTGCCGCTGCGAATGGTCTCGCGCAGGATCTCGGACTCGGCGTCGACGTCGTAGTCACCCAGGAGCTTCTGGATGGCCTCCGCGCCCATGGCACCGGTGAAGTAGTCGCCGTAGCGGTCGTACAGCTCGCGGTAGAGCAGCTCGTCCGCGATCAGCTGAGCGCGCTCGAGCTTGGTGAACGTGGACCAGATCTCGTCGAGGCGGTCCAGCTCGCGCTGGGCGCGGTCGCGGAGCTGGCGCATCTCACGTTCGCCACCCTCCTTGACCTTGCGGCGCACGTCGGACTTGGCACCCTCGGCCTCGAGCTCGGCCAGGTCGGCCTCGAGCTTCTGGGCGCGGGCCTCCACGTCGGCGTCGCGACGGTTCTCGACGCGCTTGCGCTCGACCTGCATCTCGCTCTCGAGCGTCGGCAGGTCGTTGTGGCGCAGCTCCGCGTTCACGCCCACGATGACGTAGGCGGCGAAGTAAATGATCTTCTCGAGGTCCTTGGGGGCCAGGTCGAGCAGGTAGCCCAACCGGCTGGGGACGCCCTTGAAGTACCAGATGTGCGTGACCGGAGCGGCGAGCTCGATGTGGCCCATGCGCTCACGACGCACCTTCGCACGGGTCACCTCGACGCCGCAGCGCTCACAGATGATGCCCTTGAAGCGCACGCGCTTGTACTTGCCGCAGTAGCACTCCCAGTCCCGGGTGGGACCGAAGATCTTCTCGCAGAACAAGCCGTCCTTCTCAGGCTTGAGCGTGCGGTAGTTGATGGTCTCGGGCTTCTTGACCTCGCCGAAGGACCACTGGCGGATGTCGTCCGCCGTCGCGAGTCCGATGCGGAGCTCATCGAAGAAGTTGACGTCGAGCACGTCTACTCTCTTCCCCTTTTTAGATCGGTGGCAAAGGAGCTGGTCGGAGGGCCGGTGAAGGGGACGCGGGAGGCATCCCCTTCACCGACCGGCGAGGTGACTAGTTGACGACGTCGTCCACGGAGGGCGACTCGGACCTCGACAGGTTGATGCCGAGGTTCGCGGCCGCGCGCTCCAGGTCCTCGTCGTCGCCGTCGCGCATCTCGATCGCGGCACCGTCCGAAGACAGGACCTCGACGTTGAGGCAGAGCGACTGCAGCTCCTTGAGCAGCACCTTGAAGGACTCCGGGATACCGGGTTCCGGGATGTTCTCGCCCTTGACGATGGCCTCGTAGACCTTCACGCGGCCGAGCACGTCGTCGGACTTGATGGTGAGAAGCTCCTGCAGGGTGTATGCGGCGCCGTACGCCTGCATCGCCCAGCACTCCATCTCACCGAAGCGCTGACCACCGAACTGCGCCTTACCACCCAGCGGCTGCTGCGTGATCATCGAGTACGGGCCGGTCGAACGCGCGTGGATCTTGTCGTCGACCAGGTGCAGCAGCTTCAGGATGTACATGTAGCCGACGGACACCGGGAACGGGTACGGCTCGCCGGAGCGGCCGTCGAAGAGCTGCGCCTTCCCGTTCTCCTTGACCATGCGCTCGCCGTCGCGGTTCGGGATCGTCGAGCCGAGCAGGCCCGTGATCTCCTCTTCCTTCGCGCCGTCGAACACGGGGGTCGCGGTCTTGGTGCCGGGCTCGACCTCCAACAGGTCCTCGGACAGGTTCTTCGCCCAGTCCGGGTCCCCGTTGATGCTCCAGCCCTGCTTGGCGATCCACCCGAGGTGGGTCTCCAGCACCTGGCCGATGTTCATACGACGCGGCACACCGTGGGTGTTCAGGATGATGTCGACCGGCGTGCCGTCCTCGAGGAACGGCATGTCCTCCGCGGGGAGGATCTTGCCGATGACGCCCTTGTTGCCGTGGCGGCCGGCGAGCTTGTCACCGTCCTGGATCTTGCGCTTCTGGGCCACGTAGACGCGGACGAGCTCGTTCACGCCCGGAGGCAGCTCGTCGTCGTCCTCACGCGAGAAGACGCGGATGCCGATGACCTTGCCGTACTCACCGTGCGGCACCTTCAGCGACGTGTCGCGGACCTCGCGCGCCTTCTCACCGAAGATCGCGCGGAGCAGGCGCTCCTCCGGCGTCAGCTCGGTCTCGCCCTTGGGCGTGACCTTGCCGACGAGGATGTCGCCAGGCTGGACCTCGGCACCGATGCGGATGATGCCGCGCTCGTCCAGGTCGGCCAGGACCTCTTCGGAGACGTTCGGGATGTCCCGGGTGATCTCCTCGGCGCCGAGCTTCGTGTCGCGGGCGTCGATCTCGTGCTCCTCGATGTGGATCGAGGTGAGAACGTCGTCCTGCACGAGGCGCTGCGACAGGATGATCGCGTCCTCGTAGTTGTGGCCTTCCCACGGCATGATCGCCACGAGCAGGTTCTTGCCGAGCGCCATCTCGGCGTTCTCGGTGCAAGGACCGTCGGCCAGGACCTGACCCGCCTCGATCCGGTCGCCCTCGTTGACGATGGGCTTCTGGTTGATGCAGGTGCCCTGGTTCGAGCGACGGAACTTGTGCAGCGCGTAGGTGTTGCGCGCACCGTCGTCGGCCATGACGGTGATGTAGTCGGCGGAGACCTCCTCGACGACACCCGTCTTCTTCGCGACGACGACGTCACCGGCGTCGACCGCGGCACGCAGCTCCATGCCGGTGCCGACGAGCGGCGACTCGGAGCGGAGCAGCGGCACGGCCTGACGCTGCATGTTCGCACCCATCAGGGCGCGGTTCGCGTCGTCGTGCTCGAGGAACGGGATCATGGCCGTCGCGGCCGACACCATCTGGCGCGGCGAGACGTCCATGTAGTCGACGTCGGTCGGGTCGATGAACTCGACCTCGCCGCCCTTCTTGCGGACCAGGACGCGGTCGTCGGTGAAGTTGCCCTCGTCGTCGGTCGGCGAGTTCGCCTGCGCCTTGACGTAGCGGTCTTCCTCGTCCGCGGTCAGGTAGTCGATCTGGTCGGTGACCCGGCCGTCGGTGACCTTGCGGTACGGCGTCTCGATGAAGCCGAACGGGTTGACCCGCGCGTAGCTCGAGAGCGAACCGATCAGACCGATGTTCGGGCCTTCCGGCGTCTCGATCGGGCACATGCGGCCGTAGTGCGACGGGTGGACGTCGCGGACCTCCATGCCGGCGCGCTCACGGGACAGACCGCCCGGACCCAGTGCCGACAGGCGGCGCTTGTGGGTCAGACCCGCGAGCGGGTTGGTCTGGTCCATGAACTGCGAGAGCTGCGAGGTGCCGAAGAACTCCTTGATCGCCGCCACGACGGGACGGATGTTGATCAGGGTCTGCGGCGTGATGGCCTCGACGTCCTGCGTGGTCATGCGCTCGCGGACGACGCGCTCCATGCGGGACAGACCGACGCGGATCTGGTTCTGGATCAGCTCGCCGACCGTGCGGAGACGACGGTTGCCGAAGTGGTCGATGTCGTCGACCTCGACGGGCACGTCGCCACCGGCGGCAGCGTCCATCACCGTCTCACCGGCGTGCAGACGGACGAGGTACTCGATCGTCGTGACGATGTCGTCCTCGGTGAGGACACCGGTGTTGATCTCGGTGTCCAGGCCCAGCTTCTTGTTGACCTTGTAACGGCCAACCTTCGCCAGGTCGTAGCGCTTGTCCTTGAAGAACAGGTTCTCCAGCAGGGCCTGCGCCGACTCCTTCGTCGGCGGCTCGCCCGGACGCAGCTTGCGGTAGATGTCGAGCAACGCCTCGTCGGTACCCGCGGTGTGGTCCTTCTCGAGCGTGGTCAGCAACGTCTCGCTGAACGCGAACCGCTCGCGAATCTGCTCCGTGCTCCAGCCCAGAGCCTTCAACAGCACCGTCACCGGCTGGCGACGCTTCCGGTCGATGCGGACACCGACGGTGTCGCGCTTGTCGACGTCGAACTCGAGCCAAGCACCCCGGGACGGGATGATCTTGACGCTGAAGACGTCCTTGTCGGTCGTCTTGTCGACCGCGGTGTCGTAGTACACACCGGGCGAACGCACGAGCTGAGAGACCACCACGCGCTCAGTGCCGTTGATGATGAACGTGCCCTTGTTCGTCATCATCGGGAAGTCACCCATGAACACCGTCTGGCTCTTGATCTCGCCAGTGGTGTGGTTGGTGAACTCCGCCGTGACGAACAACGGTGCCGCGTACGTCATGTCCTTGTCCTTGCACTCTTCGGTCGAGGCCTTGACCTCGTCGAAGCGCGGGTCGGAGAAGGACAGTGACATGGAGCCGGAGAAGTCCTCGATCGGCGAGATCTCGTTGAGGACCTCTTCGAGGCCGCCCGTCGGAGTCTCGTCGCCGGCATCGACGCGGCGCTGGAACCACGCCTCGTCGCCGGTGAGCCATTCAAAGGACTGGATCTGCAGGTCAAGCAGGTTGGGCGTCGAAAGCGGCTCGTGAATCTTCGCGAACGAGACCCGCTTCGGCGCTCCAGGGATCCCCGACGTGGAGTTGGTCGCAGCAGTGGCCTTGGTCGCGCGAGAGATCGCCAAGATGCGTCCTTCCAGGGACAGGTAGCTGGCTAGAGCGAACTAGCACGGCTGTCAAGGGTGCGGCGATGCCCGCATAATCCACGCTCTCGGCGAAGGGCAAGCGGAAAATGGGCAGCGCAAAGGGGCAGTCTAGCCACGCGCACGGCGACTGTCGAGAGGCACCTGGAAGGACCCTCCTCTTGCTCACCGACAGAGTGACCCTGCATGAGCGCGCAGTCAAGATGTTGCGGGCCGATCCACCCTCTGGATGGAGCGCCGTTTACTGCAAGTCACCCATTTGACCTGGGGAAACACGTGTACGGCCGTTTTGGTGGGAAGTTGACGGCCTCAAGTGGACTTACAGAGCGCCACAAGATTTGTGTGACTGAGGTCACGCGTGTCGGGGCTGGCGGAGAGCGTCTCGTCGGTGCTTCTGGGGCTCCTGGGGCGTCCTCGCAGCGGAGTTGATCTTAAGGGACGGTGATCACTTACCCCGCACCGGCCCGCCCCAAACGACCCGCTGCTCGGCGGGGTGCCGGAAAGCGGTGAGCGGGGTTCTCAGGCGGGGTTCTCAGGCGGGGTGCTCGGGTGGGGCGCTCGGGGGGCGCTCGGGGGGGCGCTCGGGGGGTGCGTGAGGGCTGGACCGTGACTGGGTGGCCTGCCGTAGGCGGTCGACCGGACCCGCTCGAATGCACGCGCGTGCGCGCGTGAGAGGGCTGTGCGCGAGAGCGGAGCCGTGAGTGAAAGCAGAGCCGTGAGTGAGTGGCCGCGCCGTGCGCGAGGGCAGAGCCGTGTGCGAGAGCGGAGCCGTGCACGAGAGCGGAGCCGTGCGCGAGAGGCCGCGCCATGCGCGAGAGCGGAGCCGTGCGCGAGAGCAGAGCCGTGCGCGAGAGCAGAGCCGTGCGCGGGGGGCAGAGCCGTGCGCGGGGGGGGGGGGGGCAGAGCCGTGCGCGGGGGCAGGCCGCACTCAAATGCGGACTCGTGCGTGAATGGCCGCGCCATGCGCGCGAGCAGAGCCGTGCGGGTAGCGGGCCGTGCGCGAACGCCGGGACCCGCCTGCGGTCAGCAGCCCTGGAGCTGGCGGTTCTGCTCCGCCGTCGCCCCGAACATCTCCATGTTGTCGACCTTCCACCGGCCGCCGTCGTCGACCGCGCTCACGCGGAGCATGGCGGTGCCGCCTCCCGACTGGTTGTCGGTGGTGCGGGTGGTGACCTGGTCGGCGAACACGAGCACGGTGGCGTGGTCGTCCTTGAGAGAGGACACGGCCGACGACACGACGCGGACGGTCACGACCAGCTTCTGCTGCGGCGCGACCTCCTTCACCGGGCCGAACACGGCGTTGTACTGGCACAGGGCCTTGCCGGTGAGCAGTTCCTTGGCGGCCTTCTCGGTGGACTCGACGTCGGCGAAGTTGTACGAGAACGACTTCTCGACGGCCTCGCGGATCTGGCCGTTCACCTCAGAGGTGGTCGCTGAGTCGACCAGGGCCGAGTCGTAGGACACCGAGCGCGACTTCACCAGGAAGAACGTGCCCAGCGCGCCCAACAGGACCGCGACCACCAGCAGCGCCGCGGGGAGCACCCAGCCGCCCTTGGACGGGGCCTCGGGCTCGGCCGGCTCGACGGGCTCGGCCTTCTCGGCCTTCTCGGCCTTCTCGGCCTTCTTCGCCTTGAGCTTCGGCTTGGCCGGCGGGGTCCAGTCGAGCGGTTCCGGAGCCTTGAGGTCTGCCTCTTCGGGCACCGGCTCGCCAGCCGGCTCCACCGCGGGGGCGACGGACTCGGCGGGCGACACCGCCGGCGACGCCCCGGCAGAAGCGACCTCAGGCGACACCGGCGACGCCCCGGCAGAGACCTCAGGCGACTCGGCAGGCGCGGCCACCGGCTCCGCCGACGTGCGGCGGTTCAGACCGGCGACCTTCGGGCGGCCTCCGGCGGGCGGCGTGGGAATGGGGCGGCGGCGGGAAGGGGGCACGTCCACTCGTTCCAATCAGCTCTGGCCGGATCAGACGCCCGCCCGCAGGGGGCCGAGCTGCGAGAGCTTCCAGCCGTCCTCGGTGCGGGTGAGCTTGGTCAGGTACCGGTTGATCTTGGTGACCTGCTGGCCGCCGTCGGGCGTCACGGTGCTCTCGACCACGGCGATCATCGACGCGCTGCCGGCGCGGTCGTCCAGCTCGGTGATCGCGGCGTCGAGGACCTTCGACGTCGTCACGGACTTGGCGTCGACCAGCTGCTTCTTGCGCGAGTCCTTGTCCTTGTCGATCTCGGCGCGCAGGTCGCCGGTCGACGAGTTGAGCCAGCGCTGCAGGTCCTCGTCGACCTTCTTGTAGTCGAGCGTCAGGAAGTTCGTGACGCCCACCTGGCCGGAGCGCAGGGCCTCGTCGCGCACGGAGGCGAACGACGACTCCGACGAGTGCGACGCCGAGTACCAGGCCACGCCGAAGAAAGCCGCGTAGCCGAACGTCAGCACCGCCAGGACCGCGGCGACCACCGTGAAGATCCGCACTACTTCTTCCCCTCCGAAGGCAGGCCGAGCAGCTGGCCCAGCGACGTCAGCAACGGCGCCTCGGGAGCAGCGGCCTGCCCCGTCGGCTCCTGGCCGGGCTGCGTCGTCGCGTTGCCGACCGGCGTGGTCGGCGTGCCGCCGTACGGCGCGTTCTGCGAGCCTCGCACCGACGTCGCCGACCCGCGCGCGAGAGCGCAGTAGGCCTGCGTGTTCAGCGGCGCGGCCGACGTGTCCGCACCAGTGCGGATGGTCGTGCCCTCGTAGCCGACGGTGCACGGCATCGGGTCGAACACGTTCAGCGCCAGCCCGAAGTGCGCCGACCCGTCGCCCGGCGCCACGGAGAACCCGCCGCCGACGGCGATGGGGTACGTCACCGCGATCTGTTCCAAACCATCACGCCTGGTCACGAGGATGTTCGACGTCGTCAGCAGGTTCGCGAAGACCACCCCGAGGTTCGGCCCGCTCTCCTTCAGCAACGCCGACACCTGCTCGGACGCCGGCGGCACCGCCACGATCAACCGCCGCAGGTCGCCGTCGGACGCCTTGAGCTGCTCGGCGAGCAACCGCAGGTCCCCGCTGAACGACCTGATGGCACCACCGGACGCGGCCTGCGTGGCCAGCACGATCCGCCCGTCCTGCAACAACCGCGTCGTCTGCGGCAGGTGCTCTTTGGCGGCCGCCGTGAACGCCGCGGTGTTGTCGATCAACACCTGCAGGTCCCCGCCGGTGCCGCTGAACGCCGTGTGCAGCTCGTCGACCACGGTCCGAAGGGAGTCCGTCGGCACCGACGAGGCAAAAGCGTCCAAATTGGACAGCAGCCCGTCCACCGGCGGAGGCGTCTTCGTGGACGACCGCGGAATGACCGACCCGGCCTCCAGGTACGGACCGCCGTCGGCCTTCGGGCGCAGATCGACGTACTGCTCACCCACGGCCGACCGGTTCGCCACCACGGCCTCGAGAGAGGACGGCACGCGCGGTGCGTCGGCGTCCAGCTCCAGGTCGGCCTCGATGCCGTCGGACGTCAGCCGCAGCTGCCCGACCCGCCCGATCGTCACGCCGCGATAGGTCACCTCGGCGTTGGTGAAGATGCCGCCCGAGTCGGCGAGCTGCATCGTCACGACCGTCGACGACGACTTGAACAGCCCGACGTACGTGGCGCTGACGTAAGAGATGCCCAGCAACGCGACCAGCACGAACGCGCCGATCTTGAGCTTGGTCCCCCGCGTGATCACTTGCGACCACCTCCCAGCAGCCCGCCGAGCAGGTCGCCCAGCCCGGACCCGGTGCCCTGCCCGAGGTTCGGCAGCGGGATGTTCGGCATCGGCAACGGCGTTCCCTGCGACGGGATCAGCGAGTCGATCGGCGACTGCCGCGACCGTCCGAGGTTGTCGAGCACGGTGCCGAGGTTCAGGTCGAGGTCGATGAACGCGTTGGTGTAGTCGCCCTTGATGCCGTCGAGCGCCTCGTCCGGGAACGGGTAGGTCAGCAGCAGCTCCAGCGACTTCGGCAGGTTCTGCCCCGACTCGACCAGCTTGGTGAGCGTCGGCTGCAACGCCTTCAGGTCCGCCACGATGTCGTCGCGGCTCCGGTTGATCGTGTCCGTCGCGACGCCGGAGAGCTTGTTCAACGAGTTCAGCAGCGTCACGAGCTGCGTGCGCTGCTCGGCCAGCACCTGGAGGCCGGGCTGCAGGTCCGTCAGCGCGACCGCGATCTTGTCCCGCTGCTGTGCCAGCGTCCCGGCCAGCCGGTTCATCGAGTCGAGCGCGCGGACGATCTCCGCCTTGTGCTTGTCGAGCTCCCCGACGAACGTGTTGAGGTTGCCCAGCAACGAGCGGATCTCGGCCTCGTTGCCCTCCATCGCCGCGTTGAGCTCCTTGGTGATGTTCTGCAGCTGCGCCACACCACCACCGTTGAGCAGCATCGACAACGCGCCGAAGACCTCTTCGACCTCGGGGTTGCGGTTGGTCCGGTCCACCGGGATCACGGCGTTGTCGGCCAGCGAGCCGACCGCGTCCTTCGGCTTGCCGAGCTCGACGAACTTCTCGCCCAGCAGCGCGGACTGGCGCAGCTTCGCGAACGCGTTGGCCGGCAGCCGGACGTCGCCGTTGACCAGCAACGTCACCTCGGCGGTCCAGCCGTCGGCGCCCAGGTCGATCTTCTCGACCCGCCCGACCGGCACGTCGTTGACCTTCACGCCCGCCTGCGGCACCAGGTCCAGCACGTCCTTGAACTGCGCCTTGACCCGGTACGGGTGGTCACCGACGTCGGCACCGCCGGGCAACGGCAGGTTGTAGACGCCGTCGAACCCGCCCGAGCCGCAGCCCGAGACGAGCAACAACGCCGTCAGCCCCACGACCAGCTTCCTCACTGGGGCACCCCCGCGAGCGGCAGGGGCAACGGCAGCTTGCCCGCGTTGAGGTCGCTGAGGATCTCGGCCGGCGGCTTCAGCGGGACCACCCCGGTCAGGATCGGCTCCAGCTGCTTGCACGTCTGCGAGAGCACCGGCGGCACGTTGTTCGGCGTCGCCTGCTGGATCAGCTTGCAGATCAGCACGATCGGCGGCTGGTTCAGCTCGTTGATGTTCGCGCGGGTGTCGAGCGTGCCGGACGCCGCGTTGTAGGAGTTCTGCAGGTTGCCCAGGGCCAGCGGTGCCACGTCCAGCGTCTCGGCGAGCGCCGCCCGCTGGTTCACCAGCACCTGCGTGATCGAGGCGAGCTTGTCCACGTTGGACTTGAGCACCTCGCGGTTGTCCTTGATGAACCCCTGCACCATGCCCAGCGCGGTCGCGAGCTCGTTCAACGCCGCCCCGAGGTCACCACGTTCGTCGGCGAGCATCTTCGACACGTCCGCGAGCTGGGAGTTGAAGTCGCGCACCTGGCTGTCGTTCGCGGCCAGCATGGCCGTGAACTTCTGCAGGTTGTCGACGGTCGCGAAGAGGTCCTCCTTGGACCCCGACAGCGTGCGCGTGGCCTGGCCGAGGTTCTTCAACGTGTCGTTGAGCGCCTGGCCGTTGCCTTCGAGGTTGCGGGCCGCGGAGTTCAGCAGGTCCGCCAACGCCCCGTCGGCGTTCGCGCCGTTGGGTCCCAACGCCGTCGTGAGCTTGTCGAGCGACGAGTACAGCTCGTCCAGCTCCACCGGCGTCGCGGTGCGCTCGCGCGGGATCACGGCGTTGTCCCCCAACACGGGCCCGCCGGTGTAGGCGGGCGCGAGCTGCACGTACCGGTCGGAGACGACGCTCGGCGAGACCACGACGGCCTGCGCGTTCTCCGGCACCCGCACGTCGCGGTCGACGGTGAACACGACCTTCACGGTCTTGCCCTCGGGCGTGACCTCGTCGATCGTGCCGACCTTCACGCCGAGGACCCGCACGTCACCGCCGGGGTAGACGCCGACGGCCGCCGCGAAGTGCGCGGTGACCTTGCGTCCGTTCATCCCGGCGAACACCCACCACAGCGCGGCCGTCACGACCAGCGCCAGCACGCACGCGATCGCGATGAACCGGCCTGTCTTCGAATGCGCCACTTCAGTCATCGCTGCACCCCCGGCGGCAGGCAGCCTTCCTCGTTGAATCCGACGACGCCGAGGTTCACCGAGGGCGGCAGCAGACCGCAGATGTAGGTGTCGAACCACCGGCCGTTGCCCAGGGTGTTCGCGAACACCCGGTAGAACGGCGCCATCAGCGCCAGGCTGCGGTCGAGGTTGTCCTGGTTGCGCTGCAGGATCGTGGTGACCCGGCCGAGCTGCTCCAGCGCGGGCTTGAGCTGGTTCTGGTTGTCCGTCACCAGCCCGCTCAGCTCGCGCGAGAGGTCCCGCGTGCCGGTCAGCAGCGCGCTGATCGCCTCACGACGCTTGCGCAGCTCGCCGAGCAGCAGGTTGCCGTCCGACAGCAGCTTCTCGAACTCGGCGTTGCGGTCGGCCAGCGTCTTGGTCAGCTGCCGGGTGTTGTCCAGGAGCTTCGCCAGCTGCTCGTCGCGCGAGGAGATCGTCTTCGACAACGCGGACAGGCCGTCCAGCGCGCCGCGGACGTGCTCCGGCGAGTTCTTGAAGGTGTCGGACAGGACCGTGAAGCTGTCCGCGAGCTGCTTGGTGTCGATCTGCCCGACGGTGGTCGCGAGCCCGTTGAACGCCTCGTTCACGTCGTACGGCGCGAGCGTGCGTTCCTTCGGGATCGGGTCGCCGGGCGAGAGCGGCTCGGTGCCCTGCGGGTCGAGCGCCACGAACTTCTGCCCCAGCAAAGTCTTGATGCGGATCATCGCGGTCGTCCGGTCGCCCACCCAGGCGTCCTTGACCTTGAACGTGACCCGCACGCGGTCGCCGTTGAGCTTGACCTTGGTGACCTTGCCGACCTTCACGCCGGCGACGCGGACCTCGTTGCCCGGCACCAGCCCCGCGGCCTCGCTGAAGTCCGCGGCGTACGAGGTGCCGCCGCCGACGATCGGCAGGTCGTCGGAGTAGAACGCGGCCAGCAGCAGCAGGGCGATCAGCGTCAGGCTGATCGCGCCGGTCCGGATCGGGTTCGAGGTCTTCATCGGCGGCACCTCTGCTGGGTCACCGGCAACGCCGTGATCGGGATCGGGTTGGTGATGACCGGCGGCACGGCGATCTGGCCGCTGGCCTCGCACAGGTAGAAGTTGAACCACGAGCCGTAGGTCGCGGTCCGGGTGATCGTCTCCAGCTTGTTCGGCAGGCGCTGCAGCATCCGGTCGACGAGCACCTCGTTGTCGCCCAGCGTCTTCGACACGATGCCGAGCTGCGCGATGTCGTTCTTCAACGGCTCGCGGCCCTGCTCCAGCAGCCTGGAGGTGGCCTGCGTCAGGTCGCCGAGCGCGGTGATCGCGTCCCCGATCGGCTGGCGGTCCTGCGCGAGCCCGGAGACCAGCGACTGCAGGGTGATCACGAGCTTGTTGAAGTCCTCGTCGCGCGAGTTCACGGTCGCCAGCGCGGTGTTGAGGTTGTCGACGACCTCGCCGATCACCTTGTCCTTGCTCGCCAAGGTGCTGGTCAGCGAGGCCGTGTGCTGCAACAGGCTGTCGATCGTGCTGCCTTCTCCCTGCAGCACCTGGATGATCTCGAACGACAGCTTGTTCACGTCGTCGGGCGACAGGGCCTGGAAGAGCGGCTTGAAGCCGTTGAACAGCACCGTCAGGTCCAGCGCGGCCTTCGTGCGCTCCAACGGGATCGTGCCGCCCTCGGCCAGCACGGCCGAGGTGTCACCGGTGCCGGACTCCAGCGCGATGTACCGCTGCCCCACCAGGTTGCGGTACTTGATCGTCGCGGTGACGGCCTCGGGCAGCCTGCGGTCGCCGTCGATCGAGAACTCGACCTCGGCGGTCTTGCGGTCGACGACCTTGATCCCGTCGACCTGCCCGACGCGGACGCCGGCGATGCGGATGTCGTCACCCTCGTTGAGCGCCGTGACGTCGGTGAACCGCGCCTTGTACTCGGTGGCGCTCGACAGGTTGACGTTGGCGATGGTGACCGCGAGCAACGACGTGGCGAGGATCGTGACCACGGCGAAGGCGATCAGCTTGAGCAGCGGGGCGAGCAGTCCCTTCACTTGACGGTCACCTCCGTCCCGCGCACGAGCGGTCCGAGCAGCAGGCTCGACCAGCCGGGCATGTCCTGCGGGTCGACGCCGATGCGCGGCCCGAAGAGCGCGGAGATCAGCCTGGCCTCCTCCGGCGAGTTCGCGAGCCGCAGCACGTCCGCGGACTGCGGCATGGTCGCGCCGGGCGGGATGACGCCGTCGTTCGCGACGCGGGCGGGCGGCGGCGAGCTGGAGCCGTCCTGCACCGGCCCCTCCGGCGGGTACTGCGGGAACGGGTTCGGCCGCGGGACCAGGTCGTAGCAGCGGGGCCCGCGCTTGTCCCGGTACTCGGGCTCGTCGAGGTTCGGCTTGTACTTGCCGCGGTTCTGCGTGATCTCCAGCGTGATGTGCAGGCCGGGCTCGTTGGTGCCCTCGCCGAACGCCTTGCTGATCACCGGTTCGAACTCCGCGAGCCCCTTGAGCAGGCACGGGTACTCGGGCGCGTACTTCGCGAGCAGCTCCAGCGTCGGACGGCTGGTGTCGGCGAGCGCGATGATGTTGTTCTTGTTGACCGTGACGAAGCTGGTGACGTCCTGCGACGTCGTGGTCAGCGAGCCGTAGAGCGAGAGCAGGTTCTCGCGCTGGTCGACGACGGTCTTGGTCGTCGTGGTCATGTCGTTGAGGGCCTGCAGCAGGTCCGGCGCGGCGTCGGAGTAGACGTTCGCGACGTCCGCGAGCCTGGAGATGTTCTCCTTCAGCGCGGGCAGCTGCGGGTTGAGCTCACCGAGGTAGGAGTCGAGCGACACCAGCGTCTCGCCGAGCGGCTTGCCCCGTCCGTCGAGCGCCTGCGACAACGCCGTCAGCGTCGTGGCGAGCTTCTCCGGCTGGATCGCTTGCAGCACCGGCATCAGGTTGTCGAGCACGCGTTCGAGCTCGATCGCGCTGCTCGTGCGGTCCTGCGAGATGACCGCGCCCGGCTGGATCGCCGCGCTCTTCTGCTGCGGCAGCACGAGGTTCACGTACCGCTCACCGAACAACGTCTTGGGCAGCAACCGCGCGCTGACGTTGCCGGGGATCTGCTCGACCTTGTCCGGCAGCAGCGCGAGCTCCAGCTCCGCGCCGTCCCCGCTGGTGCGGACGGCCTTCACCGACCCGACGATGAGCCCGCGCACCTTGACGTCGCTCGCGGTCTGCAGCTGGTTGCCGATGTGGTCGGTCTTGAGGGTGACCTTCACGTAGTCGCTGAAGGCGTCCTTGTAGAGCGCCACCGTGAGCGACAGGAACATGGCGATCGCGAGGAGAAAGGCGATGCCCAGCACGCGTTTCCTCATCCGGCGATCCTCACCGTCGTCGTCGCGCCCCAGATCGCGAGGCTCAGGAAGAAGTCGAGCAGCGCCGTCGTGACGATCGCGGTCCGCACCGCGCGCCCGACCGCGACACCGACACCGGCCGGACCACCGGACGCGCGGTAGCCGTAGTAGCAGTGGGTCATGATGATCACGACCGCGAAGACCAGCACCTTGCCGAACGACCAGAGCACGTCGATCGGAGGTAGGAACAGGTTGAAGTAGTGGTCGTACGTACCCGCCGACTGCCCGTAGAACTCCACGGTGATCGTGCGAGCAGCCAGATAACTCGTCAGCAGCCCGATCACGTACAGCGGGATGATCGCGACGAACCCGGCGATGATCCGCGTGGTCACCAGGAACGGCAGGCTGGGAATTCCCATGACCTCGAGCGCGTCGATCTCCTCGGAGATCCGCATAGCGCCCAACTGAGCCGTGAACCCAGACCCGACCGTCGCCGACAGCGCCAACCCAGCGACCAAAGGCGCGATCTCACGGGTGTTGAAGTAGGCGGAGACGAACCCGGCGAAGGCGGACGTACCGATCTGGTTGAGCGCCGTAAAACCTTGCAACCCGACCACCGTGCCGGTGAACACGGACAGCCCGACCATCACGCCGATCGTGCCGCCGATGACCGCGAGGGCCCCGCTGCCGAAGCTGACCTCGGCCAGCAGCCGCAACGTCTCCTTGGAGTACCGCTTGAGCGCGCGGGGCGTCCAGGCCAGCGCCTTGATGTAGAACGACAGCTGGTCGCCGAACCCGTCCAGGGTGGAGAGCACCTTGTTCGCCATCAGCTCCCCTTCGCGGGCACGACCTGCAGGTAGATCGTGGTGAGGACGAAGTTGACGAAGAACAACAACAGGAACGTGATGACCACGGCCTGGTTCACCGCGTCACCGACGCCCTTGGGCCCGCCGGCGGGATTCAACCCCCGGTAGGCGGCCACGATGCCGGCGATGAACCCGAAGATCAGGGCCTTCAGCTCGCTGATCCACAGGTCGGGCAACTGCGCCAGCGCCGAGAAGCTCGCCAGGTACGCACCAGGCGTGCCGTCCTGCATGACCACGTTGAAGAAGTAGCCACCCATCACACCGACGACGCTGACCATGCCGTTGAGCAGCACGGACACCAACATCGCGGCAAGCACCCGTGGCACCACCAGCCGATGGATCGGCGACACCCCGAGCACTTCCATCGCGTCGATCTCTTCACGAATCTTGCGCGACCCGAGATCGGCACAGATGGCAGAGCCACCGGCTCCAGCGATCAACAGGGCCGTCACGATCGGACTGGCCTGCTGAATGATCGCGAGCACGCTGGCCGCACCCGTGAACGACTGCGCACCGATCTGCCTGGTGAGGCTTCCCAGCTGCAACGCGATGACAGCACCGAACGGAATCGACACCAGCGCCGTCGGCAACACCGTCACGCTGACGATGAACCAGCTCTGCTGGATGAACTCCCGCAACTGGAACGGCCGCCGGAACGCGGTGCGCACGACGTCGATCCCGAGCTGGCAGAGCTTCCCGGTCTCCCGCAACGCCCCAGCACCGGGGAACGAGGCCTGAGTGGTCACAGAACACCACCCTGCCGAGGCCAAGGACTGGGCGTGGGCGCCGACACAGCAGTCCCGGCGTGCACGCCGTACCGAACCTGCTCCTCGGACGAAAGGCTCTCGATGATCCCCTGCTGAGCCTGGTGAGGCAGCTGGTGAATGATCGACATGACCCGGTCCTTGCGCCGCCGGACAGCGTCCCGGAACGGCAACCCGGGAGTCGGCTCGATCTGCGGGATGATCCCCCGCACGTCCTCGGACGTGGACCCGTCCGAGTGCCCGGCGTCGGCATGGGCCTGCTCAGCGGCCATGGTGGCCGTGTCCTTCTCCTCGGACATGCCGATGGGCCCCAGCCGCCGCCCGTTCAGGAACTGCTCGACGACAGGCTCGTCGCTGGTCAGCAACACCTCACGAGGCCCGAACATGACGAGCTCGCGCCGGAACAACATCCCCAGGTTGTCCGGCACGGTACGAGCAATGTTGATGTTGTGCGTGACGATCAGAATGGTCGCGTCGATCTGGGCGTTGAGATCGATCAGCAACTGGCTCAGGTAGGCGGTGCGAACAGGGTCCAACCCGGAGTCGGGCTCGTCGCACAGAATGATCTCGGGATCGAGCACCAACGCACGAGCGAGCCCAGCCCGCTTGCGCATACCGCCGGAGATCTCACCGGGAAGCTTCTTCTCGGCCCCGACGAGACCGACCATCTCCATCTTCTCGAGAACGATCCGCCGAACCTCGGCCTCGGTCTTGCGAGTGTGCTCCCGCAACGGAAAGGCGATGTTGTCGTAGAGGTCCATGGACCCGAACAACGCGCCGTCCTGGAACAGCACGCCGAACATCTTCCGAATCTCGTACAGCCGGTGCTCAGAGCACCGCACGAGATCGGTCCCGTTGATGACGATCTTGCCCTGCTCGGGCTTGAGCAACCCGACCAACGACTTCAGGAACACGCTCTTGCCCGTACCAGAAGGCCCGAGCATCACGCTGACCTCACCCGGCGGCAACGTGAGCGTGACGTCCTGCCAGATGGTCTGCTTGCCGAAGGACTTGGTCAGACCCTCGACGACCACCTCGACGCCCATCCGCACCTCCGCACACGCCCGAGGACGCCGCAGCGATCGGCGTCACATCTGGGCAACGAGTTCGTTCGCGGCAGGTTACTCACCAGTTGGCCTAACGGCGGTTGCGTTCAGATAACGCCACAGAGCGTGACCTCGCAAAACGGTCACCACCACCTAGACCACTGCCAGACAACCGGGAATTCAACCGAAGGTGTGAGCCCAACCACATCACAAGAGACCAAAGGCGAGCACTCCTCAAGCGACGCCGAAGGCGAGCAGTCTTTCCATAAGGGCTCGGCTCGTGATGGGACCCCACCGCCAACGCAACCAAACAAAGCAACAGGCAGCCGCTCAAAGCAACAGGCGTGCCATCTACCTGCTCATGGCGCTGGCCCCCTGATCAGATTGCCGGGGTCTGGGGCAGAGCCCCAGGGGAAGCACTCAACGCAACCTGGCCGCCCGCAAGGTGACCACCGTCTTGGCTCGCCCCACGCACAGCTCGCCCCCACGCACAGCTCGCCCCCACGCACAGGTCGCCCCACAAACGGCCAGCTCCACGCAACGGTTCAGGCCCGGCAAAGGTCAGCTCCGGCAAGGGTCAGCCCACGCCAGCTCAGCCCCACGCCAGCTCAGCCCCACCCAAGCTCAGCACCACGCCAGCTCAACCCCACGCAGAGGTCGCGCCCCCACTCTGCCCGCCCCACCCCACCCGCCCCCAAACAGCAAAACGGGCGCACACCCCCAAAGGGGTGCACGCCCGTCCAAAGCGCAAAACGCCAGCCCCCGAAGGGGCAGGGATCACTTGACGGTGATCTTGGCGCCCGCAGCCTCGAGCTTCTCCTTGGCGGCGTCGGCGACGTCCTTCGCCACGCCCTCGAGGATCGCCTTCGGAGCCGACTCGACGAGCTCCTTGGCCTCCTTCAGGCCCAGGCCCGAGACGACCTCGCGGACGACCTTGATGACCTGGATCTTCTTGTCGCCAGCCGACTCGAGAACGACGTTGAACTCGCTCTGCTCCTCGGCCTCGTCAGCGCCACCCGCGGCGGGGCCGGCAGCGGCGGCAACGGCGACGGGCGCCGCGGCGGTGACCTCGAAGGTCGTCTCGAACTGCTTCACGAACTCGGACAGCTCGAGGAGGGTCATCTCCTTGAACGCGTCGAGCAGCTCTTCGGTGCTGAGCTTCGCCATGATCGGCGGTCCTTTCTAATTTCCCGCGCGAAAGCGTCGGGCGTGTCTTTGGGTGATCAGCTTTCGGCGGGAGCGTCGGCTTCGGCGGCGGGAGCCGCAGCGGCCTTCTTCTCCTGCAGGGCAGCAGCCAGGCGAGCGACCTGGGAAGCCGGGGCGTTGAACAGACCCGCGGCCTTGGCCAGGTTGCCCTTCATCGCGCCCGCGAGCTTCGCGAGCAGCACCTCACGGGTTTCGAGGTCCGCGATGGCGGTGACCTCGTCGACCGAGAGCGGGCGGCCATCCATGTAGCCGCCCTTGATGATCAGGGCCTTGTTGTCCTTCGCGAAGTCGCGGATCGCCTTGGCGGCGTCGACGGGCTCGCCCTCGACGAACGCGATGGCGGTCGGACCGGACAGAAGGGCCTCGAGGCCCTCCACACCGGCGTCCGCAGCAGCGAGCTTGACGAGAGTGTTCTTCGCGACGGTGTACTTGGTGCCCGCGCCGAGAGCGCGACGCAGCGTGGTGAGCTGCGCCATGGAGAGGCCACGGTACTCAGTGACAACCGCTGCCGAGCTGGTGCGGAAGGAATCCGCAAGCTCAGCGACCGCCGTAACCTTCGTGGGCTTCGCCATGATCGCCTCCTCTCTGGGCTGGGTTAGACCGCCGGCCTGGAGAAGGTCCCGAAACAACAAAAACGCCCTCGCGCACAAGCAGCACGGGGCGTCACACAAGAACTTGAGCCTCGTCCTCCCTGCGCGGGCCGCCCGTGTTGCAACGGGGCCTTCGATCTCCTCGCGGAGACAACCTGCGGTCTTCGGTAGAACCGTGAAAAGACTAGCCGACTGGGTACCGGCCATCCAAATCGGCACAATGTGACGTGTGACCGACGAGCCCGGCAAGGACCTCGCGCCCCGCCAGCCGCAGCCGCCCCAGCCGCAGCCGCCCGAGCCGCCCGCCCCGCAGGTGGACCCGGAGCAGATGCGGCAGTTCCAGGAGTTCCAGCGCTTCCAGGAGTTCCAGCGCTACCAGGAGGCGACCGGCCAGGCACCCCAGCCGCCGAAGCAACCCGGCGGCAAGCGCTGGTGGCTCGTCGTGCTCGGCAGCGGGATCTTCTGGCGCGCGCTGTTCTTCCTGCTCGTCGTCTTCTCCGCCGTGTGGGCCTACAACCACTTCTTCGGCGTCGACGACCCCGGCGACGTCGCGCAGGACAGCGGCGGCGTGACCGGTGCGGCGCAGGGTCTGTCCGCACCGGCCGGGCTGCAGGGCACCGTCGGCATGTTCTACAAGCACGTGTCGTTCGCCGACACGACCCGCGCCTGCACGTTGTTCCTGCGCGACGACACCCGTCAGAAGTTCGCGAACGCCTACGGCGCAAGCGATTGCGCCGCCGCGGTCAAGGACCTGAAGACCAAGGTCACCAGCGTCGACAGGTACCAGCAGGTCATGTTCCCGCCGGACATGCTCAAGACCCCGACCACCACCAAGGTCACCATCGACTCGTGCGCCCTGACCGTCGAGGGCGGCCCGCGGCTCGGCACGTTCGTCGTGGAGAAGGTCGGTGCCGGCTGGGTCATCACCGACTGGACCGAGAGCACCTGCGGCTAGAACGACTCGACGGCGCGGGCGAAGCTCTCCTGTCCGCGACCGCCGTCGACCTGCCGGTCCACCAACGCCTTCACCGCCTCGAGCCCGGCGAACGGCACGCCCTGCGCCTCAGCCGCGCGGATCAGCGTCGCCAGCCCGGACTGGTTCATCGCGAGGCTCGACTCACCACCGGCGTAGTCGGACGCGTCGATCTCCTCCGCGAACGTCCCCAGCGCGGGCTGGAGATCCGTCAGCCACGACAGCAACATCGGCGTGAGCTCACCGGCCTTGATCCCGTTGGCCCGAGCCAGCGCCGCCGCGTGCAGGAACCCGCCGAGCAGCCCGTACATCCCGGACAGGATCGCCACGTCGTACCCGGACGCTCGCCCGGCGTCGTCCCCCAGAAAAGTGGTCTTCCCCAGTAGCGCCAACGCCTTCTGCCAGCGTTCGTACACTCCCGGCGAACCGCTGTAGATGATCGACGACGCCTCGGTGCCGATCGTCTGAGGCACCGCGTACACCGCGCCGTGCAGGTACTCGGCCCCGTTGTCCGCAGCCCACCCGGCCAGTTCCCGAGCCTCGTCGGGAGTGCCGGAGGTCAGGTTCACCAACGCCTTCCCGCGCACGTCCACCCCGCTCAGAACCCGTTGCGCCGCTTGATGATCGAGCAGAGCGACGACCACGAGCCCACCGGCCGCCACGGCCTCCGCCGGACTGCTCGCGACGGACGCCACAAGCCCCGTGGCCTTCCCCTCGGACCGGTTCCAGACCACGACGGACCGGCCGTTCCGCACGAACTCCTCCGCCAGCGCGCGTCCGAGATTTCCCAGCCCCAGCACGGTGATCGCTTCAGTTGTCATGCCTTCAGCCTCGCCTCGGATGATCATCTCAACCAGTGACCGGAATGACCCCTTTCACCAAATTCCTGCCATAGGCTGGGTCGCATGAGCGCTGGATCCGTCGCCCTGGTCGTGCCCGGCGACTTCGGCGTCGCGGACCTCTACGAGCTGGGCATTCCCGCCGCCGTCTTCGGCACCCCGCAGCCCGACCTGGCCGACCCCTGGTACGAGTTGTGGTTGTGCAGCACCGGAAACCGCACGCGTGACACCACTCCGGGCTTCACCCTGCACAGCACCCACAAGCTCGATGACATCGTGCGCGCGGACACCGTCATCGTGTCGTGGGTGCCGGACGAGGTCATCGAGGACAACGCGCCTGTCCCGCCGGAGCTCGTCACGGCTCTACGAGACGCCCACGACAACGGCGCGCGAATCGTGTCGGCGTGCGTAGGTGCGTACGCACTGGCCGAAGCCGGCCTGCTGGACGGCAAGAGGGCCACCGCGCACTGGATGCACACCGCCCTGCTGGCCGAGCGCTACCCGAAGGTCCGGGTCGACGACTCGCAGCTCTACGTCGACGAGGGTGACGTGCTGACCAGCGCGGGCATGTCCGCGGGCCTCGACGTCTGCCTGCACCTGGTGCGCCGCGACCTGGGCGCCCACGTCGCGAACCAGCTCGCCCGCCGGATGGTGGTGCCGGGACACCGGCCAGGTCACCTGGGCCAGTACGTGGACCTGTCGGTCCCCGCGAGCGACGAGCAGGGCCTCGCGCCGGTGCTCGACTGGGCCCGCGCCCGCCTGGACGAGCCGTTGACGATCGAGGACCTGGCCCGCAGGGCCGCGATGAGCCCGCGCACCTTCTACCGCAGGCTTCACGCCACGACCGGCACGACGCCGTTGCAGTGGCTGCTCACCGAACGCATCACCAGGGCGCAGGTGCTGCTGGAGTCGACCGACCTGCCGATGGAGAAGATCGCTGCTCTGAGCGGCATCGGCACCGCGAACAACCTGCGCCACCACTTCCTGAAGCAGGTCGGCAAGTCCCCCACCGACTACCGCAGGGACCGGGCCTGAACAGCAGAAAGGCCCCCGGCGAACCGGGGGCCTTTCTCAGCTAGCTGTGAACCGGGAGGCTCAGGCCTCGTCCACCAGCATGTTGCGGGTGCGGCTCGGGTCGACCGGGATGCCAGGGCCCATCGTCGTGGAGACGGTGACCTTCTTGACGTACCGGCCCTTGGCCGCGGACGGCTTCGCGCGGAGGATCTCGTCCAGCGCGGCCGCGTAGTTCTCGACCAGCTTCTCGGAGTCGAACGAGACCTTGCCGATGACGAAGTGCAGGTTGGCCTGCTTGTCAACGCGGAAGTTGATCTTTCCGCCCTTGATCTCGTTGACGGCCTTGGCGACCTCGGGGGTCACGGTGCCGGTCTTGGGGTTCGGCATCAGGCCGCGCGGGCCCAGGATGCGAGCGATGCGACCGACCTTGGCCATCTGGTCGGGGGTCGCGATCGCGGCGTCGAAGTCGAGCCAGCCACCCTGGATGCGCTCGATCAGGTCCTCGGAGCCAACGGCGTCCGCACCGGCGGCCTCGGCCTCAGCGGCCTTGTCGCCGACTGCGAAGACGATCACGCGGGCGGTCTTGCCCGTACCGTGCGGCAGATTCACGGTGCCGCGGACCATCTGGTCGGCCTTGCGGGGGTCGACACCCAGGCAGATCGCGACCTCGACGGTGGCGTCCAGCTTGACCTTCGACGTTTCCTTGGCGAGCTTGGCAGCCTCGAGCGGCGAGTACAGCCGCTCCCGGTCAACCAGCTCTGCGGCGGCCTTGTAGGCCTTGCTGCGCTTCATAACTCTGTCCTTCGTGGATCAGGTCGTGGTGAATGAGCCGCGCTCGGCTCTCCCACGCTTGCTAAAAGAGGGTGTGGTCAGCCTTCGACCGTGATGCCCATGGAACGGGCGGTGCCGGCGATGATCTTCGCGGCCTGGTCGATGTCGTTCGCGTTGAGGTCGACCATCTTGACCTGCGCGATGCTGCGGACCTGCTCCATGGTCACCTTGGCGACCTTGACGCGGTGCGGCTCGCCGCTGCCCTTGTCGACACCAGCGGCGGCGAGGATGAGTCGCGCGGCCGGCGGCGTCTTCAGCTTGAAGTCGAACGAGCGGTCTTCGTACACGGAGATCTCAACCGGCACGACCTGACCGCGCTGCGACTCGGTCGCGGCGTTGTAGGCCTTGCAGAACTCCATGATGTTGACGCCGTGCTGACCCAGCGCGGGACCAACGGGCGGCGCCGGGTTGGCGGCACCAGCCTTGATCTGCAGCTTGATGATCGCTGACAGCTTCTTCTTCTTGGGAGGCATTGTCCGTACTTCCTGTTATTGCAGTGTCCGCGCGCGGCTCTGCCAGCCGCAGCGTGGCCGATCGGTCTTCCGGTGAGGAGACCGCTCAGATCTTGGAGACCTGGCTGAACGACAGCTCGACCGGCGTCTCCCGGCCGAAGATCGACACCAGGACCTTCAGCTTCTGGCCGTCCGCGTTGACCTCGCTGATCGTGGCGGGCAACGTCGCGAACGGGCCGTCCATGACGGTGACCGACTCGCCGACCTCGAAGTCGACCTCGATCGTCGGCTTCGACACGGTGGTGGAAGCGGCCTTCTTGCCCTCGGCCGGCTTCTGCTCCTGCTGCGGGAGCAGGAACTTCAGCACCTCGTCGATCGTGAGGGGCGAGGGCTTGGAGGTGGCTCCGACGAACCCGGTGACGCCCGGCGTGTTGCGGACGGCGCTCCAGGACGCGTCGGTGAGCTCCATGCGGACCAGGATGTAGCCGGGCAGCACCTTGCGCTGCACCAGCTTGCGCTGGCCGTTCTTGATCTCGGTGACCTCTTCGGTCGGCACCTCGACCTGGAAGATGTAGTCCTCCATGTCGAGCGTGTGGATACGAGTCTCGAGGTTCGCCTTCACCTTGTTCTCGTAACCGGCGTACGAGTGCACGACGTACCAGTCGCCGGGCGCGTGGCGCAGGGCCTGACGCAGCTCTTCGGCGGGGTCGGCGATCTCTTCGTCGATCGGAGTCTCGTCGATGGCGAGAACATCGACGTCCTCTTCGGACTCGTCGCTCTCGTCGGCGGAGTCCACAGCCTCCGACTCGACCGTCTCGTCGGCCGCGGTGTCCTCGGACACCTCGTCGTCGATGAGGTCGGTCTTCTCCTGGGCGTCAACGCCGTTGTCGGAGCTCACTGTGGATCTCGCTTCCTGGTTGCAGCGGCAGCTGTCCGGCTCAGCCGAACAACTCGAAAACAGCCGCGCCGAAGCCGAGGTCGAGAGCCCACACCAGCGCCACCATGAAGACCACGAACACCAGCACGACGCCGGTGTAGGTGACCAACTGCTTGCGCGTCGGCCAGATCACCTTGCGGAGTTCGCCGACGACCTCGCGGATGTAGCGGAAACCCCGCCCGATCAGCGAGGGACGCTTCTCCTGCCCGTCACGGGCCTTGGTCGGGCGACTCTTCTTCGCGTCCTCGTCCGACTCGTCGGACTTGGCGACGCTCTTCTTCGACTCAGCGCTGCTGCCGTCCTTGCGGGCGGCCGGGCGAGAGGAGGCACGACGTTCACGTCGCGCCGCAGCAGTGGACGGCCGGACAGCGCCTTCGCGCTCCTCCGGCTGGTCCTGCTCGCGGCCCTCGCTCATGCCGTGCCTCCACTCCACCCATGACGCGCTTCGACAGCAGGGGCGACAGGACTTGAACCTGCAACCTGCGGTTTTGGAGACCGCTGCTCTGCCAGTTGAGCTACACCCCTTTGAGATCCCGAACCGAGATCCCCTGGCCAAGCAGGAAGTGTACGGGAGCCTGTCCCGTCCATTCCAACCAGACCGCTCAAGCACTTGCCGAGCGGCCTGTCGCACAGCCTACCCACACGCAGGCCGAGAACACGAATCAGGGTCGTGCAACTGAAGCACGGACCCGGCCCGAATCTCGCGTGAGCACCGCAAACACCACCGGACCGGGTTGTCCGGTGGTGTTCTTGATCACAAGATCAGCTCACGCGGACGCGGGCGAAGGCGCCCGTCAACACCGACTTGCCGTCAAAAGCCGCGTTGATGTTGACCTTCACAGTTCCGTCGTCGAAGGCCTTGGTGACCTTCGCGGTGACCTCGACCAGCGCACCCTCGCCGTCGTTGGGCACCACCACGGGCCGCCCGAACCGGCAGCCGTACTCGACGATGGCGCCGGGGTCGCCGATCCACTCCGCGACGATCCGCGAGGCCACGGCCATGGTCAGCATGCCGTGCGCGATGACGTCCGGGAGGCCGACCTCCTTGGCCGTCTTCTCGTTCCAGTGGATCGGGTTGAAGTCCAGCGAGGCGCCCGCGTAGCGGACCAGGTCGTCGCGCTTGAGGCGCACGGACAGCGCCGGCAGTTCAGTGCCCACCTCGTGGCTCACGCGTCTTCTCCCCTCACGACGAGCATCGACTTGGCGGTGGCGACAGGCTCGCCGTCGACCGTGCTGATCTCCGTCCGCACGGTCACCATGTCGTTGCCCATGCGCGACGTGATGGCGTCGATGTGCGCGGTGCTGACGAGCTGGTCGCCCGCGGTGATGGGGCGGTGGTGCGTGAAGTTCTGGTCGCCGTGCACGACGCGGCTGTAGTCGAGCTGCAGCTCCGGGTCGAACATGACCGTCTCGTTGGTCTTCATCGCCACGACGATCGCGAACGTCGGCGGCGCGATGACGTCCCCGTGCCCCAGCGCCTTCGCGGCTTCGGCGTCGCGGTAGGCCGGGCTGGTCGCGCCGATGGCCTCGGCGAACTCGCGGATCTTCTCGCGGCTCACGTCGTAGGGCTGCGACGGCGGATAACTACGTCCGATGAAAGCGGGGTCGAGAGGCACCGAAGGAGCCTATATGCGACGAGGCCCGCCCCACGTGTGGGACGGGCCTCGGTCGAAAGCTGCTACGCGCTCAGCGGGTTTCCTTGTGCGCGCGGTGCGTCTTGCAGTTCGGGCAGAACTTCTTGATCTCCAGGCGGTCCGGGTCGTTGCGACGGTTCTTCCTGGTGATGTAGTTCCGGTGCTTGCACTCCTCGCACGCGAGGGTGATCTTCGGGCGTACGTCGGTTGCAGCCACGGTCCTTGCCTTCCTGAGAGCACACGATCCCCGACCTCGGAAGAGGTGACCGGTGCGGGCTTACCGCCCGGCGGGGGCGGGCAACGAGGTTGCTGCCCGGGGTGTGGGGGCTTGGCCCCCAAAATCATGCGGAGCGAGGAAGGTCGGCGCTTTCGGCCGACAGACCCCACCCACTCGCGTAGCGGTGGCCGGACTTGAACCGGCGACACAGCGATTATGAGCCGCTTGCTCTACCAACTGAGCTACACCGCTTTACACAACTTCCTCAACACAACTACAAGCCGCAGCGCTCAGCACTGCGGCCAGTAGTGGAGCCCCTTTACGGAATCGAACCGTAGACCTTCTCCTTACCATGGAGACGCTCTGCCGACTGAGCTAAAGGGGCTTGCTCTTTCGTTCTTGCTGAGCTGTGGAGAACTCTACAACACGCGTCCACCAAGAACGAAATCCGGGGGTGCCTCTAGTGCACCAGCGTGAGCACCGTCTCATCGCGAGCACCCCTGACCTGCACGGTTCGTGCCCGCAGCCACGCCTCGAAGCGATCTTCGGAGAGCGGCCGGGAGATCAGGTAGCCCTGGGCCACGTCGCAGCCCATGCCGACGAGCTGGTCGCGCGCGGCGTCGTCCTCGACACCTTCGGCGACCACGACGAGACCGAGCGAGTGCCCGAGCTCCACGATCGACCGGACCACGGCCATGTCGCCGAGGTCCGTGCCCATCCCGAGCACGAACGACTTGTCGATCTTCACCTCGTCCACGGGCAGCTGGCGCAGGTACGCGAGCGACGAGTAACCGGTGCCGAAGTCGTCGACCGCCAGCACGACGCCGATCGCGTGCAGGCGCCGCAGCACCGGCAGTGCGCGTTCGGGGTCGGCCATGACGCCCGACTCGGTGAGCTCGAAGGTCAGCAGGCCCGACGGCACGTCGTGGCGGCGCAGGGCGGCCTCGACGCGGTTCGGGAAGTCCTCGTCGCCCAGGGTGCGGACCGACAGGTTCACCGCGATGGACATCCGCAGCCCGCGGTCGAGCCAGCGGCGGACGCGTTCCAGAGCCCGGTCCATCACGAAGTCCGTCAGCACGTCCACGAGTCCGGTGGCCTCGACGGCCGGCACGAACTCGTCCGGGTCGACGCGGCCGAACTCCGGATGCGTCCAGCGCACCAACGCCTCCGCGCCCACGACCTGACGGGACGGCAGGGCGACCTTCGGCTGGTAGTGCACCGAGATCTGGCCGGTCTCGACGGCTTGGCGGAACTGCGTGACGAGCTGGAAGCGACGCAGGAACAGGTGGCCCATCGACGGCGCGTAGGCCTTCACCGGCGTGCCTTCGGACGTGGCGCGCACGGCGACATCGGCCCGCTGCAGCAACACGTCAGGGTCCGGGTCCTCGGTCTCGGAGTCCGCCTTGGACGCGTACCCGACGACCGCGGAGGCCTCGACGGTCAGCCGGTCGACGGGGTACGGCACGGAAAGCCCGGCCCGCAGGCGTTCCGCGGTCTCGTGGGCGGTCGCGGCACGTTCGTCGTCGAGGTACGCGGCGAACGCGCCACCCTCCAGCCGGGCCAGCGGCACGTCGGCACCGAGTGCGTCCCGCAGACGGCGTCCGGCGGCGACGACCATCCGGTTGCCCCAGGCCAGGCCCAGGGCGTCGGAGACGGTCGACAGGATGTCGAGGTCGATGCGCAGCACCACGCCTCGCTGGGACTCGCGCAACGACTCGGCGCACGCCTCGCGCAGGCCCGCGCGGTTCAGCAGGCCGGTCAGCGGGTCGTGGTAGGCGTCGTGGCGCAGCCGGGCGAGCAGGCGGCGGTTGTCGACCGCGGTCGCGAGGTGCGAGGCCAGGGTCCTGAGCAGCTGGATGTCGGCCTTGCCGAAGCCGCGCCAGCGCGACAGCCGGTCGTGGGCTTCGACAGCGCCGAGCAGCTGGGTCGCGCCGCGCAACGGGACGACGAGGGCTTCCTGCGCGTCGCGGCGCAGCAGGGCCTCGGTGACGTCCTCGGTCGCGTCGGCCACGCGGTAGTAGCGGACGTGCGTGCCGGGCAGCTGGAGCACGGGGTCCTCGCGCACGGCGCGGGGGTCCGTCGCGGCCATCTCCTCGGGCAGCGGTTCGCCGGCGACGAGGGTGATCATGGCTTCCTGCGGGTCGGTGCGCAGGCGCAGCACGACCCTGTTCGCGTTGAGCTGCTCGCGGATGCGTTCCGCGATGAGCTGCCACTCGTCCTCTTCGACGCCCGTGGTGAGGTCGTCGTCGGGCTGGCGCGGACCGGTGCCGTGCTGGCCCGATCTCGCGACGCGGAGGCTGACCTCGCTCAACGCCTCCAGGTCGCGCTGTTCGCGCAGCAGCCCGGAGTAGGCGAGGTAGGTAGCCACGATGCCCGCGAGCACCAGGATGATCAGGGCTGCGCCCCACGGCGTGGTGGCGACGATCTGGTAGCCGACGAGGCCGGCCGAGGTGTTCAGCAGCGCCACGACCAGTGTCTGCAGGACGAGACGGACGCTGTTGCCCACGCGCATCGACTTGCCCATGAGACGCAACGCGCAGAGGCCCAGCACGCTCGCGAGGAGCGGAACGGTGATGGTGCCGATGAACGCGCCCGCCCAGAACGGACCGCCCGCGCCGATCATCCGGTTCACGGCCTCGGCGGCGGCGAACGCCACGGAGATCTCCATGAACATGAGGCCCGCGTTGTAGACGGCGCGGTCGAGGATCCGCCTGCCGAGCAACGTGCCCACGCCGGCGACCACGTGCGCGGCGAGAACGATCTCGAACGGGGCGACGAGCAGGCCCAGGACCAGCGGGATCTCGGTGAAGGAGATCGTCCAGGCGACGCCGCTGCGGACGTCGACGTTGATCGCGAGCTGTTCCGCCAGCAGGAAGCCGACGACGAGAAGGGGGCCGATCCAGAAGAGGGAGGTGGTCTCCTTCTCCGGCAGCCAGGCCGCGACCATGCCCGCGCAGACGACGCCGGCCACCAGGAGGGTGACGGCGAAAGCGCTGAACGCGCGGTTGGTCGACTTGGCCGACCAGGCGGCCGAGTCCGACACGGGGGCCGACGCTCGGTCGGACATCCAGCCTCCTCGTCGGCCTGGGTGGGGGGACCTCTAGGCGTGACTGAGGGGTCCCGCACTTGGCGATCAGGACCCCTCCAGGGGCACCAATGTACCCCGCTCGGGGGACGAAATGGCAGGTCGAGCACGTTTGGTGACGTCGATTCACCCAGACGTGGCTACACGCTCAGGCGCCCCTGGAGCACCGTCACGGCCTGCCCCGAGAGCAGTACGCGATCTTGGGCGAGGGTCGCCCTGACGAACCCTCCGCGCGGCGACGCCTGCTCCGCCAGCAGGTCAGCGCGCTGGAGCCGAGGCACCCAATAGGACGAGAGCGTGCAGTGGGCCGATCCGGTGACGGGGTCCTCCGGGATGCCGACGGCCGGGTAGAAGCAGCGGCTGACGATGTCCGCGTCGCCGTCGCCGACCGCCGTCACGATCACTCCGCGTGACGGGATTTGTGTCAGTCCTTGGACGTCGGGGCGCAGGGAACGGACTTCCGCGGCGCTCTCCAACTCGATCAGGAAGTCGAACCGCCCACGCGCCACGGACTTGATCGTCGCATGTGGCAGCGCCGCCGCTAGACCGATTGGCGGGTCAGTCAACTCTGGCGGGTCCGCGGGGAAGTCCATCTGGACCCACCCATCGTCATTTGCGCATGTGAGCACCCCACTACGCGTGGTGAACGACTGCTCGCCGCCCAGCACGTGCGCGGTGGCGAGCGTGGCGTGCCCGCAGAGGTCGACCTCGACCTCGGGCGTGAACCAGCGGAGGTGGTTGTCCGGGGTGACGAAGGCCGTCTCGGCGTGCTTCATCTCGGCGGCGACGCGCTGCATCCAGGCGTCGTCGCGCGGTTCGGTGAGGAGCACGACTCCGGCGGGGTTGCCCGCGAATGGCGTGCTGGTGAACGAATCCACTACGTAGATCTCCACACCGCCGACCTTGCCATGCTCAGATGAGGTGTGACCGCACCTTTCTCCTACCGCGAGAACGATCCGGACTCCCTGCTCCCGACCTGGGGACCCCTGCGCACGCACGGCCTGACCTGGCAGCCGGGCTGGGACCTGCCGGCGTTGCTCGAGGAGTGGCAGGGGCTTCTCACGGGCCTCGACGACCCGGACACGGCCGCGATCGTGCAGCTGCCGAGCCACGAGACCGGCGACGCGCGGACGTTGGTGGACCGCGGCTTCGCGCCCCTCACGGTGGTCGCCGAACGTCTGGCGGGCCGGACACCCGTGACGCGGCCGTCCGCTGTGGACGTCCGTGCCGCCACACGTGCCGATCTGGACGTCGCCGTCGAGCTGAACCTGCACACCGTCCGGTACGACGCCCAGTTCGGCCTCGTGACCGAGCGCGCGAACACCGTCGAGCACCTGCGCACGGCGTTGGCCGAGGTGCTCGACCGCGACCACGAGGCGATGTGGCTCGCTCTCAGCGGCGACACGCCGGTCGGCATGATCTACGTCGACATGCCGCAGGACGCGGGCTGGATGGAGAAGTACGCGTCGGCGCGGCCGTTCGCCTACCTCGGTCACCTCGGCGTGCGGCCGGACGTGCGCGGGACGGGTGCGGGCAGCGCCCTCGTCGCGCGGGCGCACTCGGTGCTGGACGGCGCGGGCGTGGCATCGACGCTGCTCCACCACGTCTTGCCGAACCCGCGCTCGACGCCGTTCTGGTACTCGCACGGCTATCGGCCGCACTGGACGCTCTGGGTGCGCCGCCCCGCCCTGCGCTCGTACTCCGGCGTGTCGGCGCAACCCGAACGGCCTAATGGGACATGATCTACCCGTTCACACAAGCGAAGAACCCGAACGAACCCGTACTTGTGGAACGAATCCGGCCTCTATTTCGACAAAGGGACAAGCGGGTTCAGCACCACGTTCTGGGGGGTCGAGATGGAGCTCAGCGGAAGAGCGAGGGCGATGCTGCGGGCGGTCGCCGCGGGACGTGCCGAGGTGACAGGCGGCACGGAGCCCGACCTGTACGTCGACGGACTGCCGTGCTGCGACCGGACTGCGACGCACGACCTCGTGCACGCGGGCCTGTTGCGCCCCGCCCAGCCGACGAGCTTCGGTCTTCGCGTCTGCGCGGAACTGACCGACGACGGCAGGGCCGCGCTCGCCGCGAGTTGACCGGCGTGTTGATCGCCCAGTGATCGAACATCTGTTCGACATGGGGTAGGCTTCGCGCTGAAGCCGGCACGCAAGAGAGAGGAAGCTCTTGCGCGCCGGCTTCACCCTTGTTCAGGCCACCTTCTGGCCCGTGGCCACGTTGAGCCGGTTCCAGACGTTGATCGCGGAGATCGCGATCGTGAGCCCGGCGAGCTGCTCCTCGCCCCAGTGCTTCGCGGCCTCGTCCCACACGGCGTCGCTCACGTGCACGTGCGTCATCTCCTCGGCGAGCGCGAACGCCGCCTTCTCCGCGTCCGTGTAGTACGGCACGTCCCGCCAGCCGGCCACGGAGTAGATGCGCTCATCGGTCTCGCCGGCCTTGCGCAGCAGCTTGCTGTGGTAGTCGATGCACACGCCGCAGCTGTTGACCAGGCTGACCCGGAGGTAGACCAGCTCCAGGAAGTTCTTGTCCAGCCCGGTCTTCTCCGCGGCCTCGGACAGCCCCAGCAGCGCCTGCACCGCGCCGGGCACCGACATCATCGGGTTGGCGATCCTCATCTTCGTTCTCCTTCGTCGTCTTCTGTCTGGTCGACCCGGCGGACGACGAAGGTGTGACAGGTTCTCCGAAGATTTTTCTCAGGCGCTGATCCCCTGGCCGAGCCCGCCGTCGACCGCGAGCTCGGCGCCGGTGGTGAAGGTGGCGTCGAAACCTAGGAACAGCACCGCGTCGGCAACCTCGTCCATCGTGCCGTGACGCTTCAACGGCGTGATGCGGTCGCCAACCTCCTTGAACTCCTGCAACACCTCAGGCGACGAGCCCACGACACCCATGGACGGCGTGTCGATGAAGCCGGGGCTGACGACGTTGACCCGGACCCCGCGAGGCGCGAGCTCCGCGGCGAACCCGCGCGCGAACGACCGCACCGCCGCCTTGGCCGCCGCGTAGAGGGTCATGCCCTCGGCGCCCTGCTCGGTGGCGACACTGGTCGTGAAGACGATCGCGCCGCCGTCCTTGATGAGCGGCGCGAGCTGCTGCGCGGTGAAGAACGCGCCCTTGGTGTTGATGTCGAACGTGCGGTCGTAGTCGCGCTCGGTGGCGTCGGGGAACGGCGTCAACGTCGCGTAACCGACGTTGACGAACAGCAGGTCGATCTCCTGGAGTCGTTCCTTCACCTCGGTTGCGAGCCGGGCGACGTCCTCGAGGTTCGACGCGTCCGACGCGACGACGTGCGCCTTGATGCCCTCGGCCTTCTCCGTGGTGCGTCCCGTGAGCAGCACCTCGGCGCCCTGCTCGATCAGCTTGTCGACCGTCGCGCGGCCCATTCCGTGCGTGCCGCCGGTGACGACGACCTTCTTCCCCAGGTACTTCACTTCCGGATCTCCTCGATGACGCTCGCGATGCTGTGCGCGCCGTGGCCGTTGCGCTGGGCGCGTTCGAACAGGCTGTGCAGGGCCTGCGGGAGGGTGGTGTCGAGGCCTTGTTCCTTCGCGGCCTCGGTGAGCAGGTGGAGCCCGGACACGTTGATGTCCAGCGCGGACACGTCGGTCTCGTAGCTCCGGGTCTGCGTCTCCTCGCCCATTTCGGGCAGGAGGGCGCCCATCTCGTTCAGGAAGCTCACGGCCATGGGCGTGAACTGCTGCGGCGTGATGCCCTCGCTGCCCATCAGCGCGACGGCCTGCAGGTAACCCCCGAAGGCCGACCACATGATGCCGAGCAGGGCCAGGTCGTAGAGCGCGGCCAGTCCCGCGTCCTCCCCCACGAACACCGGCTCGCCGAACGCCTGCAGGACGTGGTGGTTCTCGTTGCCGCTGAACAGGATCTTCGCCTGCGGCGTACCGATCTGCTGCGGCACGGCCATGATCACACCGTCGACGTACTCGACGCCGTTGGTCTTCGCCCACTCCGCCGTCTGCCTGGCCTGCTCCGGCGTGCCGGACGTCAGGTTGACGAGCACCTTGATGTCGTTGGTGAGCAACGGTTGTTGTGCTTCGTACGTCGACAGGCAGGTGACGACGACATCGCTCTTGAACGCTTCTTGTGGTGTGTCCGCTCGCGTGGTGCCAGGCAACGTCTTGGGCGTGCGGTTCCACACGGTCACTTCATAGCCCTCTTGAACGAGGGCGTTCGCGAGCGCGGTGCCCATCCGGCCGAGGCCGAGCACGCTCACGGTTTCCTTGATCCCCATGCCGTGAATGCTCGTTCTGACACTGACCGCGCGACAAGTACCTACTATTTTGTCAGGTACCCACTTTTCGGTAAGGATCCTGGATGAAGCCACGGCAGTACGCGTGCGGCCTCGACGCGGCGATCGACGTGATCGGCGGCCGCTGGAAAGCACTGATCCTCTGGGCGCTGCACCACGGCCCCGTGCGCACGGGCGAGCTGCGCAGGTCCGTGTCCGGCATCAGCGAGAAGATGCTGATCCAGGTGCTGCGCGAGATGGAGGCCGACCAGATCGTGCACCGCGAGGTGTTCCACGAGGTGCCGCCCCGCGTCGAGTACTCGTTGACCCCGCTAGGAGTCCGCCTGAACGACGCACTCCTGCCGTTGGGCGACTGGGGCGAGGACAACATGAAGGCGATCGCACGCCGCCGAGGCGTCGAACCCGCGCCTAGGCATTGAGCAGCAGGCGTTCCGACCAGTCCGGGAACGTCCTCGTACGGCGGGTACCTGGTCCCGGTGCTCCGGCTGCTTCCGCTCCACGCCAACAACTCCAGCACCCCGCCGTCGAGGTTCCGCGTCCGCCGCCGCGCCTCGACGACGTGCCGCGAGTCCGCCGCCGGCGCCTGGTGCTGCACGAGGTCCGGCGCCATGTCCCCCAGCACGGACGGCATCGCAGCCTCCCACGCCCGCCACTCCGGCCGTTCGTGGTCGTGCACCAAGACGTCCGGCAACCCGTGTTCCTCCAGCCACCTCAACAGCAACCCGTGCGGGATGCCGGCATGACTGGTGAACCGGTGCCAGCTGACGTGAGGAACTACACCGCCATCGCCGCGCGCAGCCCGTCGAGCGTCCCCGGACGCGTCAGGTCAACGACGACATCGCCGTACCACTCGATCTCGGAGACCAGCACACTCTCGGCATCGCGCAGGACGACGTCCAGCGCGTCAAGTCTCATCGGTCGAGGTACACGACTGTGGCGTCGTCGCAAATCTTCGTGCGCGGCCATTCAACGGCCTTGGCGTCTTCCTTTTCGACCGCGCGCATTTTGCGGATGAGGTCGTCCGGCCCGTTCGCCGCCATCAGTTCGAGCGCCTGACGCCAATCGAAGAGATTGAACAGATCCACCGCCCGCGCCGCCCCGTCCGACAGGACCGCGACGCGCCGCACGTCCTGAAGCGCCACCTCACCGGTGAGCGCGTGCTCGACATCAGCGACCTTCGCGCCAGCAGTGCGCTTCGTCTGCGTATCGCTCACCACGAGCAGCTCCTGCTTGGTGTCGACCACCACGGTCGCGTCCCCGAGCACCAGATACCGCAGCACGTCGTCCTTGATCTGCACCACCGCGATGGCCACGCTGGGCGAGTCGGGATGATCGAGGTCGCAGGTGCCGGAGTGCAGCTCAGCGGCCTGTTCGACGGCCTTCCCGAGCGCCTCGGCAGGCGAGAGGTGCGCAACCCGCAGGATCTCCGCGGCCAACTGGTCCGCGAACCACCCGACCCCGTGCTCGCACCCGGTCTCCGGCTTCGCCGTCACGCCGTCGAGCACCGCGAGCAGGTTCGGCCCGACGAGTGCCCGGTCCTCGCTCGGCGCCGTCGTCCTGCCGGCCTCTGTTGCCATCTGCGTGCGCACTGAGATCCCCCTCGGTACGGAGCGACGATACGACGATGGGCCTCTGACCTGTCCGGTCAGAGGCCCATCAGTCCTGCGTGGCGGGTAGAGGATTCGAACCTCTGTAGCTTTCGCGACGGATTTACAGACTCGCGTGAGCACCCGCCCTGACCTGCGGCACAACCTACACCGCACACAACTTCGGTCCGTCCTCGGTAGGCGCGCCTCGGTACATGGCCCGACGACCGCGCCCCGTCCGGTTTGCGCGGTCGAAACACCCTCGCCGCAGCAAACGCTCCGCCCACTGCGTTGACCGGTCGACGGCACCGGCTTCTTCAACCTCAAGTAGTTGATGGCGGTGTTCACGATGGTTCTCGCGGCAGAGGTGTGGTGGTGAGCCACGCCTCACTTCCCGTAATAGATCTCGGCCGATCTAGTGAGCGTTTCGGGGCTCGTTTTAGCGGCCCCGACCTGGTCTTTTGCGCCAGCATCACAAGGTTCCAAAGTGTTACCGTGCGCTGCATCACATTGCAGAACGTTTGGTGGGCCCCAACGCGGTTCCGTAGGTTCATACCTGCAGGACCCCGCGTGGGCCTGTGAACCCGCAAGGGAGGGGGCCTCGGCCCTCGAAAGCACGAACGCCGGCCGCCCTCGGGCTCCGGCGCTCGTCGTGTTTAGCGGCGCATCTCGAACATGGATCTTGACGAGAGAGATGCGGCACCCACCTCGGCGTGTACCCGAGATGGTGGCGAGACCGGCTGGGGCTGGCACTCCGGCCGGTCTACTGCTTCTGCTTGCACTTGATCGTCCCGATGTCGCGCCTCACTAAGCTTTGCCCTCACTAGGCTCGCCGCGACGTCTGTCAATAAACAGGACGAGACAGCGCTATACAAGAGCCACCAGGGCAAATCTGGATGTCTAGCTAGATCACCTCAACAGAAACCCCAGGTCAGCAGCGTGACCACGGTCACACTTGTCGGTCGCCACATTGCCTTCTACTGGCAGCCGATAGGGGCCTCTCCAGGTTCTTCACCCGGATGGTGCAGGCCACCACCCTGCTGGCCCAACTGAACTGTCACACCTCATCCCTAGGCTGCCCAAGGTGCTGCTCACATACGTCGACGAGAGCTTCTGCAAGCACTGCTACTACATCACCGCGCTCATGGTTCCGGAGCGCGAGGCGATCGCACTGTCTGACGCTCTTGACGCAGTTGTGCGCACAACACATGACAAGTTTCCCGATGTGGCAGCCACTGCCGAGCTCCATGGCTACGACATCTTCCAGGGACGGGCTGACTGGGCGGCAGTGGCCAGGATGGTGCGTGTTCGCATTGGCGTCTACCAGAAGGCGCTGGAGGCGATAGCTCAGCACGACGTGCGGATCATCATCCGCGGCGTGGATCCCGTCACCCTGAAGGAGCGCTACAGCGATCCAGGCTTCTACCCGCACTCGGTTGCACTCGCGCAGCTGCTGGAGCGCGTTGACATCCACGCGGAGGGCAGCGAGGAACTCACGCTCGTCATCGCCGACGAGCCAGGTCAAGCTGATCAGCAGCCAGAGTACCGAGATGACCTTCAGAAGTACCGGGGCGATGGAGGTTGGGGCTTCTGCGCCCGGAAGCTTGTACGCATCGTGGACACGCTCCATTTCGCCCCGTCGCGAGCGAGCCGCCTGTTGCAGGCAGCTGACCTCGTTGCCTTCCTACATCATCGGATCGCGACGACGAAGCCAGAACACGATCAAAGGTCAGTGAAGGCCAACGATGACCTATGGAGACTGATCAGTCCGCAGGTCATTGAGGCAACCATCTGGACGCCCTAGATGCACGAGAGCCCCGCTGCATGTACCAGCGGGGCTCAAGGCTCACAGGAGTTTCCTCCTGCTAACGAGGCTACCAGACGGTTTTCAGGCAAGCGAGACAGCTGTTTGCGCAGCTCAAGGCTCGTTTGAGGGCGTTCAATGCATGAAGCTGCTCCAATCGCGTGATGTCAACTCATCGGCGCCAGCTTCGCAAACGCACATCTGCATCGAACAGCGCTTCACAACAGACCGAAGATGCCAGGTCCGCCATAGAGCATCTTGCCCGTCACCATCAACCGCCCAGTGTCGAACAAGCGTTCGGAACACGAGCTGTCGGCCGTTGCTGCCACGACAGACCCAACGAGCCCCCAGGTCGGCACAGCAGATCTCAGCCACGTCCGCGGGACATCCAAGGCAGCGCATCAGCCGCCCCAGGCGACCGAAATGCACGCAATCATCCTCGACTCCGAGTACCCAAGCTCGCCATAGGTGAAGTCGCAGCCTAGAACCAGAAATCCGATACAACTCAAGGTCAGTACCAAGCCCAAAGACACCTCATCGCCACCCGCCCCGAAGATCGACTAGCTCTGGCGCCCCCGCCCGCCAAGGCCCAAGGCACAAGCGGCGAACCTCAAGCCAATCTCGGTCGAGCAACCAGGTCGAGCAACCAGCTAGACACACTTCGGCGACACTTCGCCTCCGCTTGCGGCAACCTGGCCACCTGCGGGTTCACACTTGACGGCGTGAGCGACTTGACCAGAGGCGACATGTTAAGCATCGCGAGCATCGCGATAGGCATACTCGCGATAGTTGTATCAATCATCATCACTCGGCGCTGGGGAACGCGACGCGCCCGCCTATCATTTAATTACAAATATACCAGCCTCGTAAATACCGGCGGCCCCCACGATAACTTGATAACGGTATCCTACGGGGACATAGAGGTACCTAATCCTCACGTGCTTGCGGCAACAATCGCGAATGTAGGAGCAAAAGATATATCAAGCACGCTTTTTCACGACAACTCTCCACTCAAAGTGCGACTCGACTCCAAAATAGTCGACATAATCGGGCCAGCTTTAGAGCAGAGCAAGACCAAATCGCCCATTAAGGTAAATCATGATGATAACACCATCGAATTCGGTCCAGGCCTCCTTCGAAGAAAAGGATACTGGCGAGTAGAAGTAATCGTTTCAGGAAACGGGAAGCCTGAACTGGATCAGTCCCTAATCGACACCGATTTCGTCACAGAAACCCTTGAACTACAGAAGCGCGCGTCTACACACAGCAGCTTTGGCCCCGAGATCGCCCTTGCAGGCATAGCCACTGGATTGATCTCTTTCATTGTTTACATTGCGACCCTAGCGCCCTCCAAGTTTAGTCAGCTCGAACAACTTCACTGTCAAACCCACCCCGACAGACTACTGCCCGACGGTCAAGCATGCACAGGAGTGGTGGCCCAAACCCTATTTGACACCGGAAACCCATTTCTCTGGATTGCGATCGCAACGGCCGGCATTGGAACGATTTCATTGTTCACACTCGCTATGCGCGATCTCCCCCGACCACGACCCTTTTAGCACAAGAGGCCCGGTTTCGCAGTTGTCAACTGAATTAGCCCCAAGGTCCTGCTTTTACACGGCCACCCAACGAGAAGTGGCCTGCGCATGGTGATCGCGTAGCGCTTCCAGGCACGGCGCCTTGCCGGTAGGCACCTGCAGAGCCTGGCCCTCAAGATCGCGATATCCCGGATAGGCCTTCAGCCTCGGGTCCACGACGACAGTCAAGTTTGAGGGATCAACGGCAATCATGCCTAGGTCAAAGAGTTGGTGGATGTCCGCGCGGAGGAGTGCACCTTCCTCGGGCACGTGACGCTGATGCTTCGCGAAGGCCCGCAGGTGCGCGGCATGCAGCGCCTGTTCAGGGTTGAGGCCGGTAATCATGCAGACCAAGCCGTAGCGTTCTAGCAGCGCGTTGCGGAACTCCTTCTGTCCTTTCCGAACAGTTACGAGCGCCTTGGCAACGCCTCCGGCGATCGGCTTGCCGGCCTTGCCTCCCGAAGCTTTGGGTGGCATCGGCACGTGTGCACCGGCCAACAACCTCTCGATGCCTTCAAGGTCAAGTGGACGGATCGCGTTCTGGCGGGCCTTGCTGTTGGTGACCCTCTCCATCTGGGAAGCCGTGATGGCGCCGCTGATCGCTCGCCACGTGCCCTCGTAGTGAGCTTCGAAGCCTTTCACTGGCTCCTCTCGCTCTAGAGGCTCGTCGAAGGTCTTCCCGCAGTCCCTACGTCCGCAGCGGTAGACAGTGGTGCCGCCGCCGTTGCGTCCGAAGCGCGTCTTCCTGCAGTGCGGGCACCGACGGCGAAGCTTCGCGGAGTCGAGCTTGACCTCGATGTACTGGATCGTCGCGACGCCCAATGCCTTCTTCTTGTTGCGCAGCACGACAAGATCACCCTCAGCGACCTGCTTGTGATAGGCAACCCCGTCGTCGTAGACGTAGTAGGAGTCCTCTACGTCTGCATAGCCTTCATTGCCGAGAAAGCTGCGCTTGCCTTGCGCTACGAGAAGCGACCACGCATGCACCTGGGTATCCCCCCATACTCGATCTTTTGCCAGGCCGAGACCATACAACCCAACACTGACAAAGGCCGCTGACCAGCGCAAACGCAGACAGTCAGGGCCACTGAAGCAGGTGTGCCGGTCACATCACGAGGCAATGGGAGCTCCAGCGGCCACCACTGTGGCGCAATTGCGAGCCTTCCGAACTCCCCTAGATCGATGCCCGTCCCTCAGATAGCGGTAACTGCGGTAACTGCGGTAACAGTCCAGGTCAGAGCGTTACCGATAGAGGCAGTGTTACCGATCAGAACGGTAACCACGTGGTAGCCGACGACACAGAGGCTGTAGCCGGAGGGGGCATGCTTCTCGGTGGTACCAGCACTGATCGCGGTCTCATCACCAGCGAAGACGTGCCCGCCGGCAACGAAACCGCAGCTCCCCGCGCGCAGCCGAGGTACTCGGGCTACCGCAGCGATCGGTAACAGACCCCACTGCGGTAACGCTCTGACCTGCGATGTTACCGCAGTTACCGCTGTTACCGACCCCTGGAGAACCCCTCCGGCTACAGCAGTCGTGCTCACCTCGGGCTGTGCGTGCCGCTCACGCCTCGGTCGCTGCCAGCAGAGCACCCATGCTTTCGATCACCACCTCTGCACCCGCCCCCTTAAGCGCCTCGCGCCGACTACCCCTTTCGGCGTAACCGATTGGATGCACGCCGGCGAGCAAACATGCCTCAATGTCCGTGACCGTGTCACCAATAAGCACGGTCGATTCCGGCTTAACCCCGAGCGCATTCACAGCGCGAATCAGCGCATCCGGGTTGGGTTTCATGCGCGTCGGTTCCGCATAGGGTCGACCTGCTACGAAATGCACAAATTCGATCAGCCCGTGCACGCGAAGATACTTCTCAATAGCCGGAGCAGAATTGTTGCTCACAATAGCGACCGCCTGACCTCGGCGCTGCACCGCCTCGATCGCAGCATGAGCGCACCGAGCTGGCACAGCAGTTTCAACCGCAACGCTTTCCGCCGCAAACAGAACGTCATCCACAAGCGACACCAGGCTCGGATGATTTTGATACGTCCAGCGAAGCACTTCCATCGGGTCTGTTTCATGGACAATCGACGCAGGCAGCTCACCTACTTCAACGCTAAGCACCTTGAGCATCTCCGCTGCCACATTCGGCGCCGGGTAGCCCGCAAATACACCACAGACCGGCCCATCGAAATCGAAGAATACTGCCTTCGCAGCACGAAGCATCCGAGCAAGATCAGTCACGGGCGTACTCCCGAGAGATGGTGTTCCAGAGGGAGTCGAACCAAGTTCGAGCCTGGGTTACGTACTCCGCCGCAGTAGAAGTGTCCTCGCCCTCGCTGATCGAGTATTGAAAGAGGGTTGCGTCCTTCCCCATCGGATCGAAGATGGAGACAGGTTCGCCATTGATTGTCACATCGTGCTGAACCACTGGATAGAAGCCAAAGAACGCTTCCTCGCTGTTCAAGATGTACAGCTTGAACAGCGGCGAAACACCATGAACCCTAACCTGAGCGGTAGCCGACTTTACCAATCCCAGGTCAGCAAGCTCCTCAACGTCGTCCACGATGCTTTCAATCGCTCGCCTCGTGATGCGCCCCTGGCGCTTCCGGACAGCAGGATCGTCCGCCGCCGTGTCTGCCCGGGACGGCAGTGCCATTGGCACGCTCATATCGGAGACCATGATTCGAATTGCGATCGACTCCGGCGTGAGCCGTCCTGCCCGGACTTTGTCGAGCACTTCAGAGAGAGTGTTCCGAAGCGTCTCAGCGCCGAAGCCAGCGAAGTCGATCGCGACATGCGCACGCTCGAATGCCGCTTCAACGTGCGGTCGCAGACCAACCGGGCGCTCGGTCTGTGCGCGAACGAACGTTCCACTCCCCTGCCTACTGATGATCAGGCGTTCATTGGCCAGAACGCGAAGAGCCGCCTTTACCGTCTCTCGCGCCACTCCGTACCGGGTCGCAAGCTCCGGCTGAGATGGAAGCTTGTCCCCTGGCTGCAGCTTGCGTGTCAAGATCGCTGCGCGCAGCTTGTTAGCGATCTGCTGCGACTCCGTGCGCGGATCGTCTGGGTCGAGGTCCGTCAGATGCTGCAACGCGTCGGTCATGACGTAGAGCCTACAGGCCCTGACTAGCCAAGACAGCCTTTCTTCAGCCAACCACTTGACATGACTAGCCATGTAGGCCAGGCTCATCTCCAGCACTCCACCTGACTAGCCAGGGGAGTCAAGCTGAAGGAGAGCGGATGCCCAACCCACACCTCATTCGGTTCAGCCCGGACGGACTGACCGAGGCGTCGATTGACACGCTGATCGCCGACGTTCAGGACGAACTGGAGGAGTTGCCGTTCGCCCCGACGTCCGCGTTGCTGGACGGCACGGCGCTCAGGCAGCGGGACCGCCGCATCGAGAACCGCACTCTCAACGGCACCGTTCGCGTGCTGCACATCCAGGCCCGTACGTCCACGCCGTTCGGGACGGAGGCCGCCTGATGCACGCACTGACGTTCGCCGCTGTGCTGCCCGCGCTGCTGGTCGCTCATAACGTGGCTGACCACTGGGCGCAGACCAGCCATCAGGCCGCCACGAAGGGGCAGCACGGTCACGCCGGCCGCGTTGCCTGCGCCGCGCACGTCCTGTCCTACACCGTCATCACGGCGGCCGTGGTCGGTCTGTTGTGGACGGTTCTCGGCCTGTCCATCAGCCTGGCGGGTTTCGTCGTCGGCCAGGCCGTCTCTGCTGTCACGCACTACTGGGCGGACAGGCGTTTCACGCTCGCTGGACTGGTGGCGCGGCTCGGTAAGACCGAGTTTTACCGGCTCGGTGTCCCGCGCGCTGACCGAGACGACAACCCCTCGTTGGGTACCGGCGCCTACGCGCTTGACCAGTCGTGGCACTGGTTTTGGTTGTTCATAGCGGCCTTGCTCACCGCCGCTGTCTGACTTCGCCCCGGACTGGTGGCCGTCCGGCCAGACATTCCACCAGCCCGGGATTCCCACCCATCGATCAGTCGATCATCAGACCGAAGGGCAATCACAGTGTCCACCACCATCATCCCCGAACACACGACCACCTCCCCGCCTCTGATGTGCGAGGTCCTGTCCGGCTGGGTCACCCTTGCCCCCGGCCTGGACGCCGGCAACGCCGCAGTGGCCGACTGGTTCGAGACGGCCGTTCGGCTGCTCGCACCGATCACCGGTGACCTGTCCCACCCGCAGCACACCGACGCCGTCGCCCTGGCTGCCGAGTTCTCCCACGACGCCCTCGTCCTGCGCAGCAACGGGAGCCCGGAGGCCGTGCGATGACCTCCCTGCCCACCCCCGTCCTGCTGTTCGCCACGGCTCTCGCCTTCGTGGCCGTGATCGCGCTGTGGAAGCTGCTGCTCACCGGCGCCGGGATCGGCCTGGGCCTGTGGCTGACCGTGCACGCCACGGCCGACAACCCCAGCGTTCAGTTCGCGGTGTTCGCCATCGCCGGCCTGGCCGTGGCCTTCGCCCTGCGCAACCTGTCCGTGCCCCGCCCGGCGGTGTTCGGACACCGTGCCCACTTCGGCGTTCAGGCCCGTAAGGAGGTCGTTCGATGACCAGCGCCTACCCGACCAGCCTCGACCTGCTCACCGACCGCGTGCGCAGCATGGCCACCGACCTCGGGGCGTGGCCGTCGCTGCGGCAGATCAGGCAGCAATGCAACGTGGGCCACCCCAAGGCCGCGGGCGCGCTGGCGGCCCTGAAGGCGTCCGGCTTCAACCCCGCCGACCCGGCAGCCGAGACCACGCCGGTTCCGGCCGTGCCCCGCCGGTTGCAGGTCGTCCCCGCCACGGACACGCCGGACACCGACGACGACCAGGCCGACACCGACCTGTCCCCGATGACGTCTACAAGCGACCTCACCCCGGCCGTGAACGAGGCTGTGCACGAGGTTGCCCCGGTCGCAGAACCGCTTGCATCCGTTGAGGTTGCGCCGGTGTCGGCCGATGTCCCGTCCTCTCGTGACGCAAGCGTCCAGGATGCATCCGTCACGACTCCGCCGGCGACGTCGGGCCGGTGGCGCAACGTGCCGCTGTACGTGATCGCGTTGGGTGCGTTCGTGGCCATCTGGGGTGGCTGGGTGGGGCTGGGTGAGCTCACCGGTTTCGGGCCGGTCGCGCCGCTGCCCGGTATCGCCGACAACTGGACCATCAACACGGCCATCACGCTCCCGCTCGGTATGGAGGCCTACGCCGCGTTCGCCATGCGGGTCTGGCTCGACCACACCAAGACCGCGTTGGCGCGGCGGTTCGCGATGTGGTCCACGTTTGCCGCCCTGGTCCTGGGCATGAGCGGACAGGTCGCCTACCACCTGATGAAGGAAGCCGGTATGACGTCGGCTCCCTGGCAGATCACCACGCTGGTGTCCTGTCTGCCCGTGCTGGTGCTCGGTGGCGCGGCTGCTCTGGTCCACCTGTCCCACGACACGTCTGAGGTGCAGCGATGACTGTCACGTCCCCGACCGGCGCGACCGGTCCCGACGAGCAGCCCGACGCCACGGTCTACGAACTGCACCCGCACCGCGCACCCGGAACCGCTGACCTGCCCGCCGGCGAGATCGAGCCGAAGGTGTTCGACGGCGAGATCGTCTCCGACGAAGACAGTGCCGCTCTCGACCAGCGCCTTGCTTCTCAGCGGGCGATCGTCGCGACCAAGGCCGTAATGCGCGTGGTGCGAACCGGGGTCACGCACGAGCGGACCCGCACCGCCGGCCGCGCGGTCGTGCGCACCGCCGGATACGCCGTCGCCGGGTCGCGCATCCGCCGTGCGGAACGGCGTAACCGCCGCAAGCACATTGACCTGGAACAGGCGATCACCACGTTGCGCGTCAACGGAAAGAACTCCGAGGACTTGCGTGTCCTGCGGGAGCTGGAGGACACGCTGGAGCGTCGCCGCAGCGGTGCCGCTGAGCGTGGCCGTGCGCGGCGTATCGAGATCCTGCGGTGGTCCGGCGGTGCCGTGGTACTGCTCGGGTCCGGTCACGTGCTGGTGCTGGGCTACGCCGCGGTGCAGGCGATGGTGGGTGCGGGGTCTCTGACCGACCGGTGGCACGACGTCACCGGTTTCTGGTCCACCGTGGCGGACATGTCCCCGGCGGGTAGCTACTGGCCTGCCTGGGCTGCTGCGGGTGCGCTGGCATGGGCGGCACGGGTGATCCCGGTCGGTCGTGAGCGGGGCACGCTGCCGATGTGGGCGGTGGACGCGCAGGCCACGCCGGCGGACGGGCGCAGCATCATCCCGGACGAGTCGGCCGTGTTGACCGCGTTGCGGCACCTGTCTGGTCTGCCGACGCTCAAGGAGGCGTTCAAGAAGGGGTGGGGCAGCAGCGTCGCTCCGACCTGGGTGATGCCGCCGCACCGGGACGGCAAGGGCTGGCGGATGCAGCTCGTGATGCCGCTGGGTGTGCCGGTGGAGGAGATCGTCAAGCGCAAGCCCGTGTTCGCGCACAACCTCGTGCGGCTGCCGGTCGAGGTGTGGCCGTCCGAGCCCAAGGAACAGCCCGGTGTGCTGGACCTGTGGGTGGCCGATCAGGGCGCGCTGTCCGGCCCGGTCGAGGCGTGGCCGCTGCTGGAGGTCGACGGACCCGCGGACTACTTCACCGGTATCCCGGTCGGGATCAACATCCGTGGTGAAGTCGTTGTGGCGCAGCTGTTCCAGAAGAACTACGCCGCTGCCGGCGAGATGGGTTCGGGTAAGTCGAGCCTGTACATCACGCTCGTGTCCGGGGCGATCCTGGACCCGCTGGTCGAGGTGGACGTGTTCGTGCTCGCGGAGAACGCCGACTACGACCCGATGAAGCCGCGGCTGCGCAGCCTGCGGACGGGTGCGGACGACGAGACCGTGAAGGCCTGTCTGGACACCCTCAACGCCCTGTACGCGGACCTGGACGTGCGCGGCAAGGCGCTCAAGGAACACGGTGCGCGTGCGGTGTCACGCAAGCTCGCGGAGAAGGACGTCCGCCTGCGGCCACGGGTGATCGTGATCGACGAGTGCCAGGCGTTGTTCATGCACAAGGAGTTCGGCGAGGAAGCCGCCGACGTGATCGCCAAGCTCGTGTTCGCCGCGCGCAAGTACGCGATCACGGTCATGTTCGCCACGCCGGAAGCCTCCACCGCGTCGCTGCCGCGCAAGGTCACTGCGGTGACCTCGTGCAAGGCCTGTTTCGCCATCGGTGACCAGCAGTCCAACGACGCCGTGCTCGGTACCGGCTCCTACAAGGCCGGTATCTCTGCGGTCAGCCTGGAGGCCGCGACCTCCGAAGGCCCTGGCGACGTCGGCACGGCGATGGTGCGCGGCATCATGGCCAAGCCCGGTCTGCTGCGCAGCTTCTACCTGACCAGCGACGAGGTAGCCGACGTCACCGACCGTGCCATGCAGCTACGTGCCGGTCACGTCCCCCCGTCGACCAGCGACGATGACGAAGGGTCGTCCGAAGTGGACTTCCTGGTCGACCTCGGGCGCGTGCTGGGTGACGAGCAGAAGATCCGCACGGCCGTCGCGTTGCGGGCGCTGATCGACCTCAACCCCGGTCACTACGGCGAGTGGACCAGCAAGACCTTCGCCGCGGCGCTGCGGGACGCCCAGGTCCCGATCCGCAAGAGCGACGGAGACAGCCTCGTGCGGGCCGACGACGTCACCGAAGCAATCACTCTGCGTGAGATCGAGCAGGGCGACGACGACGACGCCGGCGAGGCCTGAGGCCACGCTCCGCACCCTCGTCACGGGCCAGGGAAGCGGGCAGGGGACCACCAGTGCTGCAGGGATTTTCCCCTGACTGCCTCCCTGACCCGCATCCCTGCCCCCACCAGCGACAACAACTCGCAGGGAAGATCCACAACCAAGCTGGTCTGACCAGCGGAAACCCTCAAAACCTGGGTTGTGCACCCCTGACGGACGCCTCCCTGACCACCACTGGCCGCGGCAACTCCGCACGCTGCCGTGATGACCCCGCACACCCACAGACCAACACGAAGAGTCACCGAATCGGAGACCGTGTCATGGACAACACGATGCACATCGAGAAGTCGCGCTCCCTCTGGAACGGCAGCTCCAAGACCTGGTGCGGGCTGACGATCCCCAAGCCGGAGAAGGTGTGGTTCCCCAGCCTGTCCGGCCGCCCCACCTGCGCCGCGTGCGTGGCCAACGGCGGCAAGTGACATGGACATCGTCCACATGCGACTCACCGCCACGAGCGCGCCGAACACGAAACCCCTGCACAGCAAGGGGACGTGACATGTGCAGAGCAGGCGGACGCCGCTGCATCGGCGGGAGCAGCAGGAGCACCCAGGCCACCCGCCAGCAGCGCTCCCGAGCCAAGAGAGCACTCCGCGAAGCCCGCGCCGGCGGAGACCCGGACGCCATCCGCACCGCCACCGAACGACTCGACGCGGCCAACGAAGCCCACCAGGCCGCCAAGGAGAACGCCATGAGCCACCACGACCACGACAACACCGCAGCCCAGAGCGGGGACGTGACACCGCCCAAGCCTGGTCCGGTCACCGGCGCCTTGTCGGACACGCCGCTGCTGGACAACACCTGGGGCAGCATCCTCGACAACAGCCCGATCCACTACCACGACGACGGCCCGATCGGCACCGCGGTCAAGTACATGGGTCAGGACGCCACGATGGACGTCGACGGCGAACCGCTGGCCAACGTCGTGGGCAAGCTCGCCACTGACGTGGTGCGCCGCAAGACGACGGCGCAGCAGGCCGTCAACGACCTCAAGGAGCTGCGCGACCGGCTCCCCGAAGGCAGCCGCGCCCACCAGTGCCTGTCCACCGCGGTCCGCAACATGGACGGCCCGGACACGCCCGTCCCCCAGGTCCCCGCCGGCACCCCCGAACCGCTGCGGGAGCTGGTCGGCAAGCTGCACGCCGTCCCGATCGTCCGGCAGGAACCTCAGCGGGAGATGGAGCCGCTGCTCAAGCTCTGCGAACAGGCTGCGGCAGGCAACGCGCGCTTCCTGGACGAAGAGGTCAAGCGGCTACGCAACAAGCGTCACGAGAGCCTGGGCGACTGCGGCAAGTTCGAGATCCAGGACGCTGTCGACGAGGCGCGGAAGGCGATGCGCGAGCAGGAACAGCAGCAGCGCAAGCCACGCGCCGCAACGGCCGCCAGCAGCAAACCGGCAGGCCAGAGCGGGGACGTGACCAAGCAGAGCGCTCACGAGCTGATCCGAGAGATGCGGGAGGACATGAAGCAGCGCGAGCAGGCTGCACGCGACTCCGGCACGAACAGCGGTCCTCAGGCGGCCACCAACGTCACGACCGGCCCCAGCATCGTCGGTATTCAGGGCTCCATCGTCACCGGCAACACCCGAGTGATCAGCGGACACGTTCCGCCCATCCCCACCGATCAGAGCGGGGACGTGACATCCACCCGGAATGACGGTGACCACAGTGGACAGTGGACTCACGTGAACATCACCAACAACGCCACCAACGTTGGCATCCAAGGCCAAACCATCAGCGGAGCGACCATCGTCAACGGTCGCATCGTCAACCCCGGCACGTCCACCGCGGGCGGCGATACCGCGAGTACTGGAGACCAGCTGTCCTAGCAGCTCACGCCGGGGACGTGACCACCCCGTTCCCAGCTTCTCTTCTACCGCAAGGAGAACAAGCTCATGCTTGAGCAGAAGACGCTGCTGACGCACGCACTCGCCGCGGCACAGATGGGGTTCTACGTCTTCCCGTTGCGCCCCATGACCAAGCGCCCTGCCCTGCACAGTGCGGAACGCTGCCTCCGCACCGACGCATGCCGCAACGGACACCTCGGGTGGGAGCAGCGCGCCACCACCGACCTGGACGTGATCGAGCGGTGCTGGTCAGCGGGGCCGTTCAACATCGGCATCGCGACCGGCCCGAGCGGCCTGGTCGTGGTCGACCTCGACACCCGCAAGTCCCCCGCCGATGTTCCCCCGCCACGCTGGAGCCAGGAGGGGATCGTTGACGGCCACGACGTCTTCCGTTCCCTGTGTCGGGACGCGGGGGAAGACGTCCCGTGGGAGACCAGGATGGTCGAGACCGCCCGCGCTGGAAAGCACCTGTACTTCCGTGAGCCGTCCACCGTGGAGCTGCGCAACACCGAGGGAGAGCACGGCAACGGCCTCGGGTGGAAGGTCGACACCCGCGCGCACGGCGGCTACGTCGTCGGCCCCGGTTCGATCACTCCGGACGGCAAGTACCACGTCGAACAGGACGCCGTGCCGCTGCCGCTGCCGGTGTGGTTGGTCCACTGCCTCACTCCCAGGCCACGTACGGCCGTCTCAGCGCCCGTTGTGGTGCCCTCACAGCGGTTGCCCCGCTACGTCACCGCAGCGGTCGATGGGGAGTGCCGCAGGCTCGCAACGGCCGTCTCAGGCACTCACGACAAGGCCGCGTTCGTCGCGGGCATCGCCCTCGGGCAACTCGTCGGTGCCGGCGTTCTCCCTCCGGCTACAGCAGAAGCCCACCTCATGGCAGCCGCGCAGGCGCTGATCAACGGCAAGTGCGACTGCACGGAGGCCAAGGTCCGCCGCACCGTCCGCAACGGCATCACCACCGGCATGGCACGGCCGCGAACTATGCCGGCCGAATCCGTCGACACGACCACGCCCCTGTTCACCGAGCGAGGTGCAGCATGAACACCCGATTCCTGCTTGGTACCCACCAGCCCGGATGGCTGGGCAAGGCCAGGGTGCCGCTCTTCGTCGCTGACCCCCGATTGCGGGTCTACAAGACGCTGCCCCGCGCAGCTGCGCCGTGGGCACTGGACTCCGGTGGCTTCACGGAGTTGCAGTACTTCGGTCGCTGGACCGTCACACCTAGCAAGTACGTGGCACGCGTTCGCCGCTACCGCGACGAGATCGGTCACCTCGACTGGGCAGCGCCACAAGACTGGATGTGCGAACCCGTCGTGATCGCCGGGGGACAGTTCGGCCCCCTGCGGTTCGTCGGCACGCACCTCTCGGTGATCGAACACCAACGCCGCACCGTGGACAACATCGCACAACTGCGAGACCTCGCGCCTGACTTGCCGTTCGTGCCAGTGATCCAGGGCTACACCCGAGACGAGTACCTGCGCTGCGCTGACCTGTACGACAAGGCAGGTTTCGACCTCGCAAGCGAACCGCTGGTAGGCCTCGGATCGGTCTGTCGACGCCAGGCAACCGGCGAAGCACACGACATCATCCGCGCACTCCACGCACGCGGAATCACACGCCTACACGGCTTTGGGGTCAAGACCCTCGGCTTGCAGCGCTACGGCGACCTGCTGGCCTCCGCAGACTCCCTCGCCTGGTCCCGAGACGCCCGGCTCAAACGCCGACCGGTATGCGGATCGACCCGACACAAGAACTGCGCCAACTGCCTGACCTTCGCGCTGGAGTGGCGCACCCGACTCCTCGACCAGATCGCCTCGCCGGCGCAGCTTCGGCTGTTCGACATCGGAGGTGCAGCAGCATGACCGCCACCACGCTCAACGGCGCACAGATCCTCGACGAGGTCCAGGCATTCCTGTCGCGGTTCAACGCCTTCCCCGACGAGCACTGCGCTCCCATGCTCGCGCTCTGGTACGCCCACACCTGGGCAGCCGAACACTTCTACATCACCCCGCGCATCGTGCTGTCCAGCGCGGAACCCGGCTCGGGCAAGACCCGCGTGCTGGAGGTCGCCCGCCACCTGGTCCGCACGCCGGAGATGACGTTCTCCGCCACCCCGGCCGCACTGTTCCGCATGGTCGGCGCCGGACCGATCACCATCCTGTTCGACGAGGTCGACGCCATTTTCGACACCAAAGGTGGCGGTAACGAAGACCTCCGTGCGCTGGTCAACGCCGGATACAAGCGTTCCGCCACCGTGGCGCGCTGCAAGGGCGACGCGGGCAACATGGTGATCGAGCGGTTCCCCGTCTACGCCCCAGCCGCGCTGGCGGGCATCGCCGGGAACATGCCCGACACCATCACCACTCGCGCCATCACCGTGCACATGCGCCGGCGACGTCCCGATGAACGAGTCGAGGCGTTCCGCGAACGGAAGGTGGAGGAACAGTCCGCCCCAGTCCGTGACGCTCTGGCCACGTGGATGGAGGTCGTGGGGGAACGTGTCGGCACCGCCTACCCGGACATGCCCGAAGGCGTCACCGACCGCGCAGCGGAAATCTGGGAACCGCTGCTCGCAATCGCGGACATGGCCGGCGGGCATTGGCCGGAGACCGCGCGTGCCGCGTGCGTGCACTTCGTCACCGCCGCGCAGACCAACCCCACGTCCGACCGGATTCGGCTGCTGTCCGATCTCCGCACTGTGTTCGCTGACCGTGGCGTGACCCGCATGAGCACCGTGGAGATCCTCGCTGTCCTGCACAGCATGGAAGAAGCCCCGTGGGGCGACTTCTACGGCCGACCCATCAACGCCCGTCAACTGGCTGTCGAACTCGGTGTCTACGGCGTCAAGGTCTCGGCGTTCAGGAGCGGCGGCAAGACGTTCAAGGGCTACGTCATCGACGGCGCACACGGGTTGAGCGACGCATGGGCACGCTACCTGCCCGAGCCGAAGTCAGACGAGAACTCCGAGGGGGAACAGCCGTGAACCGACGTGAATTGCTGACGGTGGCCGAGTTCTGCAAGGAGTTCAAGGTGTCGCGGTCGACGCTCTACGAGTGGTTGGCAAAGGGTCTCGCACCTCGTCACTCCAAGTTGCCAAACGGCCAGTTGAGGTTCGACCGCTCCGACATTGAGTCCTGGTACGGATCTTGCGAGGTGGCAGCGTGACAACGACAAGCTACGACGTCCGCATCTACGTGATCGACGTCTACAAGGGCAAGCGCACCACTACGCATTGGGTTCAATGGTCGGTAGCAGGCAAGCGGTTCAAGAAGCCTTACAAGACCGATGCGCTTGCCCGCAGCTTCCGTGGGGAACTGGAGACAGCAGCCAAGAAGGGCGAGGCGTTCTGCGTAGAGACCGGTCAGCCGGTCTCCATGCTGCGCAAAGACACGACAGCGATGTCTTGGTTCGCCCTCATGTGCTCGTTCGTTGACATGAAGTGGCCGGACGCTGCCCCGACGCACCGCAAGTCGATCGCTGACGCTTTGGCGCCAGTGGCAGAGGCGATGCTCGCGTCGGATCGGGGCAGGCCTGAGCACAACGTGCTTCGGAAGGCTCTTCGGATTGCTCTCAACACCAACAAGCGGTCTGTGACGCAGCCGGGGGACATTACGGCTGCACTGGAGTGGCTCTCGCGGAACACGCGGCCGGTGTCCGATCTCGCCAAGCCGGACGTTCTCCGGCAGGTCACCACTCAGTTTGAGAAGAAGCTCGACGGAAAGCGTGCTGCACCGGACACCATTCGGCTGCGGCGCACGACGTTCAGCAACGCGCTCGACTACGCAGTCGAAAAGAAGGCGCTCACGGACAACCCGCTGACCGAGGTGAAGATGAAGAAGCGCAAGACCGTGGTTCATCAGGTGGACCGCCGATCGGTCGCCAATCCGATCCAGTTCCGCACTGTATTGCGGGAGGTGCCGAACGGCGGGCGCACTGGTCAGAAGCTCGTGGCGTTCTTCGCGCTCATGTACTTCGCCGGCCTACGGCCCGAGGAAGTGAGCAACGTTCGACGTGACCACCTGGCGCTACCACCGCGCGAATGGAACGAGGCGCGTAGCCGTTGGGAGGTGCGCGAGTGGGGAGAGATCCACCTTGAAAAGGCCTCTCCAGAGGTCGGACCTGAGTGGACGGACAGCGGAGAGCGCGACGAGGAACGCGGGCTGAAGCATCGGGAGGACACCGAGGAAAGGCCGGTGCCTTGCTCTCCTGAGCTGGCGCTCATCCTGCACGCTCACCTCGACCAGTTCGGGACAGCGCCAGGTGGCCGCCTGTTCGTCGCAGAACGGGGCGGACGTATCGGAAGCTCTACCTATGGCCGCACCTGGGCAATGGCGCGCAGGGCCGCGTTCACGCCCGAGACGGCCGCGTCACCACTCGCCAAGCGACCCTATGACCTGCGTCACGCCTGCGTGTCCATGTGGTTGAACGCGGGAGTCGAGGCACCTCGGGTGGCCGCATGGGCAGGGCACAGCCTGAACGTTCTCCTCCGGACGTACGCCAAGTGCATCGACGGAGGGGAAGAGACGGCACGGCAGCGCGTTCAGGCAGCGTTCGGCGGGCCAGCCGCCGCGTAACTTCGGTACGTCCTCGGTACAGCCACTCGGAGAACGCCGGAATCGACCGGACACAGCCGGACATACAGAAAGGTCCCTGTGGCCAGCTTATCGCTGGTCACAGGGACCTTTCAGGTGATGTGGCGGGTAGAGGATTCGAACCTCTGTAGCTTTCGCGACGGATTTACAGTCCGCTCCCATTGGCCGCTCGGGCAACCCGCCCCACACCGCCGTAACGGTGCAGGCGGAACAATACATAACCCCTTCGGGAGGCCCCAAATCGGGGTCCCCCAGTAGCATCGACGCTGGCTGTGACCCCGAGATCGTTGGAGTGTGAAGTCGTGGCGGACCCGTCGTTCGACGTGGTGAGCAAGGTGGACCGGCAGGAGGTCGACAACGCGCTCAACCAGGCCTCGAAGGAGCTGAGCACGCGCTTCGACTTCCGCGGGACCAACACCACCGTGGCCTGGGCCGGCGAGGAGGCGATCACCTTCACCTCCGAGACCGAGGAGCGTTGCAAGGCTGCGATCGACGTCTTCCAGGAGAAGCTGGTCAAGCGCAACATCTCGATGAAGGCGTTCGAGGTGGGCGAGCCCGCGATCTCCGGCAAGGTGTTCAAGGTCACGGGAAACCTCGTGCAGGGCATCACGTCCGAGAAGGCCAAGGAGATCGCCAAGAAGATCCGCGACGAGGCGCCCAAGGGCGTGCAGGCGCAGATCCAGGGCGACCAGCTCCGCGTGTCCGGCAAGAAGAAGGACCACCTGCAGGACGTCATCTCGCTGCTGAAGGGCTCTGACTTCGGCATCGCCCTCCAGTTCACCAACTACCGGTGAAGGGCATCGTCCTCGCCGGTGGCAGCGGGACGCGCCTGCACCCGATCACGCAGGCCGTCTCCAAGCAGCTGCTGCCGGTGTACGACAAGCCGATGATCTACTACCCGCTGTCGGTCCTCATGCTGGCCGGCATCCGCGAGGTGTTGATCATCAGCACGCCGACCGACTTACCGCTGTTCCGGCGGTTGCTCGGCGACGGGTCGCAGTGGGGCATGTCGTTCGAGTACGCCGAGCAGGCCGCGCCGAACGGGCTCGCGGAGGCGTTCGTCATCGGCGCCGACTTCGTCGGTGACGACGACGTGGCGCTGGTGCTGGGCGACAACATCTTCTACGGCCAGGGCTTCTCCACCACGCTGCAGCACCACGCGTCCTCTTTGGACGGCTGCGTGCTGTTCGGCTACCAGGTGAAGGACCCCGAGCGGTACGGCGTGGGCGAGGTGGACGCGTCGGGCAGGTTGCTGTCCATCGAGGAGAAGCCCGCGAAGCCGAAGTCGAACCGGGCGATCACCGGGCTCTACTTCTACGACAACGGCGTGGTGGACATCGCGCGGAACCTCAAGCCGTCGCCCCGCGGCGAGCTGGAGATCACCGACGTCAACCTCGCCTACCTGCGCGAGGGTCGTGCGCAGCTGGTGGACCTGAGCCGCGGGTTCGCGTGGCTCGACACCGGCACGCACGACTCGCTGCTCGAGGCCGGGCAGTTCGTGCAGGTGCTGGAGCACCGGACGGGCGTGCGCATCGCGTGTCCCGAGGAGATCGCGCTGCGCATGGGCTTCATCTCCGCCCAGGAGTGCTACGCGCTCGGCGAGAAGCTCGGCAAGTCCGGGTACGGCGAGTACCTCATGGCCGTGGCGACGGCAGGGCGCTAACTGGCGCGCCTGGCCATCTCCTCGAGCCTGCGGATGCGGTCGGCGATCGGCGGGTGGGTCGAGAACCACTTGGCGAACTGTTCCCCCGGACGGAACGGGTTCGCGATCATCAGGTGGCTCTGCGACACCACCCCCGGCTCCGGTGCGAGCGGCGCCGCCCGCGTCCCCAGCTCGATCTTGCGCAGTGCCGAGGCGAGCGACAGCGGGTCGCCGGTGAGCTCCGAACCGGACTGGTCCGCCTGGAACTCACGGGAGCGGCTCACGGCCAGGCGCACGACGGTGGCCGCGATCGGGCCCAGCAGCGCGATCAGCAGCAGCCCCAGGGGTCCCGGGCCGTCGTCGTCCGAGTCGCCGCCGCCGAAGATGCTCGCGAACAACGCCAGGTTGGCCAGCATCGTGATCACACCGGCCAGCGCGCCGGCCACGCAGCTGATCAGGATGTCGCGGTTGTAGACGTGCGCGAGCTCGTGGCCGAGCACGGCGCGCAGCTCTCGTTCGTCGAGCAGGTCCAGGATGCCCGTGGTGCAGCAGACGGCCGCGTTGCGCGGGTTGCGGCCCGTCGCGAACGCGTTCGGCGCGATCGTCGGGCTCAGGAAGAGCCTGGGCATGGGCTGGCGCGCCTTCTGCGACAGCTCCCGCACGATCGCGTAGAGCATCGGTTGCTCCACTTGCGACACGGGGACCGCACGCATCGCCCGCAGCGCGAGCTTGTCCGAGTTGAAGTACGCGTAGGCGTTCACGCCCAAGGCCAACACCAGGCCGATGACCAGTGCGGTCCGGCCGAACAGGCTGCTGACCAGCACGATCAGCGCGCTCATCCCGCCGAGCAGCACGGCCGTCTTCAACCCGTTGAAGTGCTTGTGCACGGTTTTCGCCTCCGGGTTTTACGTCCTACCCCTCAACGAACCAGGCCTCCGTCCGGTTCCGGTGGCCGTTTCGGGCGCCGCCTCCGCCGCCGGGTCGAGCGCGGGTGGCGGCGGGACCTTCTCGACCCAGGCGGACAGCACGTCCCGTTCGTGGACGAGCTCCGCGACGGCACCCTCGCCGTCGATCGACCCCGTGCCCGGATAACCGAACTCCGGCGCCCAGTGCAGGGCGTCGAACGGGCAGACCTCGACGCAGATGCCGCAGTAGAGACACTGGCCGTAGTCGATCGCGAACCGGTCGAGCACGTTGCGGCTGCGCGGCCGTGCGCTGCCGGGCTGCTCCTCGACCTCGGTGTGCGACGTGATGTGGATGCACCAGTCAGGACACTCACGCGCGCAGATCATGCAGACCGTGCAGTTGGCCTCCAACAGCGCGATGACGCCCCTGGTGCGCGGGGGAAGGTTCGTCACGACTGCGGCTCCTCTTCACGGCGCGGACCCCACGACGGGTCCGGCACTCCGGGTGGTGCGGTGCGGCGGCGACTCGGCGCGCTCGTGTTGTCCTCGCCCGGTTCCAGCGCGCCCGGCCACGGACGCACGACGCGGGAGGCGAGCACGAAGTCCTTGCGCAGCGGGTGGCCCTGGAAGCTGTCGGGCAGCAGCAGGTGCTCAGGTTCGCCGTCCACGACGACGACTCCGAACATCTCGGCGGCCTCGCGCTCGTGCCACCCGGCGCCCTTCCAGAGGGATGCGACGCTCGGCAGCGCGTCCTCCGCGCCCAGCTCGGTGCGCAGCATGACGCCCTCGCGCGTCCGCGGGTTGATCACGTGCAGGAACACCGCGTGGCGCTGGCCCACGGCGCCAGGCCGGCCCGCGTCCTCGACGCCGAGCCAGTCGAACATCACGAACCCCTCGGCGTGGTGGGCCGCGGCCGTGGTGAGCCAGCCGGCGAGCTCCACGTGGTGGATCGTCTGGCCGAACGCGGTCTTCGGAGTCGTCACGCGTTCACCAGCCCGTGCAACGCCTTCAGGCCTTCGAGCAGCGCCTCGGGCCGCGGCGGGCAACCGGGAACGGCGACGTGGACCGGCAGGGCCTGGTCGATCCCCTTGGTGACGCTGTAGGAATCCCAGTACGGGCCGCCGGTGTTGCTGCAGGCGCCCACGGAGATCACGTAACGGGGTTCGGGCATGGCCTCGTAACTGCGGAGGACAGCGGGCAACATGACGTCCGTGACGGTGCCGGAGACAACGAGAACGTGCGCCTCGCCCGCGCCGTCGACCGGCGTGACGCCGAGGTCGGGAAGGTGGTCGAGAGCTGCCATCACTTCGACCCCGCAGCAGGCGAGTCCGAGTTCGAGCACGGTGACCTGGTAGGTGGTGCCCCATTCCAGGCGAGCGGAAGCCGTCACAACGGCTGAGGGTAATACTTGGGGGCCCGCCGGCTCACGCCTGGCGGACCCCCACCCCCCAATGATTCCCCCCGGAATCGGCTCCCACGCGTGGTCGCCGCGGATAGTTTTGTACACCGCGGGATAAGTGTCCAGGGATTCGCCGACAGTATCTGCAGATAATTTGTCGGCGAAATGCGGTCAAGTTCAGTTCAACTGATCGACAGAACATCAGAGAGGGTCCCGATGTCCGGCTCGTCCCAGTTGGTGCTTCCCACCAGCACCTCGTTGCACCGTTTGCTGCACATGCCGGGTGCACTACTGGATACCACGATGGACCAGCTCAGGACCCTGCTCACGGTGCACGAGACCCGTTCGGCCCTACGCGCGGCGCGGGCGTTGGGACGCGAGCAGTCGAGCGTGCAGAAGCAGCTCGACACGTTGAACAGGAACTTCGTGGAACTGTGCGGCGAAGCGCTCGTGGTGAAGCAGGGACGTGGAAAGGACGTGCTGTTCACCCCCACTGGTGAGTCGATCGTCGAATTGGCGCGGGAGACGCTCGCGGAGTGGCTCGACGGAATTCACGAGTGCCGCCGCAAGCTCGGCACGACCGTCACCGTCGGCACCACGCGATACATGCTCGACACGCTCGCGAAGGCGTGGCACCACGTCGCGGACGAGTTCGAGGAGCGCGACGTCGACCTCAAGGTCGTGCACATCCGCACCAAGGACATCTGGACGAAGCTGGAGACGCAGGAGGTCGACGTCGTCTGCGGCAGCGTCGTCACGCGGGCGGGCCAGGGCTGGGAGCGCCCCGAGTTCGAGGTGATCCAGTGGCGCCGCGGCGGGCTCGCCCTGCTGACGAACCTGCCGGAGACCGTCGTCGGCGACCGGGTGCGCGTGCCGGCGTTGCGGTCGGTGCCGCTGGTCGTGCCGGGCGCGGGGCTGATCGCGGAGTTCCTGCGCGGCTGGTTCGGCCCCGACTACCGCCAGGGCCTCGACATCGCCGCGGAGATCGACGAGATCCAGTACGGCATCTCCCTGCTGCGCTCCAACCTCGTGAAGGGCGCGATGATCGTGACGTCCGGCCTGGGGGTGGTGGCGGCGAACAACGAGCTGCGCGAGGGCAGTGGCCTGCGCGTGGTCCAGCTCGCCGACGATTCGCTGGAACGGCTCGTGGGCGTCTTCGCGAGGACGGACGCGCTCGAGAAGCACCCGGCGGACCATCCGCTGAAGCTCCTGTGGGCCGCCTTCGAGCGGGAGGCTCCGACCTTGTGAGACGTCTGGCGCTGGTCGTGCTGGTGCTGCTGGCGAGCTGCGTTCCCCCGGCGGTGACGACGTCGTCGTCTCCCGGGTTCGCGGCACCGTCCGGCGCCGGCGAGGTGACGACGTTCCCCGACTGGCGCCTGCGGTCGTCCTCGGACGTGCCGGTGGACGGCGACGTCGTGTCCCGGCCGGACTACGACGACCGCGCCTGGACGTCCGTGCCGCGCCGCTCCACGGTCCTGGGAGGCCTCGTGGCGGCCGGGAGGTACCCCGACGTCCACCGCTCCACGAATCTGCGCGACAAGGTCAACGCGGGTCACTTCACGGTGCCGTGGTGGTACCGCAGGACGTTCACCGCCGTCCCGGGCGACGGCTCGCACACGTTCCTGCGCCTGCCCGGCGGCGTCATCCCCAGCGCGGAGATCTGGCTCAACGGGGCCAAGATCGCCGGTCCGGACGTCGTCGCGGGCGCGTACCCGGCGCACGACTTCGAGATCCCGCTGCACGCGGGGACGAACGCGCTGGCCATCAAGGTCTTCCGGGCCGACAGCTACGAGCAGTTCACGCTCGACTTCCTCGACTGGAGCCAGCCGCCGCCGGACAACAGCATGGGCGTGTGGCGCGACGTGCAGCTCGTGCGCACCGGTCCCGTCTCGTTGCACAACGCGCGCGTTGTCACGTCGTTGGCCGTGCCCGCGCTGGAGACCGCGGACCTGACGATCAAGGCCGAGCTCACCAACCACACCTCCGCCGATGTCGACGTCGTCGTGCGGGGATCGGCGGACGGGCCGTTCGAGGAGACCGTGAAGGTGCCCGCACGGGGTTCCGCGACCGTGGAGACGCGGCAACACATGGAGCGTCCACGTGTGTGGTGGCCGTACTCCATGGGTGAGCAGCCGTTGTACCGGTTGGAGCTGGAGGCTCTCGTTGGCAGCCGCACGTCCGACAGGGCGTTGCGCGACTTCGGCATGAAGCACGTCCGCTCGTTCCTGAACGCGGACGGCGCGCAGGCGTTCGAGATCAACGGCAGGCCGTTCCAGGTGCGTAGCGCCGGCTGGACGCCCGACCTGTTCCTGCGCGACGACCGGCAACGCGTGCGGGACGAGCTCACCTACGTCCGCGATCTGGGCCTGAACACGCTGCGGCTCGAGGGCAAGCTGGAGCAGGACGAGTTCTACGACCTCGCCGACCGGATGGGCATCGTGCTGATGCCCGGCTGGGAGTGCTGCACGAAGTGGCAGCACTACGAGAAGTGGAGCGAGGCGGACTTCGCGGTGGCGCGCGCGTCGGCGGTGACGGAGGGCTTCCGGCTGCAGAACCACCCGTCGGTCCTGAGCTTCTACCTGGGCAGCGACACGGCGCCGCCGCCGGCCGTCGAGCAGCTGTACCTGGAGGCATTCGCGTCGACGGACTGGTCGCTGCCGCTGCTCGCGTCGATCGGGCCGTGGTCGGCGGAGAAGCTGGGGCCGTCGGGACACAAGGGCGCCGGGCCGTACTGGTGGGTGCCGCCGAACTACTTCTACGGTCCGGTCGGCGGGGGCGCGTTCGGGTTCGAGGGCGAGAACGGGCCGGGTGCGGCGATCCCCGAGCTGGCGGCGCTGAGGTCGTTCATGACCGACACCGAGCTCGACGCGCTGTGGCGTGACCCGGACTCGGTGCAGTACCACCTGTCGTGGTCGCCGTGGTTCGACCATCTCGGCGACTTCTGGCACGCGCTCGCGGCCCGTTATGGCGCGCCCACGTCGTTGGAAGACTTCGTGCGCAAAGCACAGCTGATGAACTACGAGGTGAACCGCGCGCAGTTCGAGGCGCACGGGCGCAACGCGCTACGTGCGTCCAACCCGTCCACTGGCGACATCTACTGGTTGCTCAACAACGCGCAGCCGCTGCTCTACTGGCACCTGTTCGACCACTCGATGACGCCCAGCGGCGGGTACTTCGGTGCGCGCGCCGGTCTCGAGCGGGTGCACGTGCAGTACTCCTACGACGACGGCACGGTGTGGGTGCTCGGGGCTGCTGACGGCATGAGCGCGCAGACGACCGTGTTCGAGCTCGACGGCACCGTGCGTTCGGATGCCACCGTGCCTGTTGTTGGGGCCGGTGCGGTGGGCACGGTGGAATTGGGGGCGTCTCCCACGTACCTGGTGCGTCTGCTGCTGCGTGACGCGTCTGGGGCCGTCGTCGACCGGAACGTGTACTGGTTGTCCTCAACGCCCGATGTGGCCGATATCGGCAACTCGACCTGGTACCACATGCCGCAGACGTCCTACGCGGATCTGAAGGGCCTCTCGGCGCTGCCCCGGGGGCAGGTGTCCGTGTCGTCCGCGGTCTCGGACGGGCGAACGGACGTCACCCTCACGAACACCAGCTCGTCCGTGGCGTTCTTCGTGCGGGTGACTCTTCTGCGGGGCGAAGGGGGCCCGGAGGTCGCGCCGGCGTTGTGGAGCGACAACTACGTGACGCTGTGGCCGGGGGAAGCGGTGCAGGTCTCCGCGTCGTACCGGCAGGAGCTGCTGGGCGGGCTGGAGCCGGTCGTGCAGCTGGGATGACCTGCGCAAACAGAAGCGCCCCGGCCGCAGCCGGGGCGCTTCTGTCGTTTCCTGCCTACTTCTTCGCGGGTGTCATGGCGTCGTGCTCAGGCCTGCGTTGCTCGACTTTGGGACGGTGCTGGGCTTTGGCCATCTTGGCCAGCCAACCCGTCGCCTCCGAGCGGATCTTCTCCAGCTCGTCGTCGCGTGCCTGTTGCTCGTTCATCGGCCACTCCCTGCGTTCGGGGATCGCGTTCGATGGGAGCACTACCGGGCGTGTGCCCGCTAGGGCCGCCATGCTTGTGGGTGAACCTGTTTGACAGCATCGTCCGCCGATGGGATTCCCGCACCCCGACACGGCATGTTTCAGACCGTTTTTTCAGTACCCCAGGTAGCCGCCACCCAGGTTCATGTTGACCAGACCCGGGTGGTTGTGGAAGCCGCCGTAGCGCGCGTAGGTGTAGCGGACGCCCGCGATGATGTTGTCGACCGGCGCCAGGATGTTGTCGTACCCGGCGAGCTTGTAGGCCCGGAACGTCGGGTCGATGCACTGCATGAGGCCCTTGGACGGCGTGCCGCGCATCGCGTTGGAGTCCCAGTTGTTGACGGCGTTGGGGTTGCCGTTCGACTCCTTCATGATGATCGTGTAGATCTCGTCGACGGAGCCGTTGTCGATGTTGGTGCCGTTGGCCTGCAGGATCTTGATGGCGTCCTTGATCCAGGCCTCGACCTCGCGCTGCTTGGCGGGCTTGCGCATCTCGATCTGACGCTCGGCCTCGGCCTTGGCAGCGGCCTCGCGCTGGGCGTGGGCGTCCGCGGCGACCTTGGTGGCCTGCTCGAACGTCTGCTGCGCGTACATCTGCTGGAACTGCAGGAGACGGCCGACCTGGCTGCCGGGGTTCACGTCGTGGACCGTCGTGATGGTCTTGGCCTGCTGGTCGGGAAGAGCGCCCAGCTCGGCCGCGCCCGCGGCGAGTTCGGTCGGGGACCCGCTGGTGGCGGCGTTCGCGATGGCCGCGGTGCCGGCGGCGACACCTGCGGCGACGACGATCGCGCTCACACGGTGGGCAAGCGGGACCTTGTCGTCCTCGACGCGGTGAGCGCCGGGCTTGACTTCTTGTCTGGGCACGACCGTGTACACGGTTCGGCCATCGGCCTTGCTGTGCCGGGCCAAGGGGGAGCCTCCTGCGTCGGGGAGCTTGGCCACCGGACTCTCCCGGCGGGGGATTCCGGGCCGGACTTTGGGCCCTAGGTGGTACGGGGCCTGTGTCCTGCCGGTGACCAAACCGTTATCGGCGGGCGAGAACGTAACCTCGCGTCACGAGCGCAGGCAAGCTTGAGCGCCCGTTGGGTGACTCTCGTCACGTTTCCGATGAGTTGGGCTATCCGTTGCTGACAGACAGTCAACGAGCCTGGTGCGTCCTGCTTAAGTTCATCGTTGCCTCCTGACGAACTGGCGGAGCTGTCTGTTAGTTCGCTGCTAGCCCGACTCTCGTTATGGGTTACATCCACGACCACGCGATCGAGTGATGCCGTCACGCTTGGTAGTGATTTGCGGGGTGCGGGGTGCTGACCTGCGGGGACTTGATCGCTGGACAGCGTTTTTCTCGGTCTGACGAGGGGTACGGAGAGGCGGCGTGTCCGGTTCACCCAATGTTGTGGGTTAACTCTTGCGCCTCTGCTCCAACGCCTTGAGAACCCACTCCGGGCTGTCGCCGGGGCTGTCGTTGAAGGCGATCGCGGCCTCCGGCTGACGCCAGTGCACCTCGTTGACGACGATCTGGAAGAGCTCGAGCAGACCGGGCCCCTTGCGGATGCCGCCGCCGACCAGGACCACGTCGTACCGGTTGTCGTCGAGCTTCTCGACGAGCTCGGCCTGCGCCCGGCCGTCCAGCTCCGCGAAGTCGATGAGGAAGAGGTCCTCGGCGAGCCCGAGCTCGGCGAACCGGCGGCTGCTCTGCTCGATGGCGGCGGCGACCGGCGCCGGGTCGAAGCCGGGGATGGTGTGGGGGTCGAAGCCGATCACCAGGACGTTGGTCATCTGGCGACGCTACTGCTGGCAGATGCCGGCCACGGGCCGTTCGAGCAGGTCGAGCGTGAGCGGGTCGGCGCCCACGAGGAGGTCCGCACCGACTCACTCAGGTCACCTGCACGCGGGCCGCCCTACTTCTTCTAACGACTGCGATCTGCCCAGGTGAGAGCAGCTAGGTCACCCGAAAGAGAAAATCTGTGCTGACCGGGGTAGACATTCTCATCCTGAAGGAGTTACTCTTCTACCCGTCGAACCAGAGATAACATGGCACGGGAGATGACGAACTGCCCGTGAGAAGAACGGTCAGACGCGCCGGAGCAGAGGCTCCGGGCCGACGACCAAGGGCAGCCGGGAAGCAAGACCGAAGTGCGCAAGTACCCGGCAGCCGCTTCACCAGCAGGTGCAAGACGCAGTTGAAGTGCAGTGCGAAAGGGCAAGACGGTCAGATGTGCCGGAGCCGATCAGTGGAAGGGGTTCTGGCAGGTGACCGAAGGCAGTCGGTGAAGACGAGTCCGGCACGTGCATGAGGTCCGGTGCCGACTGCCACGTGAGGAACACGAAAGGCAGTAACCAGAGGAGAAGGGAAGGGTTGCACACCATCGGATCGCCCGCCTTCGGCTGAACTCGGCCAGACGGGTACCGCAGTTCCATCGGATTGGAAGGTGGTCTTCGGTTACGCACACGCGATCCCCGCAACGCCCGCTCGCAGTACTGGGCATGTGGACAGAGGAAGCCGGTCTCACGGTCGGCTAGGTGGAAGTGAAACCCAACAACCCTGGGGCCCCGGTGCTACGGCATCGGGGCCCCTCGTGATGCGGAGGCGCGATGACCCCAGAAACCCATGAATCTGCGAGCAACGAACCGCAGACCACAGCGGAGAAGTTCGACGACGAGCACTACCCCGCCTACTCGATGGGCCGGGCCGCCGAACTGCTCGGCACCTCGGCGAACTTCCTGCGCAGCCTGGACGAGGCGAAGCTCATCGAGCCGCAGCGCTCAGCCGGCGGACACCGCCGGTACAGCCGCTACCAACTACGTCTGGCCGCCCGCGTGCGCGCCTTGGTCGACCAGGGCACGGCACTGGACGCCGCCTGCCGCATCGTCATCTTGGAAGACCAGCTCCAGGAAGCCCACGCGCTCAACGCCAGGCTCACGCAGTCCGCGGCGACCGACGAGCCGCAGCCGCCGCCGTTGCACAGCGTGTAGCCGGATGTCGTGACTGATCTTCCCCGCGGTCCCGAGTCAGGTGGGGAGCGAGGTGACGTGATCACAACCCGCGTTCTTGGAACGAGTTCCTACGTGAAACGACCCCAGCGATGTTCTTGCTGGGGTCGTTTCACGTAGGAACGGCACTGCGTGGGCGAGGTCTAGCCGCGCAGTGCCGTCGTGCGGCGTTGAACATGTGGCTTGCAAGCCGCCTAGCTGTAGTGATCATGGACGTTGTTGACGGTGTGTCCGGCATGTCGCCTTGATCATGAGGAAGACCTCCGTGTGTGGTGGAGGTGTCTAGGTCTTCAC